>CAYYLQ010000016.1:0-51042 GCA_964472655.1 uncultured Nitrospirales bacterium
CGCAGAAGATCACCAAGGCCATGAAGATGGTGGCCGCGGCGAAGCTCAAGCGCGCCCAGGACCGCATCCTCGCCGCGCGGCCCTACGCGAAGAAGATGGCGGTGGTGCTCAGCAGCCTGGCCGGCCGCGCCAACCGAGCCGCCCATCCGTTGCTGCACAGGCCGTCCGGGAATCGCATCGAATTGCTGGTGGTCACGTCCGACCGGGGACTCTGCGGTGCCTTCAACACCAACATCCTGCGAAGGGCGGTCGAGTTTCTCCGCGAGAAGCAGGAGGCCGGCTGTACCGTCACGGTGAGCGTGATCGGGCGGAAGGGCCGGGACTTCTTCCGCCGCCGCGCCTGGACCAGGCGCCAGGAATGGACCGGGGTCTTTGACCGGCTCTCGTACGAGCATGCGTTGGACATCGGCGGCGACATCGTCCAGCAGTTCACGGGTGGCACGTTCGACGAGCTCTACATCGTGTACAACGAGTTCAAGTCCGTCATCCAGCAGCGGGTCGTCGTCGAGAAATTGCTGCCGATTGAATCGTTGGACCAGGAGGCGGAGAAGCTCGGCGGCGGCTATCTTTTCGAGCCCGACGAGGAAGGGCTGCTGAAAGTCCTCCTGCCCAAGCACATCGAGGTCCAGACGTTCCATGCCTTGATGGAGTCCTCGGCGGCGGAGCTGGGCGCGCGGATGGCCGCGATGGACGGCGCGACGCGCAACGCGGGCGAGCTGATCAAGAAGATGACACTCTATTACAACAAGACCCGCCAGGCGGCCATCACCAAGGAGTTGATGGACATCGTCGGTGGAGCCGAAGCACTGAGATAGCGGACCAACCGAGAGGGGAGATTACCGTGAACAAGGGCAGAGTCGTCCAAGTGATTGGACCGGTCGTGGACGTGGAGTTCCCCAAGGAGGGGCTCCCGAAGATCTACAATGCGCTGAAGGTCGAGGCGCTGGAGGACAAGAAGAGCGGCCGCCCGGAGATCAAGCTCACACTGGAGGTAGCCCAGCACCTCGGCGAGAACCGCGTGCGGGCCGTGGCCATGTCCAGCACCGACGGGTTGGTGCGCGGCATGGACGTCACGGACACGGGCGCGCCCATCTCGATGCCGGTCGGTCGCGAGACGCTCGGCCGCTTGATCAACGTCCTGGGCGAGCCGGTGGACGGCAAGGGCCCGGTCCAGGCCAAGAAGACCATGCCCATCCATCGTTCCGCGCCTGCCCTGGATCAGCAGGAGACGAAGACCGAAGTGCTGGAGACCGGCATCAAGGTCGTGGACCTGCTCGAGCCCTATTCCAAGGGCGGCAAGGTCGGCCTTTTCGGCGGGGCCGGCGTGGGTAAGACCGTCGTCATCATGGAGCTGATCCACAACATCGCCACGCACCACGGCGGGTTCTCGGTCTTCGCCGGCGTGGGCGAGCGGACCCGCGAGGGCAACGACCTGTACCTCGAGATGAGCGAGACGGGCGTCATCGCCAAGGCCTCTCTCGTCTACGGGCAGATGAACGAGCCGCCCGGCGCGCGCCTGCGTGTCGCGCTGTCGGGCCTGACCGTCGCCGAGTACTTCCGCGACGTGGAGAAGCAGGACGTGCTCCTCTTCATCGACAACATCTTCCGGTTCACCCAGGCGGGCTCCGAGGTGTCGGCCCTGCTGGGCCGCATGCCCTCCGCCGTGGGCTACCAGCCGACCCTCGGCACGGAGATGGGCGATCTGCAGGAGCGCATCACCTCCACGAAGACGGGCTCGATCACGTCGGTGCAGGCCATCTACGTGCCGGCCGACGACCTGACCGATCCCGCGCCGGCGACCGCGTTCGCGCACCTGGACGCGACGACCGTGTTGTCGCGGCAACTGGCCGAGCTGGGCATCTACCCGGCGGTGGACCCGCTGGACTCCACGTCGCGCATCCTCGACCCGCAGGTCGTGGGCGAAGAACACTACGCGGTGGCCCGCGGCGTCCAGTCCATCCTGCAGCGGTACAAAGATTTACAAGATATCATTGCCATTTTGGGCATGGACGAGTTGTCGGAGGACGACAAGCTGACGGTGGCCCGCGCCCGCAAGATCCAGAAGTTCCTGTCGCAGCCGTTCAACGTGGCCGAGGCCTTCACCGGCGCCAAAGGCAAGTACGTGAAGCTGGCCGAGACGGTCCGGAGCTTCAAGGAAGTCATCGAGGGCAAGCACGACGAGCTGCCCGAGCAAGCCTTCTACATGGTGGGCGGGATTGAGGAAGTGCTCGAAAAGGCCGAGCGTCTGAAAAAGGGATAATGGCGAAGATTCTGCTCGAAATCGTCACGCCCGACAAGCTCCTCCTCAGCAAGGAGGTGGACGAGGTCACTTGCCCCGGCACCGAAGGGGAATTCGGGGTCCTCCCCGGGCATTGTCAATTTCTTTCCTCTCTGCGCGTCGGCGAGCTCAAGTACCGCATCGGGGATGAAACCCGTTACATGACGATGATGTGGGGGTTCGTGGACGTTACGCCGGAGCGTGTCACGGTGCTGGCGGAAGTCGCCGAGAAGGCCGAGGACATCGACGTCGAGCGCGCCCAGGCCAAGGTCGTGGAAGCCGAGGCCAAGGTGGCCGCGGGCGGCTCGCGCGAACAGATCGAAGCCGCGCTCACCAGCCTGGAGAAGGCCCGCCTGCGCAAGAAAGTCGCAGAGCGCACGAGGAGTCGTGCGCACTAATCAAGAAGAGCGGGTCCTGTCGCCGGGCGTCCGGCCGTCTCGGACCGGCCTGCGCTGGCGCGGCCCCGCAGAGTTGCGCTCCGGCCTCAAGTCCTGCGCCGGCCCGGACAACCAGGCGCCACCCGCAGGTATTGTTGATCGGATTTACAGATCAGGCGCTATGCCCGTTGCCGTTGGACTTTTCGTTGACACACTTGACGAGGTGCCAGAGGCGAAGCGGGTTGACCTTCTGCTTGTGGAGCACGGTCAAGTGGGTGCCGTCCAGGACTGTGGCCAGCGAGAGGTCGGTGCGCCACCCCAGGTGCTTGCAGAAGGGCGAGAGCACCTTTTCGAGCGCATTGATCACCGGGTTGCCGTTGCTGAAGTGGTTCAATAATATGATGCGCCCGCCGGGCTTGCAGACCCGGATTATCTCCAGCATGACCTTGCGGTAGTCCGGCACCGCCGTCACGACATAGGCGGCCATCACGGCGTCGAAACTGTCATCGGGAAACTCCATCGCCGAAGCGTCCATTTTGATCAGGCTGACGTGCTCGAATGCGAGCTCCTGGACGCGTTCCCGGCACTTGACCAGCATCCCCTCCGAGAGATCAATGCCGACCACTTCGCAGGACCGGGGGTAGAAGGGCAGGGCCAGGCCGGTGCCCACGCCCACTTCCAGGATGCGCTCGCCGGGAGACAGGTTCAGCAGACGGACCGCGTGCTCGCGCCCGTCGTGGAAGATCTTGCCGAAGATGTGGTCGTAGACCTTTGCGTAGTTGGTGTAGACCCGCTCGACTTTGGCCGCGTCCATAACGCCTCGTAGCTTAACCAGCGAATCGACCGGTCCGAATCTCTGCTGCAAGCGGCCGACGGATCCGTGTGGCTGGGACTCGCGGCGCGTCAATGGGTCAAAGCGGCCCTCAATCTAGCCAAAAGGGGTAAACTTGTCAAGGTGTTAAAAGAGGACCAATTCTTTGATTTCACTAGGCACTCAGCCCAGGTGGACGGCGTCGAATCCCAGGAGACGGAGGTGCTTGGCAAACTCCGGAAAACCATGGACCGTATAGACCTTCGCGGGCCGGGCCCGGCGGACCAGCGCAAGCAGCTCCTGGAAATCCGCATGGTCGGAAAGGGGAATGGCTTCGTCCACCCGATAGCGGAAGCGGCAGCCGCGGTCCATCGCCCATCCTGTCAGCATGGCGGTGCGGCAGGGGCCCAAGTCGTCGATGATCTGGGAGCGCCGCAGATGCGGGGGCAGGATGACGACCTTGCCGGCCGCGCCGTCCGCGTCCAGGCCCGGGTCCAGGAGTTCGTAGCGGCCGAACCGTATCCCGAATTCCTCGTAGATCTTGGCGATGTGAAAGATCGGCTCGGCCACGACGCACGCATACCCGCGATCGCCCAGGAGCTTCAGGGCTTCCTGACTCTTGCCGAGCGCGTAGGCCAGCAGCACCGGCGTCCGTCCCTCGCCCCATGTCCCTTCGATGAACCGGCAAAGTCGCCGCGCCACCTCGGCCGGCTCCGGGAACACGTAGTGCGGGCGGCCGAACGTGCATTCCATCACCAGGACGTCGCAGGGCTCCACGGCGATCGGCTCGGCGGTGAGGCTCTCGCGCATACGGCAGTCGCCGGTGTACACGACCCGCCGTCCGGCATGCTCGATAAGGATCTGGGACGAGCCGAGGATATGGCCGGCCGGCAGCAGCCGGCAGACGGCCCCGTCCACCTCGAACGGAGCATGGTAGGCGTACGCGTCGGTCACCGTCCTGCCGAGGCGGTGCTCGTAGAGCCGGGCGGTCTGCGGGGAGGCGATGATCCGGCGATGGCGGATGGCGTGATCGCTGTGCGCGTGCGAAACGAAGCACCGGTCGCGGGAGCGAGTGGCGTCCAGCCAGAGCGACGTGCCTTCTACCCTCAACCCGCCGTCATGCTCGATCATGGACTTCCATTTCTATACTCTTGCCATGACCGTTGCAAGAGCTTTGTGTTACCCTCTCGTGCCATGCATGCGGCGGTTCTCCTCGGCGCGGTCCTCGTCGTAGGCTTGATCGTGGCGGATTGGGTGGCGTTCAACCGGAAGACGTCCCCGGCCGTCCGGTCCGGCATGGCCGTGGAGCGCCGGCAGGAAACCCTCTGGGTGCGGCGCGAGGCGTTCGACGCCGACGGCATTCTAAAATTGCCGCGCGGTTGGGCGCGGCTCTTTCCCGAGCAACGGGCCATACTGTTGGAGCCGGACCTCGGGCAGTTCGGCGTCACGTTCCGCACGGCCTGGCCGCTGAACGGATTCGTCCACTATGCGGGTTTGGATAAGCCGGAGCCGGTGACGCTCACCAAGCGGATGCCCTGGTCCTCGGTGCTCTTGACCGCATGCTGGTTCCTGACGGTCGCGGGCGGGACGCTGGCCTACGTGGCGTCCTATGCCGTGGCCGGTGGTCTGTCCTCGGCCAGCGGGGCGTTCCTGGCCGTCGCGTTGAGCGGGCTGGGCCTGCTCGTCTGTCTGTTCGGTCTGCTGGTCGTCGTCGTGGCGTACCGGTTGGAGAACAAGCGGCTGGTGGCGGTGTATGAAGAATTCAGAGTCGCGCTCGGCGAAGTTTCAACGGCGGAAGGCGTCCGCAAAGGGCTGGCACTCGGGGGTCAGGAGATCGGGACGGTCGGCCAGTAATTTGGTGATGATGCCGCGGCTCTTTTGGGCCAGCCCGGTGTCGATGAAGGCTTGCGCGAAGAGGGCATTGAGCGGCGCTGGGTCGGCGGCCGCGGCGCGCAGGTCTGGTTCCGGCAGGCGCTTCAACCGGTCGCGCAGGGCGAGCATGGCCTTCTCTACGCTGTGATACGGCGGCGTGATCTGCAGGGAGCGGTAGAATAGCGTCACGCGGCGCCGGAAGTCGGCCTCCAACCGGCTGCGGATTTCGCTGGCGGAGGTTGCAGAGGGGCTCGTCATGGCAGGCGCATTGTACCAGACTCACGTGATCTGGTAAGGTTTCCCTTCGTGTGGACCCGGCGCCGATTCATGCAGGCTGCGCTGGCCTCGGGCCTGGGGGCTCTCGCGCCCGCCGTCGGCGGATGCTCCCGGGCGCCGTCGGCCGGCGCGATCCACGAGGCGCTCGCCGCCTTACGCGCCCAGCGGGTCCAGCTGCCGTCCGTTGAACGGTATGTGGAGTTCCGCGGCGTCGTCCACGCCCACACCAATCTGTCGCACGACAGCACCGGCACCCCTGCGGAGATCCTCGAGGCCGCCCGTCTCGCGAAACTGGATTTTCTCGTTGTCACCGACCATTACACGCCCCGCATTTTCACCGAAAGCATCGAAGGCCGCCGGGACTCGGTCCTCGTCGTACACGGGGTCGAGATACCCCTGGGGTGCACTCGCGGCGGCGCACTCACGCGGCGGTGCGCCAGCGTCCTGGCGGTCGGTCTCAAGGAGCCGCTCTCGCCCGGGGAGAACGGGCAATGGAACTGGGACGAGCTGTTCAAGAACATTCAGAAGCAGGGGGCGCTCTCCATCATCGCGCATCCGCGGGGTATGATGCTCCCCCGCTACTTCCGCCAGGCCGACGGGATCGAGATCTACGACATCGCCGACACCCTGCGGGACCATCTGATGGATATTCCGCGGTATCTCGCGGGCTTCGCCCTCGGCGGGGCGGAGCATCGCGAAGCGCTCGTGCTGCAGATGCTCGTGGAACGGTCGAATTGGAATCTCGTCGAGTGGGACCGTTTCACGCAGGAGCGGCGGTGCATCGGCTTGGCCGGGAACGACGCGCATCAGAATCTGCGGGTGTTCGGCCAGCAGGTGGATCCATATTCGTTGGCCTTCACGATCTTGAACACCCACGTACTGGCCCCCTCGGGTACTGCGGAGAGTCTCAAGGCCTTTGCCCCCGAACTGATGACCACAGACAAGCTTGTGGCGGCGCTCCGCGCGGGCCGGTGTTTCGTCTCCTTCAACCTCATGGCCGACGCGACCAGCTTTCGGTTCGCGGCCCATAGGGAAGCCGGCGAGCCGGTGGCCGCCGTGATGGGGGACGAGCTGCCTCTGGAGGATGGGCTCATCCTGGTCGCGCAAAGCCCGGTGCCGGGGCTCTTGGAACTCCTGCGCGACGGCGTGCCGATCCGGCGCCAGGAAGGGCGTGAGCTGCGGCATCAAACGGACAGGCCGGGCGTCTATCGGGTGGAGGTGTCGCTGAAGGTCGTGGACCGCTGGCGTCCCTGGATTCTGGCCAACCCGATTTATGTCCGGGCGTGAGCGCCGCATCTTGACGCTGGGTGCGGCGGCTATTGTGTTGCAAGCGACCGGCAACGAAGGGTTCTCATGCGAAGTCACCGGCTGATGTTCCTGGCGGTGATTCTCCTGGCCCCGGCGTTCACGGGCGTTCTCTCCGCAGCCGCCAAAGAGAGCTTTAAAGACGAGGCCGGACGAGTCATCTACACCATTGATGACGACGGAATCGTCTCGATGTTCGAAAACAGTCCGACGGACCTGACCCTCTCGGTGACACGGGGCACTCGCGAAAAGATGCAGCCTCGAATCACTGAAGTCTTACCCGCAACGATCCCTGCTGGTACGACGACCGTCCTCAAGCTGAGAGGGGAGAACTTGGTCGGGGCGAGCGTGGCCATGAGCCTCCCCGGGATAGAGGTGAAGCCCTATGTAGGCAAGCCCAAGCTGGTGGACATCCCCATCTATGTATCCGGGACTGTTCCCCCCGGCGAGGTCACCGTCGAAGTCACCACGCCGATCGGCAGCACGAAGACGAGCTTCAAAGTGACCGAGTTTCAGATCGGAGGCAGCGCGCCCGCGCGACGGGAGAGCGGAGCGAATAAGGTCATCGTGACGAGCGCTCCGACTTCCTGCCCCGCGGGGATGGTGGGCGTCGCTGCGGAGCGAGGCGGATTCTGCATCGAGATTGATCAGTCGTTCACGGCGGACTATCGGAAAGCCATGCAAGCCTGCGCCATGGCGGGCAAGCGGCGCTGCGACGCCGCTGAATGGCGGACAGCCTGCGAGGAAGCGAGCGCCGGCAAGGTTCCGCTAAAGAACATGCTCGGAGATTGGGAATGGACGGGGACGGAAGTTGTCAGGGAGGTCCCGGGCGAAGCGACAGACTATGGGGCCACCGGACAGTTGACGGTCATCCTCCTCGGCGAATCAGACTGTAAGACAGAGCGCTATTACCAGACCTGGAAAAGCGAGAGCAACGCCGGCCGGTGCTGCAAATAAAGCGCGCCCAGACGGAGATCAGACAAAGACTTTTTTCAGAATCTCGCAGGCCCGAGCGATCTGCTCGCTCGAGGCGTCCAAGTGGGTCACGGCGCGGAGCGTGGTCGGGCTGAAGGGCATCAGCAGCAACCCTTCGGCCTTCAACGCCGCCAGCACCTCATCCGCCGTGCGGCGCGTCTCGCCGATGTCGAACACGACGATGTTGGTTTCGACGTGCTTGGGATCGATGCGGACGCCGGGCAGTCCCGCCAGCGTTTCCGCCAGCCGCTTGGCGTGGGCGTGGTCCTCCGCCAGCCGCACGATGTTGCGCTCCAGCGCGTAAAGCCCGGCCGCCGCGAGAATCCCCGCCTGTCGCATCCCGCCCCCGAACATCTTCCGCAGACGCCGCAGCTTTGCGACGCGATCCTTGTCGGCGCAGATGAGCGAACCGACCGGCGCGCCCAATCCCTTCGACAGGCAGAACGACACCGTCTCGAAAGGCCGCGCGTAGTCCGCCGCCGGGATGCCGGTGGCGACGACCGCATTGAAGAGCCGCGCGCCGTCCAGGTGAAGGGCGATCCCGCGCGCCTCGGCCACCTTCCGGATCGCCTTGATCCGGTCGAGGGGATAGATCGTGCCGCCGCCGCGGTTGTGCGTGTTTTCCAAACAGATGAGGGTCGTGGGAGGATTGTGATAGTCGGCCGGGCGGATGGCCGCCTCGATCTGCTCGGGCTGGAGAATGCCGCGCGTCCCGGGAAGCCAGCAGGTCTGGACGCCGGAGAGCCCCGCTGCCGCGCCGCTTTCGTACCGAACGACGTGCGCGCCGGCCTCGACGATGATCTCATCGCCCGGCCTCGTGTGCACACGGACCGAGAGCTGGTTGGCCATCGTGCCGGACGGCACGAACAGCGCGGCCTCCTTGCCGAGCAGCCGCGCCGCCGTCTCCTGCAGGCGGTTGACGGTCGGGTCCTCGCCGAACACGTCGTCGCCGACTTCGGCCGTCGCCATCGCTTCGCGCATGGCCGGCGAGGGCTTCGTCACCGTATCGCTGCGCAGGTCGATCATGTCGGGACCATCCAGAAGAACACCGCCGCCATGCGCTTGGAGCCCGGCTCGTGGTCCCAGCCGAAGTACGACGTGGCCGAGTGCACGATGTCCGACTTGTAGACGAGCAGGCGGTTGAACCGGTTCGGCACTTCGATATCTTCTTCCCACATCGTGAGGTCGGACCCCTGCTCGAAGCCGGGGATTTGCGCGAGGCTTTCGTACGGCGGGGGACAGATGTTGCCGCCGAGCGTCCCATCGGGAAGGCGGAGCCGGTAGAAGGAGGTGCCGGAATGCTTGGTCGGCGGATAGGGATGGAGGTAGAGCACCGCGGCATAGTTGCAGAGCTTGCTGGAGTCCACGTGCGGCCGCGCGACGGCGTTGCCTCCGCCCACGATCTGCACGTGGTTGTGTCCGCTCACGCCGGCGGGCGGCTCACCCTGTCGGTGGAGAGCCTTGACGCCGATCTGCGACTTGATCCACTCCTCGACGAGTGCGAGCTCATTCGGCAGTAAGGCGTCCGGCGCGCGCATGCCGGGCCAGGCCTCCGCGCGCCACGGCCATCCCATGATCCAGGCGGGCGCGTTGAAGCAGCGCTCCGCGACTTCGAGGGCGTTCGGCAGGATGTTGTCCTTGATCCAGTAGTCCTTGCCGAGCTCCGGCTTGCGGTAGGGGAGAGTATCGGCTCGAAGGGTCATTTTACGTTGATCTTCACTGGCGCTGAGAACATGAGGCGCCCGCTTGCTCCTGCGGAGCCGCCGCGCGGCCCGGCCAGCCCATTGTGCATGACGGTTCCCATGGGCTGCCCCTTTTCCGTCCCATAGAAAAAGACCGCGGCGATCGTATACGTGCCGGGCTCCGGCGGGACCCGCAGGACCCAGGTCGTGCGGGTTTCGTCCACGCGCCCCGCCGGGGCGTCGCCCCGGACGCCTTCGATCATCACGGTCGCGAGCCCCATGTCCGATCCCCGGAAGCGCCGCTCGGCCCAATGCGCCTGCGGCTTCCCGTCCGGCCCCAGCGTGAACGCGGGGCCGATGACCTTGAATCCGCTCGACGTGATCGGCCGGGCCTGGAAGCGCAGCGTGCTGTCCACGAGCGACACGCCGACCACGGGGCCCGCGCCCCCTTTGGTCACCACCGTCACGTCAATCCGGCTGTTCCGCCGGACCTGGGGCGGCGCCATGATCGTGACCGAGGCGGACTGGTCCACTCGTTTGACGGCCGCGATCAACGTCTCGCGATCCTGGGCGCTGAGGTCTTTGTAGGCGGGATCCGTCTTGATCCGATTCAGATGCTTGCTTTCGACGGTTTCCCCGGCGGCCACGTCGGCGGGCAGCTCCCGCAACTGGTCCAAGCTGGTGGAGGCATGGCAGCTCGCGCAGAACGGCGCCATGTCGGTGACCGCATGGGGCGGTCCATAGGGGTCCGCCATGGCCGCGGCGGCCGCGAGGACCGTGAGCGACAGGAAGGGAGCGGCGATGCGCATGATTTTCACTTTACCATGAGAGCCCCCAGCAAGTGAATCACGCTCAAGACGGAATCAAAACCTCGCGGCGGCCTGTGGTATAGTGCGTGCAAACGGCGCCGAAGAGGAAAGCGATGCAGGATTTCAGGACGGTGGCGGTCGCGGCGGCGCAGCAGGCGGGGAAGCTCATCGCGGACGCCTACCGCACTGATTTCCGGGTGGACTGCAAAGAGGGGACGAGCACCAACCTGGTCACCGAAGTGGACCGCCGGTCCGAGCAGGCGATCGTGACCATCCTGTCGGCGGCCTTTCCCGACCATCGGATTCTGGCCGAGGAAGGCGGCGACCATGCGCGCGGGAATTCACCCTGCCGGTGGATCGTGGATCCCCTGGACGGCACCACGAACTTCGCGCACGGCTACCCGGCGTTCTGCGTGTCGATCGGGCTTGAGGTGGAAGGCAGGATCGTCCTCGGCGTGGTGTATGACCCGCTCCGCCAGGAGCTCTTCGAGGCCGAGGCGGGCAAGGGCGCTTTCCTCAACGGCGGGCGCATTCACGTCTCCAAGGTCGCTTCGCTCCGCCAGGCGCTACTCATCACGGGGTTTGCCTATGACCGGGAGAATCGGCAGCGCAATTTAGTGCACTTCTCGCGGTTCGCGTTGGAGTCGCACGGGATCAGGCGGTCGGGGTCGGCGGCCCTGGATCTCTCCAGCATCGCCGCCGGCCGCGCGGATGGGTTCTGGGAGCTCAAGCTGTCGCCCTGGGACGTGGCGGCCGGGAGTCTGATCGTGACCGAGGCCGGGGGGCGCATCACCGACTTCGCCGGTAACGCCTTCACGACCGACGGCGCCCAGACGCTCGCGACGAACGGGTTGATCCATCAGGAGATGATCGACGTGCTCGCGGGCAAGTAGCGGCGCTTGGCTTCGGGCCGAGGGAGCCGCCTGCTCCGCGTTCCCGCGCCTCGGAAGTCGCTCGAACCAGCGGCGCATTCGAGGCTCACCCCGGCCTTTTGCCTGGGTCGTTTAGCCGAACGGGTTGTGGTCTTTTTCTTCGCGGACCGTCGTAGAGGGCCCGTGGCCGGGGAACAGGATGAAGTTCTCCGGCAGCGTCAGCACGCGTCGCCTGACGCTCTTTAGGTGAGTGGGATAGAGCGTCGAGGGATTGGCCCGCCCGATCGAGCCGGCGAACAGCGTGTCCCCTACGAAGCAGTGCGCGTCCGTCTTGTAGCAAACCCCGCCCGGCGTGTGGCCCGGCGTCGTGACGAACGTGACCTCCTGGCCGCCAACCCGAAGCGTCTCGCCGTCGCCGATGAACTTCCGCGATGAATCCGGCGGCCGCCAGCCGAGAATGCCCCAGTCGCCTTCGCCGATGTACACGGGCACCGGATGGCGCGCCAGGATCGCCTCCAGGCCGCCGGCGTGGTCGGCGTGGCCGTGCGTCAGGCAGACGGCCTTCAGTGTGAGGCGTTCCCGCTCGATGGTGCGCAGCATGGCGTCGGGGTTGTAGCCCGTGTCGATCATGACGGCCTCGCGCGTGGCGGGATCGTGGAAGAGGTAGCCTTTGACCTCGTAGCCGCCGATGTCGCCGCGGACGAGGAACACGTCCCGGGCCGTCCGGGAGGCAGGGTGGGCCGGCTGCCAGTGGTCGCAGGCGATGGCCGCCAGCTTGGGTCCGTCCAGCGTGAGCGCGGCGGCGGCCGCCAGGACTTCTTCGCGTGCGGGGGCACGCCGCCCGGCTTCGAGCTCGCGCCAGGCCGCCTGGTCGAGCCCGGAGGCCGCACACACCTGGTCGAGGCCCAGCCCTTGGCCGGTGCGCGCCTTCTTGAGGATGTCGCAAAAGTCGTCTTCCAGCATGGTGGTGGCGGATCCCCGCGGGTCGAGTATAGCCTGACTCCATTGACCGGCGCACCTTCGTGCGACTATCCTCTGACGCCGGAGCACCAAACCATGACAACCGACGACGCGCGGCTCCGCATCCAATCGGCGATCGAGCAATTCGGTCCGAAGGCCGCGCCTATGATCGACCTTGTGGTCAAAGAGGTCCGGTCGGCTCTCGGGAACGAGACGGCGAACGACCTGATCGACGAGTTCAACCTGGAGCTGCAATACAACATCTGCCCGGTCGAGTTCGAGTGATCGCCGCCAGACTCCACGCCGCTTTCTCGAAGCCCTTCCTGCCGGCCGTCTTTTTCTTCTCCGGTGTGACCTTCGACAGCTTCACGCTGACCCGCATCGACAGCTTGCTGGACAACCTGGGCATGCTCCTGTATCTGAGTCTGCTGGGCGCGCTGATCATCCTCACGGCCCGGGCGGATCTAAAAAAGCAAGAGCCGGGGAGAGACTCTCATGCGCCGCTGGTTCGAGCGCCTTCCGAGGCGCGGGAACGCGGAACAGGAGGCTCCACCGGCCCTGGCTTAAGCAAGGCCGAAGGGCAAACGCCCGCGGTGTCCTTTCTCATTGCCCGTACGCAACCGTACCATCCCCACGCCATCCAGTTCCTGCTGGGCGGACTCTTCAGCGCCTACACGATTTTCTATCTGCAGAGCGCGTCGCTGACCGCGACGGCGGTCTTCTTCGCCGTACTCGTCGTGTTGCTGGTGGGGAACGAATTCCTGCACGACCGCCTCTCCAACCTGCGCCTGCTGGTCAGCCTGTACGCGCTCGTGGTCTTCAGCTTCTTCACGTTCTTCCTGCCGATGCTGACCGGGTGGATGAACACGTGGATTTTTCTGCTCGGCGCCGTGTTGAGCGCGGCCGTGACGCTGAAAGTGGTGGAGCTGATCTATCGGGGCCGTTCGACCGCGTCGCGGTGGGAGCCCGTCCTCTCCGGCCTGCCGGCGCTCGGACTGATCGTCGTGCTGGTGGGCTTCTATTTTCTCAACTGGATCCCGCCGGTGCCGCTCTCGATGAAGTTCGGCGGGGTCTACCACAAGATCGCCAAGGCCGACGGCGCCTATCACCTGACGTTCGAACAGGGCGCCTGGTACCAGTTCTGGAAACGCTCGGACGATCCCTTTCGGGGCGCGGAGCCCGCCTATTGTTTTACCGCCGTCTTCGCGCCCGTCGATCTGCACGTGACGCTCTACCATCGCTGGCAATACCGGCCGCCTGACGGGCAGGGCTTCTCGACGACGGACCGGATCGGGTTCGCGATTTCGGGCGGCCGCGAAGGAGGCTATCGGGTCTATACCGCCAAGCAGCGGGTGCTGCCGGGGGACTGGCGGGTGGATGTGGAAACGCCGGAGGGCCGCGTCATCGGGCGCGTCAGCTTCCGCGTGGAGGAGCCGGGCGTGGATGAGATACCGGCATTCGACGCCATCACGTATTAACACTCAATAATACTTTTCCTTGTAGATCGGACACAGGCCTTTCTTCTTGATGACCTCGGTCACGTCCTGGAGCATCCCCTCGTTTCCGCAGAGATAGACGGCCAGGTTCTGCACGGACGCGATGCGCTTCTCCACCAGCGGGGTCACCCGCCCGCGCTCGCCGGCCCATCCGTTCTCCGGCCGGGACAGCGTCGTGACGAAGGAGAAGTTTGGATGGGCTTGCGCCCAGGCCGCGAGCTCGTCCTGGTAGTAGAGGTCCCGCTGGCTGCGGAGTCCCCAGAAGAACGTGACCGGGCGGGGGAAGCCCCGCGCGGCCAGGGCGAAGAACATGGAGCGGAGCGGCGCGATTCCCGTGCCGGTCGCGACGAACAGCAGGTCGCGCGCAGGATCGTCGCGGAGATAAAAATTGCCGGTCGGGCCCTTGAATTGGGTGTCATCTCCTTCCTTCAGGCTGAAGAGATACGTGGAGCCGGGCCCGCCGGGCACCAGGTTGAACAGCAGCGTGAGGACCTCGGGGCTGCTGGGCGGCGACGCGATCGAGTAGGGGCGGATGAGGGCTTGCTGCTTCTCGTTACGGCCGACCTCGAACGAAAGGAATTGGCCGGCCTTGAACGTGATCTTCGGGGGTTCCGCGAGGCGCAGGTCGAGTTCCCGCACGTCATGGGTGAGGTCCCGGAGGCGGCACACCGTGGCTCTGAAGAGCTGAAGCGGCATTCTTGTATTATACAGACGCGCGTTTACGGGTGCGGCGTTTCAGGCCAGGCGCGCGAGAGTCCGCCGTTTCCGACGATCACGCCCGCCGTTTCCGATTTCCGGATCTCTCGCTCCAATTGCCACCGCTGCAGCAGGGAGTCGATCTCCTCCGGCGTGTGGTCGTCGAGAAAGATGCCCTTGACCGTGACCGTGTAGGACACGCCGGCACGATGGATTTTGAAGTCGTGAGCGCCCGTCACCCGAGGATTGTCCAGAATGTCGTGCCCGGGGAAAGTTTTCTGGAGATAGCTCCGGACCGCGGCGATCTTCGATTGGTCGGGCATGGGCGGGGTCAGCCCCCGGGCTTCAGCGTGAGGACGTTGATCCGGCCGAAGGTGGAGAGGGGCTTCTCGAAATCGTCGTCCTTGCCGACCGCCAGGATGGTCACCCGGTCCGGGTGCAGGTGCGCGCGCGCGACGCGCAGCAGGTCCTCCTTGGTCAGCCGGACCACGCTGTCGCGGAACCGCTGGAGGAAGTCCTTGGGCCGGCCGTGGTATTCGAGCGCCATGAGCCGCCCGACGATCAGTTCGGAGTCGGCGAACGAAAAGACGAAGGAATTCAAGAATGCGTCTTTCGCGAGTTGGAGTTCCTCATCCGAGACAGGCTCCTGCCGCAGCCGCTCCACGTGGTCCAGCATGCTGGACAGGGCTTGGTAGGTGGACGGCCCCTTGGTCTGGGCATGGAGCACGAAGACCCCGGGGCCCGCGTTCCCCGGAGTGATCCGGCTCCCCACCGAGTAGGCCAGCCCCTGGCGGCTCCGCACGTCGCGGAAGAGCCGCGAGGTGAACGAGTTCCCCCCCAGGATGTCCTCCAGCAGGGCCAGCGCAAAATAGTCGGGGTCGTCCTCCTTTACCGAGAGGTGTCCCACGCGGAGATGGGTTTGAGTGATGTCCCGGCGCAGCACGTTCACGGACCGGCTCGACGTCGGCGCGGCCACGGGCGGCAGCGCCGGCAACGTAATCGTCTGCGGTGTCCAGTCCCCGAACGCCCTGCGCAGGGCGTCCAGCATGGCGGCTTTCTCAAAATCGCCGGTCACGCCCAGCATGAGGGCGTTGGGCGCGAAGAATTGCCGGTGAAAGGCCACGAGGTCGTCCCGCGTGATGCGCTCCACGGTTTCGGTGGTGCTCTCGCGGCCGAGGGGATGGTCGGCGCCGAAGAGCAGCTTCCTGAACTCGCGGGCGGCGATCCCGCTCGGGTTGTCCGGCCGGCGCCGGATGACCTCCAGGGCCTGGCGCTTGGCCTGCTCCACTTTCGCCTGCTCGAAGGCCGGCGCACGGAGCATGTCGGCGAAGAGGGCCAGCCCCCGCGGCAGGTCCTTTTTCAGGATGTCCAGCGATGCGGACCCGCTCTCGGCGCCGATCGCCATCGACAGGTGCGCCGCCAGGAATTCCAACTCCTCATCGACCTGGTCGCCGGTCAGGCGGGCCGTCCCGCCCGTCCGCATCACGGTCCCGGTGAGTCCGGCCAGGCCCACCTTGTCGGCCGGCTGGTAGATGGCGCCGGTGCGGACCAGGGCCGAGACGGTCACGAGCGGCAGTTCCGGGTCCGGCAGCAGGTACACGATGATCCCGTTCTCCAGGACGACGCGCTCGACCTCCGGCACGGTGAACGTCACCGGATCGAACTTCATCGTGCGGGGATCGCCAAGCGTGGGTGGAAGCGTGGTGCAGGCCGCCAGCAGCGCCGCGCACAGGAGGACCGGGAGAAGCGAGTTCCGCCGCCTCATGGCTTGCTCTCCATTTCCTTCTTCTCCGGCTTGACCAGCGTCGCCACGACGCGGTTGCTCTTCGTGAAGTACTGGGCCGCCACGCGCCGGATGTCCTCGGGCGTCACCTTGGCGATGCGGTCACGTTGCTTGAAAATCTCCCGCCAGTCCCTGTTGATCGCCTGGAAGTAGGCGAGGCGCGAGGCCATCCCGCTGTTGGACCGGAGCGCGCGCACTTGTTCCGCGTCGATCTGGTTGAGGATCTTCTCCAGCTCGCGCGGGGCGACCGGCTCTTTCTTGAGGCGGTCCAGCTCGTCATAGACCGCCTGCTCGACCTCGGCGGCGGTATGGGGGGCGCGGGGCGTGGCGCCGACGACGAAGAGATTGGGGTACTGCGCGCCCGGGTAATCGGAGAACGCCGAGACGCTGGACGCGAGCTGCTTTTCCTGGATCAGGCGCTTGTGCAGGCGGGACGTGCGCCCGTCCGAGAGGAGCGACTCGATCACGTCGAAGACCTCGTCGTCCGGATGGCCGATGCCCGGCTTGCGGAAGCCGATCAGGATCAAGGGCTCGGCGGCGTACTCGACGACCACGCGGCGCTCGTCGGCCTGCGGAGGCTCGACGGTCAGGACGGGCGGCGAGGGTGGGCGCGGCGGGATCCGGCCGAACGTCCGTTCCACCAGGGCGATGACCTCCTTGGGCTTGGTGTCGCCCACGACGGCCAGCACGGCATTGGCGGGCCCGTAGTAGGTCCGGAAGAAGGCCTCGGTCTGGGCTTTGCTGAGCGCGTCCAGATCGGAGGGCCAGCCGATCACCGGCAGCCCGTAGGGATGCGCTTGGAACGCCGCCGCCGCGAAGGCCTCGTGCAGCCGCCCGCCCGGCGAGTTGTCGGTCCGCAGGCTGCGCTCTTCCAGCACGACGTTCTTTTCCTTGTAGAACTCGCGGAGCACGCCGTTGGCCATCCGGTCGGACTCGACGGCGGCCCAGAGCGGGAGCCGGTTGGAGGGGAAGCTCAGGAAGTAGCGCGTCAGGTCCTTGCCGGTCGTGGCGTTGAGGCCCACGCCGCCGTTGCGTTGGTAGAGTTTGGCCAACTCCTCGGGCACCACGAACTGCTGCGCCTGCGCCTCGACTTCCGCGAACTGCTTTTGCAGGGCCGCCAGCCGCGTCCGGTCGGCCGCGGGCCCCTTGGCCTTCTCGGCCGTGATCGCCTCCGCGAGGCGGTCGAGCTCCTCGAGGACCGGCTGTTCCTTGGCGGCGTCCGTGACGCCGATCGTGCGGGTTCCCTTGAAGGCCATGTGCTCGTACAGGTGCGCGACGCCGGTGATGCCGTTGTGCTCCTGGACGCCGCCGACCTTGTAGGTGAGGTTGACCGAGACGATCGGGGCCTGGTGGCGCTCCATCAGGAGGAGGGTCAAGCCATTGGCCAGGCGGTGCTCGACGACGCGATCTTCCAGCGTGGCGCACGCGGCCGGGCCGATGAGGAGAACCAGGCCGAGAACGGCGATGAACAGCCGCCGCGCCATCAGGCGAACAATCCGATGAGGTCTTCCGGCCGCTCGATGAACCAGTCCGGGTGGCAGGCGGCCATCTTTTCGCGGTTGCCCATGCCGTAGCCCACGGCGCAGACCTTGAGGCCCGCGTTGTGGCCGCCGGTGATGTCGTTCGTGCTGTCGCCGATCAGGACCGCCCGGTTTTTCTCCACGTTCAGCGCGTCCAGGATCTTCAGGAGCATGCCGGGCTCCGGCTTCAGGCCATACCCGTTGTCCCCGCCGACGACGTAGGCGAAGTGGTGGGCGCCCAGCCCTTGCAGGATACGCGTCGTGTACTCCAGCGACTTGTTGGTAGCCACGGCCTTGTGCTTGCGGGCGAAGTGCGTCAGGACGCGGTCGATGCCAGGGTAGAACTGCGTGCGGTCGAGGCAGTGGGCGAGATAATGTCCCCGGAAGACCCGCAGGGCGTCCTCGTAGCGCGACTGGTTCTCCTCGCCGACGGCGAGGCGGAGCAGGCGCTTGATGCCGTCGCCGACGAAGCCGAAGATCTCTTCCTGTGGCCGTTCGGGCAGGCGCAGGTCCTTGAGCGTCAGGTTCACCGCCGTGGCGATGTCCCACTTGGACTCGATCAGCGTGCCGTCAAGGTCGAAGATGAGCAGGTCGATGGCGTGCATGGTGCGCAGTATACCAAAATTCAGAGGCGTTCAATGAGAAGGCCGACGATGGCCGCGAGCCCGCCGCTGACGGCGACGGCGTACCCGATGCCGCCGAGCACGAACCAGACCCGGATGCGGCGGTGCTCCTCGGGCGTGAGGCCGGCATGGTGCCGGGTCGGGTGGATCCACCACTTCGGAGGAAGAGTGCCGCGTTCGATCAGAATGCGCCGCAGCACGACGTGGTACCAGAAGCCGGTCGGCACGCCTTCCACCAGTCCGACCACGAGCATGACCAGCCCGATGTTGTGGAACAAGTGCGGCGTGATGATCGTGACCAGCCAGCCCAGGAGACCGATCGCGAACAGCGCCGCGAGCAGGAAACTGATTTCAAGCATTTAGCGAGACGCGCACAGGGTGACGACGACCTCGTCGCCGAAGACGTCGGCGGAATGGACCACCTTCGCGGCCAAGTCGAGCCGGTCGCCCGGCTCGAGGATGATCTCCTCATGATCGATGAGAACCCGCATGCGGCCGCTGACCACCCAGCGGATCTCGGCCTCCGGATGGGCGTGGTCGCCGTAGACATCGCCCGGCACCATGTCGAACCGGTAGGGCCGCAGCCCCTCCTGCTCCAGGCGGGCGCGGATCTTGTTGATGGTGATCTGCCCGGCGTCGGCCGGCCAGCGGGTCAGCGTGATCTTGGGCATGGCGACTCTGCTCCTGACGGATAAGTAGGCAGGATTGTACAGAAAACCCCTTTCTTGACGCAACCGGAGGGGCATGGTAGAGTTCCGTAGTTTTATTTATGAAAACCGTCAACTCCAAAAAGCTCTTCGAGGCCGCGCTCCGGCTGATGCCGGGCGGGGTGAACAGCCCGGTCCGCGCCTTCCGGGCGGTCGGGACCCTCCCGCATTTCATCGCCCGGGCGAAGGGCGCCAAGCTCTACGATGCGGACGGCAACGCATTCCTCGATTACGTGATGTCCTGGGGGCCACTGATCCTGGGCCACGCGCCGGCTCCGGTCGTGAAGGCCGTCGCCCGCGCGGCCGCGCGGGGCACCAGCTACGGCGCGCCCACGGCGCTCGAAATCCACCTGGCGCAGCTGATCAACGAAGCGGTGCCCTCGATGGAGCGCGTCCGCCTGGTCAGCTCGGGGACCGAGGCCGTGATGAGCGCGATCCGGCTGGCGCGGGCCTATACGGGCCGCGACGCGATCCTCAAGTTCGAGGGCTGCTACCACGGCCACTCGGATTCGCTCCTGGTCAAGGCCGGCTCCGGCGCCATGACGTTCGGCATCCCGGACAGCCCCGGCGTCCCGGCCGACCTGGCCCGGCACACGCTGACCGTTCCCTACAACGACATCGGCGCCGTCGAGCGTCTGCTGGAAGCGCACCGGGGGAACCTGGCCTGCGTGATCGTGGAGCCCGTAGCCGGCAACATGGGCGTGGTGCCGCCCAGCGCCAAATTTTTGAGCCGCCTGCGCGACCTCACCAGCCACTACCGGATCGTGCTGATCTTCGATGAAGTCATCACCGGCTTTCGCGTGGCGTACGGCGGGGCCCAGTCCCGTTTAGGGGTGACGCCGGACCTGACCTGCCTCGGCAAGATCATCGGCGGCGGGCTGCCGGTCGGCGCCTACGGCGGGCGGGCCGACCTCATGAAGCTGATCGCGCCGGACGGGCCGGTCTACCAGGCGGGCACGCTGTCCGGCAACCCCTTGGCGGTGACGGCCGGCATCGAGACGTTGAAGCTGCTGAAGAAGCCGGGCGTGTACCGGCAACTGGAGGAGCGCGGGCGATTACTGGGGGACGGCTTGAACCGCGCCGCCCGCGAGGCGGGGATCGCCGCCGTGCTCAACCGGGTCGGCTCGATGCTGACGCTGTTCTTCACGCCGGGCCCGGTGACCGATTACGCCTCGGCGAAGAAGGCCGACACGCAGGCCTACGCCAAGTTCTTCCGCGCGATGCTGGCCCAAGGGGTGTACCTGGCGCCGTCGCAGTTCGAGGCGGCGTTCCTCTCGACCGCCCACACACCAGCAGACATCGCCAAAACCGTGAAGGCGGCCCGGGCCGCCTTCAACAAGCTCAAAATCAACTAAGAAGCGCCTGCGGCTTCCGTAGCCGCGAGGTCTCGGCCGAGCGGCGTTCTACTTACTCGTCGTCCTCGTCCTTCTCCGCCCGCTCCATCGCCTCTTGCTGCTCCATCGCGTTGTGCAGCAAAGCGCGAATGAACATGGACGCCACGTTCCCCACGGACAGACTGCCCCCGGGCGGCACCGCGATCTTGCCCTCCTTGACCATCCGCTCCAGCCACTTCTTCTGATCCTGGCTGATCTGGAACTTGACCTCGACCAGCTCTTCCTTGCCGCCGAATACGTCCGTACCCATGGTCCGTCTCCTTATTTCTTCTTGTCTTCGGGTTCCTTGAATAACAGATAGAGTAGCACGATGAAGCCGACGGTGACGCCGGCGATGGCGGCCCAGGTGCCGATGTTCTGCATCGCTACGGCGCTCCTATCGCCTTCGACAGCCGCTCGCGCAGCTCCTTCGGCAGTTTGGTCAGCTTGCCTTGGGTGTCCACGGTCGCCAGCCGGGCCGAGCCCTCCACGACCAGCCGCCCGCTCTGCTTTTCCCGGATCTCATGGGCGAACGTGAAGCTCGCCGCGCGCATCTCCGTGAGCCTGGTGGCAATGGTGAGCGTCTCGCCGTAGCGGGCCGGCGAGCGATACGAAAGCTCCGCATGCACCACCGCGAAGAGCGTCCCCGCGTCCATGAAGGCCTTGACGGAGAGCCCCTGCTGCTCCAGCCAGTGTGTGCGCCCCTGCTCGAAGTAGCGCAGGTAGTTCCCGTAGTACACGACGTTCCCGCAGTCCGTGTCCTGGTAGTAGATGCGGACGTCCATTGTATGGGTGTGCGTATGGGAGTGCGGCGCCTTGGTCATGGTCAGAGCTCGAGCGTGGGAAACTTGGGGAGCGACGCGTCGGTGACGCCGGTCACCTTCACGATCAGCGCGTAGAGCTGATGGTACCGTTCGGCGGTGGCCGGGTCGAAGCCGTGGCCGAGCGGGGATTTGTGCGCGGCGTCCAGCAGCGGTTTCATCTGGGGCCATTGGGTCTGGAACGTTTGTCCCATCGGATCGCCGAGCGCGGCCAGCGCGCGGAACTGCGCGACGAGCGGCAGCTTGTATTTCCCGTCCACGTCGTCCAGGAAGCAGGTCTTGCAGGTCTCCTGCAGCGCGGCCGGCAACTGCTCGGGTCTGACGTCGTTCGTTTTGATCTTGTGCTGCTTGAACAGCTGCACCTGCGCAAAGGCCTCCAGCGCCCGCAGGGCCGTGGCGAGCGCCGCATCGAAGGAACGGTCCTGCTCGGCCCGGCGCTTCGCGTTGGCTAGAAGGTCCGGCGCGACCGCCGCCTTCACGTCCGAAGGGTCCAAGACGAGCTTCTCGAGGAAGCCCGAGTTTTCTTTCAATCGCGGCATCAGTGCCTTCACACCGGCGGGGCCGCCGAACACCGAGGCCATGTCGAGCGCCTTCGTCGCGGTCTTCAGCGAGTCCCATGCCGGCTTGTACTGGAAGCGGTCCCAGCAGCCGTAGGCGTCGGCGAGGTCGGCGAAGGCGTGGTAGAGGGGCTTCTGTCCGCCGCTCACGCGCGCTTCGATCTGCCGGAATCCGCTTGCCGCGGCGGCGAAGGAGCCGCGGTTGAACTGCTCGGCGGCCAGCCGGCGCGCGCCGATCGCGGCTTCGGCCCAGGGGTTGTCCTGCTGCCAGGAATGCGCCTGGCCGTTGACGATGACGAGCTCGCCCACGGGCGCGTCGCCCGCGACGAGGGCGGGCTTGAGCGTGATGAACTGGGAGGAGTGGGTCAGCGTCGCGAGGCCCGTTGCCGCCGCCATCGCCGCGGTGGCGCGGCCCAGGTCCACGGTCAGCTCGCCTGGTCCGAGGCCCCAGACTTTGAGCAGGTCCGCGAGCGGCTGGTTGAGGGCCTTATAGCAGGCCCCGAAGCCGTGGGGGTCGGGGGTGAGGATCCAGTCCCACTTCTTCGGCAGGTGGACGAGGTTGGGCTGGATCTGTGTTTCGATCTTGCCGCGCAGGTCTTCGGGGATGAAGAAGCAGAGGCACTCGGGGTTCAGGCGGTTGATGGTCGCGACGCAGGGGGTCGGGTCGCCGACGAGGGCGATCAGCAGAGCTTTCGTCGTGATTTCCGCCGCCACGCGCCGGACTATAGCATCCTGCCGTTCAGCCCGGCAAGGCGCGCACTTGTCACCTGCGGTTCGAAGATTACAGCAGCAGGTACGCCGCTCCGCCGCCGAGCACCAGCAGTCCCACGATCAGCATGACTTTCTCGTGCGTGCACATTCCCTGCATCGCCTTGCAGGCGTCCATCGTACACATCACAGACATGGCCGCACCTCCTTGGTGGATTGCTTCAAGGCTAGTCCCGCCCGCGGCAGTTCGTCAAGCTAGGTTCTGTCGCCTGCGCCTCGCGGGTCCTGCCCCCGCATAGCCCATCGCAGCTGGGCGTTTCGCCGTCGAAGTCCAGGAACCCGGCTGTACGCCCCGCGCTGCTCTGGGCGCCCATGCGGTTTCACCCGCTTGCCTCCGGCGACACCCGCGCCATCCGCGCGGCTTGACAGAATCCGGCCTACGAAATACCCTGCATGAGGCTATTTGCTTGGGAACATCAGATGCCTGTACCAAAGTACGATGACTTGTTTGATCCTCTCCTGCGAGCGATGCATATGCTCGGCGGATCAGCCTCTGTGTCTGAGCAGGAAGACACAGTAGCCACAATTTTAAAGTTAACAGAAAAAGAACTTTCTGCAATCCATCGCGGCAACAGAACCAAGTTCAGCTATAGGCTGGCTTGGGCGCGCAATTATCTCAAACGCTACGGGCTGCTCGAAAACTCAGCCAGAGGTGTGTGGGCTCTCACTGCTGAGGGACTCAAGCACAAGTCGATCGACAAGTCTAAGGTCAAAAGGATTGTTCAGGGGTTAAAAAGGCGATGCGAACCGGCTGTGCATGGTGTTGACGTCGAACCTGAAGAACAGGAAACCAGTTGGGAAGATGAACTTCTAGAAATTCTCAGAAACATCCCACCCGCTGCCTTCGAACGTCTCTGTCAACGCATACTGAGAGAGTCCGGATTTGTGCATGTTGAGGTGACGGGCCGAAGCGGTGACGGAGGCATTGACGGCAAAGGTATCGTTAGGATCGGTGGTCTACTCTCGTTTCACATCATCTTTCAGTGCAAACGGTACAAAGGGACTGTTTCTGCTTCCTTTGTTAGAGACTTTCGGGGAGCGATGGTCGGTAGGGCTGACAAAGGCTTTCTCATAACGACTGGCACTTTCTCGCGAGACGCTAGGGCGGAGGCACAGCGGGATGGCGCCACACCGATTGATCTACTTGATGGGCAAGAACTCGCTCAGAAATTGAAGGATCTAGGAATAGGTGTCGAAGTAAGCCGGAAAGTCATCGAGGAAGTCGAGGTCAAGAAGAGTTTCTTTTCGGATCTATAAGAAAATTGGGGTCAGCCTCGATTTAGGGGAGCGCTTGGCCCGTTCCTCGAAGTCGGGGAAAAGGTGGCACCCCCTCAACAAACAGGAGGTGAAGCGTGGAACCGCCCACCAATGTTACTAATTCTGCTACGGGTGATCTCGCAGACTTAACCATCGGCGAGTTGCTCAAACGTCTGAAGCCAGCCCAGCTCTATGCCCTGCTTACTGCTCTCGTCACTATCATCTCTGCCGCATGCATAGGCGCTTGGAATGCCAAGGCCTACTTTGTATCAACGGACAATCATCCACAAGTCGACGCCATTTCGGCGACCAAGGAAGGCAACGCTTACCAACAGGAAATCCGAAAGCGACCAGCAGTCCGGGCCTTTGAGGGATTTCTAGATGCTGCTGCGACAGAACGGTGGGCCGACGCATTCGCGTTCACAAGCAACGCATGGCGTTCTCAACATAAGACACAGCGTGCCGAGGATCTAGCTCGCGAATTTCGCATGACACACAGGCATGAATTTCACTACTACATACCACGCGAGATAAATAGCGACACTGAAGTCTACGACATAGACTTCGAGTTTTGGGATTTCATCCCATCCCTCCCGGTTCGCGAGAGCCTTGCACGAAGTCGAATCGCGGACGTTCTAAAGCCTGAGAAGGTCAAAGACCTTGCGCGCGAATTGCTTTCCGAACTCCCACGTGACTATAGGACAACCGGACGATCCCAGTCGGAGCTGGAGAAGTATGTTGAACAGTTCACGTCGAACCTGACACTCCGCGATGGCATTATACGGGATGATCTGATTGAAGTGCTCGGTAGCGAGGACCACCTAAAGCTGGACCCTATTGTGATCACTGAGACGTATCAGGGAAAACCACCGCCGATTGAGAAACGACGTTTCGTAAGAGCGACATTAGTGCGGGAGACAGGACAGTGGAGAGTACACTCGTACGACTCCTTCATGGTCGAAAAACGTTGACCCATTTCCCTGGGACGGAAGAAATGTGTCAGGCGCCATTTCCCACTAAGGCGTTAAACAAGGAGGACCCATTATGAACTCAAAGCGACGGATACATGATGCCATCGTGGGTGTGGTGGTCACGGCGGGGGTAGCGCTCGGATACTACGTGGACCCGCTGTGGCTGCTCGTGCCGGGGGCGATCGGCGTGACGCTCACCCAGAGCGGGGTGACCGGCTTCTGCCCGGTGTACTTCATTCTGGATAAGACCTGCGCCCCCGACAGCGCGGGCTCCTGCGCGCGCTAGCCGTGCGATCGTTCGGCACCGCAACAGTTGCGGTCTTCTTGTGGCTGGCCGCTGCCTTGGCCATCGACAGGTGGTTGCTTGCACCCTACTGTGCCACGTGCGTGCACGCGCTCGCGCTCGAGCTGAAGGTCCGGATACCTGCGGCGGAGTTGACCTACCCGCCGGTCAGCGTGCTGGTGTTGATTGGCCTTCCGATGCTCGTGCTGGCGCTTTTTCTGGTGCCGTGGCGGCACCTACATCTGGGTTCCGCTTGGCGAGAGGCTTTCGTCCACTGGTGCCAGCCGTGGTTCTGGCTGCTCGTTGCAGTCGCGCTGGCTGTTGCTGGAGAAAGCCTCTACCTTGCGGCGAAAGATCAGTTGCCGAAAGCGCTCACGGCTGTGGCAGATAAGTTCTCCGTCACGGCCACCTTGTCTATTTTGAAGAGCTACAAGCCTCTTTCCCTCACCGCGTCGCTGGCCGGCTTCCTTGGGCTGGTGCTTGGAATCTATTTGTTTCTGGCTAAAGGCGTGAAGGATGCGCTCAAGCTGTCAAACACCTGACAAGCAGGGAACGAAGGAATGAAATTGGAGCGGTCAAAGGGGGTCAGGCTTGTGCTCCCGCCCCAGTAAGCGGCAGCAATTGACAGGCTGCTTTTCGAATGGGCAGAATCGAGGCGGCTGGCGGTTAACAGGAAGGGGCGTTCGATGAGCGCGCTACGGACCCTTGCAGAGCATCGCAAAGCGGCGACCCGCGCCGGGCTCCGCTACGTCACGGACGGCTTCGCCGGCATCCACCGGCGACGGTCCGGCACGGGGTGGGTCTACTTCGCGCCGAACGGCGCGCGCATCCGGAACCCGGACACCCGGAAACGGCTCAACGCGCTGGCGATCCCGCCGGGCTGGACCGACGTGTGGATCTGCCCGGACCCCCACGGCCACATCCAGGCGACGGCGCGCGACGCCCGCGGCCGGAAGCAGTACCGCTACCATCCCTCGTACCGCGAAACGCGCGACCGGTCGAAGTTCCGCCACATGCTCGAGTTCAGCGAGGTCCTCCCGATCCTCCGGGAACGCGTGGAGCGCGATCTGCGCGCCGGCGACCTGACCCGGCGCCAGCTCCTCGCCACCGTGGTGCGGCTGCTGGACCGGACGCTCATCCGCGTGGGCAACGACGAATACGCCCGTGAGAACCGCTCCTTCGGGCTGACGACCCTGCGCCGGCGGCACGTGCGGGTCGAAGGCTCCCTGCTGCGGTTCAGCTTCCGGGGCAAGAGCGGGGTTGAGCACTCCATCGCCGTCACCGACCCCCGGCTCGCCCGCATCATCCAGCAGTGCCGGGACCTGCCCGGGCAGGAAATGTTCCAGTACCTCGACGCGGCCGGGAAGCGCCAGACCGTGTCGTCGGACGACGTGAACGCCTATCTCCGGGAAGTCACCGAGCGCGACGTCACGGCCAAGGATTTCCGCACCTGGGGCGGCACGATGCTGGCCGCCGTCGAGCTGCGGACCATGGGGCCCGCGGCGAGCCGCCGCGAAGCGGACCGGAACATCGTCCGGGCGCTCGACGCGGTGTCCGAGCGGCTCGGCAACACGCGCGCCGTCTGCCGGAAGTACTACGTGCACCCTGCGCTGGTGCAGGCCTACCTCCTGGGCCACACCGCCCCGCTGTCCCCCGCGCCGTCACGCCGTGCCCGCCGCAAGAAGCCGACCGCCGCGCTGCGGCATGACGAAGTCGTGGTCCTGCAATTCCTCCAGGGGAAAGTGCCGGGCGCCCGTTAATTCAATTCTGTCTCCGGTTGTCACGTCCATTCCGTTCAATTTCCATGACTTGGAACGGCAAGTCACCTTCAGGCACTGGACGGTGTCATAATGGGTGAGTGGTGCAGTAGGAAAGGAGGCTGCGTATGCTCCGCCTTGGTGCCGCCCTCATCCTGACGCTGCTGCTGTCGCCCCTTCCGGCGCAGGCCGACCTCTGGCTTTGCCGCCAGCCGGACGGGTCGGACGTCTTCACCGACAGGTTGACGGATGCCAGCACGTGCCGGAAGTACGAGGCGGGAGCCGACGTCGGCACGACGCCGAGCTCCTCGCCGATGGCCTTGCCGGAAGCGGCTCCCGGCAAGCCCGCGTTCACGCAGCAGGAACTCGACCAGATGCTGGCGCCCATCGCGCTGTACCCCGACTCGCTCCTGTCGCAGATTTTGATGGCGGCGACGTATCCGCTCGAGGTCGTCGAGGCCGCACGGTGGTCGAAGGCCAACCCCAACCTCACGGGCGAGCAGGCGGTGCGGGCGGTGGAGCAGAACACGTGGGACCCCAGCATCAAGTCGCTCACCGCCTTTCCGCAGGTCCTCGCGATGATGGACGAGAAGCTGGACTGGATGCACCGACTCGGCGATGCGTTTCTCTCCCAGCAGGCCCAGGTGATGGACACGGTCCAGAATCTGCGCCGGAGGGCGTATGACGCCGGCAATCTCAAAACGACCGACCAGGTCCGCGTGGACCAGCAGGGCCAGACCATCGTAGTCGAGCCGCCGAACCCGCAGGTGGTCTACGTGCCCTACTACGATCCGACGGTGATTTACGGGCCGTGGTGGTGGCCGGCGTACCCGCCGGTCTACTGGGCGCCCTGGCCCGGCTATTTCGTGCGTCCCGGATTCGTCGCGGGGTTCACCTGGGGCCTCGGGATTCCGGTGGGAGCAAGGTTCTTCTTCGGTGCCTTCGACTGGCCGCATCGCAACGTCGCCGTCGTCAACGTGAACAACTTCTACTACCGCACGGTGAACGTGAACCAGACGACTGTGTGGCAACACGACCCGGCCCATCGCCGGGGCGTGTTCTACCGGGATGCGTCGTTGCGGCAGCAATTCCGCCGCATCAGCGCGTCGCCCGACGCGCGGCGCGAGTTCCGCGGACACGAGCCGTCTGCGTTTGAGAGCCGTCGCGAGTTCGGCACCCGCCCGGAGGCGCACGTCGGCCCGCCCGGCCGTGTGAACGTGCCCGACGCGCGCCGCTCCGAGGTGCGCAGCGCGCCCAGCCGCCCGATCATGCCGAGCGTGGTCGGCCCTCCGCATATTGAACAGCGGCCCCACGCCTTCGAGGGCGTCGGCCATGGAGCGGACGTGCGCGCTTTCAGCGCGCGCGGGCATGCGAGCGCGCCCGCATCCGCGCCGCGGTTCTCCGGCGGCGGTCACGGCGGCGGCGGAAGTTCGCGCCACTAAGCGGTCGTACGCGAAGTGATCGGACAACCTTTCCACAATCCAATGACGTCGAGGGAACGATGGTGAACAGGATACTCTGTGCGGTGGCGCTCATCGCGCTGGCGCCCATGGCCCTGGCGGCGGCGACGCAAAAGAGCTTTGCCTCGCCCGAAGAGGGGATCACCGCGCTGGTTGAAGCGGTCAAGTCGGACGATCAGCCGGCGCTGCTTGCGCTGCTGGGCCCTCACGGCGGCAAACTGATCAGTTCGGGCGACTCGGTCGCCGATCGGCAAAGCCGCGAAGCGTTTCTCAAGGCCTATGATGAAGCCAACAAGCTCGTGCACGACGGCGACGCGAAAGTCACGCTCGTGATCGGCAAGGACGAGTGGCCGATGCCGATTCCGCTCGTGAAATCCGGCGGCGGGTGGCGCTTCGACACCCAGCGGGGCGACAAAGAAATTCTCGCCCGCCGCATCGGCCGCAACGAACTGTCGGCGATCCGTGTCTGCCTCGCGATCGCCGACGCCGAGCGCGAGTTCGCGGCCCTGGACCTGGACGGCGACGGTGTTCCGGAATATGCGTCCCGCTTCGTGAGCGCGCCCGGCAAACGCGACGGGCTCTATTGGCCGATCCAGGCGGACGAGCATCTGAGTCCGCTCGGACCGCTGCTGGCGGCCGCGACGAGCGAAGGCTATGCTGGCTCGGACTCCGGGACGCTGGCCCCCTACCATGGCTACTTCTATCGGATTCTTACCGGACAGGGGAAGGACGCGCCGGGCGGGGCCTACGACTATGTCGTCAAGGGCAAGATGATCGGCGGATTCGCGGTGCTCGCCTACCCGGCGCGGTACGGCGCGTCGGGCGCGATGAGCTTCATGGTCAATCATGACGGGGTGGTCTATGAAAAGGATCTGGGGAAGAGCACCGCCGCGCTCGCGTCCAAGATAACGACGTACAATCCTGACGCGAGCTGGAAACGGCCGTGACGGCCCGTCCCGGTTCGCCCTACCGCTTGCCCCGCCGCCCGCCTTTCATGGCCCGTTCCATTTCGCGGCCCGCCTCGCGCTGCTTGATGATTTCGCGCCGGTCGTACTCCTTTTTCCCCTTGGCCAGCGCCAGCTCCACCTTGGCGTGTCCGCGCGGCGAAAAGTAGACCCGCAGCGGCACCAGCGTCAGCCCCTTTTGCTGGGTCTGGCCGATCAGCTTGCGGATTTCCTTTTTGTGCAGCAGCAGGGTCCGCGTCCGAAGAGGGTTGTGATTCATGATGTTGCCGTGGCTGTAGGGGCTGATGTGGCAGTTGTGCAGGCGGACCACGCCCCTGTCCACGCTGGCGAAGCTGTCCCTGAGATTGATGCGGCCCTCACGCAGCGACTTGACCTCCGTGCCCAGCAGGACGATCCCGGCCTCCAGCCGCTCCTCGATCGCATAGTCGTGGAAGGCCTTCCGGTTGGTCGCAACGTCTTTCCCGGTCCGCTCCTTTTTCTCTTGCGCCATGGCGCCACTATAGCATGAGGGGCGCCGTTTTCTTGACTCTCCCCGGGACCCTCTCCTACAATCAGCGCAATGTCACAGCGCATCCGCCGATGGTTTGAAGAGAGCGCCGAGACGAAGCTCAAGTTCGTCGCGGAGCACGCCGACCGCATCCAGAAACTCGCCGACCTGCTCGCCGAAACCTTCCGCAAGGGCCACAAGGTGCTGCTCTTCGGGAACGGCGGCAGTGCGACGGACGCCTCGCACGTCGCGGCCGAGTTTGTGGGACGCTACCGGCGAGAGCGGGCGCCGTTGGCGGCCATTGCGCTCTCCGCCGATCAGGCCAAGCTCACCTGCATCGCCAACGACTATGGCTACGCCGAAGTCTTCGCCCGGCAGGTCCAGGCGCTCGGCAAGCCCGGCGACGTGGCGATCGGCATCAGCACCAGCGGCAATTCCCCGAACGTCCTCAAGGGCCTGCAGGCGGCGCGGGCGCAGGGGCTGGTGACGGTGGCCTGGACCGGCGGGACCGGCGGCAAGCTCGTTGGGCTGGCGGACCACGTCTTCATCGTGCCCTCGACGGTGGTCGCCCGCATCCAGGAAACACACCACACGCTGGGCCACGCCCTCTGCGAGCTCGTCGACGAGGCGCTGCTTGGGACCGAGTAGGCCGGACGGCGACTCGTCTTCCCCTCACCACGCGGAACGCAGCCAGGTCGTCGAAGCCGCCGGCGTCATCGGGACGGCCACCCTCCTGAGCCGCATCCTCGGTTTCGTGCGGGACATGGTGCTGGCGCGCCTGTTCGGCGCCGGGGCCGCCGCCGACGCCTTCTTCGTCGCGTACCGCATCCCGAACCTCCTACGCGAGCTTTTTGCCGAGGGCTCGATGTCCGCGGCCTTCATCCCGGTCTTCAGCGAGTACCTGGCGACGCGCGGCAAGCGCGATGCCTGGGAGCTGGCCAGCGCCGCCTTCACGACGCTGCTCACCGTTCTCACGGGCGTCTGCCTCCTCGGCGTCCTGGCCGCCCCCTGGATCGTGCGACTCATCGCGCCGGGCTTCAGCGCCGACGCGGAGCGGCAGGCGCTAACCATCCTCTTGACCCGGATCATGTTCCCGTACCTCCTGTTCATCGGGCTCGCGGCCCTGGCGATGGGGGTGCTGAACTCGATCCGGAGCTTCGCGGCGCCGGCCTTTTCGCCGGTGGTGTTCAATATCGCGATCATCGCGGCCGCCTTCCTGCTCGCGCCGCTCTTCGACGAGCCGATCCTGGCCGTGGCGGTCGGGGTCGTGGTCGGCGGATGCGCGCAGTTCCTCATCCAGATGCCGGTCTTGAAGAGGGCGGAACTTCTCTTCGGCTGGCGGTTCGACTTCGCGCACGAGGGCCTGTGCCGCATCGGCTGGCTGATGGCGCCGGCCTTGATCGGTCTCTCGGTCACGCAGATCAACATCCTGGTGAGCACGATCCTGGCCTCGTACTTTCCCGGCGGTCCGACGTATCTCTTCTACGGCATGCGGCTGATCCACTTTCCACTCGGCGTCTTTGGCGTGGCGCTGGCCACGGCGCTGCTGCCGTCGCTGGCCACCCAGGCGGCCAAGGGCGAATTGGACGCGCTGCGGGGCACGCTGGGGTTCGGGCTGCGGCTGATCTTCTTCATCATCTTTCCCGCGATGGTCGGCATCATTCTCCTGCGCCTGCCGATCGTGCACCTCTTCTTCGAGCACGGCCGGTTCACCGCGGCTGATACACAGGGCACCGCCGCGGCGGTGCTCGCCTACGCGGTCGGGCTCTGGGCCTTCGCCGGCGTGCGGATCGTCGTGTCGGCGTTCTATTCGCTCCAGGATACGCGCACGCCGGTGACGGTGGCCGCGGTCGCTCTGGCCGCCAACGTCGCGCTGTCGTTCGCGCTCATGGGGCCGCTCAAGCACGCCGGGCTCGCGCTGGCCACGGCCTTTTCCGCGATCCTGAACATGGTCGTGCTGGTCGTCCTGCTCGATCGGCGGCTCGGCCCGTTCGATTGGGACGCGATCGCCCGCAGCCATATGCGCGTGTTGCTGGCGACGGTCCCGATCGCCGTGACCTGCGTCTGGATCGCCGGCCTCGGCGTCTGGGACCTGCCGGGGGCCTGGATGGCGAAGACGGTCATGCTGATCGTCGGCATCGGCATCAGCGCGGCCGGCTACGTGACGGTCCATGCGCTGCTGCATTCGGACGAGCTGGACTTTCTGTGGGGACTGCTCAAGCGGAAATTTGCCCGTCCGGCGTCTTGACCGCCTTCCCGATGCGCGAGTACCCTGGGCGCATGGCGCACACCAGGAGGACTCCATGAAGAGGAAGAGCATGCAAACCCTGTTGGCGGTCGCGGCGGCGGTTCTCTTTGCGGCGCCGGACGCCCCGGCGGCGACGGAGCGTTATAACGTGGACCTCGACCATTCGATCGTGGGCTTCAGCGTGGCGCACATGGTGGTCTCCCGGACCACCGGCCGGTTCACGGACTACAGCGGCTTCATCGAAATGGACCCGGAGGCGAAGACCGTCAAGGCTCTCGAAGCCGTGATCCAGACGGCGTCGGTGAGCACCAATCACGCCAAGCGGGACACGCACCTCAAGACCCCCGACTTCTTCAACGTCGAGAAGTTCCCGACGATGACCTGGAAGATGAAGTCGTACGAGAAACACGGCGACAAGTACGCGGCCAAGGGGGATCTGACCCTGCTGGGCGTCACGAAGGAGATCGTCCTGACCGGGACCTTCAACGGCGTCGTGCCGAAGGATCCCTGGGGGAACACCCGCGCCGGCTTCACGGCCGAAGGGAAGATCAACCGGAAGGATTTCGGGATGAACTGGAGCAAGACGCTCGATAACGGAGGCCTGGTGGTCGGCGACGACGTGGACATCAGGCTCGAGATCGAGTGCATCAAGCAGAAATAGGGAGGGCGAGCGATGCATGAGGCGATTTTCAAAACCGACTGGGGCTGGGTCGGCGTTGCCGCGACAGGTCAAGGCGTGCGGGCCGTCGTGCTTCCCAAGGCGTCCCGGCGCGCGGTGGAACGCGATCTCCGCGGTGTTTCTTCCAACGGCACGAACGGAGTCGCGCCGCTCCACCTGAAAGCGGCCCGGGAAGCGATCACCGCATATCTGGAAGGGAAAGCCCGGAGTTTTGACGTGCCGCTCGATCTTGACGGACACCCCTCCTTTCGGATGAAGGTCTGGGAGGTCCTCAGAACCATCCCTTATGGCCGGGCGCGCTCCTACGGCTGGGTGGCGCGGAAGGTCGGCAAGCCCCGCGCGGCGCGCGCCGTCGGCGCGGCCTGCGGCGCCAACCCGGTGCCGCTGCTCGTGCCCTGCCATCGCGTGGTCGCCGGCGACGGCTCGCTGGGCGGGTTCTCCGGCGGGCTCTCCAACAAGAAGCGCCTGCTCAAACTGGAAGGCGTCTTGTAGAAGGCGCGCCGTAACGGATGAAAGCCGTCATCCAGCGCGTCACCCGCGCGTCGGTCTCAGTGGACGGCAAGACCGTCGGGCAGATCCGCAACGGGCTGCTGGTCCTGCTCGGCGTGGCCAAGGGCGACCAGGAGACGGACGTCCAGTATCTCGTCGAGAAAATTCCGGCGCTGCGGATCTTCTCCGACGACGCGGGCAAGATGAATCATTCGCTCGCAGAGATCGGCGGCGGCCTGCTCGCGATCTCTCAATTCACGCTGCTGGGCGACACCCGCAAGGGCCGGCGTCCCGGCTTCGACCAGACGGCCGATCCCGCGACCGCGAAGCGCTTCTTCGACCAGTTCGTCGAGACGCTGCGCAGGACCACGGACCTCACGGTGGAGACCGGCGTCTTCGGCGCGCGCATGCAGGTGGAGCTCCTCAACGACGGCCCGGTCACGTTCGTCCTCGACAGCCGCGCCTAGCTTGGCTATACTGAAATTATCCGGGAGAAGAGCGTATGGAATCCCGCATTCCTGAGCATCACCCCTTGCGGAGGCTGTTCGGCGCGCTGGCGGAGAAGGCCTTTACCGAGAAGCTCGGCTGGCCGGACTTCAACGTCAGCGAGTACGTCTCGACGCTCCTGGTGGACTTTACCCGCACCGAGCACCTCCATCGGATCAAGAACGCCGCGGGCGAACGGGTCGAGGCCGTGGTGGACCTGCTGTACGAGTCGGAAGCCACGCACGAAGCCGGCTCGTTCGGGCGCGAGCGCGAGGTCCATCGGCATATCGGCGACTTCACCCTCTTCATGGCGGGCCTCTTCCCGGAATATCTCAAGCGCATCAAGACCGCCGGCCTGATCTATCACAAGGACTTCCTCGTGGATTACATCAAGACCGGCAAGCGCTCCTACCGCATGGCGGCCGAGTTCGGCGCATGGCCGGGCTCCGCGCAGGCGCAGCCCTCGTCGCCCCTGTTCCGCAAGCTCTCCGAGAATTTCGAGCTCTGCGTGGTCGGGCTGGGATTCATCCGGGGCGACCTCGACCGGATGCAGGATCCGCGATACCGCCAGGCGCGCCGGCTCTTGTTGAATTGAAAATCCTCAACGCGGAGTTCATCGCCAGCGCCACGGAGCCCTCGCAGTTTCCTGCCGGCGGCCTGCCGGAGGTCGCCTTCGCCGGACGCTCCAACGTCGGCAAGTCATCGCTTCTCAATGCCTTGTTGGGACGCAAAAGCCTGGCGCGGGTCAGCCGGACGCCCGGACGGACCCGCCTGCTGAATTTCTTCCGCGTGGTCCTCTCGGATAAGCACGGCGCGGAGTTCGTGTTCGTGGACCTGCCGGGGTACGGCTACGCCAAGGTGGCGAAGGCGGTCCAGGAACAATGGGGGCCGCTGATCGAGGGGTACCTTGCGGCCCGGTCCGCCCTGCGGGGCGTCGTGCTGTTGAGCGACGTGAGGCGCGGCGAGCAGGAGGAAATCAACCTGGCCCGCTGGGTCCAAGAGCAGGGGCTGGGGCTGATCGCCGTTGCGACCAAAATCGACAAGCTGCCCCGCGGCCAGAGGGTCCAGGGGATACGCGACCTGGAAGCGCTGCTGGACGTTCCCGTCATCGGCTGCTCGGCGGAGACGGGCGAAGGGATGGATGCGGTCTGGAAGGCGATCCGGGCGCTGCCGGCCCGGCCGCGGAACTAGTCACCGCCGGATTTCGATGTAGTTATGGTCCTTCTGATCTTTGATCCACTCGAGGTAGGCTTCTTCCGACTTGAGCTGGAAGACCACGTTCCGAATGTCCTCTGTGACCTCCTCGTAGGGACGGAATTGCGGCGGCTTGCGGTCGTCCACCCGGATGATGTGCATCCCGACCGGTGAAGCGATCGGGTCGGTCACCGCCCCCTTGTCCATCTGCTCGATCGCCTTCTGGATTTGCGGCAACATGTCTCCCGGCTTGATATAGCCGAGGCTCCCGCCGCGCCGTCCTTCGGGACCGTCCGAATATTGGGCTGCCAGTTCCTCGAAGTGCCCCCCTTTTTTCAGCAGGGCGTGGACGTGTTGCGCCTTCTCCCGCACTTCCAGCAGCTCGTTCCCGGGGCCCAGCGCGATCAGGATCTGGCTGATGCGGACTTCCGGGGGAAGCATGAACCGATCCTGGTGTTGCTGGTAGAACCGGCGCACCTCCTCGTCGGGCACGATCAGGCCGGACCTGATCTGCTGGTTGACCAGGCGCAGGGAGGTCAGCTGGTCCCGGATGAGCGCCATGTCTTTGGGGTCGTTCTCGTTGGGCGTTTCGCCGACGCGCCGCAGCCGGACGACCGCGTCCTTCAGCTCCTCGTCGGAAATCTTGATCCCTCGGCGCTTGGCGATCTGCAGCTGGAGCCTGCGCTCGATCATCCGGTTCAGGCCCATGTAGTCGATCTGGCGGAGCCGTTGGTCGAGCTCGGCGCCGCTGAACCGCTGCCTGGCCTGCTGCTTGACCTCCGCGACTTCCTCTTCGAGTTCGCTCAGGGCGATGATTTCAGTGTTGACCACCGCCACGATCCGGTCGCGGACGTCGGCGGCGCCGGCAGGGGGACTGCACGACAAACCGATCCCGGCGGCCAAGGCCGCCACGGCCTTCTGCAGGGTGGATGCGGGCATGCGAGTTCGAAAACGCTACGGCGCGCCGGCCGTCGGGCCGTCGGCGGGCCCTTCCGAGAGCGGAATCGGGACGTCGGCGACGCGCAACCTGGCCTTGGCCCGGAGCGATGCCACGAGCTCGTCGAAGCGCTTGCGTTTCTTCTCGACCTGGAGCTGCTCCTTCACCAGGTCTTTCGCGTCCTCGAAGGAGAGGGGCGTGCCCGAGGCCCGGTCGTTCAATCTGATGATGTGCCAGCCGAACTGCGTGACGATCGGGCGGCTGATTTCCCCGACCTTCAGCGCGAGGAGCGCCTTTTCGAACTGCGGGATGGTCTGGCCTTTCTTGATCGGCCCGAGGTCGCCCCCCTTGTACCTCGTGGCGAGGTCCAGCGAAACCTTGCGGGCCAGCGCCGCGAAGTCCTCGCCCTGCTCGAGGCGCTTCCTGGCCTCCAGCGCTTCCTCTTCCGTCTTGAGGAGGATGTGGCTCGCGCGCAGGTCGTCGTGGGACGTGAAGCTCTCGGGATTGGCGGCGTAGTAGGCCTTCATTTCATCCAGCGTGATCGTGATCCGGGAGTCCACTTCTTCCCGCATCAGATTGTCGAGGACGCTCCGCTCCTTGAAGCGCTCTACGCGCTCCACCAGCGCGCGGTCCCGATCGAGGCCCCGCTTCCGGGCTTCCTGCAAAAGGAGCTCGCGCGTGATGAGTTCCTCCAGGAATTTCTTGCGGCCGTCGGGACCCGCATAGGTCTTCCGGGCGAATTCCGGCACCTGGGACCAGCGCAGATCGAATTCGTTGGCCGTGATCTCTTTGCCGTTGATGATCGCGAGAGCTTTGGTGGAATCTTCCGGCTTGTCACTGCAGGCGCTGAATGCGGCGAGGAGGAGAGCCAAGCCGAACGCCCTCATGGCGGATCTACGACATTCGTCCAAACGAGCCCTCTCGCTGATTTCCGGCGCTCATTTCAACCGGCGGCAAGCGGCCGATTTTTATCATACGAGGCAAGGACTTGCAACACTCTTTTTACTTCCGGGAAGACGGTCTTCCAGGCGGGGTCCACGCCGAGCAGCTCGAACGAGACCGGTGCGGTGAAGCGCAGGCGGGCGCGATACTGGTCCATGAGCGCCTGCAGGCCGGCCTGGGGAGGCAGCCCCTGTTCGTCGAAGCTGAAGGCCACGGAGGCAGCGCGGACCTGGACAGCGCGCGCGCGCAGGGCTTTCGCCAGTAGCCGGACTTCCATGACCTCGAACAACCGCTCGACCGGTTCGGGAGCCGCGCCGTAGCGGTCCACCAGCTCGCCGTGCAGTTGCGCGAGGTCGCCCGCGTGCGCGCTGGAAGTCAGGCGTTTGTACAGCGACAGGCGCTGCGCGGCGTCCACGACGTACTCCTCGGGAATGTAGGCCGAAACCTGCAACTGCAGATTCGGCTCGACTTCCTCCGGCACCGGCTCGCCCTTCAGCTCGTGCACGGCCTGTTCTAGCATCTGCATGAACAGCTCGAAGCCGACGGCGTCGATGTGGCCGGATTGCTCCTTGCCGAGGAGATTGCCCCCGCCGCGGATTTCCAGGTCGGCCGCCGCGATCCGGAAGCCGGACCCCAGTTCCGTGAATTCCTGGATCGCCTGGAGGCGCTTGTGCGCGTCGCCGGTGAGCGTTTCCTCCTCGGCCACCAGAAAGTAGGCGTAGGCCTGGTGGGCGCTGCGCCCCACGCGCCCGCGAAGCTGGTAGAGCTGGGCCAGCCCGAAGCTGTCGGCGCGGTTCACCAGGAGCGTGTTCGCATTGGGGATGTCGAGCCCCGATTCGATGATGGTCGTGGACAGCAGGACGTCCGCCTCGCGGCGGTGGAACCGCAGCATCATGGATTCCAGCAGCCGCGGGTCCATCTGCCCGTGGGCCGTGACGATCCGGGCCTCGGGGACCAGCTCCTTCAACCAGGCCCCCGTCCGTTCGATGCCTTGGACGCGGTTGTGCACGAAGAAGACCTGCCCGCCGCGCGCGAGCTCGCGCAGGATGGCTTCGCGGATGATCCCTTTGCCGAAGCGCGCGACCTGCGTGCGGATCGCCAGCCGGTCGGCCGGCGGAGTCTCGATGACCGAGAGGTCCCGGAGGCCCGACATGGCCATCTGGAGCGTCCGGGGAATCGGCGTGGCCGTGAGCGTCAGGACGTCCACCTGGGCACGCAACTGCTTGAGGCGCTCCTTGTGCCGCACGCCGAACCACTGCTCTTCGTCGATCACCACCAGCCCCAGGTTCCGGAACCGCACGTCCTTCTGAAGGAGGCGGTGCGTGCCGATGATGATGTCGACGGAGCCCGCCGCGACGCCTTTGAGCGTTGCCTTCTGCTCCTTGAGCGGCTGCAGGCGGCTGACGACTCCCGCCGTCACCGGGAAGGGCGCGAAGCGCTCGGTGAAGGTTTCGAAGTGCTGCTGGGCGAGCAGCGTGGTCGGTACCAGCACCACCGCCTGCTTGTTGTCCTGGACCGCCTTGAAGACGGCGCGCATCGCGACTTCGGTCTTGCCGTACCCGACGTCGCCGCAGATCAGCCGGTCCATGGGCTTCTCCGATTCCATATCCCGCCGGATGTCCTCAAGGGCCCGCAGCTGGTCCGCCGTTTCCTCGAACTCGAACGCGGCGTCGAACTCGTGGGAGAGCATGCTGTCCAGGGCAAACGGCGGCCGGCCGCGCGTCTCCCGCGCCGCCTGGACGGCGATCAGGTCTTTCGCCATCTCCTCAATGCTCTTGCGGACGCGGGCCTTCGTGCGGCCCCAGGACGTTCCGCCCAGGTGGTTGAGCTTGGGCGCGTGGCCTTCGGAGGGAGAATAGCGCTGGAGTTGATTCAACCGGTCCAGCGGCACGTAGACCTTGTCGCCCCCGGCGTACTCGACGATCAGGTAATCGCTGTCGAAGCTTTGGACCGAGAGGCGGCGGAGCCCGAGATAGCGACCGATGCCGTGCAGCACGTGCACGACGTAATCGCCCGTTTTCACCTCCTCGATCGATTTGACGAATGCGGCGCTCTTGGACGCGGCGGGGGCCTTGTGCCGGACGCCCCGCGCGAACAGCTCATCTTCGACGATGATCCAGAGAGGAGGCGGTTCCAGGCCGCCCCAGGTTCCGCGCAATCCCAGGAGCCCGCCGGAGAGCCCTCCCTGGACGAGAGCATAGGGCGCGTGCGCGCCGAGCGCTGTGGCCGCCTTGTCGCCGAGCGGCTCCGCGGGAAGGTTGTGCTCCACGAAGAGCGAGCGCAGGCGATCCACCTGGCCGCGGCTCCGGGCAACGATCACGACCGGTCCTCTGGCCCGCAAGGCCTCGAGGTGGGCCGCGGTCTCGCTGAACGAACGGCCCTTGACGCCGATCCCGATCGTCTGGGGGCGCTGGGCTTCGAATCGAAAGAGCGCCGGCCCGTCCGCCGTCGCGTCCTCGCCCCGCGGGATCGCCTCGATCGACAGGAGGCAGCGCGCCCCGCCAGCCTCCAGCAGGTGATCCAGCGGCAGGAAGAGCTCGTCGGGTGGAGGCGGCAAGGAAGGCGCCGGCTCAAGCGCGGCGTAGGCCGTCTGCGCTTCGGCGAGGAAGTCGCCGGCGTGCTTGCGCAGATCCGGCGGTTCGTCGGCGACCAGCATCGGCGGAGAAGGAAAATGGTCCAGCAAGGTTTCCATGGTGGAATACCAGGCGGGTCCCCGCCATTCGGCGTCCGGCGGCAGGGGGGAAGTGTCGTCCCGGATCAGTTCGCGCGCGGGAAGAACGCGGAGGTCGGCGGCCCGTCCCGACGATTTCTGGGTGGCGGGGTCGAAGAGGCGAAGCGTCTCAATGGTGTCGCCGAGAAATTCAATCCGATGAGGCTCCGCGTGGGCCGTCGAAAAGAGGTCCACGATCCCGCCCCGCACCGCGAACTCGCCGGGATGCTCCACCACCGACACCTGGCGGTAGCCGAGACGCAGGAAGCGGGCGATCAGGCGCGTCCGTTCGATCGCCGCGCCGGGTTTCATGGTGAAGCAGGCCTCAGCCAGAAGGCTGCGCGGGAGGAGCCGTTGCAGAAAGGCCGCTGCCGGCGTGATGAGAAGGAGCCCCCGATTAGAGTCCCGCAGGCGGTCCAGCACCCGCATCCGCTGTCCGATCACCTCGACGGGCGGCGGGGTCGCAGCGTAGGGCAGCACGCCCCAGTCTGGAAACAGCAGCACCTCATCGGGGAATGCGCCCTGCAGTTGATGGAAGAAGGCCACGTCGGTGTGCAGCGTCTCCGCGGATTCGCCCGTGGGCGTGACGACGAGCAGGGACGTTCCTTGCGCGGCGAGCTGCCGTGACAGCGCCGAGAGAACGAAACCCTTGGCGGAGCCGAACAGGCCGGCGAGCGCCGTGGGGCCGCGGCGCTTCTCAATGGCGTCGAGGAGAGGCGCCACCAGGGCGGCCCATGCGGCGGGGAGCGCGGAGACGGACATCAGGCGCCGGATTTTATTCGCTGCACGAGGGCGGTCGTGGAGACATCGGGCACGAGCGGGATGGTGACGACTGTTCCTCCGCGCGCCTGGACGATCTCGCGTCCCACGATCTGCGCGATCGGCCAGTCGCCGCCCTTGACCAAGACGTCGGGTTGAACGGCGGCGATCAGGCTGCGGGGGTCCGGCTCATCGAAGAGCACGACATGGTCCACGCAGGCCAGGGCGGCCAGCACCTCGGCCCGCTGGGCCTGGGGCACGACGGGCCGCCCGTTCGGCTTGATCGCTCGGACCGAGGCGTCGCTGTTGACCCCCACGATCAGACAGTCGCCGAGTTTTTTCGCTTCCTGCAGGTAACGGGTGTGGCCGATGTGCAGCAGGTCGAAGCACCCGTTGGTGAAGACGATGCGCTCTTTCCGGGCGCGTCGTGCGTCCAGGGCACCCGGAAGAGCCGCCGTGGTCAGAATTTTTTCACGCATCTCGATTCCGGGCATATCATAACATTCCTGCCCCGCCGTTCCATACCGCGCTTGTCTCTTGGTTCGCTGTCCCGTACAATACCGCCCGGTTCATTCACATGAGGGGGCCGGAGTGGACGGTGTAAGGTTCGAGCGCTTGCCGGACAAGGGGCACCATTACCCGGTGCTGCTTCATGTCGGGAGCAGTTACGTCCCTGTGACGGAACACATCGTGAGCGAGCTCAAGGCCTGCGCGCTCCTGCCGGGCGACCGGTTTCTGGAAATTCTCGTCGACAAGGTCGGCTATTCGGAGTACCTGAAAGAGCGCATTCGCGCGGAGCTCAAGAAAACCGGCGATCCCGTGACGCAGGCCACGGTCCTGCAGGGCGTGATCAGGGAATTATAGTGCTCAGCACGTGAAGACTCCGACCCTGACCAGAGTGCCCCGGATGACCCTTTTCTTGTCCTCGCGTTCTTCCTTCGCATAGGCCTGCTTCAAGAGCGCGACCGCTTCGTCCTCTTTCCTCATCGCCAGCTTGACTAAGCCCAGTCCATGCAGGGCCTGGGCGTCGTCAGGATCGTATTGGACGGCTTTTCCGAAGGCGTCGAGCGCCTTGGGCACCTTGTTCTGGTTGTAATAAATCCATCCCAGTTTGGAGTGTGCCGCGGCGAAGGCGGGAGCCAGCTCGAGGGCCGCTTCGTATTCTGCGATCGCCTCGTTCGGCCGCCCCTTGGTCTCGTACACGCCGGCGAGCGCGTAGTGGACAAGCGCATCCTTCGGGTTCAAACGGGCGGATTCCTTGTAGGCGGCGATGGCCGGCTCGAAGCGCCCTTGATCGGCCAGCGCCACCCCCAGGTTGTAGTGGACGAACGGTTCCGACGGACTCAGCTTGATGGCCTCTCTGTATTGCACGATCGCGGATTCGAGAATGCCCTGCTCGTAATAGGCCGAACCCAGATTGAGGCGCATCCGGATATCCGTCGGGGCCAGCTTCACGGCTTCACGGTATTCCCGGATGGCCATGTCCACGCGATCCAACGCAAGGAGAGCCTGTCCGTGGAAATAATGAGCATAGGCGTCCCGGGAGTCCAGCCGCGTACTTTCCTTGTATTCCCGGAGCGCGCTCTCCAAATCCCCGATCTGCGTCAGCGCGATCCCGCAAAACAGTCGGGCTCCGGCGTTGTCCGGATGTTCGTTCGCGAGCTGTTCGGCCAGGGCGCGGATCGCTGTCCGCGGGTCCTGCCGCTCGTCTTGCGTGGCCGGAGTATCTTCTTCCGGCGAAGCGAACAGCTGGTCATGCTGCGCGTAGGCCTCCCGATAGTCTCCCGTAAATAGTGATCCTGATATGATGAGGAGCCGCGCGACCGGATCGCTCGGGGCGGCCTGGACCCTGGTGCGCCCGATCTCCAGCAAGGCCCCCCATTTTTTCTCGAGAATTAGAGCGCGGGTCTGGCGATGAAAATCTTCGTTCTTCATGTGAAGCGTAGCATAGAGTCCGTAACCCAACATGTCAAACTGCATGTCTACGGGGCCCCGCCCTTCGTGTTTTGACGGGTCTCCTGCTTGAGACTATAATGAAGAAGTTTAAGAGGAAGCGCATGAGACTTCAGTGGAGGGGCATCTTGACGGCTATTCTTCCAGCCGCGATGCTTGTTGGGCTGGGGATTCCATCCGTAAACGCAAAAGAAACATTTCAAGACGAGGCGGGGAGGGTCATCTATTCGATCGATGATGAGGGGATCGTCTCGATGTTCGAAACCGACGCGCTGGACAATACCCTTTCCGTGACGCGCGGCACGCGCGAAAGCCTGCAGCCCCGCATCACCGAAGTGATGCCCCCTTCGATCGAGATCGGAAAAATCACGGTCATCACCTTTAAAGGACGGAATCTGGTCGGCACCAAGTTCTCGTCGAAAGTCCCTGGAATTAAGTTCGGCGGCGGCGCGCCCCGCGCCACATCGGCAGGGGTTCCGATTGAAGTGGACGGATCGGTGAAGCCGGGGCCTGTCACCATTGATCTGACGACGCCCATGGGAAAGACCTCGGTCTCGCTCGCTGTAATCGAGCCCCGGGTCGACCTTGCGGCCCTGGCGAGGAAAAAGGAGCCGGAATATCGGGAATTTCCGACGGGGAAACCCGAGTCCTGCCCGGAGGGGATGATCGCCGTGGGCAGCTCCAAAGGCGGGTTCTGCATCGACGTCAACCAGACGCAAACGGGTGATTGGGTTGCGGTTGAAAAGATGTGTTCTTATAAATTCAAGCGGCTGTGCTGGGCGGAGGAGTGGGAACTGGCCTGCAAGGAGAACCAGAAGAGCAAACTGGGCCTGCAAAACCTCCTGGGCGAGTGGGAATGGACGCGTACCTCGGAATACGCGGCGGCCGGACAGCTGGGAAGCGGCGGGGTTGACACTGAAAACGAGGATTGGCTGGCGGTGGTTCGAGGGAAAGAAGATTGTGCTTCAAAGAGCCGGAAAAATCCCTGGCTCAGCGGGACCCGGCCGGGCCGGTGCTGCAAGTAAGAGTCCACCCACCCGACGTTTACTCACTAGCGCGTATGCCTCTCGACGACAAGGTGGTGACGGACTTTCGCAGGCGCTTGCGTGAGGCCGTTGCGAACGACCGCGAAGCCTGGGCAGCTTCGCGGCGGCTGGTCGCGCCGGCCGTCGCCGGCGACACGATCCGGCGGCTGGAAGCGGCCGTCGCCGGCTCCTCCCTCGATCCGACGCTCCGCAAAGAACTTCTCCTGCTGCTGTCGGAAAGCAACAGCGCCGGGCTGAAGACGCCTCCCCAAGACGCGCTTCGGGGCCTGACCGGACTCAATCCCACCAAGGCCATCAGGAACTTGTGCCTTTTGCTGGGCGTCGCGACGGCCGATCCAGCCGGGACGGTCTCGGCGATGACGCAGGAAGAAATCGAAGCGGCCGTCCGTGACAAAGAGAATCCGTTCGATATCCTGTTGGAGGCGGATGTCGCGTCGGTCGTGGACTTCGGCGCCGGGGATTTGACTTTTGAAGAGAACGTCGTCGCGCAATACCTGGCTCCGCTGGAGCAGGCCGGACGGGACTTGATCCTGCACGCGCTCGATCGCCTCGATCCCCGGGAGAAATTCGGCGGACTGGTTCAGGCAGAACACGATCGCCTGGACCGCCTCCGGCACCATCCCTCGTCGCGCCTGCAGTTCCATTTCGACGGCAACCGGGATATGTTCGACCTCGGCCGCCGGTCCGCAGGGCATCAGCGGTACACCGTGGCGGTCTGTCACAGCCCGGCTTCGCCTACCTTCGCGTATGAACCGACGCGTCTTGGAATGTCTGCGATACAGAGGCGTTTGCGCGAGACCAAGGGAGAATTCCGGCTGGCGAGGGAAAAAGGTCGGGACGTGCTCGAGGTGTTGAACAAAGGGGAGTGGTTCATCTTTCCCCCTTGGAAGTTCGATGTGTACGGCCCTCTGGCCTTGCTGGATCTGCTCTCCCGCAAGGGCAAGTTGTGCGTTCTGGGCGCGGTGGACATGGAGGTCTTTTGGGAGATACTTTCCCAGTTGCTTCCGGATGAGACGGCGCGTCCCCAGGGCGTATTTTTCACCGAAAGCAATGCGCAGCAATACTTGGGGCCTGCCTACGAGCGCCTGTCGCGGCTGGCCGTCGGCGAGAAGGCGGTTCTCCCCGATATGCGCCGGGACATCCCCTGCGTGCTAGGCGAAAAGAGCAAGCGAGGCGAGACGTACGGATTTCGTTATATCGAAATCAGGCGGGGAGCGGTCTTTTCAGGCGTGCCGGCCGGGAGGACCGCGCTCGTCTTCGACCAGATGACCAAAGAAGCGACCCCGTGGTTCCTGACCCTGGTGCCGGCGAGCTGAGCGGTAATGGGCGCCAAGGTCATCCGTGATAAGACTCCCGCCGCTTCCGGCCCGGTGTTTTCATCCGATGGCCGCGCCAACGCGGTGCATCTCAACGAGCTCTTCGATGCGGTGGCCAAGGAAACCTCCGCCCGGCTCCGCCGCCGCTTCGGCGCCGACGTGCCGCTGACGGGCGGGCTCTGGGGCGGATCCTGGTACTTTGCAGACGAGCTGGGTTACACACGCGCCAGGTTCAGGCGGCTGTACAGCTTGGTGTGTGTCCCGCAGAATCGGGGGCTGGAAGATCCCGCCAACCTCAAGTTGATGTTCCGGGTCTATGCGAACGTCTTGGCCGAAGCCTTCGAGCCGTTTGGCATTGCGTTGGGAGACGCGAACGGAGGCGACGTCATCAACTACAGCAACCGCCGGAGACCGACCCTCGATTTCCAGATGTGGGATGCCAACAAGAAGATTGACTATATCCGGTGCTTCTTCAGCTATAACTCGGCCACCTGGGAAGAAGCGTACCTCTACGAGACGGTCCGCCTGATCAAACAGACGAAGGAAGTGCTGGACAGGGAGACGCTCGCCGCTCCTCCGAAGATGGAGGGCATGGCCGTCCGCTTCCAGCTCCAGGATCTCGTCATTCTGTACAGCACGCTTGAGCCCGTGCTATCGGCGCAGGCGAAGGCCGTCGCCGGACCGTTGGTCGAGCGCATCAAGACGCGGTTTGCCCAGGGCATGAACGACGAGGAGGAGATGAACGCCCTGAACGTCCAGGCGTTCGAGCAGGGGATCATTTTCAGTTATGAGGACGCGATCCGCGAGAATTTCGCCAAGGAAGGTTGGGACATCACCAAAATCGAAGAATGGCCCGTTGAGCGAATCAATCGCGTGCCCGAAAGTCTGAAGGCGAGCCTCATCCCGCCCCTCCAGGCCCTTTTCCAGAAATTCAGGGACAACCTCAAGGCCGCAAAGAAGAGGGGGTAGAAGTTCTCCATCATGGCCAAGTGGCTGGACGACATGACGAATGCTGGGGAACCCTCCATTCCGGAGAATCTCAAGACCCTGGTCTGGGAGCGCGATGAAGGGCAGTGCTTCAACTGCAGTGCGACCGAGGCAGTCGGTGTTCACTGCATTGAGCCGTACGGCATGCCCACCGAAAAAAACACCAAAGTCGTCTGCGCGAAATGCCGGATGGAAATTTAGATGTTTCTGGAGTCTTTGAACGTATAGGTCTGCCGGCTCAGGACCGGATAGACGGAGAAGACGGGGGTGCTCGCGGGGACGACCGCCGTTTCGATGCCCGGCAGCAGGCCGAGATGCATGTTGATGTAGTTGAAGCTGAGCCCTTCCTGCCACGCTTTCTTGGTCGCGTCCGCGTAGGCCTGCACTTTCTCCGTGCCGTAGGTCCGCACCACCAGGCCGGAGGCGCCGAGCAGTCCGTATTCATGCAGATCCGGCGATCCCTGCAGCAGCAATGAGACGCTTGAGGCGTCGAACCAGACCTTCACGTTGCACACGATCTGCACGAACGGCCCCAGCGTATTCGATCCCTCTAGGATGGCGCGCGGCAATCCGATCTCGGACGGAACGTCCGGCGGCAAGGCGCGGTCGACGCGCCCCAGTTCGGCTTCCTTCACCTCCGACACGGACACGAAGAGCAGATCGGGGTCGTCCAACGCAATGTCCAGGACCTCGTCGCCGAAGTAGCTGCAGAACTTCCCCATTTCATACCGGAGCGGATAGGAATAGCCCATTTTCGCGTACCAGATCCGGACCCCGGCGTTGAGTGGATCGTCCGGCTTGCGGCTGATTTTCAGGTCGAACGGCAGCATGAGATGAAACGCGTTGGTCCGCGCGTTCATGAAGGGGGCGCACGCGCCGGGAAATTCTTTGTGGACGATGAGATTGTCGGGCTGGAACTTGCGCTCGGTGCCTGGGTTCTTGAACTGCTGGGCCGTGTGAGCCTCGGAAGACAACTTGAACTTCTTCTGGTAATAGGCGGTGGCGCGCTTCTGCGCGGTGGTCAGAAAATAGTCCGGCAGGTCCGTCTCCACGATGATCTGGTATTTGTCGGCCGCGGGGGGCCGTTGCGCCCGGTAGGCTTCGTTGTAAATGGCCAACTCGGCCTCGGTCTTTTGAATGTCCTGGCGGAGGTGCCGCAACAGGTCCTGATCGGCGTATTGGGAGCGGTGCAGGACCTCGACGGCCTTCTGCAGGGCCTCCAACTTGAACTTGAAGCGCTTGGGCTCGTCGGCATACGCGTCGGCGAGGGCCATCCAGAGGTTGAATTGCTCCTCCGGCAGCAGGCCGAGCTTGTCCAGGTCGTGAGTGCGGCCGAACTCAAAGGCCAAGGGACCGAAAGATTCCTCCCTGCGAAGGCACAACGACATTAAATAATGGAGGTGCGCGCGGGCCTCCTGGGACGTCATGGCCGGCTTCCCTTCTGTTGCGGACGGATCCATCCCGATCTCCTTGAAAAATCAAATGAGAGGACGGATTCTCGCTGGCGCGCCAGGGTTTGTCAAGCCGCCTGAAGGCCCTTGACCGGCCTCTCTCGCAGAGCCTACAATCAGCATTCTCCTAATGGAAGGGAGTCGTTCCGGGCATGAAGATCGAGTACGGCAAAGGCGGGCTCATCCAGCTGAAGCCTCGCACGGAAGAAGCGTCCGGCGGCCGCAAAATGAAGGTGATGCTGGTCTTTCCCCCGGACTGGTACCCCTCCGAGCCCTATCTGAGCCTGCCCACCCTCACCTGTGTGCTGCGCGCCGCCGGCCACCAGGTCGTCCAGAAGGACGTGAATCTCGAAATGTACGACTGGTATTTCAGCGGCGATTTTCTGCAACGCCTCGTCCTGAAGCGTGTTCCGCCGATGCTCGACCGGCTGCGAAAAGCGTCGCGGTCCCGGAGCTTGAGCGAAGCCGAACAGGCCCTGCAGCTGTCCCTGGTCGGCTTGACCCGGAGCCGTCTTGCCGAGTTGACAGAGAAGGCGGAGAAGGCCAAGGCCGTCGTCCGGGGGCCGGACTTCTATGACGCGGAGAAGCTGGAGTGGGCGATCAACACCTTCCGCGAAGTGACCGAGACGATCTCGCTGGTCTACGCGCCCGCCCGCATCTGCATGCCGCCCATGGAGACCGATCTCTCCTACAAAGTCTTCATCTCTTCCGAGGTGCTGGACGCGATCCAGGACACCCAGGTGAACATCTACCGGGACGTCTTCGAGCACATCCTGAAGCCGGCGATCGAGGCCGAGCGCCCGGACGTGATCGGCATCTCGATCGTCCTCCAGCAGCAGCTCTTCTCCACGATGACCTTCTGCGCGCTCATCAAAGAACAGTTCCCACACATCCACGTGACCATCGGGGGCAATACGGTCACCCGCCTGCGCGACGTGCTGCCGAACAAGCCGCAGTTCTTCGCCCTGTTCGACAGCGCGGTGGTCTACGAGGGCGAGACCGCGTTCCTCCAGCTTGTCGAAGCGGTCGGCGCAGGCCGTCCCTTGGCAGGCATTCCGAACCTGATCTATCGCGATGCCTCGGGCATCCATACGTCGTCCTCAAGCTACGCCGAAGACATGTCCTCGCTGCCGCCTCCCGATTTCGACGGGCTGCCGCTGGAGAAATATTTCGTTCCCGACCGTATCCTCCCGTACCTGGCGACCCGCGGTTGCTACTGGGGCCGCTGTGAGTTCTGCGATCACGGAGAAGGCTACACGGCCGGGTACCGGACCAAAAAGATCGACGAGATCATCGGGGAAATCCGCGGGCTCAGAGACAAATACCGCTGCCGGCATTTCCACTTCACCGACGAGTCCTATCCGCCGGCTCTGTTCCGCAAGCTGACGCGCAAGCTCGTCGAGACCAACATGGACATCGCGTGGACCACCCATATGCGCTTCGAGAAGAGCCTGTCGGACAAGGAGGTCTGGAACGACGCGCGGGCCTCCGGGTGCAAGTTCCTCCATTACGGTTACGAGTCCGGCAACGAGCGGGTGCTCAAGCTCATGGACAAGGCGACCACAAAGGAAGTCATCCAGCGGAGCCTCAGGCTCGCGGCCGACGCCGGCATCTGGAACCATTGCATGGGCTTCTTCGGGTTTCCCGGCGAGACCCGCCAGGAGGCGTACGATTCCATCCGGTTCCTCGAGGAGAACAAGGACCTCGTGCATTCGATCGGGTTCGGCACGTTCGACCTCAGCAAGCACACGCCCGTCGCGAAGGACCCCGAGAGGTTCGGGGTCACGCCGTACATCAATCCCGAGTGGGACCTGGCGCTGGACTATTACTTCACCGTGAAAGAGGGGCTCAGCGTCGAGGAGGCAGAGCGGGTCTTCGAGGAATTCGAGCGCAACCACTATCGGGGGTGGGACCTGAAGATTTTCATCCGCGAATACATTTTCCTCTACATCGCGCACTTCGGCACCAGTAAGCTGCCGGCCCTTCAGTTCAGGCCGCCGGAGGTGGACGCGGGCAACCTCAGCGGCGTCGGGGCGTAATAATCCTCTCCATGGCCAGCACTACTATTCAGATCGACAAGCCCTCTCCGAAGGGCGGAAGCGGGCGCAAGTTGAAGACCCTGCTCCTGTTTCCTCCCGAGTGGGTGCCGACGGCGCCCTACCTAGCGCTGCCGAGCCTCACGGCGGTGCTGCGCCAGAACGGGCACGAGGTCGTACAAAAGGACGTCAACATCGAGATGTATGACCACTTCTTCACGGACACCTTCCTGATCTGGGTTATGGCCCGTATCTCCCAGCGGCAGCGCGCTTTGGAGGCCAAGGAGAAGACCAAGGGACTGACGGAACGGGAGGAAGCCCAGAAAGCGTGCCTGGACGCCGCGGCCGCGGTGGATGTGATCGAGCTGGCGGAGCGGGCGGAAAAAGCCAAGCGGATCACCCGCGGCGAGGACTTCTACGATGCGGGCAAGTTGGAATGGGCGCTGAATGCCTTCCGCGAGGTCATGCAGTACATCTCAGCCGCCTACTATCCGGCGTCACTCGTCTTCTATCCGATGGAGAGCAATCTCGGTTACCGTCCGGGCGTCTCGAAGGAGATCTTCGCCTGCCTGGACGACGAGCAAGTCAATGTCTACAGGGACGTGTGCCGACAACTCGTGCTGCCGGTGGTGAGCCGCGAGATGCCGGACGTCGTCGGCGTGTCGCTCGGCACCCAGATGCAGCTTCAGGCCGGGCTGACCTTCTGCAAGATGATCAAAGAGGCGTTCCCGCAGATCCATGTGACGGTCGGCGGGAACATCGTCACGCGGCTCCAGGAAGAGCTGCCCAAGCACGAGCGGTTCTTCACCGAGGTGTTCGACTCCGCGATTCTGTACGAAGGGGAGCATGCGCTGTTGTGGTTGCTGGAGGCGCTGGCCGGCGCGCGGGAGATGGCGAAGGTGCCCAACCTGATCTATCGCGATGAGCGCGGCATCCACATCAACCAGGAGGTCTATACGGAGAAGACCACGGCGCTGCCGTTGCCCGATTTCGACGGGTTCCCGCTGGACAGCTATTTCGTGCCGGTCCGCATCCTGCCGTATCTCGCGACGCGCGGCTGCTACTGGGGGCGCTGCACCTTCTGCGACCACGGACAGGGCTACTTCGATCAGTACCGGGGCATGCCGGCGCACGAGGTGGTCCGGCAGGTCAGGGCGCTCAAGGAGAAGTATCACGCCGAGCACTTCCTCTTCGCGGACGAGTCCTATCCGCCGGCGCTGTTCAAGAAAGTGATCCAGTTGCTGGTGGAGCAGAATGTCGGCATCAAGTGGACGACCTTGATCCGCTTCGAGGAGACGCTACAGGATCCGGCGATCTGGACGCTCGCGGCCCAGTCCGGCTGCTGCACGCTGTACTACGGCATGGAGTCGGCGAACGAGCGCGTACTCAATCTCATGGACAAGCACGTCAAGCAGTCCGTGATTGTGAACAACCTGCGCGAGGCCGCGAAGGCCGGCATCTGGAACCACGTGATGGCCTTCTACGGATTTCCGGGAGAGACGCGGGAGGAGGCCGAAGAGACCCGACAGTTCCTTCTCGACAACAAGGACAACATCCATTCCGTCGAGCTGTTCTACTTCGTGGCGTACCGCCATACGCCCATGGTGCGGAACGCCGAGAAGTTCGGGATTACGATCCACAAACAGGAGGAATATGACATTCCACTCGACTACTATTACACGCTCAACGAACCGGGTGGGGTGACCTGTCTGGAGGCCATGCAGATGTGCGAGGAGTTCTACCAAAACGACTTTGCGCCCTGGGCCGTGCGGGTCAACGCCCGTGAGCACGTCTTTCTCTATATCTCCAAGTTCGGCACGAACAAGCTGCCGCAGATCTATGCGCAGCCGAAGACCGGCGTGTCCGGTCTCGTGACCTGGCCGGTCGCGCGCGGCGACGCCGAAGCCGACCAAGCGGGCGACCAATCCATGGCCCGCGTCCACTCCCACGCCGCCCCGTAGCTTCCTTAAACTTCGTCCTTCTTCTCCAGCCTCTCGACCAGCAGCTCATACGCCGCGTGGATGTCTTTGGTCATGTCCTCGGCCCGCGTATACATCTTCATTTACTT
>CAYYLQ010000017.1:0-44496 GCA_964472655.1 uncultured Nitrospirales bacterium
TTATCACCAGCGGCCATCTGCCGCAGAACCCGTCCGAGTTCTTCAACTCCCAGCGTATTGTGGACCTGATCGCAGAATTGGAAGAGAACTTCGATCTGCTGATCTTCGATTGCCCACCGATTTTGCCGGTCGCCGATGCCGTGCTGATCGGTCCCAAGGTGGACGGCGTCGTCTTGGTATACCAGGTGGGACGAGTGGGACGGACGCCGTTGCACCGGGCAAAATCGCTCTTGGAGAATGCGCAAGCGCATATTGTCGGTGTGGTTTTGAGCAACGTCAGCGCTGAGTTTTCTCCGGATTACGCGAAATACCAGTACTATCGGTACTCTTCCTGATCGGCATGCTTGCCCAGTTTTTCCAATTCAGGGCTTCGTTCTTCCCGTCGCCATAAGCAGTCCGAAGGGCGTGTATGATGCAGTATAGAGGGCTTGCGTATCTACTTCCGTTAGCTCTTGCAATCCCGCTTGGGCTCGTCATTGCATCAAACACACCGGCCGTCAGCCTCACGGTTACTTTCGTCGTGCTTGTTCTTGTAGTTGCGTTTCTCTCTACCCCTGCAAGCCTGTATTTGTTGGTCTTTTCCATGCTCCTGGGCCCTGAATTTCTAGTCGGTGAAATGTCAGGTGGGCCAACGGCGGGACGTGGAATCACCCTTCGTTTCGACGATCTTCTGCTGGTTGTTATAGGATTTGCTTGGTTAGCAAAGATGGCGTTCTTTAAAAAGAGCCCTCCGTTCACGAAGACTCCATTGAACGGGCCAATTATGCTCTATATTGCGGCGTCTGTGTTGGCGACTCTGATCGGCGTGCTCGCGGGACGCGTCAAACCCGTGACGGGGTTCTTCTACCTCTTGAAGTACTATGAGTATGTCTTCATCTACTTCATGGTTGTCAGTTCGGTGACCAGTCAGAAACAGGCCAAGGCTCTGGTAATCGCCAGCCTGGTTACTTGTTTTCTGGTTTCGCTGTACGCGATCACCCAGATTCCGAGCGGAGCCCGAGCGTCAGCTCCCTTTGAGGGAGAAACGGGAGAGCCCAATACACTGGGTGGGTACCTCGTGTTTATGCTCGCAATCGCAACAGGACTCTTGCTGACTGCAGGAGCCGTACCTGCACGCCTGCCATTTCTGCTTCTTCTGGGAACCGGAAGCCTTGCACTGATGGCGACCCTTTCACGGTCTTCGTTCCTTGGTGCGGGAATGGTGATTCTTGCGATGACAGTGCTGGTGGGGTATCGGAAGCCCTTGGTGTTGACGTTGCTGCTCATAGGAATCTTCACGGTGCCGTTGTGGCTTCCCAGCGCGGTGATGGAGCGCGTGATGTTTACTGTGACACAGGCGCCGGAAGCGGGACAGATCCATATCGGAGGAGTCCGGGTGGACACTTCCACCTCCGAGCGAATTCAATCATGGAAAAAATCAATGGAGTATTTCTATCGCTCCCCGATCTGGGGGACGGGGGTCACGGGAGGGCCGTATTTCATGGACGCCATGTACCCACGGATCCTGGTGGAGACGGGGCTGTTGGGGGCGACAGTCTTTGCGTTCCTTCTGTGGTCGATTTTCCGCGCTGGGCTGATTGCATATAGGCATGCCGTTGACCCCTTCCCTAGAGGCGTCGCATTAGGTTTCCTGTTTGGCTTCCTTGGCCTGCTCGTCCATGCCGTCGGTGCGAATACCTTTATCATTGTCCGTATCATGGAGCCCTTCTGGCTGTTTGCGGCACTGGTGGTCAGGAGTCATTTGCTCGCTCAGGTAGACTACGCCGCAGGTAACACGTTGGGAATTCAGCAAGCGGCTCAGGTTGTGGAAAGCCCCACGATGTCCCCAACGGCTGGAGCCAGGCCTCCATGGCGACAGAGCATGATGGATCGTGCCAGAAGGCAATGAAGTACGCGGATTTGGACGAACTGGAGTGGAGAACCTTCGATGAACGGAGCCTTGCCTGGTATTTCCTCTCCTAGACAATCATCACTCCGGTGGCTTGTCCTTCTGTTCCTAGTGGCCCTTGTCGTACGTATGGCCGCAATCCACTGGTTTGCCGAACCACCCCAAAGGGACGAACTGGATAATCATCGGATCGCTGTGAACCTCATCGAGGCGAAGGGTTATGCCATAGACCCTGGCCATCCGACGACGTACCTCCAACCGGTTTATCCCGCCTTTATTGCCTCGATGTATGCGATCTTCTGGAAGGATTACCGAGTGGTCTGGTACGTTCAGGCGCTTCTCAACGCTTCCCTGGTCTTTCTCATCTTCTCTCTGGGACGGATGGTATTCTCCGAAACGGTTGGACTTTTGGCCGCTGGAATATTCGCGGTATACCCGTCCTACGAGATTGTCACGACTCTGTATCGAGAGAACCTCCTGATCCCAATTTTGCTTGGTGTTTTCTATTGCCTTGTCCGAGGACTCAGAGAAGACCGGAATGTTTTCTTTTCCCTGGCGGGGTGCTTTTCCGGGCTCCTTCTTTTGACTAACTTTGTTTACTTCTTCCTGCCGTTGGCCTTCCTTTCGCTCAGTCTTCTGGATCGACGACTCCGCCCACATTTGCGGCAGCTTGTCAGTGTCGTTCTCGTTGCGATGGCGCTGTGGCTTCCCTGGCAGATGCGTAACACCCTCTACCCTGAAAGTCATGCGGAAGAAGACGCCTACAAACATTTCACCCTCATGTTCGGCCACTATCCGGTGCTCTCAGGAGAATACTGGTGGGCCCTCTCCGATATGGTAAAGCTCGAACAGGAGCGGGAGCAGGCGCGAGAGCTTCTTCAGCGGCGGGAGCAAGCCGCCGCAGACCTTCCGCTCGAGGACCGGATCGCAAAGGACAAGCGGGACCTCATCGAGCGGATACTGGATCGCCCGGTGGCATATCTGAAATTTGTCCTCAACCGCGATCTGATCTTCCTCCTTTCTCCGCCCGCTGGAAGCTCGGTGTTGCGTGGCGTGCATCCCACGCTTGCCTTGACGGTATTCTGGATCAATGCGCTGTTCGTGGGCACAGCGGTCCTGTTCCTACTGCGAACGTATTGGAGCGATGCGTCGGTATTCCCGATTGTCGGGACGCTCGCCTACTTGCTGGTAGTTTATGGGCTAGTGCACGCGATCCGGCGGTACGGTTATGTCATGGAATCGGCGTGGTGTGTGTTCGGAGCAGCGACACTTTACGATTGGGGGACACGCTATGGATGGGTGTCCTGGCGGCGTTAGGCGAACACTCAAAAAGGCATGGTATGCGCTGTGCGCTGATCGGCCGTATGCGTACATCGGACGGCTCATCGTGCGTATTTTGCCGCAGTCGTTTCAGGTACGTGTGCGCGATGAGTTTTTCACTGCAAGAGGGCCCACCGGGATGTTCGCCGACATCGTCCGTGCCGAAGTGAACAGGCGGCATTACTCAGCGGACACTGAAGAGGTTAGGAGACACGCCAGGGAATTTTTTTGGGGATCGACACCGGGGAAGCGGTGGCACGATCTCGGCAAGGAACGATTCCGGGATGTGGATGCCTATAACAGGGAGTTCTTGGGCCCTCGGCGGCCACTCATTCGCCACCTGTCGGATCTCCTCACTACCACAGAAGAGTACCGGACGATTTGTGAAATCGGGACAGGAAATGGAATGTTTCTCTGCGCGCTCTCTGAAGAGTTTCCCTCCATCAGACGGTTCATCGGCATGGACTTCAACAAGGAACAGATTTTAGAGAATCAGGTTGCATATAAAAATAGCTGCCTAGAGTTCCTTCATGGGGAAGTCAGAGATTGGATCCAGAGTGAATGCGTGGATGGCACCATTTTTGTCGGGTGTGAGACATTTGAGTTTTTCACGCGGAAGGAATTGGAGGAATTGTTTCGGCTCGTCAGGCAAACCGTCAAACCGGCGGCGATCGCGATCTTTGCGTTAGTTGAATCGGGTTCGCTCGGGAATGGTGTTTCGCAACCACGGGGAAGTCTGGCATTCAGCCACGATTATCCTTACTTGTTGGCGCGTTGTTGCTATCAAATTTTTGGTCTGAAAATCCAGCGTGGCTTTCCATACGACCAGGTGTCCGTGCTTGCCGTCGCATCGTCAGGAGGGGGGTAGGATTTGGGGAGCGAAGCGCGCGCTGAAGGCGTCAGCATCATAGTTCCTGTGTATAACGAGGAGGGAGGGATTGGTTCCCTCATTGAGCAACTCCTTTCCGAAATGGGACGGACGGGAATGTTGTTTGAGCTCATCATCATCGATGATGGCTCGACCGATCGAACGCGTGAAAGGATCGACGCATATACAGAAAAGGTTCGAGTCCTGCGACACGAAGAGAACCGCGGATACGGCGCGGCCTTGAAGACAGGGATCCATGCTGCGCGGTTTCCCATTACGCTCATTATCGACGCGGATGGAACCTATCCTACGGAAGAGATTCCCCGCCTTCTGGATGGGTTGGACGAGAAGACTGAAATGGCGGTTGGGGCGAGGACCGGTCCCGATGTGAATATGCCGTTTGTCCGGAGGCCGGCTAAATGGTTGTTGAAGAGGCTTGCAGAGTACCTTTCGGAACGGGCAATTCCAGACCTCAATTCAGGCCTGCGCGCTTTTCGACGTGAGACCGCGTTAAGGTATATTCATATTCTCCCCAACCAGTTCTCCTTCACGACGACGCTCACACTAGCCTTTCTCTCAGAGGGACGTGGCGTCCGGTTCATCCCGATCAATTACCACAAGAGAGTCGGACGGTCGAAGATTCGGCCTTCCGACGCACTCAACTTTCTGATTCTGATCGTTCGCACGATCACGTATTTCAACCCGTTGCGTATCTTTTTGCCGGCGAGTCTCTTCATGTTGCTTCTGACCCTCGCCCGCATGAGCTACGACGTCTTCGTGCTCGCCAATCTGGCCGACACCTCCATCATCCTTTTCGTTGGGACCTTCTTGACGGCGGCCATAGGGATTCTGGCGGATCTTATCGTGAGAAGAAGATGATCTCGCGAAAAGAGAGCCATCTCGAGCGTGAAATCGAACTCCACAAACGCCTCGCTGCCAATTACGCACTCCGCTACAGGGATGCTTTTTCCCAAGCGTTCCAGGAGGAGTGGAACCGAGCATTGTTCGCAATGAATTGTGTGCGGGCTGATCGAGTTCTGGAGCTTGGCTGTGGAACCGGCGGCCTGCTTGCTGACCTCACGCAGAAGTATCGTTTTGTGGTCGGTTTCGATGTTTCACGGGAGATGATACAGGCGGCGCGGAAGCTAGGCACGCCACTGGTCACGGGCGATGGCTCGGCACTGCCGTTTGAGAACGCCTCCTTCGATCTCGTGGTCTGCCGGGGCGTGCTGCATCATGTTGCGGATCTTCGGACTACACTTGTTGAGATACACCGGGTTTTGCGCCCGAGCGGAGAACTCATCCTCTCCGAGCCCAGCAACGATTGGTGGTTAGTACGGACAATGCGGAAGCTCATGTACCGCTTCTCCGATAAATTCGATAAGGAGGATGAAGGTTTTCTGTCCGATCAGCTCCGGGACCTCATCGAGGTGACTGGCTTCCGGGAGATACGGATGGAACGGTTTGGCTACAGCGCCTATGTCCTCGCGGGGTTCCCCGACCATCTTCCCGTATTGCGCTATGTCCCTTGGAATGTTGCGATTGCTCGTTTACTCATCCGGCTTGACCGTCGCTGGGCGTGTACGCCGGTTTTCAATCGGATGAGCCTCCAGATTTTCGCTTCTGCTAGGCGCCCCTCTTCTGATGAACCAGTATAGGCAGATCGTTTCAGATCGGCTGGGAACCAGGTGACGTGGTTGTGCTGAACGAGCCGGGCGCCACGATTTCGAAACGAATCATGCGGAACACCGCATTTAACGCGATGGGGCGTCTTTGGCTCATCGCTACCAATCTATTTTTGACCCCGCTTATCCTGTCCTACCTGGGCCAGGATCGTTTCGCCGTCTGGGCCCTCTTCTGGTCTCTCACCCAGTACTTCCTCTTGCTCGACATGGGAGTGGGCTCCTCGCTGGTAAAGCACTTTGCTGAATACCAGTCGAAAGATGATACGGCGGCAATCAATCGAGTTCTTGCCAGCGCGCTTTTCTTCTACCTCGCGTTAGGGGCTGTGGTCGTCATTTTACTTTGGCCCGTGGTTGGGTGGATTGCCTCTCTCTTTTCCATTCCTGAAAGTCTCCGCTCAGAAGCTGTTCAGACATTTCAGGCCGGTCTCGTCGTCCTTTTTTTTATGAACCTCGTTTCCATCTTTGATGGCTTACTGAAAGGGCTTCAGCGGATGGAGCTGGTCAATGTAGTTCTGGTCGCCGTGTCCATTCCCAATCTTCTGGGATCATACCTCGTGTTGCGCCTTGGATGGGGGCTCAGGGGGTTGGTGATGGTGGTCGGCATCGTCTATCTCCTTCAACTCATTTTCCTTGCCATTCAGGCCAAGAGATCATTCCCGCTTTTGACCTTGAGAAGTCATAGTCTTAAGCCTGATACCATCAAGGTTCTCTTTAGGTATGGAGTCCGCTTGCAGATTTCCGTAATCGCTAGTCTGATCAGCTATCAAGCAGACAAGATTTTACTCGGATTATTTGTACCGCTACGATATGTCACTTACTACGATCTCGGGGCGAAAGTCTCCTATTTGCTGCACGATCTTCCCCATATCATGCTGGGGGCCGTATTTCCAGCCGCTTCCGCGCTTGCGGGAAAGGATGATTACAGTCGGCTCTGGGTGATGTTTGAGCGGGGAACGAAGTATCTTCTTCTCTTTACAGTCCCCAGCCTGGTCGGCACCTGGTTGACCGCGCATCTGATTCTTCAAGTGTGGCTCGGCCACGTGTTATCTGACATTCACCTGGCGATCATGTTGCTCTCGACTGGGTATTGGTCGGCAGTGAGCATGGGTATGGTGACGACCGTCGGTGCAGGGATCGGGTGGGTGGGGCCTCTCATGCGGGTTTCTTTGATTCAAGGCGGGCTCAACCTCCTGTTGTCCATCGCGTTGATATTCCCGTTTGGTTACGTGGGTGTCTTGATCGGGACCACGGTTGCCCTCATCCTGAGCAATGGGTATCTGTTGGTTCTCTTTTGTCGAGAGTTTAAACGGTCATGGAGCGTCCAGTTACGTCAGGCGGGCGTTATTTTTCTTCTGAACGTTCCTCCGGCCGTCGGTTCACTGCTTTTTCTTGGGTGGGCCGCAGGCTGGGTGGGGGAGGGCGAACGTGGACCCGCGTTGCTCGCACTTGTCAGCTGTATTATTCTGTATGCGACTGCGTATCTCATCACTATTCGGCTGTCCGGCATCCTTGATCATCGTGATTGGGAGCTGTTGGGCGATTATCTGCCGGTAATGCGGGGGCTCATACGGAAATCCTGATGACTAATTCTTTCGCTTTCCGCTATGAGGCACCGTGCTTGTAGCTCAAAAAGCGGTAGGGCCGTGAAAGATAGGTTTATCAGGCAGCTGATCCGGTTTCTCTCCGCGCTGTCGCAGATTGCGCGAGGACGGAGGCCCCAGCCTGTTCCAGAGTCAGTTCGCCGGATTGTGGTGTTTCAGATGAGCGGGGTCGGAGATTTGCTCCTGATCACGCCGGCACTCCGGGCTCTCCACCGCTTGTATCCTATGGCCGCTATCGACATCGTGACGTACAGCCTCAACAACGCGGCGTTCCTTTTTCGGTTTCCCTATATGAGGGAAGGGTGCGAATTTCTTCTTTTTGATCTGGAGTTAAGGCGGGTTGTGGGCGCTTCGTTCTGGCGGGCTTTCATGAAGCCGATCCGTTTCATGCGGAAAACGCCGGTAGATATTTACATCAGCTTTCACCATGCCTGGCTTCCCCAGTGGTACCTGTTAGAACTCTGGCTGGCGGTGCGCTCGAAAGCGAGGTTTCGAGTGGGCATCAATCCGGACTATGTATCCGACCACGGTGTCTTTGATCGATCCGTTCCCGAGTCGTTCCTGGACGGTCGGCACTACCGGCCGTTTTTCCTTGACGTGGTAGGCCTTCTGGGCGACTGTGGGAAGGATCTCACTACAGAATGTCCGCTTGTACCTCAGGAGATTGAAGCGGCACGGGACCGCATCAGGCGCGCGATGCCCACTCGCCACCGCGTGGTCTGTCTTCATGTCGGGGCAACGCATTTTGCGCAGCGTTGGCCTCTTGACCGGTTCAGGGAGTTGGCCAAACGGCTCGTGGCGGAAGGGTGCGGGATCGTGTTGGTGGGAACACGCGGCGAGTACATTTTGACCGAGCAGGTCGTCGAGGGGCTTCCCCATGGAAGCTACCTGAATACGGCAGGCACTACGGATCTCTTCCAGATGGCGGCCTTGATTGATGCCTCTCACCTTTTCATTGGGAATGACTCGGGGCCGATGCACGTCGCGATCGCGCGACGACGTCCGACGATCGGACTCATCGGGCCCGGCAAGCCCCGGTATCACCTCTATGAGCTGAACGAGGCCGTGATGCTCCTGAATCCCGTCCCGTTCAACTTCCGGAATCAAAAGGACGCCGCCTTTCCCTGGGCCATCACGGTGGACGAGGTCTATACGGCGGCGAAAGACTTACTGAAATGAGGCTGCTTCTCATCGTCAACGAGTTCCCACCCCAACAGTTCCGCGGGACCGCCATGGCCACGGCCTCCTTGGCCCAGGCCCTCACCAAGCGCGGGTGGGCGGTGTCAGTGATCGTGGCCCGCTCCGATGGGATCCCGTCCAAAGAAACGGTGGGGCAGGTCCGGGTCCATCGCCTGCGCGTCTGGCCGCTGCCTTTCGCCGGGACGGTACAGCGACTGCTGCAGATTCTTCTGCTGGCCAGGAAGATCCGTCCCGACTTGGTGCAGGGGCAGGCGGCTTCCTGCGGGCTCTTCGCGGTTATCGTCGGCAGGCTGCTATCAATTCCTGCCATCACCTATATCCAGGGGATGGATTTTCATGAAGCCGGGCGGCTTCGCCGGAGGCTTGAGGTGGGCCTCGCGATCCGTCACGCCACCAAGACCCTTGCCGTCAGCGATCTTTTCGCGACCGCGATCAGTCCCTACGCCACCGGTCCGGTTGAATCCCTCCCGCACGGCTATCAGCCGGAACGGGTTCTGCCGGAGGTCGAAGAGGCCGCCAAACTGATGCTGAGAAGGACCGGACCGAACCTGCTGTTTGTCGGGCACCTGGAACCGGACAAGGGCGAAACCTACCTCCTGCAGGCTGTTGGCGCACTCGTCAAAGACTGGCCCGGGCTGACGCTGCACATGGTCGGCGACGGCCCGCAGCGCGCCGAACTGGAAGCCCTCGCCTCCCGGATCGGCATCGCCTCGCTCGTGAGGTTCCATGGCTGGCTGTCGCACGCAACCGTGCTGGCCCTGATGCGGCAAGTCGATCTATTCGTGCTCCCGAGCGTGATGGAACCCTTCGGGATTGTGGTGGTGGAGGCGCTCAACGAGGGCTGTCCGGTCGTTGCTACGACGGCCTGCGGCAGCGCGATGGCTGTGGAGCAGGGCCGGAGCGGCTTCGTTGTGCCGCCTGCCGACTCTCAAGTCTTGGCCGAGGCGATGCGCACGATCCTCGGCGACCCAGCGTTGAAAGAGGCCATGCGCCAAGGAGCGAAGAGGGCCGGAGCGACGTATCGATGGGACCGGATCGTCGAGCGGTTCGAGCGGGTCTACCGGGAAGTGTTGGAGACGCGGTGACGCTCTCTATCCTTATCGTTAGCTTCAACACCAAGGGGATGTTGGAGCAATGCCTTCAGTCCATACGTCGCTACCCGCCGTCCGAGTCCTACGAAGTCTTCGTGGTGGACAACGGTTCAAGGGATGGCAGTCCGGAGATGGTTATGGAACGGTTTCCGGATGTGCAGCTGATCCGCAATGCAGAAAACCGCGGATTTGCCGCGGCGAATAACCAAGCATTGCAGGTCGCTAAAGGGGAAAACATCCTTTTCCTCAATTCGGATACGGAGCTGGTCAAACGATCCCTTGATCCACTCATTAAACATCTCGATGGACACCCCGAAGTCGGTATTGTCGGCCCCACCGAGCAACTGCCAAACGGCCATCCGTATCCTACGATCTGTCCCTTTCCGAACCTCTTTACCATATTCCTCAACCACACGGGCCTGCGAAGCCGGTTTAATCAGAACGCATGGATCAATCCCTATCGGGTTCTTTGGGAGAATGCGCGAGCTACAGGTGATGCGATCGCAGTGGATTGGCTCTCGGGAGCGGGCTTGATGGTTCGCCGAAAAGTCTTGGAGCCGATCGGTTTCTTCGACGAGAGGTATTTCTTCTATATGGAAGAAACAGATCTCTGCAAGCGTATCAAGGTCAACGGATGGCAAGTCGTTTTTGTGCCGACTGCCGTGATCATTCATCACGGAGGGCAGTCCGAAGACAAGGTGCGATGCGGTCTGCTCACGCTCTCGGGGACCCTCGGCGAACTTCGCTACTTTACGAAACATCGACATGTGGCCGAGCTCTTTCTGTTGAAATGTCTCATTCTCGTCGAATTTCTTCTCAAGTTGCTTTTCGCCACGCGCCGTGACCCGCGACGGTGGGCGTATCGGGAGGTTCTTCGGGCTGTCGTGGGGCTTCGGCAGTCGCAAATTACAAAGGAAGATCTTTGCCAACGGTAAGCGTTGTCATCGTCTCGTATCGGGTGCGTGACTTCCTGGAGGCATGTTTGCGATCCATCGATGAAAATAGCTTGCCTGGTGAGACTGAAGTCGTCGTAGTTGACAATGCGTCCGATGATGGGACGGTGCAGGATCTGACGCCCCGCTTTCCGGAAGCGCGGTGGATGCAGAACGCGGAGAACTTGGGTTTCGCCACGGCAGCGAATCGAGGGGCCATTGCGGCTTCCGGGGAGTATCTCCTGATGATGAACCCGGATGCGAAGCTCCTGCCTGGGGGGCTTGAGTGCCTTTTGCAGTTCGTTCAAAAACGCCCGGAAATTGGCGTGGTCGGACCGCGGTTACTGCTGTCAGACGGCAAACCCTACGTCTCTGCGACTCCGTTTCCTACCATCGCCTCGGTCCTGCTTTACGAAACGAGGCTTAATCGTGTATTCACGCACTCTCCCATCACCCATCCCTACGAGCGGCACCTCCAACACGCAGAACCGTTTCCCGTGGATGCCGTCGAGGGGTCTTGCTTTTTAGTGCGCCGAAGAGTTTGGGAAGCAGTGGGAGGATTCGATAACCGCTATTTCTTTGGCTTCGAGGAGATGGATTTTGCGTGGCGTGTACGTCGTGCGGGGTGGGAGATCTGGTTCCATCCGTTCCCCGTGGCCGTTCATCACCATTCCGGGTCCACTGGCGGGAAACGGCAAAGTGCCTTGGTTCTGGTTTCCGTTGGGCTTGGGCAGCTTTACTTTTTGCGCGAACATCAGCCGATCGTCTACGCTATACTGCGCTCGCCGCTTCTCGTGATCTTCACCATCAAATGGGTTCTTTGCTTCCTTCTTGGCCGTACCGGGCAGAAAATCGCGTTCCGGGAAACGGTGAAGGCGCTGATGGCGCTTCGCCTGCCCTGGATCACGGCGGAAGACCGGAGGCGATGGAAATGATGGTTGAATGGGCCAAGCGTTGGCTCCGTTGGGAGGAGGCTCAGCCCCCTCAGGGCTTGGTCGCACGTCTCCTGCGTCGGTACCTCCTCTGGAACAATGATTGGTACGGCTCCCACGCCATTCGCTACCTCCCCATCGCGAGTCTGCTCCGGCGTCTGCCGCAAAACCGGCCGCTCCCAGTCCTCGAGGTTGGCTCGGCAGATCGCGGCTTGGCTCCCTTTCTCAGGAGGAAGGTCGTAGCCGTTGATTTGCACTTCAATCGGGAGAACTTGGCACGGGCCGTGGGCCTTCCGCTTCCTGTCTTGGGGAGGGTCGAACAATTGCCGTTTCGTGATGCGGCATTCGAAGCCGTAGTGGCGGTGGACCTCTTCGAGCACTTACCGCGGTCCTTGAGAGGTCCAGCGGCGCGAGAAATGGCACGGGTGGCGAAACACTGTATGATCATAGCGGTTCCCTGCGGTAAGAGAGCGGCCGAAGCAGAGGAACGGCTCGATCAATACCACCAAAGGCGGTTTGGGATTTCCAACCGTTGGCTTGTTGAGCACCGCAAATATGAGTTGCCTGAAACCGAAGAGATGATGCAGTTGCTTCGGGCGATTTCGCCACGGGCAAAACTCACGAACCTGGGGAATGCCCCCTTACCATTCTGGTATGGCCTTGAGGCCTTGGAAATCGCGGTTCCCAGAAACTACTTCCGCAGGGTGCTGACTGGCTGGATCGTGAGGCTGATAAGCATGTGGAACGCAAAGAACCCCTATCGGCGAATCTTCATGCTTGAGTTGCTCGCAAAAACGAGTCAGGCCTCCATGGGCCTTCCCCTGGCGCACGCGATGCCTGGCGCGGTCAGATGGGAACGGCTGCTCCAGTACCCGGAGAGGTCTTTTGTGCGCCACCGAGCGGAGACCGCTGGGCCGCTCAGTTTTGCACGGATGTCCCCTCATCCAGACCGCTCTGCCAACGTCTCGATCGTTATCCCGACGCTGGATGCGGATCGGGGCGGGTATCTCCCGCGACTGCTCCAACAACTCGAGCAGCAGACGTACAAAGAATGGGAACTCTTGCTTGTACTGGGAGACAGAAGACAGGGACGGGCAATCAACGCGGCGGCTGCTCTTGCTAAAGGAAGTCTTCTCCTGACGTTGGACGATGACACTGAGTTGGGCTGTCCTGACTCAATCGGACGGTTAGTGGCAGCCATTGACTCCGATCGCACAATAGGTTTGGCAGGTGGGATCAACGGGATTCCGAAGGACGCAGCTGCTTTCGTCAAAAGAGTGATGCATGAGGTGCCACGCCGATCAACTCCAGCTATTACTCAGATAACCGATTCTGACCTTGCGGAACACCCCTTGCTTTTGATCAACAAGGAAGTATTTTTCCAAGTAGGCGGTGAGAATGAAATGATTCCCCGTGGCCTGGATCCTTATCTTAGGGAAGCGTTTCGCAAGGCGGGTTATCGGGTGGTGGTGGTGCCAGGGGCGGAATACTCCCATCTTCCGCCTTCGAACTTCACCCTGCTCATGAAGCAATTTTATCGAAATGGCAAGGCGGCAGCTTTTGTCAATCGGCATTATCCGCAATGGGCGATCGAAACTCCTTCCATGCACGGTCCTTTTCGGTTGCATGTGGCGTTCCCCTCGCGTGTAGTCCGTTTTCTGTTTCGCCAAGGGTACGCTCTACTGACAGGTAAGCTGATTTGGTTCTTGTGTGAGGTGGTATACGCCATGGGTTTTCTTCACGAATGGCTGTTTCCCACTGAACAGAGGTGATGGAGAGCCTGCACATGACTGTTCCTAACGGGGTGGAAATCGTTGTGGTCGATGGCGGGTCTCGAGACGGACTCGTGAAGCTGCAAACCCATTTGCGTTGGAGATGAAATAGAGATGCCTTGGAGAAAATGGCATAAGCAATTGAAGTTTTGGAGTCTGACTGTGATTCTGTGCGCCCTGGGTGTCCTGGCTGCCCTGACCCTCAGCCGGTTTTTCGATGCGTTCTATGCAAACACCCCTCGCGGCTACGAACCGAAGGACAGTGCCCGGGAAAAAACACTGGAGCAGAAACCAGCCGGTGAGACCGACCGGTGAGGAAGGGCTAAGGCATGTGCGGAATTTGCGGATTTAGCGGATCTCGGGACGATGAACGGTTGCAAAGGATGATCCGGAGTCTTGTGCATCGGGGGCCGGATGACGAAGGCCGATATGTGGAAGACGCCGTGAGTCTGGGTATGCGTCGGTTGAGTGTGATTGACGTGTCCGGAGGGCGCCAGCCTATTTGGAACGAAACCCGCACCGTCTGTGTGGTCATGAACGGAGAGGTCTACAATTTCCAGGAACTGCGCGATTGCCTGATTGCCCAAGGACACCGGTTCGAGACCAAGTCGGATACCGAAGTGCTGGTGCATCTGTATGAAGAGTACGGCGACGCCTGCGTCGAGCATCTGCGCGGCATGTTCGCCTTTGCGATCTGGGACCGTGAGAAACAGGTCTTGTTGCTTGCCAGAGATCGACTCGGGATCAAGCCCCTTTTCTATGCTCTGCGGAACGGACGGTTGTGGTTTGCCTCGGAAATCAAAGCCCTGCTGGACGGCGGGGTACAGGGACCGCTAGATGCGCAGGCGCTCAAACAGTTCCTGACGTTTCTGTACGTGCCGTCTCCTTTTACGATTTTTGAAGGGATCCGCCAGTTGCCACCGGGCCATATCCTGACCTTCGCATGCGGTCGGTTGAGCCTGCGGCGGTATTGGACGCTGAAGCCCGATCCGGAGGCGGCCGCGCTGGGAGGGGAGGAGGCCGAGGAACGGCTCCTTACGCATTTAAAGGAAGCGGTCAGGCTCCATCTGATCAGCGACGTCCCGCTGGGAGTGTTCCTCTCCGGAGGTATAGACTCCAGCACGGTGGTGGCCATGATGCGGGCCGTATCGAGTGGACCGATCAGGACCTTCACGATCGGGTATGGTCCCGAGGACGAGTCGTACAATGAGCTGGCCTTTGCGCGTGAAGTCGCGAATCGGTTCGGCACGGATCATTACGAGCAGATTGTGAAGCCGGACGCGGTCGATCTGATGCCGCGCATCATCCGGGCCTTTGATGAGCCGTTCGCCGACGCTTCCGCCATTCCCAATTATCTTATTTCACAGGTCGCCCGCCGCTCCGTGACGGTTGCGCTGGCCGGCCATGGGGGAGACGAGTTGTTCGGGGGATATCCCCGGTACTTGGGCCAGCAATTCGGTACGTCCTATGATCGGCTTCCGATCGGTCTTCGCCTTGGCGTAGCGGCGGCCAGCCGATGGATCCCGGAGTCCACACATTCCGATAATTGGCCGGGGAGGGTTCGCCGGTTTCTGCAAGCGGGCGGCTCTCCCCCGGATGAGCGTTATCTGCGCTGGGTCACGTTCCTCCCGCAGGAGTGGGGAGAGAACCTGTTCACGCCCGAGTTCCAAGCCCTGGCCGGTGGTGAGAAGCCCGAGACGGCGTATTGTCGTCTGTACAGAGAATGGCCGGTTTCCGATCCGGCCGAACGGGCGATGGCCGTTGATATACAGACGTATCTGCCGGACGATCTGCTGGCGATGGGGGACCGCATGAGCATGGCGCATTCGCTGGAGGTCCGGGTGCCGTTTTGCGATCATGTGCTGGCCCAGTTCGCCATCGGGCTCCCTGCACGCGAGCGGTTCCGCCATCGGCGTCTGAAGTCGTTTTTGAAGCGGACGCTGCGCGCGTCCCTGCCTGATGACCTGCTGCACCGCCCCAAGCAGGGGTTCATGGTCCCCCTGGCACGCTGGCTTAATCGCGATCTGAAAGCGATGGTTCGAGAACTGCTCTCCGAGGAAATCGTCGGCCGGCGCGGCTACGTCCGATATTCCTATGTCCGCTGGCTGCTGGCCGAACATGAATCGGGCCGCCGGAACTGTACCGACCAGATTTTTGCGCTCCTGGCGCTGGAAATCTGGCAGCGGACGTGCGTGGAGGGTCACCCGGTGTGAAGATCCTGCTCGTGGCCGAAGTATCCATCGTGCAGATTATCGGAGGAGCGGAGAGAGTGCTGCGTGAACAGGCGTCGGGTCTTGCGGCCCGCGGCCATGCGGTCCGAGTCCTGACCCGGCTTACGGAAGGGGAAAAGGAAGAGCAGGTCGCTGTGGGGGGGATCTCGGAGACCCGCTATCCCGTCGACCGGCGGACTGCGGTGTCGTTTTTTATATCGTCGGCGCGTAACGCTCGTCGGGCCGGCGTTTCGCTCGCGCGTGAAAGCCGACCCGATGTCCTGCTCATCCATCAAGCGCTGCCGGGTCTGGCCACCGCCGGATGTCTCTCCGGAGTTCCCTCTGTCTATACGTGCCTTTCACTTGCGCACGAGGAATTTGATACGCGGAATCGGCTGCCGTCTGGTATAGGGGGACGGATGTGGCACCGTTGCCAATCTCTGGTCAGGCGAAGAATCGAACGGGCCGCGCTGCACCGTGCCCGGCGCGTCGTCGTGCTGAGTGATTTTATGAGACGGCGCATCGCCGAGTGCCATCGGGTTGAGGCCAAGCGCATGCTTCTGATCCCGGCCGGCGTGGATACAAACATCTTCTCGCCGCTTCCGGATTACCGTTCGTCCCGCCCCGCACTTGGCCTGAAACGCGAGCAATTTGTCCTGTTTACGGTCCGGAATCTGGTTCCTCGCATGGGTCTCGATGCTTTGCTTCGTGCGATGGTTCGGCTGCGGCAGACGGTTCCTCATATTCAGTTGTTGATCGGCGGGAGCGGCCCTCTCCGGTCGGAACTGGAAACGCAGGTGAAGACGTTGGACTTGGAAAGGTGCGTGCGGTTCCTCGGGTTCGTACCTGAAGACGTGTTGCCCGAATACTATCGCACCGCCGACGTGTTCGTGTTACCGACTGCCCAACTCGAAGGCTTCGGGCTGGTCACGGTCGAAGCGCTGGCTTCAGGAACTCCAGTATTGGGAACCCCGATCGGCGCGACCAATGAGATTCTGGGTCGACTGGATGCTTCCCTGTTGGCGATGGGGCCTGATGCGGGGTCGCTGGCAACCGGCATCGCAACGCTGTACCGACGCTTTGCAGCCGATCCTGCAGCGCGCGCACGGCTTGCCGAGGCCGGGCGCACTCTCGTGCTGCATGACTACACTTGGAACCGTCATTGCGAGCGCATAGAAGCGGCTCTGCTGCAGGTCGTCAATAGTCGCGAAGGCGCCCATGCCGATTGACCCTTCCCGTCAGGACGGCCGAAGGACCGTAATTCACGTCATTACGCAATTCGATCAGGGCGGCTCGGCCCGGAACACATTTTCCACGGTTTTGGGGCACGATCGGAAGCGGTTTCGGGTTGGTCTGGTCTATGGGCGGTCCATGTCGAGGTCGGAGCCGGAGGCGGCGCAGCTTGTGGCTGATTTGCAGGAGCTTCGCCAAGCCGGGGTGGTGCTATTCGAAACTCCCTGCCTGGTTCGTGATGTCCAGCCGCTCCGGGACGCGCGCGCGACGCTGATCCTGTGGCGTTTTTTCCGACGAGAACGGCCGGATATCGTACATACACACACGTCCAAGGCCGGTGCGGTAGGCCGTGTCGCTGCCTGGCTCGCACGCATCCCGATCGTCATCCATACGCCGCACGGGCATATCTTTTACGGCTATTACGGATGGGTCATGAGCGGAATCATTCGGGCTGTCGAATGGACGCTGGCGCGGGTCACCGATCGGATCGTGACTCTCACGGATCGTGGGGCTCAGGAACACGTGCAGTACCGCATCGCCAGTCCGGAAAAGTTCGTGACAATCCCGAGCGGGATCGCGCTCTCAGAGTTCCGCTCAGTTCGGGTGGATCCGGTTGTCAAACGGAAGGAAATGGGAGTGCCGGACAAAGGACCGGTTATCGGGACGGTAGGCCGGTTGGTCCCGATCAAGGGCCATGCGTGGCTGCTCAAGGCAGCTCCGCGGGTGCTTGCTGAATTTCCGAACGCCACTTTCGTCTTTATCGGAGAGGGGCCGTTATGGGGCCCCCTTCAGAAGTTGGCCGCAGAGCTTGGAATCACCGGCCATGTGATGTTTTTGGGCGCGCGACAGGATGTGTCGGAGTGTCTCGCGGTTTTCGATCTCTTTGGGTTTCCTTCCCTCAATGAAGGGATGGGACGCGCATTGATTGAGGCGATGGCGATGGGGTTGCCGACCGTCGCTACTCGCGTTGGTGGGATTCCCGATGTTGTCGAGGATGGGAAAACCGGCACGCTGGTGCCTCCCCAGGATGATGCGGCTTTGGCCGATGCGCTGCTGAAGCTGTTACGGGATCCTGCGCGGGGACAGGTGTATGGGCAGGCCGCGCGGCGGAGCGTGAACAAACGGTTCGACGTCGAATCGATGGTGAGGGCCATTGACCGTCTTTATGATGTGGTGTGGCGGGAGAAGCATCCGACAGGCTGAGCGGATCCGGGTCGCGTTGGGTGCGCTGTTGGCCCTGTCGTTCGGGGCTTCCGATGGAACGGCGGAGACTGCGGCGCTGGCCTGGCGCCCGGTGGTCACCGCGTTTCACGTTCATAGCAATCTGAGTTCGGAAGGAGAGTCGTTCGACAAGCTCGCCGTTGAGGCGAAGGCATCCGGCATCGAGGCCGTCATCTTCACCGACAACTATGTGCTGCGATACGAATACGGACTGTTTCCGCTGCGCGGTGCGATACGGCGAGTGGTCGAGTTTCCCTCTGTGCTGAAGGTCGGAGTTGACCGATATCTTGCCCAGATTCAAGCGGCAGGCCTTCGCCATCCGGACATCATGTTCATTCCGGGAGTCGAAGTCGTACCGCATTATTACTGGACGGGTTCGATTTTTCAGAAAAACCTTACGATGTATGATTCGCAAAAGAACATTCTCGTTCTCGGCCTGTCGGCCGAGGAAGAGTATAGGCAGTTGCCCGTGGCCGGCAACTCTGCAGCCTATGTGTACGGTTGGGGGACGTTTCTCTGGCTCTCTCCTGCCTTGTTGATCCCGCTGGCAGTCTGGATGCTCAGGCGCCGCGTTGAGCGTAAGGTGCGGGTGGGGTGGACGTTCATGATCGTGCGGTCGCGCCGTACCGCCCCCGGTGTCGCGCTGTTGATTCTGGCCGGCCTTCTCCTGATCAACAATTACCCGTTTGGGATACCTCTCTACGATCTGTACAACGATGAGTACCGCTTGAGTCCCCATCAGCATGTGATCGACTATGTCCGCGAACGGGGAGGGCTGGCTGTCTGGTCGATGCCAGAAGCCAGGGACTATAACCAGTTCGATTACGGCTTTTGGGGCGTCGTCACGGTCCAAACCGACCCGTATCCGGAGGCCCTTCTGCAAACGTCGGGCTATACCGGATTCGGGGCGGTGTATGAAGATACGGTCACTGTCACCGACCCAGGTGGTGTCTGGGATGCGACCTTGGGGGAGTATCTTGCGGGACGGCGCGGCAATCCCCCCTGGGGGTTCGGCGAGGTCGCCTATCACGGAGCCCGTAGCGACGGAAAACGGCTGGATAATGTGGAAACCGTGTTGTGGGTTAAGGAGCGCAGCCCGGCTGCTCTGCTCGATGCGCTTGCGAAGGGCCGAATGTACGCGCTTGAGAGACGAAAGGACTATGGGCTGGTGCTGGATGAGTTTTCGCTGACGTCCGAGGAAACGGGCCGATCGGCGATCTCAGGGGAGACGCTGGAGGCTCCCGAGAATGCTCCTTTCCTCGTGCGGGTCGCGGTGTCCGCCACGGACGGCCAGCATCGTCTCGTCGTGATGCAAATCATCCGCTCTGGGCGGGTGATGTCGACGACGACCGAGACGACGCCTTTCCGCATCCAGTTGCGTGATGCAGTCCCCCCCGTACCCGGCGGCTATTTCCGTCTGCTGATCGGTTCAGCGGATCACCGGATCATCAGCAATCCTATTTTTGTGCGAAGCCGCGCGAGCCGGGCAGGATCCACACCGTGACCATGCGTCTTGCGATCCATCAGCCCCAGTATTTGCCCTGGTTGGGCTATCTTGATAAACTGGATCGGGCTGATGTCTTCGTCCTGCTGGACACCGTCCAGTTCAAGAAGAACGAATGGCAGAACCGGAATAGAATCAGGACCGCGCAGGGCTGGCAGTATCTGACCGTACCGGTACTGCACGAATTTCCCCAGCGGCTCGATCGGGTGCGGATCAATAACCAGACTGCTTGGCGCCGGAAGCACGTGCAGGCCCTGGAGACCCATTATGGAAAAGCTCCTTATTATGACCGATACGCACCGGTCTTTGGAGATCTCCTGGCCAGCGAGTGGGAAACGCTGTCCCTTCTCAGCGAGGCGATGCTGTCGGCTTTGATCGGGGCCTTCGGCATCACGACGCCGATCGTCAAAGCCAGCCGGTACGAGGCTAGGGAGGAGCCGACCGGGCGACTGGTGGATTTATGCAAGGCGCTCGGCGCCGATCACTATCTGGCGGGTGCCGGCGGTCGCGATTACATGAATCATGAAGAGTTTGAAGCCGCGGGGATCGCCGTCGAATTCCAGGACTTTGTGAGTCCGGAATACGCGCAGGTCTATCGGCCCTTCATCGCAGGGCTATCGGCCGTCGATTTGCTGTTCAATTGCGGAGGAGAGGGCTTCCGCTATGTCCGCGAAACTCAAGCGAGGTAGAGCATGAATATCCTGGCGCTGGGCGCGCATCCTGACGATGTTGAAATCGGGTGTGGGGGAACCCTGCTCAAGTACGCGCAGGCCGGCCATCACGTGTATCTGATGATCCTCACGGACGGCGCGCGCGGGGGCAGTTCCGCCGTGCGGCGGAGCGAGCAGGTGGCATCAGCGCAGATACTCGGGGTGCGGGAAATTTTCTGGGGAGGGTATCGCGATACCGAACTTCCGGTTGCCCGGGAGGCCATCCAGCAGATCGAAGACGTCGTGAAGAAGGTCGATCCAGCCTTCATTTTCGTGAATTATCTCGACGACACCCACCAGGACCATCGGCACCTGGCAACCTGTACCGTGACCGCCACGCGCTACACGCGGAACGTCCTGTTTTACGAGACTCCGACGACACAGAATTTTTCTCCCACGGTCTATGTCGACATTGACGGCCTCCTGGAGGCCAAAGTGCATTCCCTGGAGGCGCATGCGTCCCAGGTGAAAAAGACCAACGTCGAGGGAGTAAACATCCTCGATGTCGCCCGCGCCTCTGCGCACTTCCGAGGTCTCCAGGGGAGAGTCCGATCCGCCGAGGCGTTTGTTCCGTTGCGGTTGTTCATCAACGTAGGGCCGGACCTCGTGTGAGCGGGCCGCCCGTAATTCCTCATTCCCGTCCCTCACTCGGAGAGGCCGAGGCGCAGGCCGCGGCTGAAGTGATTCGCGCCGGCCGGATCGCCCAGGGGGAGAAAGTCGCGGAGTTCGAGCATGCCGTGGCGAAGATCGTCGGACAGGGCCATGGCGTGGCGGTCAGTTCAGGCACGGCCGCCCTCTACCTTGCGCTCGCCGCATTGGAGATCAAGCCGGGGGACGAAGTCGTCATCCCCTCGTATACCTGTGTGGCGTTGTGGCATGCTGTCCGTCAGGCTGGCGCGAAGCCGGTCCTGGCAGATATCGACCCTGCGACATACAATCTTTCCCCTCATGCGGTTACCCGCTCGCTCACCTCGCGGACGAGGGCTGTAATCGCGGTGCATTCATTCGGGTTTCCCATGGACCTGGCCACGCTGAATCTGAATGGGATCGCGCTCATCGAGGATTGCGCCCAGACGTTGGGTCTGGCGATGGGAGAAAGCCCGGTCGGCAGCCGTGGCGATCTGGTCGTATGCTCGTTTTATGCCACGAAGTTGATCACGACGGGCGAGGGTGGTATGGCCCTCGGGCGCTCCGAACCGCTCGTGGCCAGAATCCGTGCCCTCCGGCAGTATGACGAACGTCAGACTCTCGCGCTGGCCTTCAACTATAAGATGACGGAGATGCAAGCCGCCATAGGACTGTGCCAACTGACCCGGCTGGGCGCCTTTCTGGCGAGGCGCCGGGCCATTGCGTATCGCTATGCCGATGCGGTCCGGAAGGTAGGGTTAATTCCTCCGCCGGTGCCGAACGGGCGGGAACACGGATACTTCCGCTTCGTTGTCCGATTGCCCAAGCCGATCGTGGACGAGACGCTCGATCGTCGTGCTCGAGTGCTCGGCATCGTCTGCCGCCGGCCCGTGTATCTTCCGATCCATCGTTGCCTTGGGCTTGCAGGATTTCCTGAATCGGATGCTGCGTGGGAGCATGCGCTTTCCATCCCCATCTATCCCGCGCTTTCTGATGAGGAAGTTGATCGGATTGTTGCCGTCTTGCCGGAACTGTTGAGCGGATAGTGCGCCGATGGATGGGGAAGTATCCAAAGTGCGTTCGCGTATGAATGCTGGACGGCTCGTCACTGTCGCGGTTGGCGTGTGCGCGGGGGTTTTGCTGCTGCCCTCCATGCAGGTGAGGTTCTACACCGCCGGGATGCGCTGGCTCTACGTGCTGGTGGTATCCTACTTGGTCGCCGTCGGACTGACTCCTCTCATTCAGGAATTGGCGGTCAGAGTCGGCGCAGTGGATCAGCCATCGCCCCGAAAGATCCATCAGACCGCCACGCCGATGTTGGGTGGCGTGGCTGTGTACCTCGCTTTTCTCATCGCAGTTTTGGCCAATGCGGCGGGGCTGATGGATCCACTGATCGTCGCCGAAGGCATGTTGGGAGTCCTGGTCGGGGGCACGCTGCTTTTGCTCGTCGGCATCAGGGACGATATCAAGGAAGTTCCGGCTTCCGTGAAGCTGGGGATCCAGATCGTTGCGGCAGGGATCGTCATCTGGTCCGGTAAGCTCCTGACCTTTTTCCCGCATGGCGCTATAGGAGACACGCTCAATGTCTTTCTGACGGTGCTGTGGATCGTCGGAATAACCAATGCGTTCAATTTTTCAGATGGTATGGACGGTTTGGCGACGGGGCTGGCCATCATCATCGCCTTTTTCATGGGAGTCGTCGCGTTTCAGACCAACCAGCCTATGTTAGGATGGGTGTCGGTCGCCCTTGTCGGCGCCGGTTTGGGATTCTTGCCGTATAATTTCAAACTCAGGGCGCCGGCCACGATTTTTCTCGGTGACGCGGGCAGCACCTTTCTTGGCTTTACGCTGGCCTGTCTGGCCGTCAAGGGAAACTGGGCGGACGGCAGGCCCATCGTCTCGGTGTCCACTCCAATTTTGATTTTCGGGGTACTGATCTACGACATGGTGCACACGACGGTGGAACGGATTTACTCGGGTAAGGTCAAGACGCTGAAAGAGTATCTGGAGTATGTCGGGAAAGACCACATGCATCATCGGCTGGAGCGGGCCCTCAGTAGCCGCACGGATGCGGTCCTGATGATCTTCCTGCTGAGCATTGCCCTCGGACTGGCCGGTGTCGTCTTGCGCTCCGCGCGCGCGGTGGACGCGCTGTTTCTCCTGCTTCAGGCGACGATCATCGTGGTGGTGGTGTCGATCCTCGAGCGTCGCGGGCGAGGCGTATGAACCCCTCGTGCCACGCCCATGTGATTTTCTTCGACGCGGCCGACACGCTGTTTCACGTGAAAGGGTCGGTGGGGGAGGTGTATCTCAACCATGCACGCAAGCACGGTGTCACAGTGGGGCGGGAGGTGATCCAACAGGCCTTTGCCAAGGCGTTTGCCGACGCGCCCCCGCCCGTGTTCGCCGTGAGCGATCCGCAGGAAATCAAGTCGTGCGAGCGCATGTGGTGGTTCGACGTGGTTCATAGCGTGTTCTATCGGGTCGGAATGTTCGAGGGATTCGATGAATACTTTGAAGAGGTGTTCGCGTATTTCTCCAAGCCCGAGTCGTGGGAACTCTACCCTGATGCGGTCCCCGCCCTCCGCGCCATGGAGGCGCGCGGGATCGAGCTCGGCATCGTGTCGAACTTTGATTCACGGCTCTATGACATTCTCATCGGTCTGGGGGTCGACCGGTTTTTTGAGAGCGTGACGATTTCCAGCTTTGCCGGGGCGGCCAAACCCTCCGCCAAGATTTTCCACCGGGCTCTACACAAGCATGGCGTTGAGGCGAAAGAGGCGGTACATGTGGGGAACAGTCTGAGGGAAGATGCTCAAGCCGCCGCAGCCGCCGGACTCGGCGGGGTCCTCCTCGATCGGACGGGAAAGGCAGAGCGCCGCGAGGATGTGATCACGATCAGCGGACTCAACGAACTATTGACGTTGCTCGGCGCGCCTCTGCCGGGCTAGCGTCTGTCTGCCACGCCGCCTTGCGCCGCCGGGAAAGGTTGAGGCATGATGGGACGACAGTGCGTATTGAGAGCGAGGATCGGATGAAGGTCATGATGGTCGGAGCCGGAGCGGTGGGCGGCTTTTTCGGAGCCTGCCTGGTGAAAGCCGGCGTGCCGTGCTCCTTTCTGTTGCGTGCCAAGACGCTCGCGGCGGTTAGGCAGAAGGGCCTGTCGGTCCATAGCGTGGATCAGTCCTTCACGGTCTATCCCCTTGCAAGCAGCGAGCCCCGCGATCTGCCGCAGTCCGATCTCATCATCTTGTCGGTTAAGCGATACGATCTCGACGAGGTTATCGCCCAGCTTCGACCCATTCTGTCCATGCAGACAACGGTGCTCACGCTTCAGAATGGGGTTGACACAGAGGCGCGCATTCAGGAACTGGCTCCGGGCATTCCGATCTTCGGCGGGGTGGCCTACATCTATTCCAAAATCGCCGAACCCGGCGTCATCGAGCATTACAAAAGGGGGGCGGTGGCCATCGGGAAGTGGAGTTCTGCAGGTGGAGGGCAGCCCTCGGCGCAAGATGATGAATCCTCTGCCGGTTCTGAGGGGAAAGGACCGTTCGCCAAGCTTGGGGAGCTTCGACGGCAGGGGAGTCACGTTCCGGTGCCTCTCGAGCCGACTCCGACCGTTGAGCTTGAGGCGCTCAAATCGCTCTTCGAAGGGGCCGGGATCCCTTGCCAGGTGTCCGAGGACATCATGCGGACGAAATGGGAAAAAATGTGCTGGAACGTGGCGTTCAATCCGCTGACGGTACTACTCAACGACCGTGTCTCAAAGGCTATCACCCATCCGGAGATGCGCACAATGATCAAGCTGATTGTTGAGGAGGCGGTGGCAGTGGCGCAGGCCGACGGCGTGGAGCTTGATCCCGACATCGCGGACAAGGTCATCCAATGGTCGCAGGAAGTCCGCGATATCCATACATCCATGTTCGACGATTGGAAAGTGGGCCGTCGGACGGAGATCGATCACCTCAACGGGTACCTCGTGCGGCGAGGGAATGAACTGGGAATACGGACTCCGGTCAATGAAACCGTGTGTGCCTTGATCAAGACCATTACCGAGCCGGCGCCGATGGGGCCCGTCCTCCTCCGGATCGACGGCCAGGTGATCCAGCCGCTCGCCTTCGATATCGAGGCGCTCGCCAAGTTGCCGGCGAAAGAGCAGATACCGGATGTGTCTGTGGAAATCCCCGACATGCGGGGAGAGGCCGTCCGCGTTCGCGCGCTGCTGAACATCGCCACCTGCAAGATCGGCGCGGACCACGTGACGTTTCATTCCGCCGACGGACAGTATGCCGCCAGCCTGCATATGAAAGAAGCGGCGGAAACCGGCATCCTCATCTATAGGCGGGACGGACATCCCTTGAGCAAGGAAGAAGGGGGGCCGTTTCGCCTTATCTCCCCCGGCCTGGGCGATTGGTGCGCGAGCGTGAAAGGCGTGACGCGCATGGAGTTCACCGTCGGCCCCGGCAAAGACACACGCCCGGCGGCAAAGCAGTAACCACCATGGGTTTCTGGGACAAGACACAAGTCGTGGTGACCGGCGGCGCCGGATTTCTCGGATCGCATGTGGTCGAGCGTCTCCGCTCGCGAGGAATCGCCGAAATCTTCGTTCCCCGGAGTCGTGAGTATAATTTAGTGCAGCTCGATGCGGTGAAGCGGCTCTTTCAAGATGCACATCCGGACGTCATCATTCATTTGGCGGCACGGGTGGGTGGCATTGAGGCCAACCGGCAAAACCCTGGGCGTTTTTTCTATGAGAATCTGATGATGGGGGCCCATCTGATGGAAGAGGCCAGACGCGTAGGGGTCCGCAAGTTTGTCGCCCTCGGGACGATCTGTTCCTATCCCAAGTTCACGCCGGTTCCGTTCCGGGAGGAAGATCTCTGGAACGGCTACCCGGAAGAAACCAATGCGCCGTACGGCCTGGCCAAGAAGATGCTGCTGGTGCAGGCCCAGGCATACCGGCAGCAGTATGGGTTTGCCGCCATCACGTTGTTCCCGGTCAACCTCTACGGGCCGCGCGACAACTTCGATTTGGAAACCGCGCACGTCATCCCGGCCATGATCCGCAAGTTCGTCGAAGCGCGAACGTCCGGCCGCCCGGAGGTGGTGCTGTGGGGGACCGGCAAACCGACGCGGGAATTCCTCTTCGTCCGTGACGCCGCGGAAGGCGTCGTCCTGGCGGCCGAACGGTACAATAGTTCCGAGCCGGTCAATCTTGGTGCCGGGTTTGAAATATCCATTGCCGATCTGGCCAGCTTGATTGCCCGCTTGACGCGCTATTCCGGCCGTGTGATATGGGATGCGACTCGCCCGGACGGCCAGCCACGCCGCTGTCTGGATGTGTCCCGCGCTGAAAAAGAGTTCGGGTTTCGGACGTCGACTCCCTTCGAGGAAGGCCTCCAGGAGACCATCGCGTGGTTCGAGGCCTCTTTGTCCTCTTGAAGAGTTCATTGCGATGCCCGCCGTGTATGTAAGCAGGCGTCTGCCTGATTCGGTGATGGCGGAATTTGCCAGGCGCTTTACCCTCATCGGCCGCCCCGTGGATCGTCCGGCGACACGAGCCGAGCTGCTTGAGGCGGTCGCCGTCGCCGACGCGATGGCGGTCACCTTGTCGGATCGTGTGGACGAAGAACTTCTTCAGCGCGCGCCGCGCCTGAAGGTCGTCGCCGTCTATGCCGTCGGCTATGATAACGTCGACGTGGCGGCGGCTTCCAAACGCGGCATCGTCGTGACCAATACCCCGGAGGTTCTGACGGAAGCCACGGCGGATCTGACCTGGGCGTTGATTCTGGCGGTGGCACGCCGGATTCCGGAAGCGGAGCGATTGGTGAGAGAAGAGAAATGGGAGGGATGGGCGCCGATGCAGTTATTGGGCGCGGACGTTTTTGGAAAGACGCTTGGGATTATCGGAATGGGCCGGATCGGCCGAGCGGTCGCCCGGCGCGCTGCGGGGTTTCGTATGAATATCCTGTATCACAACCCGCAGCCACTCGCTCCGGACGTGGACAGAGCGTTGGGGGCGAGGAGCGTCCCTCTGGCGCAGTTGCTTCAGGAGGCGGACATCATTGCGATCCACGGTCCATTGAACGATTCGACGCGTGGCATGATCGGAAAAGCCGAGCTCGCATTGGTGCGGCGGACGGCCTACCTTATCAACACGGCTCGCGGTGCAATTGTGGATGAGCCGGCTCTGATCGAAGCGCTGGAGCAGGGGCGGCTGGCCGGCGCCGGTTTGGACGTGTACCCGGAGGAGCCTCGCGTCGATCCCAGGCTGCTGGCGCTTCCTAACGTAGTGCTTTTGCCGCATATCGGGTCGGCGACGCACGAGGCGCGGATGAAAATGGGCCTGATGGTGCTGGAAAATATCACCGCGGTTCTGGCCGGCCTGGAGGCGCCCAACCGCGTCGGTGTCGTCTAGCAGGGAAAGGGAGAGAGCAACATGGACTTGTTCGGCAAAGTGCCGCTGGTCGAAATTCCCGTCATGATCACGCCGGAAGAGAAAGCCTGGCTGGAGATGATGGTCAAGAAGGGCAAGATCGCCGTTCCTCCTGGTGGCAGCCTCCCGGAGGGATCCGTGATCTCCATCTTTATTCGGACGATGCTGTGGAACGCCGAAGAGCTGCGTCAGAGTCTGGATATAGTTCCCAAGGAAGCGCTGAACGCACTGCTGGAAAAGAAGGAGTTGATCGAAATCCGCATCCAGATTTCTTCAGATCAGAAGATGTGGCTCGACAAGGTGAGTGCGGCCAGCAAGGTGTCGCTCCCGCCGGGCGATTCTGCCGCGGCACTCTTCGTTCGGGTCCTTCTCGAGAATGCGATCGAGCAGCAGAAGGCGCTCGAACGGGTCGATCCCTGGGCCGATGACGATGAGGAGTGAAGCCTAGGGAGCGGCGTCGCGTCTCGGGACGGGGCGCCCTTCTTCGAGATCCAAGAGGTCGATCCACGTAATAATGTCGGTGCGCGAGGGATCGATCGCATCCCTGGTTTTTTTGAAATAGGCCCACTTGGCATCGTCGTCGGGTCCTCGCTCCAGCATCTGCTTGTTCCACAGCTCGATTTGCTTTTTGGAACGCGGCCGCCCGTGCACGGCCAGCCACTCGAGGATGAGTTCATCGCTGCGGGACTTGGCGGCGTAGGCGAAGTCCTGTTCCAAGACTTCAAGAAAGGTCAGGAGGGCCTTGTCCAGCGGGCAGGGGTAAATATAGGGCCCGTTGATGCCGGCCTCTCTCGCGCGGGCCTTGTCGATCATTCTGGCCAGGTGAACATAGCCGCTCAACGGTTCACGTGAGCTCCGGGGATACTCCTTCGTCAGGTCGCTCGGCCGCGGCCGTTCTACGTGACCCATGAGCGTATCGGGCGTGTTGCCCTTCATCGGGCCCATGCCGGTTGAGCCGGGGATGTCCATCGACATGCGCGTACCTCCTACAGCAGCCGGTGGTTTGTGAAGGTAAGAATCCTGACCGACACGATTCCGTTCTCCGCGGAGATAATGCGGCGCGACGCGGGCAGGTCCGCCTGGCCGACCCGGACGTGCGAGTCGGTGAAGCTCTCGACGTTCGCCAAGCGGCCGTCTTGCGGATTGAAGTAATAGACGGTGTACCGCGTGGTCAGGTATTTGTTGTCCGCTGTGATTACGCTGTCCTCGACATTGATGGTGAACTTCATCGGCCCCATTGTACGGTTGATCTGCGTGATCCGGTCATCCTTCACCCGGTAATGGGATTTCATGGCGTCGTGAATGTGAATGGTCTGGCCCAAGGGATGGACGGCGCCTCTGTCCAAAGTGAGAATGTTTTTCCCGTCGGATTGGTCGAACGTCCGGGGGCCGCGGTGGACGGCGATCATCCCGATCGTGCCGGTCGCCCACTTCTGGAGTTCGGCATCCGCAAGCGAGACGGCGACGTCCTGCGCTGATTTGACCGCGACCGTTCCCTTGAGCTCGTTTCCGTCTGCGTTTACGGTGAGGTCGGCGGCGAACCCTTGGAACCCGGCCGGCCAACGTGCCGTCTTCTCGAAGGCGCGACGTAAGAGTTCCCGGGCTTCGGGGTCGTCTTGGACATCGGTAGGGGGGGCCTCCTTGCTATGTGTCCTCGCCATGGAACGTCTCCTTTCGTATCAATGAGTTCCATTCTGTTCGTCATTATAGCAATCCCATTTCCCCATCGAGAAGATTTTCCGAACTGACGCGCTGGATTTAACCGTTTTTCTTCGCCAGACATTTTGAATTATCACTTTGAGATCAATCAGTTATGTCCCATGAGCCTAGGTGTAATACGTATTTCACATGGATTAATGAGATTTTTAGCAAGAGAAGGGGGAGTTATGATAAGATTATAAGTCCGGCATTGTCATACCATAGGTCAGAGGATGAAAAAGGATGAAGAAGATTCGAAAAAATAAAATAAAAGTCAGGACACACAAAGCCTTCAAAGTGCATAAAGCCCACAAACTCGGCGGGCACCGCCATGAACGGCATCGGAAAATTTTGACAGTCCCCGGCAGTCCAGCCAAGGCAGCCGAGGGCATCAGGCCCGCCAGACCGATTGAAAGAACGAAAGGCCAGTCGGCGCTGGCCACCACCGTGGCCGAGGACGAGCTGGAAGAGCGTCGCCGGCTGTTTGCCAAAGCGCGGAAGGGCGACAAGGGGGCGGTGGCGAAAATTTATGAATTGTATGGGGCGCGGATTTATACGACGGCCCAAGTCAAGGAAGTTCAGCCCAACGGATTCATTATGCCGGTCACTCAGTCGCGGAAGCGCGTCCGCACCGCCTGAACGATAGCCGAAATCCGGCGCGTGAAAGCGGCCGGAGAAACTGCCGGAGTGTGTAAGTACGGGGCCGGCCGGCTGAGGAAGCTGGCCGGCCCTTCGGCGTTTCAGCGCAGAATCTCACACGGGTGCACCCCATGAAAGAACGTGATCCCGAGAAGCTGAAGCTCTTGTACGAGCGGTTTCGTGACGTGTGCCTGGTCGAAAAAGAGGTCTGGCTCGAGCTGTATATGCCGCGCGATATTTCCGGAGAAGGGGTGCGTATGACCAACGTGCAGGATCGGTACGAAGTGGTCATCGAGAATCCCGACGTAGAAGCCGTCCTTGAAGCCAATATTCCTCGTGGAGCCCAGGCGCTGGCCGCCGCGATCGCGGAATACAAGGACGCGATCGGCTTTATCAAGAAAGGCTGAGAAGAAGAGAAAGCGGCCGCTACTGAACCGCCACGCGCAAGCCTCCGCCGGCCAGGACCGAGGCAATCCGCTCGCAGACTTTGAGAGGCCCTTCATACACTTCGGCCGATCCCGTATGGTCGATCCGATACGCAAGTTCGAATGCGCGGGAGGGAGTCATTTGCGGGACGGCCCGGCACAGTAAATCGATCACCTGCTGGTACGTATGGCAGTCGCAATTATAGACAATGACGCGGGCTCCAAGCTCGTCACCGGCGAGGGCGCCCGTTTCTTCGATGGTCTCGGGAAGCGGGGCTGATGGGAGAGGCGCCATGTGTCAGGCGGGGGCCAGCCGCAGCAGATATGTCGGCAGTGACATCCGGTCGCGCTTCATGGTGCGTTGGAGCAGCTGATCGTGGCGCGGCGAGTCGGTGATGGCGTCCATGCCGTGCTGCTGGCATAACTGGATCGTGTGCCAGAGCGAGACGGATGTTTTCACCAGCATCAGACCGTACTCCAACGCAACTGCGCGCTCCGGTTCCAGCTTCAAGCAGGACATCTGGCGGATGTCCGCGAGAGTGATTTGCCAGTGTATCCACCGTTCCGGCAGCCACGGCTGGAACGTGGTTCCAACCTCGGCCAGGCCACGTTGAAAGCGTAGGTCGTTCCTGACGGCGAAATGGAAGATTTCGCGCCACTCGCGATCCTTCAAGTCACGGTCGATGCGGCGGTCCATTTCCGGGCTCAACGGTCCGCTGACGTTATGGCCCTGGACGATGCGTCCCTGCGCCAGCAGATCGGTATGGATGTCGCCCATACGATCAGAGTACGCCATGGTGCCGCTGGTGGGGGTCAGTTGGAGCGCCATATAGTCCCGGAAATGGACGGTGTCGTAGCGGGACAGGAAATGTTCGAGGCTCTCCGGAGGACATAAATGAAAAGGGTAGTACAGCCCGGAGCGGATGTTTGTCTCGCAGGAGTTCATGGGAGAGCCATCCTCTTTCAAAACGGCGCGCAGTTGCTGGAATCCCGGTCGTCCTCCGTGCTAACCTCCGGCGCGGTATGGCTCACAGTTCAGCGGCATTGCTTAACGCGAAGGTCTGGTGGCCGCTGTTCCCCTTGCTGTTGTTGTTGGTCATCCTCGCGCTCAGCGCCGCCATCGTCTGGGTTGTCAGGGAGAACGCCGCCAAAGCCGATGTCCTTATTCAGGTGTCGGCGCTGGCGTGCTACCTTTTCACGGCGGTGGTCGCCATGGCCAGCGAGGGCGGCACGCTTTCACCCCATGTCCATCGATTGCCGTCTCTGGTGACGCAGGCGCTGCTGCTGGCTCAATTGGTGCGTATCTGGCATCGCGACCGGGCGCGACCCCTGCGCGCTCTCAACCTGATCGCCTGGGGTGGCATTCTCGCCGATACCGCGTTGCATTTTCTCATCAAGCCCGAGTAGCGTGCTTCACTTCCGAAGACCGCAGGAGCGAGCGACTCCGTCCCGGTAGCGGAGCCAGTGTTCCAGGCCTTCCTGCAGAGTACCGAGAATCAGCTGTTGGTCGGCGGCTCCCGTCGCGTAAGTCAGAACGGACTGCCAGGCGGCCTGGCGATGGGAGGATTCGACCATCAGATGCACGCGGATGAGGTCCAGATACTTGAGGTCAATCCCGTGGTTCTGCACGAGGTGATGTTTGCGCACGATCTCCTCAATCTGCTCGGCGTCCTTGGGTGGAGCGGGATGAAGGACTTCCTGCCGGTCATGGACGTTCCCCTCGACAAAGATGGTGATGACGGCAAGCCCGGTCAACCAGTCACCGTCGATGGTGACCTTATCGAGCCACTCCCGGTAGGCCCGGCTCTCTGAGAGAAGACTGACATCGCGGAAGTGCGCCCGCTCGAATCCCAAGCCGAGCATCATGGTCAGGAACAAGTCGGGGTGGGACTGTCCCAGCGTGAGGCCCCCGGTGTCTTCCTCGTACAGGTTGCGGGCCAATTCGCTTCGGACGGGACGGGGCGGATTTTTCCCATGGATGCGGCTGAGGAATACGGGGAAGTCCCGCACGTAGACCGCGTACTCCTGCCGGTAATGGATTTCAAGCTGGGCTTTGGTGATTTGGGGGCCGGAAAAATGCGGCCAGGCCCAGTGGTCTTTCCGATCCATGATCACCATCATTTTTTCGCGGAACTGTTCGCTTGAGAGAGGCTTCATAACGTTCTCCGTTGCATCGCTCCAGGCGAGCCGTTAGAATGTGTCACCAGATGCAGGCCATCACCATTCAAAACACCGAAGAGATCTTGAAGGTTCTTGCCGACGTCTCGCTCAAAGGGCGAGGCGTCACGGCCGAGAGCCTCCTGGATACGGTCCTTGACGAAGGCTTCACGGAACCCATCCACTTTACCGCCACCGGGGAGGATCCCGACGCCTACTATCAGGGCACTCCCAACGCCTGGGCGGTTTACACGATCCGCGAATGGAAACGTGTCATGATGGTATCCGGCGGACCGGGCCAAGTGCGGCGTATTCAAATCACCGAGACTCCCTGATCTATTGGCTGCCTCCACCGTTGCATTTTGAGCTACTCGGGGCCTAGAATCAAACATGACCAAGCTCCTATCGCCCCGCGATGAAGCCGAGCTGATGGTGCTGACGAGCCTTCTGGAATGCAACGGCATCGGTTTTTACGTCCAGAATGAATTTTTCGGCGGCCTGTATCCGGGCCTCAATATCTTTCCCTTCAACGAACGGGTGATTCTGGTCGCCGAGTCCGATTTTGCCCGGGCCTCACTGCTGGCCCGCGATTTTCTACGCACTGAGACAGAGCCGCCCGAGTACGAAGGGCATGTGGGATGACCGCACGTCAGTACCACCCACCGACCAGGGCGCTTTCCTCGAAATAGAGATAGCGGTGCTTGACGGTCGAGCTGTCGATCCAATCCTCAAAGACCCACAGTTCCCGGCGGATGCCTGAGTCGGTATACGTGACCTCGATTTTGTAGGGAGACCCCCAACTCTTCAGGACTTGTTCGCGGCTCATGCCGACGACGACGCGTTTTTTGGCGATGGCCTCATCGAGAGACGTGTATTGATAATACGGAAGGAAGCGCCACGTGACCATTCCGAGCAGCATGGCCGCGAGCACGGCGTACAGGGCGGCGCGGACGACGCGCCGGCGCAGAAAAGGAAGGGGCTGCGGAGCCGCAGCCGCCTCGTTCGTCACGGTGTCAGGAGCGTGCATCTCGTATAATCTACCAGCGTGGTTTCCCGATGGTCAAGCGCGCCGGATTCCCGGTTAGGTGCTCGTATGTACGTCGAAGTCGACCCGAATCCCAACTGTGAAAATTCAGTCTTTGTCCGGTTCCGGGAACTGGGGCCGGCGCGTCCGGTTTCGCAGGTGCGGGTATACGACCGGATCGCCTCCGGTGAATGGTGCCGGGTGACCGGTTGGCGGGAGGACCCCGCCGTACCGGTGTGCCCGGCGATGGCTCAACCGGTGGAGGATTCAGGCGCCGGCGCCGTCTACCTGGTGTCCGGGGGGAATTGGGGGCTGCGGCTGAAGCCTCTCGACGCCGATGAGGAATGGAGCCTCACAAGTGCGCGGCAATGGGGAGAAGCCTATCTGCTTTTGGCGGATCAGCGGGACGTCCGGTTCGCCGACGATCCGGATTGCTGATGCTACGGCGCGTAATGCGGTTGGGGAATTTTCTTCCGGCCCGGTTCCGATGGAGGGGGCAGCGAAGCAGCCTTGGCTGAAAAGGGATTGACGATCGCCTCGTGGGTCAACTTGTTATGGTCCTTGATGAGTTGAACGCTGTCGATGCCGAATTCGATGCGGCTCACGGGCGCGCGCAAGGTCAGGTAAGACGGAAATCCTTCGATGGTATAAGTATAAAGGCGATACGAGAACGACCAGTCGTAATTGTCGCGCTGCCGGTCTTTGATCAGACGGCGGGCCTCTTTCGATACCTGGTTCTGGATCAGAAGAACGAAGGCGCTTGATCGATAGGTGGGGGCGTCGTCCGCCGCGGAAGGCTTAAATTCCGGCACCAGCCTGGGCAGGTCGGCCAACGGCACAGCCAGCGGTACCGTGACCGGGCCTTCGACGGACCCGGTCAAGGGATCGGGGCTCAAGAATTCGATTTCAACCAGCTTCACAATCAGGGTACGCTGGTCAGAGCCGGGCTTGCTTTCCGCAGCGTACTGAAACGAGTACCGCACATTGGTTTTGTCCCGGACATAAAGGTACACGTCCTCGCCGATGGCGTCCGGCAGCTGCTCCTTCACGACACCTTCCCATTCTTCGAACGAATAGTATTTATACACGCGAAGGGCGGCCGATATGTCTCTGACTTTGTGGGGTTTGCCGAGCTTGGCGCGGAGTTCTTCCTGTGTCAGGCCGAGATACCCGTCTGAAAAGAATGCGCCCGCGTGCGCCGGGGAAGGCGAGATTGCCCAGGCGATGACGCCGACGAACAGCAGCAGAGCCGTCCTCAACTATGCGCCTCCAATCCGGGGAATCCTAAGGGCCGACCATGCGATTGTCAAGGCAGTCGTCTTGCGAAGGCGTGCGCTATGCAGTATAGTCCCCTAATATGCGCATAGAGCAGCTCTTACAGGACCGCATCGCCATTCTCGACGGCGCGATGGGGACCATGATTCAGGCGCGCCGGCTTGATGAATCGGGGTTCCGAGGGGAGCAGTTCGCGCGCCATCCGCGCGATCTCAAGGGGTGCAATGATCTGCTGTGTCTCACGCAGCCGGCCCTCATCGAGGCCATCCACCGCCAGTACCTCGAGGCGGGCGCTGACATCATCGAAACAAACACGTTCAACTCTACGTCCATCTCGATGGCGGATTACAAGCTCGAACACATCGTGTACGACTTGAACGTGGCCGGCGCCAGGGTCGCGCGCAAGGCCGCGGAGAAGGTCCTAGCCGCCGACCCGACGCGCCCCCGCTTCGTCGCAGGGGCTATCGGCCCCACCAATCGTACTGCGTCGATGTCGCCCGACGTCAATAACCCGGCGTTCAGGGCCGTGTCCTTCGATCAGCTGGTGGAAACCTACAGCGAACAGATCCGCGGGTTGATGGACGGCGGCGTGGATCTGTTGCTGTGCGAGACGGTGTTCGACACGCTGAACCTCAAGGCGGCGCTGTTTGCCATCGACCAGTATTTTGAGAAACACGGCAGGCGCGTGCCGATCATGGTGTCGGTGACGATCACGGACCGCAGCGGGCGCACGCTGTCCGGGCAGACCGGAGAGGCGTTCTGGAACTCGATCGCTCATATGCCGCTCTTGAGCGTGGGGATTAACTGCGCGCTCGGCGCGAAACAGATGAGGCCGTACATTGAAGAACTGGCGGGCCTTGCGCCTGTGTATATCAGTTGCTACCCCAACGCCGGCCTCCCCAACGCGTTCGGCGGGTTCGATGAGACGCCGGAGATCATGTCGGCGGACCTGCGGGACTTCGCCGCGCAGGGATGGCTCAACATCGTCGGCGGTTGCTGCGGTAGCACGCCGGCGCACATCAAGGCGATTGCGGAGGCGGTGCGCGGGCTTTCGCCGCACGTGAAGGCCGCGCCCGAGCCCTATACGCGTTTGAGTGGGTTGGAGCCGCTTACGATCCGCCCCGACACGAACTTCGTCAACATCGGCGAGCGGACCAACATCACCGGCTCGCCGGCCTTCTCGAAGTTGATCCTGAGCGGCGACTATGAGGGCGCGCTGGCGGTTGCGCGACAGCAGGTGGAAGGCGGCGCGCAGATCGTGGACGTGAACATGGACGAGGCGCTGCTGGACTCGAAGCAGGCGATGGCCACGTTCCTGAAGCTGATCGCCTCGGAGCCGGACATTGCCCGCGTCCCGCTCATGGTGGACAGCTCGAAGTGGGAGGTGATCGAGGAAGGGCTCAAGTGCGTGCAGGGCAAGGGCATCGTCAACTCGATCAGCCTGAAGGAGGGCGAGGAGGCGTTCACGCATCACGCGCGGCTGGTCAAGCGGTACGGGGCGGCGGTGGTCGTGATGGCGTTCGACGAGGTCGGGCAGGCCGACAGGCTCGACCGCAAGGTGGAGATCTGCACGCGCGCCTATCGCATCCTTACGCAGAAGATCGGCTTCGCGCCGCAAGACATCATCTTCGACCCGAACATCCTGACCGTCGCAACCGGCATCGAGGAGCACAACACCTATGCCGTGGACTTTCTCGAGGCGACGCGGAGGATCAAGGCAACGCTGCCGGGCTGTAAGGTGAGCGGCGGCGTGAGCAACATCTCCTTCTCGTTCCGCGGTAACAACGCGGTGCGGGAAGCGATGCACTCGGCCTTCCTCTATCACGCGATCCGCGCGGGGCTCGACATGGGCATCGTCAACGCCGGGCAGCTCGCGGTGTACGAGGAGATCCCCAAGGACCTGTTGGACCTGGTGGAGGACGTGCTGCTGAACCGCCGGCCCGATGCGACCGAGCGCCTGGTGGCCTTCGCCGAGACCGTGAAACAGAAGGGCAAAACAGCGATCCAGGAGGATGTTTGGCGGCAGGCTTCCGTGGAAGAGCGACTCGCTCACGCGCTTGTGAAGGGCATCGTGGACTATATTGAAGCGGACGTTGAAGAAGCGAGACGGAAGTATGCGAAACCGCTTGAGGTGATTGAAGGCCCGCTGATGGCGGGGATGAGCATCGTCGGCGATCTCTTCGGCTCCGGCAAGATGTTCCTGCCGCAGGTCGTCAAGAGCGCGCGCGTGATGAAAAAAGCGGTCGCGTACCTCTTGCCCTTCATGGAAGCGGAAAAGCGCGCTTCCGGCGACACCAGGGCACAGGGCAAAATCCTGATGGCGACCGTGAAGGGGGACGTGCACGACATCGGCAAGAACATCGTGGGCGTGGTCCTCGGCTGCAATAACTACGAGGTGATCGACCTGGGCGTGATGGTGCCCTGCGACAAGATCCTCAAGACCGCGCGCGAGCGCAACGTGAACATCATCGGGCTCAGCGGCCTGATCACGCCGTCGTTGGACGAGATGGTCCACGTGGCGCGCGAGATGGCCCGGGAAGGCTTCGCGGTGCCGCTCCTGATCGGCGGCGCGACGACGAGCAAGGCGCATACGGCGGTGAAGATCGCGCCCGCGTACGAACGCGAGGTGGTGCACGTGCTGGACGCGTCGCGCGCGGTGGGCGTCGTGAGCGCGCTCATGAGCGCCGAGCAGAAGACCGCGTTCGCGGAGAAGAACCGGCTGGCTCAGGAACAGGTGCGGCTTGCGCATCAGGAGCGTGGGGAGAAAGCTTTGCTCACACTGGCCGAAGCACGCGAGCGGAGAATCGCGATCGACTGGAAGGCCACGGACATCCCGAAACCGGCTTTCACCGGCATCCGGGTCCTGGATAAATTTCCGCTCGATGGGATTGTGCCGTTCATCGATTGGTCGCCGTTCTTCCATACCTGGGAGTTGCGCGGACGCTATCCGAAAATCTTCGAGGACCCGGTCGTCGGCCCGAAGGCCAAGGAATTGTTCGACGACGCGCAAGCTCTCTTAAAGGAGATCGTCGGCAAGAAGCGGCTCACGGCGCGTGGTGTCTACGGCTTCTTTCCGGCCAACACGGTGGGTGACGATATTGAAGTCTATAGGGACGAGTCGCGCACAAAAACGCTGACGACGTTCCACACGTTGCGCAATCAACAGCCGAAGCCGGAGGGGCAGTTCAATCAGGCGCTGGCCGATTACATCGCGCCGAAGGAAAGCGGTGTCGCTGATTACCTCGGCGCGTTCGCGGTGACGAGCGGCATCGGCCTGGAGGCGATCTGCCAGAAATTCGAGAAGGAGCACGACGACTACAACTCGATCATGGCCAAGGCGCTGGCGGACCGGCTGGCGGAGGCCTTCGCCGAGCTTCTGCATAAGAAGGCGCGGGAGGAGTGGGGCTACGGGAAAGGGGAGGGGCTGAGCAATGAGGACCTGATCAAGGAGCGCTATCGCGGCATACGGCCGGCGCCCGGCTATCCGGCCTGTCCGGACCACACCGAGAAGCGGATTCTGTTCGACCTCTTACAGGCCGAGAAGAACGTGGGCATCTCGCTGACCGAAACTTTCGCGATGCTCCCGGCCAGCTCTGTCAGCGGATTGTATTTTTCGCACTCCGAGGCCAAGTACTTCGCCGTCGGCAAGATCGGCAAGGACCAGGTCGCGGACTACGCCCGGCGCAAAAATATGGATCTAGGTGTGATCGAGCGCTGGCTCACGCCGAATCTGAATTATGAGCCTGCTCCATGAAGAAGGAACACATACTTCAGGAAATAAAGCGAACCGCTAAAGCAAACGATGGCGTTCCGCTCGGCGCCCAAAGGTTCAGGTCAGAGACTGGGATCAAAAAGTATGACTGGCTTGGAGTGCACTGGGTTACTTGGAGTGATGCTCTCCGGGAAGCAGGATTTACTCCGAACCAATTCCAAGCAGCATTTAAAAAAAAGGAACTCCTCGACAAGTATGCGAAGCTTGCTCTTGAGCTGGATCACCTTCCCACAGGTCCTGAACTTCGTCTCCAAGCTCGTAAAGACTCAGATTTTCCTACTCACACTGTGTTCGATAAGCGATTCGGCGCTAAATCTGAACTTGTGAGACAACTCACTGAATTCTGCCGGGGCCACAACGAATACAAAGATGTTGTACACATGTGTGAAACCTATGCCTCTCGCAAGAAAGATTTGCGAGATGAATCGCAAGCTCAAGAAGTCAAGTTAGGCTTCGTCTATCTCAGCAAGTCAGGTCGGTTCTACAAGATTGGCAAATCCAATGCTGCTGGACGCAGAGAATATGAACTTGCGTTACAACTTCCAGAAAAGGCTACAACGGTTCATGTGATACGCACCGATGATCCGACAGGGATTGAAGCATACTGGCACAAGCGGTTCGAGGCAAAATGGAAGAACGGAGAATGGTTCGATCTCAACGCTGCAGATGTCGCGGCGTTCAAGCGACGCAAGTTCATGTAGAAATGGTGCGCCGCAGCGTACCTGGCCGGAGGAATCAGTCTAGTCTTTGATCAGGCCGAAGATCACGAGAAACGCCAGTGTGCCGACGGCGCACGAGACGAAGGTGACTGTTGCGCCCGACCGGAGCCACATGCGGAACGTAATCGGATAGCCGGCGCGCTCGGACAGCGCCATTGTGATGATATTGGCGCTGGCTCCGATGGGCGTGGCATTCCCCCCGAACCCCGCGCCAATCGCCAGGGCCCACCAGAGCGGCTCGACTGCCATGCCCTGGGCGTCCAAGCCCTTGATGATCGGGATCATGGCGACTACGAAGGGGATGTTGTCCACGATCGCGGACAGGAGCGCGGCGACCCAGAGGAGCAGCACCGCCGTCAGCAAGACATGGGAGCCGGCCAACCCCGCAATGGCGTGCGCGGCGGCCTTCAGCACGCCGGCCGCTTCCAGCCCGCCGACCGCGATGAACAGCGAGGTGAAAAACAGCAGCACGTTCCAATCCACGGCCTTGAGAAGGTCCCCGGGATTCGGCAGGAGCCAGGCCATCGCCAGGGCGACGCCAAGAAAGGTGATGACGGCGAGCTGGAGATGTAATGCGTCCTGGAGCATGAACAGCGCGAGGATGAGGCCCAGCACGACCAGCAGCTTGGTCAAGCCGGCCCTGTCCTTGATTGAATCGCGCGGTCGCATGGATGCGAGGTCCGCAGGCCGGCTCTGTTCGCGAAGCTCCGGGGCGAACAGCCGGCGAATCGTCCGCATTGTCGGGTAGTAGGCGACGAGCACGATGGGCAGGAGAACGAGGAGAAAATCGTTGAACGTGAGCCCTACGGCGGAGCCGATCAACACATTCGGAGGATCGCCGATCAAGGTCGCGGTCCCTCCAACATTGGACAGGAACGCCTCGCCCATCAGCAACGGCACGGGGCTGATCTTGAGGCGAGCAGCTACCGTGATGGTGACCGGCGCGATCAGAAGAATGACGGTGGCATTGTTGAGGAGCATGGAAATGACGGTCGTCAGCCCTCCCAGGATCGCCAGCAAGCGCACCGGGCTGCCGCCTGCCTTCTGCACGGCGAGGATCGCCAGCGCCTCGACGGCGCCGGTATTCCGGAACATGGCCATGAGCATCATCATGAAGAGGAGCAGGCCCAGCGTATTGAAGTCGATGGAGGCGAGTGCCTGCCCCTGCGTGTAGAACCCCATCGCCAACCCCACGGCCAGCATCACGGCGGCGCCGACCCAGACGACGATGGTCCGGTGGACCCAGTCTGTCAGGAGAAAGACGATGGTGGTGAGAAAGATGAGGCCGGAGGCCCAGGCGGCCGTCATGCACTCAGGCTTTGTCGGTCGTCAGTAGGCGGTACGCGTCCCAGTAGCGTTCGCCGGTCTGCCGAACGACGTCATCGGGAAGGACGGGGGCCGGAGGCTTTTTGTTCCACTTGAGGGACGTCAGATAGTCCCGGACGAATTGCTTGTCGAAGCTCGGCTGCCCGCGACCCGGCGCGTATTCGGCGCGTGGCCAGAAGCGGGAAGAGTCCGGCGTCAGCACTTCGTCAATGAGCATGGGCTGGCCGGATGCCGGATCGAGCCCGAATTCCAGCTTCGTGTCGGCGATGATGATCCCCTTGGATTCGGCGTAGTCGGACGCGCGCTGATACACCTTGAGGCTGACTTCCCGGACGAGCTTGGCGACGTCCGCGCCGATGAGCGATTCCATCTTGGTAAACGGAATGTTCATGTCGTGTGCGCCCTGCTCAGCCTTGGTGGACGGGGTGAAGAGCGGCGCCGGCAGCTTCTGGGATTCGACGAGCCCCTTCGGCAGGGCCTGCCCGCAGATCTCGCCGGTCTTCTGGTAGTCCGCCCAGCCCGACCCCGAGAGGTACCCGCGCACGATGCACTCGACGGGCAGAGGGTCCGCCTTCCGGACGAGCATGCTGCGGCCCTCCAGCACGGCGCGGTGCGGCCGGCAGGAGGCGGGAAAGTCCTCCACGTCGATGGACATGAAATGGTTCCAGAGGATGTCTTCGTATTCCGCCAGCCAGTGAAACCAGAAGGCGGACAGCTGGGTCAAAACCGCGCCCTTGCCGGGAATGCCGTTCGGCAGCACCACGTCGAAGGCAGAAATGCGGTCGGTCGCGACGATCAGCAGGGATTCGCCCAGATCGTAGATGTCCCGGACCTTGCCTTTGCCTTTCAACCGGAGTCCTTCGAAGCGGGTCTCAAGGACGACCGGCCTGTCGAATAAGGAGGACATGAAGGCAAAGCTTACGGATAATTCGGGCGGCAGGCAAGGGAAAACGTAGGTCGGTTCTGCTACAATACCGCCCGTGAAGCTGGTCAACAATCCACCGAACCCGTTTGAATCCCAGTACCGTGAGTATCTGGAGCCTCCGCCTTCGGTCAAAGTGCAGATTTATGAGGACGACAGCCGTTCGATCCTGAGCCACAATGAAAGTCCCGATCTTGCCTTCCGGTGGAGCGTCAACCCCTACCGTGGGTGCTTTCATGCCTGCGCCTATTGCTACGCGCGTCCGTCCCATGAGTACCTGGGTTTCGGAGCCGGGACTGATTTTGAGTCCAAGCTGGTCATCAAGCGGCAGGCCGCGGCCTTGCTGCGCGAAGCGTTCCTCAAGCCTTCCTGGCTCGGCGAGGTCGTGGTGTTCTCGGGCGTCACGGATTGCTACCAGCCGGTGGAAGCGACGCTGGGCCTGACGCGCGCCTGTCTCGAGGTCTGTGCCGAGTTCCGCAATCCCGTCGGCGTCATCACCAAAGGCGCGCTGATCTTGCGGGACGTGGATGTGCTTCGCCGGCTTCACGAAGAGGCCGCGGTCCGTGTCTATTTCAGCATTCCATTCGCTGACGATGCGATGGCTCGGAAGGTGGAGCCGCAAGCGCCTTCGATCACCAAGCGGCTGGGGGCGTTGAAGACCATCGCCGATGCCGGCATTCCTGTCGGTGTGTCGGTTGCGCCTGTCATCCCGGGACTGAATGACGACCATATGTTTGAGATCCTCCAGCAGGCGCGCGAAGCCGGCGCCCGTAACGCCTTTTACAGCTTGTTGCGGCTGCCCGGCAACGTGGAGCCGGTGTTTCTTGAACGAATGGCGAAGGCGTACCCCGATCGCATCAGGAAGATCACCCACCGGCTGCAAGAGGTGCGAGGCGGAATACTGAGCGGGTCCAGGTTCTTTGAGCGGCATCAGGGGCAGGGCACCTACGGCGAGATGCTGGAGCAGTTGTTCCTTACGGCCCGGCGCAAGGCCGGTTTCCCGGAAGAGCCGGAGCCGCCGATGCCCTCGACGTTCCGCCGGCCGCACCCTCAGCAGACCCAGCTGTTCTAAGCCTCTCGAAGGAACTCGCGCTCAGCGTGCGTCTGGTGGCGGATTGTCCGGCGGCGTTGCCCTGTCGAGGAACGGGGTAGTTTTCCGGCTCGGTCGTTGGGCGTACTCTCGGACGAGCTTGGCGACCTCCGGGTCGGGCGGCACGGTGGCCGTCAGGGGAAGGTTGCGGGCTTCGGCGACCATGATGGTCTTATCGTGGATGACGAGGTCCAAGCGGCCGAGCGTCCGTCCTTGCCGATGGGTTTTGACGAAGACCGGCCCGGCGCCGGTCAGCTCGACTCTCCCTTCGACGGGGGCGGTTTGGCCCTGGGGCACCAAACCGTCAAAACCCTCCGTGTGCCCCCCGATGATGACATCCAGCGCAGGGACTCCCTTTGCAAGGGCCAAGTCTTCTTCCGTGTCTTGATGCGTAATCGCCACCAGCAGATCGACGCGGTCCCGCAGCTCTTCCGCGGCGTTCTTCGCTGCGGCAATAGGATCTTGAAACTCCACCTCGCGAACGGCTGCGCGATCGAAGGTATCGGGGTAGTTTTTCTTGCCGATGAGCGCGATCAGTCCGATGCGCAGGGTGCCGAGTGTCTTGATGACGTAACGCTTGCAGGTCTCCGGTTCAGATGGCCGCACATTGCTGCAGAGAAAAGGAAAGGCAGCCGCTTTGTGAAGGTCTTTGAGGTGCCGCGCGCCAAAATCGAAGTCGTGGTTGCCGACGGCAACGGCATCATAGCCCATCAGATTCATGGCGGCGATGTCGGCTTCTCCCCGAGAAACGGAGGACAGGGCGGTTCCTATCAGCAGATCCCCGCTGTCGATGACCAGGAGATGCTCGGCTTCCTTGCGGATCTGTTTGATGAGCGTTGCGCGACGTGCAACGCCTCCTTGGCCGGTGAACGCGCCTTGGTCGATCGGCTGGATTGTGCCCTGGTGCTCGCTCGTGTGTAGAATCGTCAGGGCGACTTGGGCATGGACCGGATCGGCGAGGGCAAAAACAACTGCCAATGCAATGAAGAAATGCATCACGAATGCTCATGGTACGTGCGGGTCGCGGGGCTGTCAAGGCACGCAGAATCCTTGACTGCCACGGAGTGCCGTGATACGGTCCGGCGCGCCGCGTATGCATGAACACCTGCTCGAGTGGATCGAACTCTTCCGGCCCTACGTCAACGATTACGGGTATCTGGTTTTGTTCCTGGGCGTGATGGCGGAAAATGCGTCCTTGCCGGTCCCAGGCGAGACTATCCTGATCATCGCCTCGTTCTATTCCCACCACGGGGATCTTGACTTGATGTACGTCATTCTCCTGGGCATCGCGGGATGCATTCTCGGCGACAATATCAGCTTCCATGTCGGGCGCCGGCTGGGACGCCCGTTCATCCTCCAATACGGCAGGTACGTGCTGATCACCAAAAAGCGGCTCGCGCACGTCGAGCATTTTTTTGCAAAGCACGGGGACAAAACGATCTTCATTCAGCGGTGGATCACGGGGGTCCGCGTGATCGGGGCCCTGGTCGCCGGGACGACCCAGATGCCGTGGTCACGGTTTTTACTGTTCAACTGTCTCGGCGCTATTACCTGGGTCACGGCCATCTCCTTGATGGCGTACACGTTTGCGGTCAATCTGCCTCTCCTGATCAAAATCGTCGGGCGCTCCGGATGGGCCCTCCTTGGCCTCTTTATCGCGGTCTGGTTGTTCTTCTATCTCAAGCGCCGTTTGATGGCGGACCAAGCGCCTTCCGCTCCACGCTGACCCCCGCCATGGACGCTCCCGCCTAAGTCCACGAATTTTTTGTTTAAATTGTTCAATTTGGCTTGACAGAACCGTTTGCGATTTCTATAATGTGCTGTTTCATAGATTTTGACTTCACCTGATCCGTGTCAAATTGAGGGGAGGGGTGCCGTCTTTTCACGACGGAGGGGATGTTTCGTCCCTTCCTTTCCTTCGATACGCTAGATTTTTGATTGGTATAACCAGGCTGCCGAATATACGTTATTTTACTTAGCAAGTGATGGAGATGCCGATCAGGGATTGTATGGTTTGGGGCAGGTACCCGAGTGGACAAAGGGGGCAGACTGTAAATCTGTTGCCATCGGCTTCCAAGGTTCGAATCCTTGCCTGCCCACCAAATTCGGCGTGGGCGCTTGCGGCCTCCGAAGTCTTCCAGTGCGCAGAGGGGTGCGTGCCGGGCGGGCGTAGCTCAGGGGTAGAGCTCCAGCCTTCCAAGCTGGCTGTCGCGAGT
>CAYYLQ010000018.1:0-38388 GCA_964472655.1 uncultured Nitrospirales bacterium
TGCGGCTCGCCGATGGTGATCAAGACCGGCCGGTTCGGCAAGTTCATCGCCTGCTCGGCCTACCCGACCTGCAAGACCACGAAGCCCATCCCGCTCGGCGTCAAGTGCCCGCAGGACGGCGGCGACCTCACGCAGAAACGCAGCAAGAAGGGCCGTACGTTCTATGCCTGCACAAATTATCCGAAGTGCGAGTTCGCCCTCTGGGACCGTCCTGTCGCAAGACCCTGCCCCCAGTGCCACGCCCCGTTCCTCGTGGAAAAGTACTCCAAGCAGACCGGCACGTCCGTCGTCTGCCGCAACGAGGAGTGCGGGTACAAAGAGTAGTGTGCTAAACTGACAGTCTCACTGAGACTGGCCCACATGCGCGAGGATATCGTCATCATCGGCGGGGGCCTGGCCGGCTCCGAGGCGGCCTGGCAGGCGGCGAACCGCGGCGCCAAGGTCACCCTCTACGAGATGCGCCCCAAGGAGCAGACGGCCGCCCACAGGACCGGGCATCTGGCCGAACTGGTCTGTTCCAACTCGCTCGGCTCCACCGAGATCCAGAGCGCCCCCGGCATCCTCAAGGAAGAGATGCGACGCCTGGGTTCGTTGATCATCAGGACGGCGGACGAGGTGCGGGTGCCGGCCGGCGCGGCCCTGGCCGTGGATCGCGAGCTCTTCGCGCAGAAGATCACGCAAACACTGGAAGGCCATCCGAACGTCCGCATCCTGCATGAGCCGGTGTCGGAGATCCCGCCCGACTGTGCGGCGATCGTGGCCACGGGCCCGCTGACCACCGACGCGCTGGCCGAGCACATCAAGCAACTGACGCACTCCAAGCACCTCTACTTCTACGACGCGATCTCGCCGATCGTGGACGCTGACAGCATCGACATGAACGTCGTCTTCCGGGCGTCGCGCTACGACAAGGGGGCCGACTATCTCAACTGCCCGATGACCGAAACGGAGTACGACGCGTTTTACAAGGCCCTGCTGGAAGCCGAGAAGGTGGTCCCCAAGGACTTCGAGCAGGTGCCCTACTTCGAGGGCTGCATCCCGATCGAAGTCATGGCCGAGCGCGGCCGCGACACCATGATGTTCGGCCCGATGAAGCCGGTGGGCCTGGTGGACCCGAGGACTGGCACACGGCCCTACGCGGTCGTCCAACTGCGGATGGAGAACCGCCACGGCACCTGTTACAACCTGGTCGGCTTCCAGACCAAACTGACCTACGGCGCGCAGAAGCGCGTCCTGCGGATGATCCCTGGCCTCCAGCGTGCCGAGTTCCTGCGTTACGGCAGCGTGCACCGCAACACTTTCGTCAATGCGCCGACTCTACTGCGCGACACCTTGCAACTGAAGAGCACCGGCCGGGTCTTTCTGGCCGGCCAGCTGGTCGGCGTCGAAGGCTACACCGAAGCGGCGGCCACGGGCGGGCTAGCGGGCATCAACGCCGCTCGCGGTCTAGCCGGAAAGGAACTGGTCGTCCCGCCGGAGACCACCGCGCACGGCGCGCTCCTGAAATACATCACGACCAGCGACCCACGGCACTTCCAGCCGATGAACACCAACTACGGCCTGTTCCCTCCGCTCCCATCCCCCTTCCGCGACAAACAGGAGCGGCAGCGCCGGATCGGGCAGCGCGCCTTGGAGGACTTCGCTTCATGGATGCAGCAGTCCGGTCTTTCCTGACCTATTTGAATGTGGAGCGGGGGGCATCCCCGCACACGCTCCGCAATTACGAGGCGGACCTGCGCCAGTTCCTGGAGTTCCTCCGGGGCGCGCACGACGGGACGCTCCCCGCGCCGGCGGTCGTTGACGCCTACGCGGTGCGGAGCTTCCTCGCCGCGCGGGCGGGCGCGGGCGACGCGAAAAGCTCCATCGGGCGCAAACTGGCGACCGTCCGGAGCCTCTTCAAGTACCTCGGGCGCGAAGGGATCGTCGCGCGGAGCCCCGCGGCGGCGGTCGTCACGCCGAAGAAGGACCAGCGCCTGCCGCGCGTCCTGTCCGCCGACGACGCGGCGCGGCTGATGGACCAGCCGGACCGGATGCAGCCGAGGTCGCCGCGCGACCAGGCGATCCTGGAAGTGCTCTACTCCGCCGGCGTCCGGGTCGCCGAACTGGTCGGCCTGAACGTCGAGGACCTGGACATGGTGGCCGGCACCGCGACCGTCATGGGCAAGGGCCGCAAGGAGCGGCTCGTCCTGCTCGGGAGCAAGGCCGTCACTTCGCTGAAGGCGTACCTCGACTCGCTCCCTCCAGACACCCGCTCCGCCTCGACTCCCCTGTTTCGCAACAGCCGCGGCGGGCGGCTGACGACCCGCAGCGTGGAGCGCATCGTGACGGCGCAGTGCCGGGCGCTGCCGAACTTCCCGGCCATGACGCCCCACGCGCTGCGGCATTCCTTCGCGACGCACCTCCTGGACGGCGGCGCGGATCTGCGGGCCATCCAGGAGATGCTGGGGCACGCGTCCCTGTCCACCACCCAGCGCTACACGCACGTCGCTCTGGACCGAATGATGGAGGCCTATGACAAAGCGCACCCGAGGGCTCATGAGGAAAAATGACTCCATGATCATCCGCTCCACGACGATCCTCTGCGTGAGGAAGGACCGCCACGTGGCCATGGGCTCCGACGGCCAGGTGACGCTCGGTACCACCGTCATGAAGCACAACGCAAAGAAGCTCCGCCGCATGTATAATGACACTGTGCTGGCGGGCTTCGCAGGCGCCACCGCCGACGCCTTCACGCTCTTCGAAAAGTTCGAGGCCAAGCTCCAGGAGTATCGCGGCAACCTCGCCCGGGCGGCCGTCGAGCTGGCGAAGGACTGGCGGATGGACCGGGCGCTGCGCCGGCTGGAGGCGCTGATGGTCGTCGCCGACAGGGAGCACTCGCTGATCGTTTCCGGCACCGGCGACGTGATCGAGCCGGAGGACGGCATCCTGGCGATCGGCTCGGGCGGCCCCTACGCCCTGGCGACCGCGCGCGGACTGCTGAAACATTCGACGCTCGACGCCCGGGCCGTCGTGGAGGAATCCATGAAGATCGCCGGCGGCATCGACATCTATACGAACGTGGAGATCATGCTGGAGGAATTGAAGGGCTGATGGGCAACCGGACCCCGCAACCGCCGAGCCTCGACAGCTTCACCCCGCGCCAGATCGTGGAGGAGCTGGACCGCTACGTCATCGGCCAGCGCAACGCGAAGCGCATGGTGGCCATTGCCCTCCGCACCCGGTGGCGGCGCCAGCGGCTACCCGCGCCCCTGCGCGACGAGGTGATGCCGAAGAACATCATCATGATCGGGCCGACCGGCGTCGGCAAGACCGAAATCTCGCGGCGCCTGGCGAAACTGGCGCAGGCGCCTTTCATCAAGGTCGAAGCCTCGAAATTCACCGAGGTGGGCTATGTCGGGCGGGATTGCGAGTCCATGGTCCGCGACTTGGTCGAGCAGGCCGTCAACATGGTCAAGACCGAGTACGCCGAGCGCGTCCAGAAGAAGGCCGCGGCCCAGGCCGAGGAGCGCCTGCTCGACCTGCTCGTGCCGCCGCCGCCGCCCAAGGCGCCGCCCGGCGTCTTCGACCAGGCGAGCTTCGAGGGGCAGCCCCAGCCGGTCAACGAGAGCTACGAGGCGACGCGCTCGAAGTTCCGCTTGCTGCTGCGCGAGGGGAAGCTGGACGAGCGCTCGGTCGAGCTCGAGGTGAAGGACAAGGCCGCGCTCCCGATCGGCGTGATCTCCAACGTCGGCGGCATGGAGCAGATCCAGGACCAGTTGCAGGAGATGCTGGGGGGCATGTTCCCTGGCAAGAAGAAGCGCCGGACGGTGAAGGTCCCGGAAGCGCTGGAGCTGCTCGTCCAGGAGGAAGCCCAGAAGCTGATCGACATGGAAGCGGTCGTCAAGGAAGCCGTTGCCAAAACGGAGCAGAACGGAATCATCTTCCTGGACGAGATCGACAAGATCGCCGGGCGCGAGGGGACGATGGGACCCGACGTCTCGCGCGAGGGCGTCCAGCGGGACCTGCTGCCGATCGTCGAAGGCTCCACGATCACGACCAAGTACGGGCCGGTGAAAACGGACCACGTGCTCTTCATTGCCGCGGGCGCGTTCCATGTGGCCAAGCCCTCGGACCTGATCCCGGAACTGCAGGGCCGCTTCCCCATCCGGGTCGAGCTGGAGCCCCTGACGAAGGACGACTTCATCCGCATCCTGACGGAGCCGCAGAACGCGCTGCTCAAGCAGTATACGGCCCTGCTCGAGACGGAGGGCGTGACGCTGGACTTCACCCGCGAGGGCATCGAGGAGATCGCGGCGACCGCCGTCCAGGTCAACGAGCGCTCGGAGAACATCGGCGCGCGCCGGCTCTTCACGATCATGGAGCGGCTCCTGGAGGAGATCTCCTTCGAGGCACCGGAGCTGACCGAGAAGAAGCTGACGATCGACGCGCGGGCCGTGAAGGATCGCCTCAAAGACATCGTCAAGGACCAGGACCTGAGCCGATACATTTTATAATCGAGGGCGCGCATGGACGAATTGATCAAGAAAGCGAACGTGCTGGTCGAGGCCCTGCCCTATATCCGGGCCTTCGCCGGGAAGACCGTCGTGCTGAAATACGGCGGCAAGGCCATGACCGACCCGGCGTTGAAGGACGGCTTCGCCACCGACGTCGTGCTCATGAAGTACGTCGGGCTGAACCCGGTCATCGTCCATGGAGGCGGGCCGCAGATCGACCAGATGCTCAAGCGGCTGGCCATCGAGCCCAAGTTCCGCCAAGGCGTCCGCGTCACCGACGCGGCCACGATGGAAGTCGTCGAAATGGTCCTCGGCGGGACCATCAACAAGGAGATCGCGTCGCTGATCAGCCGGCACGGGGCCAAGGCCGTCGGTCTGAGCGGCAAGGACGGCGGGCTGATCCAGGCCAAGCCCTTCACGAAAGCCGATTGGGCCAAGAAGCTCGGGGCGGACCTCGGTGATTGGGCCGAAGATGAGGACTACGGGCTCGTCGGCGACGTTCAGGCAGTGGACTCGTCCATCTTAAAAAACCTCCAGGCCACCAACGCCATCCCCGTCATCGCTCCCATGGGCATCGGCAGGGACGGGCGCACGTACAACATCAATGCCGACCTGGTCGCCGGCGCGGTCGCCGCCGCGTTGGGAGCGGAGAAACTCATCGTCCTGACGGACGTCCGGGGCATCAAAGACGAGGACGGCAAGCTTCTTTCCACGCTGGCGCGCAAGGACATGGCCCGGATGGTCAAGAAGGGCACGATCAGCGAAGGGATGCTCCCCAAGGTCCAGTCCTGCCTGAACGCGCTCGAAGGAGGCGTCAAGAAGGCGCACGTGATCGACGGCCGCACGCCGCACGCGATCCTCCTGGAGATTTTCACGGACAAGGGCATCGGGACGGAGATCGTTTCGTAGGACTTTCGCGATGGCGATGGCTTCGGCGGAGCAGACCGTCTCGGAGCAGCGGACCACGGATCGGGTCAAGCGCTTCACCTTCCGCCTCACCATCGGCTTCATCATCGGGGTCAACGCCCTCTTCCTCCTGGTCCTCTGGGGCAGCGGCGTGGACCTCGACCGGATCTTCGCGGAGCGGGACTTCTTCGATCCCGTCCACGACGTGTGCCTCCGTATGGCCTGGTACAAGCCGGTCGGCGAGAAGGATCCCGTGCGGCTTTGCAAGGAGTGGCTTAACCTGGGCGATCCCTCCGGCACAGTCCACCGGCATCAGCAGGACATGGTGATCGTCAAAGGCGCCGACGGCAAGGTGTACGCGCAGGAAGGCGCCGGCGACGGCCGTCTGGTCGCGCTTGTGGTCTTCGTCGTCGCGCTCGTGGCCGGCGGGATGTGGCTGCAGCGCTACCTCATCGCGCGCTATCGCGCCCGTCTCTCCGCAATCCCCGAAAAGAACGTCTGAGTGAGGGCGCATCCCTCCAAACCGCTGCTCCTGGCCCACGGGGGCGCGGGCGCGCGAGTCGTCACGGTCGCCCAACTTGCTTGTCTGGCCGAGGCTCTGGCGACGGGGCATGCCTTGCTGCGGCGCGGAGGCAATGCCACGGCCGCGGTGGAAGCCACCATTACAGTCATGGAGGACTCCGGCCTCTTTAATGCCGGGATCGGCGCGCGTCTCCAACTGGACGGCGTGCGTCGCATGGATGCCTCCATTATGGAAGGGCGCCGGCTGAGAGCCGGTGCGGTGGCGGGCATCGAAGCGGTGCGACACCCGATCAGTGCGGCCCGCCTCGTGATGCAAGAAACGGCGCACGTCCTCCTGATCGGCGAACATGCGACCGGCTTCGCCCGGCACTGTAAGCTGGAACGCCCGCCTCACGCTTCAAGGACAACAGGAACGTCCACACACAACAGAAAACCGGCGACGCCCACGCAACGCCTGACGCTCAGGCTCTATAAAGAAATGCTGGGGCTGGAGACCGTGGGGGCGGTGGCGTTGGATCGGGCGGGCAACGTCGCGGCCGGCGCCTCGACCGGCGGCACTCCCTTTATGCTGCCGGGACGCGTGGGCGATTCGCCGTTGATCGGATGTGGGGTCTACGCGGACAACGACGCCGGCGCCGTCACCATGACCGGCCTCGGCGAATCCATCATCCGCATCGCAGTCGCCAAGGAAATCGCGGACCAGTTGGCGATGGGAGTCAGTCCAGCGACGGCGACGCGACGGACGTTGGACCGATTGGTCAAACGCGTCCAAGGCGCGGCCGGCGCGCTCGTGCTCGTGCCCGACGGCCGCTTCGCCATCCGCCACACCACCGCGCGCATGTGCGCCGGCTACTGGGATGGAGTCAGTAAGCCGACCGTGGGCGATCGGTTCTCCTGATCCATCGGGGTGAACCGGAACAGGCTCGGGTCCCGGACATCCACCGTCCCTTTGATCCAGCGGACATCGGGCGCGCCGAAGGTCTCCACCCTTGTCAAATTGTCGATTGGCTGGCCGGTTTTCGAGTCGCGCAACGGCTTGTCGATACGGAACTCATGAGTGTCGCCATGGACCAGCACCACCGGCTTGCCGAAGGCCCGGACCTCGCGCTCCAACGCGCTCAGGAACGGACGGTACGGATTGCGTTTGCGTGACGTGTCGGGAGAGTGAAAATTCGGGTTGGCGTGGATGATGACCATCACCCCGCGCGCGCCGCTCGTCGCGGCTGACCGGAAGGATTCTTTGAGCCACGCCCCATTCGCCGTGTTCCGCTCCTTGTACTCCTGCTTTTGCGCAACGTTGTTGTAGCTGCCGGGGATGTTCAATCCGACGAAGAGCACGTCCCCATAGGACCAGCGGACGTTCTCGCGGAATTTCCGATAGCGTGGATCGTCGCTCTGGCGGCTCAGCGGGAGCGTCCGTTTGCCCAAGCTCTCACGGCCCGACGCGAACAGTTCCCGCAGCTTGTCCAGCCGCTCGAGCGGATCGTACCGGCCGGCCTCCTCGCGACGGCAATCCGTCCATTCATTGTCGCCGAAAATAAAGACCAGGGGATGCTCCATGCCTTGGAATTGATCGAGCCGCCGCCGGAAGAGTTCATCCGTACAGAGACTGTGGCCGTCCTTGAAGTCGCCGTCGTGCACGACGAAGGCCAGAGTCCGGTCGGCATTGATGTCCTTGAGCATGTCCAGGAACCGCTCTTCATCGGCCGTGGAATAGGGCACGTCGCCGAGCAGCGCGAAATGAAATTCGGACGGCTGCTTCCCCTCTCGCGAGTGGGCCGAACCTGCGAACCAACCCACGACGAGCAAGACAGCCCACGCCACCGCCCAAACGGCAAGCAACAGCCGCTTCACGGCGGTTTCAGGCCCCTTGCGACATGAGCAGGTCTGCGAAGACGAAACCGTCGCGGGTGACGATCTCGCCGTTTGTGATGGACAGGGAGCGGCGGAACATCGGACCGTCGTAGGCAAAGGTGTGAAACTCGCCGCGCTCGCCGCAGGGGTCCACGGACGGTGGCAAGTCGGCGAGCAGCGCCGCGTCGAAGTCGCGCCCCGCGAAGGACGCCGGCAACTGCTTCGGGTCCACACAGGTGAGGCGCGCCCGTAGACCCGCCGCGACCATGTCCCGCGCGAGCGCATCTGTCGGCAGGCCCCAGATCGGAAAGATCGGCGTCAGGCCGGTGCCGGCAAGCTGCGTCTCCCGGTAGCGGCGCACGTCTTCGAGAAAGAGATCGCCGAACGCCATTCTCGTGATGCCCGCGGCGAGCGCCTTCTTCACCGCTTCGCCCATCGCGGCCTCATATTCCTGGTTGCTGCAGGGGCTCGGAATCGGCACCGGCCAGAGCGGCAGCCCCGCCGCGTCTGCTTGCGCTTCGAGCAGAGCCACACGGACGGCATGCATGGCCACACGTTTGTGGGCTTGATTGATGGTCGTCAGCAGGCCGACGACTTCCACTTCCCGCTGCTGCCGCAGGGCATGCAGCGTCCACGCACTGTCTTTGCCGCTGCTCCAGCAGAGCAGCGCTTTGGGGAGCTTGCTCATTTCTCCGTCGTCTTTCTCCAGACCCAGTACACGGGCATGCCCAGCAGGACAATGAGCAGGCCGGGCCAGGTATATTGCGGCTTGTACCGCAGCAATTGGATCTCAATGAACAGCGCCATCACGATATAAACGGCCGGCAGGACGGGGTAGCCCCACGTCTTATAGGGACGCGCCATCGCGGGCCTGGTCCGGCGCAGCACGAAGATCCCGCCGATCGTCAGGATGTAAAATAACAGCACGGAGAAGATCAGAAAGTCCAGCAACTGCCCGTAGGTGCCGGACAGGCACAGGAGGGCAGCCCATGCGCCCTGCACCAGCAGCGCCGGGGCAGGAGACAGATGGCGATTCAGCGCGCCCACGCCCGCGAAGAACAGGCGGTCCCCCGCCATCGCATAGTAGATGCGGGCGCCGGCGAAGATCAGGCCGTTGTTGCAGCCGAAGGTAGAGACCATGACGGCCAGCGCCATGAGGACGCCGCCGCCCGGCCCGAAGGCAACCTCGGCCACGGCAGTGGCGACGCGGTCCTCCGCGGCGAACTGGATCCCGCGGTCCAGCGCGGTCGCGCCATCGTGCGCGCCCGCGAGCGGCAGCACGCAGAGGTAGGCCAGGTTGGCCAGGAAATAGATCGCGATTACCAGGCCGGTGCCGAGGGCCAGCGAGCGCGGTAGGGTCCGCTCCGGCCCTTTCACTTCCCCCGCCACGAACGTCACGTTGTTCCAGGCATCGGCGGCGAAGAGCGCGCCCACCATCGCCACGGCAATCAGCGTCACCACGCCCGCCCAATCGGCGCCGACGCCGCTTCCCCAGAACTGTCCGAAGTTCGCCGTGAGCGCCGAGTCCGTGGCGAACAGGAATCCCAGCGCGATCACGCCGACCAGCGCGCCCATCTTGGTCAGCGTGAAGATGTTCTGCACCAGCGCGCCGATATGAATGCCGCGCAGGTTGACCCACGTCAGGACCACGATGGACAGGATGGCCAGAAGATTTTGCCGGTTCAGCCCGACCCTGTAAGGGCCAAGCTCCCCGAACCACAGGTGATAGGGCCCGAACGTGCCGATCTCCCAGAGCCAGGACGCCGGCGAGAACCAGGGCACCAGCACGCCGGTGAACTTGGCGAACGCGATCGCCACGGCGGCGATGGTGGCCGTCTGGATCACCAGCAACTGGGTCCAGCCGTAAAGAAAGCCCCAGAGCGGCCCGAGCGCCTCGCGCAGGTAGACGTACTGGCCGCCGGCCGCGGGCATCGCCGCCGCCAGTTCCCCGTAACAGAGCGCGCCGGCCACAGTCATGAAGCCCGTGACGAGCCAGACCACCAGTAGGAGGCCGGGGCTCTGGACCAGCCGCGCGATGTCGGCCGAGACGATGAAGATGCCGGAGCCTACCATAGACCCGACGACGATCATGGTGGCGTCGAGCAGGCCCAGGCTGCGGGTGAAGGCCGCGGGAGCGGTCTGGCGCGCTTCAGCCTGCATCGGGTATAATTTCGCCGCCATGGTGAAGTTGCGCGATCACGAAAAGATGAAGGGCCTCTGGCCCCCGATATTCGAAGGGCCGCACAGCTTCTGGGACAAGCACCATCCGGGAGGGGAATGGGGCGACCTGCATCAGGTGAAATGGGTCGTGCCGGGCCGGAAGGGAGAGCTCCCCTACCTCAAGATCATCGTTCATTGGGACGAGGTGGACTTCCGCGGCGTGATAACCCACGAGGACACCGCGTTCCTGAAGAAGGTCTACGAGACAATGAAGAACCGGGGGATCAGGAAAACGCTCGAAGAGGTCGGGGACCTGCAAGTGGATTTCTAGCGTCCGGTCAGTCCTTGGGAGGCTCGGCGGACTTTTTCTTCACGTGCATCACGTAGGCGATCACGATTCCGAGCACGGCCACCGCCACGCCGAACACGTTCCAGCCGATGACTTCCGACATGAACCCCACCCCGCAAACAGCCTTCGAGGTCTTTCAGGATAGCATAGGCCGGGGTGCATGAAAACTGGAAATCTTGACAGCCTTCCGGACGGTTTCTATCCTGTGATCCATGGCGCTGATTTCGATTGAATCCCGCAAAGGCAAACCGACGTGCGCGGTCTGCGAGGCCGAGCGGATCGAGACGGTCGCGACCCCAGTCGGCCGGTTCGCGCTGTGTCCCGACCACGTGACCGCGTTCGCCGCCCGCCGCCTATCTCCCGCAGAATTGGCGCTGGCGATCCGGAAGAAGCAGCCGCCGACCGCCGCGTGGCAGGCCGCGTCCTGCGCCCTCTGCGCGAATCCCGCGGACCTCGTCCTGGACGAGTCGGAAGGGACCTTCGCCTTCTGCCAGCCGCATTTCATCCGGTACGTCCTTCTGGCCCTGCGCCCGCACGAGCATGCTCGCCTGGCGGGGCGCCTCACGCCCGACCAGTTTCTCACCCGCCTCTCCTCCAAATATTATTTTGACGGGCAGGCCGACCAACCGTACATCGAGGACCTCGACGACCCGGCCTACTCGGTCACCGCGCCGCTGTGGGAGGAGTAGTGGACCCGCTCGCGCTGACGGATGACGTGCAGGCGCTCCGCGCCTGGCGGATGCCGGACATGGTGGTGTACCAGCACGCGGACGACGAATGGTGGCTCCCCACGCTCGACGACGCCATTCCGCTGGTGCGCGTCAACCGCACGGGCGCCGCGTTGCTCTCCGCGATGGACGGCCAGGCCACGGTCGGCTCACTGCTCGCGAAGTTCGGCAGCCTGGCCTGCGGGGCCGACGGCGCGACAGGCCGCTGGTGCCTCGAACACTGGTCCTTGCCCCGCTACGCCCTCTGCTACTATGGCGCGGAAGTCCCGGCGAAAGATCGCGGCGACGCCCGCTGGGGCCTGTTGCTCTTGAAGATTCGCGAAGGATGGTCTGGCTCGACGGAGTTCGAGGGCGAAGGCCGCCTCTCGGCCTTTCACATACACGACATCGCGACGCAAAAAGACCATTTCGATGTGATTGAAACGACCGTGTCGCACCTGTTCCGGGAGCCGACCGAGGCGCTCGCAGGTCTTACCTATGGGCGCCTGCTCGCCCACAATTTCCGGAAGCTGGGCTGGTGGACGCGCAAGCCCCGCACCATCGTGGAAGTCGGCGGCGGCCTCGGCTACGTGGCGCGCGAACTGGGCAAGGGACTCGCTCCGGAGGAGCGCGAGGGAGTCCGGTACGCCTTCATCGACATCACCCGCCCGTTCCTGGAATCCCAGCTCGCGCTGGGCAAGGAAGGCGGGTGGGCCAGCGGCGGCGTGCAGGCCAACGGCGAATGGCTCCCGTTGAAAGACGCCAGCGTGGACCTGATCGTGGACAACGAGAACATGGCCGACATGACGCCGGTCAAGCTGTCCCGGCAGGAAGCGGAATCCGGCCAAGGGGACCGACCCCTGCACCAGGAAGCGCTGGAATGGATCCGGCGGGCGGGGCTCTCTCTGGGCAAGGACATCCCGGCGGAGTTCATCTTTAACTTGGGGCCGTTGCGTTTTCTCCGGGAAGTCTGGCGCGTGCTCAAACCGGGCGGGCACGCCTTCCTCGTGGAGTTCGGCATCGAGGAGGGGTGGCCGGCGCCGGTGAAACTGCCGGGGCATACGGAATACGAGACGCATTTCGGCCACCTCCGGCAGGCCGCGCGCTGGCTGGGCTTTCAGGAAAAGTACGGCGCGCTGCCGCAGTTCCTCGGCATCAAGCCCGACACGCGCGTGCTCTGCACGGGTGCCGCCTACGCGATCCGGCGGTTCTGCGAGGCCGAAGGCAAACCGTTCGCTATCCGTGCCTATACGGAGGCGGAATTCAAGCAGACGCTCGGCGACATGCTGCCGCGGCTGCTCGGCCACCACTATCATGAAATTTCGGACCCGGCCTGGTTCGGGCTGGGGGACTTCAAGGTGCTGCTGTTGGAGAAGCCCGACGCCGCGCCGCGGCCCCAGCCGCAGATCAAGGACGTGAAGGGCTTTCGCTGGGGCGGGATGCGGTGAGGCAGACGGCGCTATGTTTTCGACAAGAGTTCATGCAACTTGTTCATCGTCGCTTCAAACTCCGCGGGGTCAAAGGCCCGCCCATTCTGAATCTCCTTATGCAGCGCGTCGATCGTGTCTTTGATCGTTTTGGACTCAGGCATCGCCCCGGCGGTTTCCAGGTACGCATCATACAGACTTGCGAGAGCAAGCACGGCCTGCTCGGCGGCTAGAAAACCGGATGCCGTGAAACGATGGCCATCGCCCGAGATGTTTTTCATCAGTGACAGGACGCCTTGCTGCGTGAAAGTGTACTGGGCAACTTGGGAAACCAATTTGTCGGAGAGTGTGGAAAGCTTATTGAAGACCGCATTAAACGATTGGCGGGAGCTTTCCTTCCCCGTCAACCCCTCATGAAACGTCTTCATTAATTGCTCGAGGTATTTTCCTTCCTCTGAAGCGGCCAGATTCACGACATGACGAAAAATCGCGTGACTTGAGGCATTCCATACGAGCCGACCGGGCTTGCCGTCGTAATCTCTTCTCCGCCATTTCTGCTCCATCTTTTCCTTCTCTGTGGTGCCGCGCAAGCGATCGATTACCGCGTGATGGCATGCAAAGCAGTCGAAATGGGTGAAGTCCGGCCAGAGCCCGGCACCGGTACGTCGGCTCGCTGCCAAACGCTGTATCTGGTTTCGGAACGCCGCGGCCTGACCGATCGCCCATACCCTGGTACTGAGCCATGCGCGGTCCTTTTTCTCTTTGGGAGGCTGCCAATGGGTCGGCATCGCATAGGTATAGCTGTCGATCTCGAAAGTCAACCGCGGGTGGCCCGCTCCGATAAGCTCGTGAGTCACGTCCTTTCCATCCGCCCCTGCATGGCATTCAAGGCACTTCTCAGCGCGTTTGACCAAGTCTTTCGTATTGTACATCCCAAGGGACGTCGCCTTTTGCCGGTCAAAGCCAGGCCGGATATGAGGGTTGAGCCATTGCCCCGCTGGACCATGACAGGCTTCGCAACTGACCCCTTCCATTAGGTCGTAGAAGTCGCCTTGGTGGTCAGGACCGACCGGTACCGCATGGCAGGCAAGACAACGCTCACTTTCTTCCGGTTTGGCAATCTTCAGGTTCCCGGCAATGATCTTGGCGTCTGCGTTCGTGAGGACTTCATAGGCCCTGGCGTGCTTGTCTTTCTGCGACCAAATATAAAACTCATTCTGCCCAATGCGGAGGTTGGTACGCGCCGTACTGTTTCCGTGGCAGTTGCTCCCGCTACAAGAGGACGCACCCATATACAGGTAGAGATCATCGGAGTCGGTCTTCTCCGAGACTGCCGGATCCTTGTTTTCAGCGAATGACTCGGTATACCACGCAGGCCACGCGATGAAGACGCCCAACACAAAAAGGATGCTGATGCCGATCAGTCCAGCTGCGTTTTTTGTTGTCATTACGGGGCTGTCCAGGGGGACTCTCGGTCGTCAGGCGTACGCGATCCTACCACAGAGGTGTCAATAAATTCTATCCACTACCGGGAGGTGAATATCGGCTTGACAAAGATAACGGAGTATGCAAAAAAGGAGCCCTGTGATCAGGCATTTCTTCTAAGCCTGATGAGGTAAGCACATAGCATACAAGGAGGGACATACGCTATGAGGACTCGGGGATTTTTACCTAAACCGCTATTCGTCCTTATCTCGCTTTCCGTGGGCGTGTTGCTGGGGCTGGTCACCCTGGCGGTCCAAGCCGCCGAAGGCACCAAGAAGATCGAGGTCGTGATCAAGGGGGGGACGGCGAAGGTGCTCACCGGCTACACTATTACCGGACTTCCGACCGAGATCGTCGTCCGCAATGAGGACAGCATCACGCACGGGTTCAATTCCTCGCTGTTCGAGGATAGTACGAAAGTCGCGGTGACGGGTGGCTCCGTTGCGAAGGAAAAGGGGCCGCACGTATATCGGGTGGACGCGGGAAAAACGATGACGCTTACATTCACCCTGCCCCGCATGGAGGGCAGCCAGTCGTTTGCATTTTGGTGCGACATGCACCACTCCATGAAGGGGGAAATGCTTGTTGTGGAAATGACGGGGTCGGGCGGTGGATGAGACCGAGGCCGCGGCCATCTGCGATCTGTGGTGTCTAACTGGCCTGCAGCACGTGCTATTTTAAAGAACACGCGAGCCATACCGAGCAGTCACACCGGTCGGCGCTCTTCATCAGAGAGCGCCGACCGCTGAGTATCAGCACCTCTCGCCGTCCAGCTTCGAAACATTGCCGTCCTCTCCATCCGCTTAGTGATTCAGCGGAAAAATGATCACAAGCCCTCCCATGACATCATCTAATTGGAAATCCGACTTCGGACTGTTGGGATGATAGTTGTGGCACCCGACACATACCTGCGTAACAGCCCGATCGGGGTAGACCGCTCCAAAAAACTGCTCCCTCCCGCTACCGATGATGCCGGTATAGGGCCTGTCTGGGTGCTTCTGAACCTCTTCAAGGCCTCGCCGCTCGAATTCAGTGGCTGGCTCATTGGCCTTGTTGATCGGCCACTGACTGATCAGGTGGTACCGGAGCTTCGTGCCGGTCAATTCGGCCATCTCGCTCGTTTCTTTCAGGAACTGGACGGGTAACGGTAAGGTATTCCTTGCCCGCCAGTCTTCCGTTGTGTCAATAATCCCCTCTTGTAGCAGCCGGTTGACGATGTGGGTTGTATAAAAATTCCGGTGAGCCATGATCACGGCATGCAAATAATCAGCCACAATTCTTGGGGGAATGCCCCTCGGAGTTTCGGAACCCTTCTCGACGGCGGAGACGCTCCGGCTGCTAGCCAGCACCGCGATCGCTGCAAGGACCGCGGCCCACGCCAAAACTTTGCTGGTCATAATGCCCTCTCCTTATGGCGAAGAAAGGTTCGCAGGGGCAGACAGCGGCGACGCCCGCCCTTTCTTGAACTGTTCGATGGTGTACGGCTGATCGCCAGGCTTCTGCGCCTGGGTCTTATCGTGATAGACGTGACACGTCAGGCATTGCATGCGCGCCCCCCCTGGCTCGAAATGACAACTCCGGCAGGACGTGATGCCGGGCAGCAGAACGTCCTTGGTTCGTTCGCTGCGGGGAGCCGCTTCGTGGCAGGCGACACACGTGAGTATGTTATGGGCCTTATGATCGAAGACGCTATACGGTAACCACCGCTCCGGCATGGCGGTCTTCGCGACCATCGGGAACAGCATCCGGAATTCCGAGACCCGAAGGTTGGTCTGCGTTCCACCGGCTTGCGCTGACTGAGAAGCCCCGCCAGTGCGGTCCAGCACATGACAGAGCGCGCACTTGCCTTTTTTCGTCTTTGAACCAGGGGGGCCCATAAGCAGCCGTTCCGACTCTTCCACCATTCCGCTGATCCATATTTCCTCTTCAGGCCTGGGCACGCCGGGCAGCCGTCTTGCCGGCCCTCGGGCCTTCAGTTCAGACTGGTGTTGAAGAAGGTAGTATTCCGCGTACGTCGCGCGAAGGAACCGATCCACCTCCTCGAGGGATTGACCGTGCGGAACAGCCTTCCCTGGCATGCGTTCATCGAAATCAAGACGATGACACCGCATGCAATCCTTTTCATAATTCACCGGACGCATGTGGGCCCCTTGCGGGTCGGCCCGATGACAGCTGGCGCAGGACAGTTGCTCCGGACCATTGGGGCCCATGAAGCCTGGCTTCAGATGGAGTTGGTGGTTCAACTTGATGGCCGCGGTATCCACCGCGCGCTCGCCCTCGTTGAGTCGCACCCGTTGAACGGCGGCTTGCCCCGGACCTGACACCGTAATCGCAAATTCGGGATGGTCAGCCGTGAAGCTATGGATCGCCGTTGCAATCGGTATGCGGGCCTCCTTGACCTTGAGCTCCACGTGGCATTGAACGCAGGCCGAATCGAACAGAGCAGTCAGAACCGCTTGGCCCCTGTGCTCGACGTGACAGTTGGCGCATTGTGGTGCCGGGCTGAGTGCGCGCTCGCTAAAATGCGGAGGCCCACTGTGGCAGCTCAGACAGGTTTTGTCCGGTACCCCCGCGAGAACCGGTTTCCAGGCCGCATGACAGCGCGCGCAATCGTTGGCAAAGAGCCGATGTTTCATGGAAATCGAGCCGGGCATGAACACCCAGTGCTTCCCAAGCGCAAAGACCAAGGCGCTTCCGCCCAACACCACCAGCACGGCCAAAACGGTAATCGTAGTTTTATTGATGTACCGTCCCTGAAGGTTGTAGGCCGTGACCAAGTGAACTTTCTCATCGCGCATCTTGGAGGGCGGCGAGGGCGGAAGCCCTCCCAGGGCCGCCGGTGGTGGCGGAGCATCCGCCTTCCCCGACGTTTCAGGAGCAGCGGGGGCGCCCGGCGCTTCTGCGACCGCTTCTGAAGACGGGTCCGGAGACTCAGCCGAGGTTTCTTGCGTCGCTCGCTCGACCGTGCGCTCGACATCCGCAAGGACTTCGTACTCGATCGTGAACGGTGCGGTCGGAGTCGGCCGGGCAAACCGAAGGGTGTAGGGTCCGATTCGGATCGTACCGGTCTCGGGTAGGACGACATCCTTGGCCGGCATGTCGTCCACCCACGTAAGGTTCAGGATATTGGGGTCATGGAGTACGTAGCGTTCGTCCTCTTCTTGAATGACGGCGTGCTGGAGATGGACCGAATGATCGTCCAGGCGCAGGTCGTTGTTAGTCCCCCGGCCGATGCGGAGGGTCGTGCCGGAGAGTTCGGTCGTCTCGATTTTCTCGCCGCTCGGCCCCAGCTTCTTCTTAACGATGATCACAAATGGCATGTGGCGCTCGGCTAGTAGTACAAAACCACAAGGAGGTGGACGCCCACCGCCGCTACCATGGCGATCGAGGCAGGCACATGCACGTACAACCAGGCCTGGAGCGCATTCTTCAATCGCATCTGGCCCGCCAGATAGGCTTCCAGTTCGGTCTTCCGCAAGACCAGGCCGGCAAACCTCGAAAAGCCTTCCTGATCGGTCGCCGGGATCTCCGCAAGGAGGTTATGCAGGTCATGCGTCCGCTGGGCCAAGATGGCATTGGGGTCAATAGGCGTAAACAGGATGCGCCATCCTTGCGACTGGAGTCCGCGGCACCGACGGGCTTCTTCCTGATAGAGGGATTGAAAGATGCCGGGCTTGGCGGCGGCGAGTTGTTTCATCCCTTTGAGAATCTGATTGATCTCCGCCTCAAGCATGTCCGGGAGCATGCCGCTCTCATGCGTGGTAAGGATTGCCGGAACCGTAAGATAGATGAAGAGCCCCACAACCCCGCTGAGCATCGCGACTACCAGCAGAACATAGGCGAGGGCATGAACGTTCCATCCAAATTGAAAACCCGTATGCATAGGGACGATCAGGAGAATCAGCAGTCCGAGGTACACGTGGGCACTCGTCCAGCCCTGAAGCGTGCCGAGGCGGGAGAAATACCAGCGCTTCCGAATGCCCAGGAACATGAGCACGAGGATCGCGATCAACCCGATCCATCCGTAAACGAGACCCCAGACAGTACCCCCCGAAGGAATTGTGGTTCGGGCGTAATAGGCGTAGCTGAGGAGGAGGGCAACCGCTCCGATCACCGCGCCCCACAGATAACGCTTGTTCCCGTATGTCAGTAACGTCCCTTGCACCGTGCCCAGAGAACCGTTGGTACTTTCGGTTGTGCGATCACCTTCCCGATTAGCCCCTGACAACTTTGATCTGATCAAAGAATTCTGCAGGATTGACCCGGAGCGCCGCGCCGGTTGGGCAGCTTCGCACGCAAGCCGGCCCAGCGGAATCGTTCCGGCACAGATCACACTTCACCGCCGTGGTCGGCTGCGCATCCGAGGTCGTCTCCGCAGACGCGAGACCGATCAGACCCAGGAGGCGCCCCAACGCGCCGGTCTTAGGCTTCTGATGCATCATGAAGATCACGCCATAGGGGCAATTCATCGCGCAGTTGCCACACCCGATACATCTGGCCTCATCCACGTAGACCTCGCCTGTGAGACCCCGGCGGATCGCATCGCCCGGGGGGCAATCGGTGAGGCAGAGAGGATTTTCGCAATGGCGACAAGAGGTGGGAACCCGCAGAGTCCCGAAAAGGACTCCCTCTTGGCGGTACAGACGCGTCTGGCCGTTGTGCGTCGCCGCGCAGGCCGTCACACAGTTATCGCACCGAACGCACTTGCTTTCGTCAATCAGCAGGACATCGGTTCCCTCAAAGACGCCCTCCTTCAATAGTTCGCCAAGATGGCCTGTCCCCGTCGAAGTCATCAACTGCAAGGCCTGATTCTCGATGAGCCGGTGTTCCATGGTTTGGTGGAGGATCCTCCCGAGTTCAGGGAAAAACTCCAGCATGAGATCGAAATTATCCTTTCTTAACAGAATGACTTCGGTTGGGGTAGTCGCCGTCACGGTAGCGGTTCGTTGCGAGCTTTGGGGAGTGAGCAAGGCTATTTCTCCAAAATAATCGCCGGCCGGGAGGTATTTCAGCACGAGTTCCCTGCCCCTCTCCAGCTTGGAGATCTTGACCGAGCCAGAGAGGATCAGGTAAAAGGCATCTCCGCTATCGCCCTCCTTGAAAATGGTTTCATCCTTCTTGAAGGACTTGATCTCGGCGCGCTGAGCTAAACCTTGCACCGATTTTTCATCGCAGTCACGAAGGAGATAGGTTTGAAGAGCTCGCGCGATGAACGTCTGGTTCAGGTATCGCTTAACCGACGGTTCGCCCGCCATCAGCCGGAGCATGGTTTTACGCGGTACTTCGAGCAGCGTGGTCTCCGTGACAGTCGTGACCGTGCCAGATCTTCGGCGGCCAGAGAGCATGCTCATCTCGCCGAAAAACGCGCCTCGTTTTAGAAGCACAGGGGACCCATTGGGACGCCATGAAAACGTGATCCCCACCTCCCCTTCCAAAATCAGGTACAGGCTATTGGTGAAGTCATTCTCTTTAAAGACGTCTTGCCAGGCAGGCACTCGATGCACGGTCGCTTGAAGGAGCAACTCCCGGAGGGGCTGTTTCGGGACCTTGGCCAGCAGCGGGATGGTCCGGGCTATATAGTCCAAGCGCTCATTGGTGCTTCCCTTGAGGAATTGTAGTCTTTCCTGGAGGTGCGGCTCCTCTACCGGCTCGATCTGGCGTCCCAGGATGTGCTCAATCACCTCGTAGCCTTGGTTGATCCCCTCTTTGATGAGGGGATACCCGGCCGCCGCCCCGATGACGTAAAGGCCGGGAACGCGCGATTCGTAATGCTCGGAAATGATGGGCGGCGCGTTGCGGTCCTTGGAGGCGAAGGTCACCCCACATTGCTCCAAGAACGGCCGGGGCAAGGCGGCTCCGATGCGGATGACCACCAGATCGGATTTCACCTTGACCACTCCATCAGGAAGCGACAACAGCGTTTCCCCTTGCTCGAAGCGCTCGACGACAGCGCCGTGATAGGCTGCCACCTTCCGAGCCTCGACCTTGTCGTTGATCTGGCGATCCAGCGCGTCCTTGAGCCGATAAAACTCCTTACTGCGGTTGCACACGCTGACCCGATTCTTCTTCGACAACGCCAGGACCCCTTCGATCGCAGCGTCGCCGGCGCCGACCATCATGATGTCCAGATCTTCATAGATGAATGGATCGGCCATTTTATAGGTCACGTGCGGGAGGTCTTCCCCTGGCTTGACAAGCCGGCTGGGATTTCCCTGAACGCCGATAGCGAGAATAACATGCCTGGCTTGATAGTTAGCCTTATCGGACCTGATATGGAAAACGGCGTCCTTCTTGAAGACCTCCTGGACTTTCTCCGGACGATTGATCCGAACCTGGAATTTCCCGACTGCATCGTGCCAGGTCCGAAGGACTTGCTCGCGAGGTCCGGCTTCAAACGGCAGGTCGCTGCGTAACGGAATCCTGCTGGGCTCCGCCATGACGTGTTTTTGCTTCTGATAGTCGAAAATCGTGTTGGCAAGCTCGCCCGCTTCGAGAATGAGGACGCTCAGGCCTTCTTTCTGGGCATGACAGGCCGCGCTTAATCCCGCGGGCCCTGCCCCGACAACCAGCAGGTCATAAATCATAGTGGCATCCTAATTAAGGCATGGCGGCATGACATTACTTCCAGAGTGGGAGGGGTAGTCTAACGCAATTAGGAGAGAAAGAACAGCTCTGCATTACCCTGCTTCGACTGGGAATGCCGCTTCCTTTACGCGGCGAAAAAGTCGTGCCCCTTCACCGCTTTTTGAAACGATGCCTTATGGATTGCTGCCGTGAGCTGTTTCGTCTGGACCGGTTTCACCAAGTAATCCGCCACGCCTTGCTCCGTCTTCAATTTCTCCGCGTTGAGGAGATCCGGCGTCCCGGTCAGCACGATTACAGGAACAGAGGGGAACTGCGAATGAAAATACGCGATGGCCTCCATCCCATTCATTTGGGGCATACACAGATCGCAGATGATGACATCCACCAACCGGGCATTCTCCTCCGATTTTTGGATGGCCGCAACCCCCTTCTCTCCGTCTTCGGCTTCGACCACATCATAGCCCGCCTTTGCCAGGATCAAACAGAGCGACTTCCTGATAACTGCCTCATCATCGACCACCAACACTCTTCCCAGTCCCATGGCATCCCCTCGATATTTAATTCACGAATTTGACACTCCTACATTTAGAAAGAGAGAGCAAGACCCGTGCGAACCGTCGAATGAGCATAATCATACACTTAGCGCAGGGAACGATCTTTGGAAAGACCGGGACTGTGTATCGAGCGGGATACGGTGATGTATCGAAACGAATACTGGCTGGGGGGAACGGTCAATGATCAGCGGCGATGCGTTTCAGACCGGAGCCGGTTCCCTTTCTAGGCGTGTTGGGCGGTGCGCCAGCGTTCGAGCTGGATGAGGGTCGGGGCCTTCTGATGGTCCGGGCAGTTCAGGCGGATCTGCCCGTCGCCGAACGGCGCGCCCACGAGCTCGCAGTGATGCGGCGCGGCGGGATTCTCATGGACGTTGGCCCGGAAATAGGTGCAGGTGACGCACATCTGGCTGACGGCGATCTCCTTGCGCTCCTGCAGCGCCACGATGAGCCGGACGAGCGCGCGGTGCAGATCGACCTGCTGGGCAGGCGGGAGCGTCTGGATGATCGGCACGAGCAGCTCCGTCCACTTGGAGGCCTCGTTGGCCGCCTCCTCCCCCTTGGGCGTGAGCTTCACGTAGAGCTTGTCGAGCACCCGCCTCCGCCGTTCTTTCCGAACGAGCCGCTTGCGGGCCAGCACCTGGATGGTCAGGCAGGCCGTCACCTTGCTCACGCCGAGATCGGCGGCGAGTTCCGGCAACGTCTTCCGTTTCTCCGGGTGGTGGATCAACGACAGCAGGATCTGGCCCTGGGTGGGCGTCAGACCGTGGCCCCACGCCTCGCTCCACGCCTGTTGGCGGATGACCTTGGCGAGCTTGGACAGGCCGTCCGCAATCCGCGGGGCGGGAGGGTACGTTGTAAAATCAGGCTGGGGCGGTTCCTGCATGTTCACCATCTGCTCCTCCACCGATCAGTCAATTAACTTTTAACTTTCATCTCGCTCTCGCTGTTTGCGATCATAACACAGCCCGGACCGAGTTGGAAAGACCGTCTTCAGGCAAGACCGTGATTCGGTTTTCCTTCGGGCGACGCCGGTCGCGCCGGCGGGAAGCGGGTGATCGTGACCGACGCGTGCCCCAAGCGCGGACCGTCGGGCGTATGATGGCAGAGCGTATGCTTCAGCCAGCGCGCGTCGTCACGTTGGGGAAAATCGGCGCGGTAATGTGCACCGCGTGATTCCTCCCGCGCCAGGGCCCCCGACACGACGGCCTCGGCCAGTTCGACCAGCGACCCCAGTTCCAAAGCGGAGACGAGGTCGGTGTTGAAGGCCCTATCCTTGTCCTCCACTCGGACGCGTTCGGCACGAACTTTCAACGCCTGTACCGAAGCCAGCGCCTCGGCCATCCGGTCCTTCGTCCGGACGAGCCCGAGATGGACGGCCAGCACCTTGCCCAGCTCATCGCGCACCTGCCAGGGCCGCTCCGGCCCATCGCCCTTCAGGAGCCCCGCGATCCGCGCCTCCTCGCGCCAGAGCAGGCCGGCGGCGCCGGCCAGAGCCGCCGCCGTTCGCGCGTACTCGGAAGCCCGCGCGCCAGCCCTCCGGCCGAAGACGATGGTCTCCAGGAGGGAGTTCCCGCCCAGCCGGTTCGCCCCGTGGATGCTGACGCAGGCACATTCGCCGGCAGCGTACAGGCCGGGGATGGCGGTCTCGCCCCAGACATTGGTCTTGATGCCGCCCATCGCGTAATGGGCCCCCGGCCGCACCGGGATCGGGGACTCGACGGGGTCCACGCCGGCGAAGTCCTGCGAAAGCTGCCGGATCTGAGGAAGCCGCTCCAGGATGCGCGCCCGGCCTAGATGGCGCAGGTCCAGCAGGATGCAGCCGTCCACGCCGCGCCCTTCGGCGATCTCCGTTCCGATCGCCAGCGAGACGGCGGCCCGCGTGGCCAGCTCCATCTGCTCCGGCGCGTAGCGTTGCATGAACCGCTCGCCGAGGGTGTTCAGCAGGTAGCCGCCCTCGCCGCGCGCCCCCTCGGTGATGAGAATGCCCGTGTCCTTCAGCGTGGTCGGGTGGAACTGGATGAACTCCATGTCCATCAGCGGCGCGCCGGCCCGGTAGGCCATGCTCATGCCGTCTCCCGTGTTGATGACGGCGTTGGTGCTGGTGAGATAAATGCGGCTGCAGCCGCCGGTGGCCAGGATGACGGCCTTGGCCCCGATGGCGCGCAGGCCGCCGTGCAGGATGTCCCATGCAATGACGCCGCGGCAGGCGCCGTCCTCGACGATGAGCGCCGTGACGTACCATTCCTCGTAGACGAACACCTGCCGCTTCAGGAGCTGCTCGTACATCGCGTGCAGGAGCGCATGGCCGGTGCGGTCCGCGGCGTAGCAGGTGCGCGGGAAGCCGGCGCCGCCGAATGGGCGCTGGGCGATCCGCCCCTGCGCGTCGCGGCTGAAGATCACGCCCATACGTTCCAGCTCGCGGATGTCGTCGGGTGCTTCGCGGCACATGACTTCGATGGCGTCCTGGTCGCCCAGCCACAGGCCGCCTTTCGCGGTGTCGTAGGCGTGCTTCTCCCAGGAGTCGTCCGCGCCCAGGGCCGCGTTGATGCCGCCCTGCGCCGCGACTGAATGGCTGCGCACGGGATGTACCTTGGAGATGACGGCGACGTCGAGTCCCGCCTCCGCCGCCACAGCCGCCCGCATGCCGGCCAAGCCGGCGCCGACGATCAGAATGTCATGGACTGCGTCCGGCGTTTCCTTCATGTGCGACACATGCTTACTCCACCCTCCACCCTCTTGGCAAACGAATCCGTCCGTGTTAATCTTCGAGAGTGAGCATCCTTGCCAGTCATTCATGATGCAGCCCTTCCCTTCCACCGATCAGTTCGTCCACCGGCACCTCGGCCCGACGGACGCCGACATCCAGGAGATGCTGGCGACCCTCGGCCTGCAATCGCTCGACGCCCTCACCGACGCGACCGTGCCGGAAGAGATCCGGATGCGCAAGGCCGTGGCCCTCGATCCGAGCATGGGCGAGCACGACGCCCTCGCAAAGCTCCGTGTCCTGCACGACCGCAACCAGGTCTTCCGCTCGTTCATCGGCATGGGCTACTACGACTGCATCACCCCGCCCGTCATCCAGCGGAACATTCTGGAGAACCCCGGCTGGTACACGCAGTACACGCCCTACCAGGCGGAAATCGCGCAGGGGCGGCTGGAGGCGCTCCTGAACTACCAGACCATGGTCGCCGACCTGACCGGCCTGCCGCTCGCCAACGCGTCGCTGCTGGATGAAGGGACGGCGGCGGCCGAGGCGATGATGATGTGCCTGCGCGTCAAGGGCGACGGAAAGAAGGGTTTCTTCGTCGCGCAGGACTGCCATCCCCAGACCATCGCGGTGATGCAGACGCGCGCTGAGCCCTTCGGGATCACCGTGCATGTCGGCCCGGTGGGGACGATCGATTTTCAGCGCCAGGACCTCTTCGGTGTCTTGCTGCAGTACCCAGCCACGGACGGCGCCGTCCGCGACTACGCGGACGTGATCGGGCGGGCCCACGCGGCCGGCGCGCTGGCGGTGGTCGCCACCGACCTGCTCGCGCTCACGTTGCTGCGCCCGCCCGGCGAATTTGGGGCGGACATCGCGGTCGGGTCGAGCCAGCGCTTCGGCGTGCCGCTCGGCTTCGGGGGGCCGCACGCCGCGTTCCTTTCGACGAAAGACGAGTACAAGCGCCAGATGCCGGGCCGCATCGTCGGGGTATCGAAGGACGCCGCCGGGAAGCCGGCCTTCCGCCTCTCCCTGCAGACGCGCGAACAGCACATCCGCCGCGACAAGGCGACCAGCAACATCTGCACGGCCCAGGTGCTGCTGGCCGTGATGGCCGGCATGTACGCGGTGTACCACGGGCCTGAAGGGCTGAAGCGGATCGCCCTTCGCGTGCACGGCCTGGCGGCCACGCTCGCGGAAGGCTTGAGCCGGCTCGGCTGCCGCGTCGGAACCGAGCCGTTCTTCGACACGGTCCGCGTGCAGCCGAACGGTCGGCCCGCGGATCACATCCTCAAATCGGCCGCCGACCGCCGCGTCAACCTCCGGCAGTTCGAGGACGGCTCGCTCGGCGTCTCCCTCGACGAGATCACGACGGTCGCGGAGGTCCAGACGCTCTTCGAAATCTTCGCCGGCGGCCAGCCCGTTCCCTTCACCGTCTCGGACCTGGCCGGCCAGGTGAACCTCGGCTACCCGCCAGCGCTGGCGCGAACCGGCAAGTACCTGACGCACGAGGTCTTCAATCGGTACCACTCCGAACACGAGATGCTGCGGTACATCCACCGCCTGCAGGCGCGGGACCTTTCGCTGGCCCACTCGATGATCCCGCTGGGCTCCTGCACGATGAAGCTCAACGGCACTGCGGAGATGATCCCGGTCACCTGGAAGGGCTTCAGCCGCATCCATCCCTTTGCGCCAGCCGAGCAGACACGCGGGTACGCCGAGCTCTTCATACAGCTCGAAGGCTGGCTGGCGGAGCTGACGGGCTTCTCGGCCGTGTCGCTCCAGCCGAACGCCGGCTCGCAGGGCGAGTACGCCGGTCTGATGGTCATCCGGGCCTATCACAAGTCCCGCGGCGACGGCCGGCGCGACGTCTGCCTGATTCCGGTATCGGCCCACGGCACCAATCCGGCCAGCGCGGCCATGGCCGGGATGACGGTGCTCCCTGTAGCCTGCGACGACCGCGGCAACATCGACGTGGCCGACCTCGAGGCCAAAGCTAAAGAGCACCGAGATAAATTGGCCGCGCTGATGATTACCTATCCCTCGACGCACGGCGTGTTCGAGGAGGGCGTCAAGCGCGTCTGCCGGATCGTGCACGACCATGGCGGCCAGGTCTACATGGACGGCGCCAACATGAACGCCCAGGTCGGGCTGTGCCGGCCTGGCGACATCGGGGCCGACGTGTGCCACCTCAACCTGCACAAGACGTTCTGCATCCCGCACGGCGGCGGCGGGCCCGGCATGGGGCCGATCGGCGTCGCCGCGCATCTCGCGCCGTTCCTGCCGGGGCATCCGGTGACGCATCTGGGCGGCCAGCAGTCCATCGGGCCGATCTCCGCCGCGCCATACGGCAGCCCGAGCGTCCTGACGATCTCGTGGGTGTACATCGCGCTGATGGGGGCCGACGGCCTGACCAAGGCGACGCAGGTGGCGATCCTGAACGCCAACTACATGGCAAAGCGGCTGGAGAAGCATTTCTCCGTGCTCTACACGGGCAAGCAGGGATTCGTGGCCCACGAATTCATCCTCGACCTGCGGCAGTTCAAGGAGAGCGCCGGTGTCGAGGTAATGGATGTCGCCAAGCGGCTGATGGACTACGGCTTCCATGCGCCGACGGTGTCCTGGCCGGTGCCCGGAACGCTCATGATTGAGCCGACGGAGAGCGAGTCGAAGGTGGAATTGGACCGGTACTGCGATGCGCTGATCGCGATCCGGGGGGAGATTCAGGAGGTCGTCGAGGGGCGCATGTCTCGCAACAACAATGCGCTCAAGAACGCGCCGCACACGGCCCAGGCCGTCACGGCCACGGACTGGAAACATCCCTACAGCCGCGAGCAGGCGGCGTTCCCCGCGCCCTGGGTGCGCGACTCCAAATTCTGGCCGGCCGTCGCCCGCATCGACGACGCCTACGGCGACCGCCACCTCATCTGCACCTGCCCGCCGCTGGACAGCTATGACGCTTGAGTAGTTAGAATCTCGCTCCTAAATCGCGCAACATCCTGAAGACATCTATCCATGGCACACTGAATTGCTGGCAAATATTGGGAATCTTAACCTTGCGAGAAGTCGGTCCTGCAAGAGTTTCATGTGTAACAACGGTAGCGTTCGCTTCTTTAGCATGGGCAATAATCCACGGATCGGCACCTTCAAGGAAATATTGAGCCTGCGCCGGGTCGTAGTTTGCGTTAACATAGTCTGCAATTTGTCGAACGACAGCTTGGACGGCTGGCGTTGCTTCAACGAATAACCCACTTTGTTTTCTAGCTCTGACCCAGGCTGCTAGCCCGTCGTCGCCTGCGATGAGCTCGTCATAGACCATGATGGGACTGAACAAGACGCCGGCCGCAGTCTGTTGGTCAAGCCAGTCCCAAAAAGCTGGAACAATATCCATTGCATAGTGGCGATTCTTCGCCTCAATGTACGTGTTGGCGTCCAAGCAATATGGCGGCACTCAGATCACCTGATTTGAAATTCAACAGCGACTCGCTCCAACTTTTGAATTTTGACACCAAGCAGGCGAGCTGCATCTCGATATAACAAACGACCCTCAAACGCTGCGGACACAACAACTTTAGTCAGTTGTTTACTGTTACGAACTCCTAATGTTGCATAAAAATTTCCGCCCTCGCTTTGTTGTCTAACCTCGCGCTCGCTAAGCCGTTCAAGCTCTGCTCGATAAAGAGTGTTATATTGCTCCCATGTTATTTTTTGTAAATCGAATGCGCGCCGCAGAATGACTAAGGAACTCACACGATAATGTCTATTGAGACGCGAGACGTTTTCGCGTATATGCTGAGAGTTGTGCCATTCATTTAGGAAAGAACGTTGGGGCACCAATACTTCTGCTGCAACTTGATTGCAAAATCGCTCAACAGGAAGATTTTCACTCAGGCGGCGGCTACCAAGGTCAGGATTGGAAATTCCACCCTCGCCAATCCAGAGATGGGCCAATTCATGAGCGAGAGTAAATATCTGCGCTGCCTTTGAATCTTGGCCGTTAAGAAAGATTAGCGGTGCCAAGTCATCGTTGACTGCAAAGCCGCGAAATTCTTCCACCGATAATTTCCGATGCGTGTCATTCCTAACAATGCCACTGCGAAGGACGAGAACCCGAATACTTTCAACTCGTTCAATGAGGTTCGTTAAAAACGCCTCCCAGCTATTGGCCTCAGTACGAAAGGAGTCATTTATGCCGAGTGTTTGACTTATATCTTGAGCGATCTGATTCTCATTGTGATCAGCATGAAATCTTCCGATGAATTGCAGGCGTTCGGCAGACTCTTCTTCCAAGGTTTCACGATACCATTGCTGTTTTCGCATCACATCATTCAATAGATCTAAAAAATCCGCACTGAAAGAATTTCGCCTGTTATCCGCAACTGTTCTTAAGTCTGGTAGGGCTGGCCTTTCTACAGGAGGAGAAGATAGGAACAGATATCCAAATGGTATATGAAGTACATGAGCAAGTTTTTGTGCTTGCCGAAACGATGGTCTAGCATTGCCGGATCTTTCCCAGTTGGCTAACTGGTCTGCCTTAACGGCAGCCTTATCGGCAGCTTCTTCAAGAGTAAGATGCGAACGCTCTCGCGCCCATCGTAAGACTTCAGGTGTGATAAACGCTTGGGTTGTCATCTAGGGCCTAGCAGCTTGAGTCCTATTTCTCTTCTCACGATGGTCGACGCTGTCCTTGAGGAACGAACTTCGAGAGGGTGAGATATATCAAGATAGACATCGTTCCGAATAGCAGCCATCCGAAGATGCTCAGATGAGAAATCCAAAAGGCTAATGCTTGCAAAGATGAAATTCCGCTCTTTGCCAAAATAGTTACGAGACCTAACCAGATGCCTCCGGCCAATAACGCGGCGGCTATAACCAGGAGTGTTTTCCACACAAGTGGCATCTTTATCCCTGTAACTTCGAGCGCACTAAGTCGGATAGCTGCTTGCCGTCGATGGGCTGGCCGGCGAGCTTGGCCATCACCGCTTTCATGACCTTACCCATGTCCTTCGCCGCCGCCGCGCCGGTCTCCTTGATGGCGTCCTCGACAATCTTGACGATCTCCTCCTGCGACAGCGCCTTCGGCAGGTAGGCTTCGATGATCGCGATCTCTTTCAGCTCCTTGTCGGCCAGGTCCTGGCGTTTCCCCTTTTGATACTGCTCGGCCGCCTCCTTCCGCTGCTTGACGAGGCCGATTAGCACCCGGCTCATTTCGGCCTCGTCCAGGGCCTTCTTCAGCTCGATCTCTTTGTTCTGCAGAGCCGCCTTGACCATGCGGATGGCGTCCATGCGGAGCTGATCCCTGGCCTTCATCGCCAGCTTCAGATCGTCGGACAAGCGATCGGTCAACGACATGGCATGCTCACTTTCCGAAGAGTCCCTTGACCCCTTCGACCGCCTTCGACCCCGCCTTGCCCGCCTCGCTGCCGACGCTCTTGGCCGCCTCGCCCACCGCCTCAGCGCCCTTCTCCAAGAGCTTGCCGGCGCCTGCGACCGACTGCACCACGGACCTGTTGACGGCCGCGAAGATTTCCGCGGCGGCGTTCTCGGGCTTCACCCCGCCCGAGCTCCTTCCGATGTCCCTGAGCTCGATGTCCGGCATCGGGAGCGTCACGGTCTTTCCCTGGAGAATGGGGGTGCTCGCATTGAGCTGCGCGTTTTTCAGGATGAAATGATTGATCTGGACTTTCTTCTGGGTTGACTCCTTCTTTTGCGATTTCGACTCGGCGGTTCCCTGCGGCATAACGGATTTGCCGAAGGCCGCCACGTTCTCCTGGATCTTGCTGATGTTGCTGCCGGACGAGCCGCCTTCATACGTGATCTCCGGGCCGTCGATCAGGATCTCCTCGATGACGATCTTGTTCGACAGGGCCGACTTCAGGTCCACCTTGACCTTGGCGTTCGCGAGCTTGAACGAGTTCGCGGTCTGAAACCCTTGGGGATTGCCGACTACTAGCCCCTTGAGCCGTGCTTGCCCGGAGAGGGGGGACAGGCTCACGCCGCCGAGCGTCATGGTGGTCCCCGTGATTTTCGGCCCCACGGCTTCCACCCCCGCCTTGATCATCGAATCCACGTAAAAACTGAGCACGGCCATGGCCACGACCATGAGCAGCACAACGACCGCACCGATTTTCAGCAGAGTCTTCATAGCCTCACCCCTCCTCCCCGATGTTCTCACCGAGGATTTGCAGATAAACGCACTGCAAGCCGACGATCGTCTTCGCGTCCTTGATGACCCCTTCCCGGATCATCGTGATGGCCTTCGCCAGCGGGAACTCGGCGAGCGCCAGCACCTCGTCCCGCTCCAGGTGCTGCTCGCCCTTTTGAAGCTGCGTCGCCTTGTAGATGTGGATCACCTCGTCGGTAAAGCCCGGCGTCGTGTAGGCGCTCGTGACGTGCTCCAACACGCCGGCCTTGTAGCCTATTTCTTCCTCGAGCTCCCGCTGGGCGCACTCGCGCGGGTCCTCGCCGGAATGCAGCTTGCCGGCCGGGATCTCGTAGATATAGCCGCCGACCGCATGCCGGTATTGCCGGATCAGAATCACAGTCCGCTCGTCCTTCAACGGCACGACCGCCGCCGCGCCGGAATGGTGGATCACTTCCAGTTCGACCGTGGCCCCGTTGGGCAGCGTCACCGTTTCCAGATTCAGGGTGACGATCCGGCCCTTGTAAATATTCTTGATCATGCCGCGCTCACTTCCGTCTGTAGAACGGCAGTTTGACCGCCAGGGCCTGGTGCAGGCGTCCCCGGATGTCGATCTGGAACTGCGCGCCGGGTCCGCTGAATTTTGCCGGCACGTAACCCAGGCCGATCCCTTTCTGCAGACGCGGAGAGAGATTGCCGCTGGTGACGACGCCGATCTCCCGCCCGTCCGCGAAGATTTTCATGGCGTGGCGGGGCACGCCCTTCTGAAGCAGCTCGAACGCGACGAGCTTCCGCGCCGGGCCCTTCTCTTTTTGCTCGAGCAAGGCCCGGCTGCCGATGAACTCGCCCTTCGTGAAGTCCACCGCGAAGGCGGCGCCCGCTTCGAGCGGCGTGGTCTGCTCGTCGATGTCGTTGCCGTACAGCAGATACCCCACTTCCAGACGCAGCAAGTCGCGCGAGCCCAGCCCGCAGGCCTTGATGCCAGCCTTCTCGCCGGCCTTCATCAGGGTTTCCCAGACTGCCGTCGCCTGGTGGGACGGGACGTACAGCTCGTAGCCGACTTCGCCCGTGTAACCGGTCCGCGACACGACGCCGCGAGCGCCGAGGACGTCGGTTTCCATGCACTGGCGCGGTTTCAGGGCCTCGGCCGCCTTGGAACACAGCGCGCGCAGGATCGCCTGCGATTGCGGCCCCTGCAGCGCGATCTGGGCCAGCTCGTCGCTCTCGTCGCTGAGACGCACGTCCCCCTGCGGCGCCTGCTGGAACAGCCAGGAGACGATCTTGTCGCGGTTCGAAGCGTTGACGCAGACGAGGAACCGCGTGGCGCCCAACCGGTAGACGAAGATGTCGTCCTTGATGCCGCCGGCGGGATTGCAGACCATCGAGTACTGCGCCTGGCCGGCCGCCAGCCCGGCCACATTGTTGGTCGTGACGCGCTGGAGAAAGGCCTCGGCGTCCCGCCCTTCCGCCGTCACCCGGCCCATGTGACTCACATCGAAGAGTCCCACTGCCGTCCGGACAGCCTGGTACTCCTCAAGCACCCCGCCGTACTGGATCGGCATCTCCCAGCCGGCGAAATCGACGAGCTTGCCGCCCAAGGCCTGGTGCTGCTTGAACAGAGGGGTTCTCTTCACGGCCCTTGCTCCGAGGTAGGCCGCCACTTTAACAGAGCCGCCTTTTTATTAAAAGACCGCCGCTTGATCTCCGTACCGAGGGTGGGTATGGTGACGCAGATGGCCCTGACCTACTCCCAGTTGATGCACCTGGCCAACGCCTACGGTGACTCGCAAGTGCTCCTGGCCGCCAATGACCTGGCTCTGTTCACGGTCATCGGCACAGGAGGACGCACCGCAAGCGAGATCGCGAAACGCTGTCAGGCCGACCGGGAAGGGATGCGCCTCCTCCTCGATGCCCTCGTGGGTTTGGAGCTGCTCTCCCTGCGGGGGAACCTCTATCGGAACACGCCGCTGGGACGACGCTATCTGGACCGCCGGAGCCCGACGTCCATCTCCAACCTCCTGTGGCTCCTCGGCCACCACTGGCATGACTGGACGGAGTTGCCCCACACGCTTCGCCAAGGCCGGCCGGGACGGGTGCCCGTTACCGGGTCGCCGGAATTCCGACGGCGGTTCTCGCTGGCCATGCATGAGCGCAGCCACGTGCTCGCGGCTCCCACCGTAGCCACGCTCCGGCTTCCTCCGAAAGCCAGGCGCTTTCTCGACCTTGGCGGCGGGCCGGGCTCCTACGCGATCGCCTTGGCAAAGCGCTACCCGTGCCTGGAAGGCGTCGTGCTGGATCAGACCGTCACGGTCACCAAACGCCTCATCCTCCAGGAGGGGTTGAGGGCGAGATTGAAGGCCCGGGCGGGGAACATTTTCAAAGCCGATCTGGGAACGGGATACGACGCGGTGCTGGTCTCCAACATCATCCACATATTCAACGAAGCGGAGAACAAGACCCTCTTGAAGCGGGTCCGTGACGCGCTGCGTCCGGGCGGAAAGGTTTTCATCGTGGAGTTCTTCCTCGACGACAGCCGGACGCGGCCGGCCGGGTCCTCCGTGTTCTCGCTCATGATGTACCTCTTCACGGCGACAGGCCGCGGCTACAGTTGGCGCGAAACCGAGAACCTGCTGGCGCGGCTGGGGTTCGGCCGCTTCAAGCGCCGCGCCGTGACGCCCGACATCGGTACCCTCGAAGCGACAAAGCTTTCCTAAACGGGCCGCTGCATGTCCCCCAGCGACCGGAACCTCCCTACCGAGCGGTGTCGCAGCAGCATCCAGCCGAGATCGTTGAACTGCCGGTAGATCGGCAGGAACTCTTTCAAGAGGTCGTCATTGGAAAGCTGCTGTTCGCTGAGCCCGTGCCCCCGCCTGACCTCTTCGAAGATCTCCTTGAGACTGCGCTCCCCGTCAAGAGATTGGAAGATGGCCCCCGTATAGCGGCCCGGCACGAACTCGACAGGCGCGGCATACAGCGGGGCTTCGATCTTGACGCGCTGTCCCCGGCCGCGCTCGATCAACTCGGGAACGTTCCGCGGCGGGTCCAGAAAGTAGAACGGCACGTTTCTCAAGTCGTCCGGCGTCGCAACCCTATCGGCTTTCCGGGCGACGTAGAAATTGTGGACGATCATGTCGCCGGCGATCAATTCGGCGATGGCCTGTTGCTGTTTCCGGGAAAGCGCACCGACCTTGTCCAGAATGCGTGTGTCCCGGATGTACGACTCGACCTTATAGTTATAGCGCCCCCGTTCGAGAAGCTCGATGACCTGCAGGTTGCAGCCTTCGACCAGGTCGTAGAGCTCTTCCACGGTAAAGGGCCTGTCCTGCGCGTGCAACAGCATGTCCACAATGCCCGCGTCACCGAATTCCCGGTGGTCGCCCGTCAAGTCTTCGCCCCGTTTGAACCAGTTCGTTTTCGGCAGGCCGGCCAGCACCGCTTTGGTATTCTCGATCCTGGTCCGGAGATCGGCTTCGTCTTGGTTGATCCGGCGCAGCAGCTCCTGCACCTGATAGACGCCGGTGCGCCCATACTTGCCGTAGAGCATGAGCGACATGGCGCCGTCCTCCTTGAGCACGGCGTCGAGCGCCTTCAGGCCGGCCGCGGGATCCTCCAGGTGATGCAGGACCCCAACGCAGTTGATGTAGTCGAACCGCCCGAGCGGCAACGCGGGCAGGTCCAGGACGGAACCCTGCACCCAGGTGATGTTGGCCAGCTTGCGGACCTCCGCCCGTCGTCTGGCGACCGCGATGCCATTCGCGCTGATGTCCAGGTGCACGACCTCGGCGCGGCGATTGGGCCGCAACTGCTCGGCCAAGAAGATCGTCTGGTCGCCGGTCCCGCCGCCGGCCACCAGCACCCGGAACTCCTGCGAGAACGTGTACTTGCCCTTGAAGCAGTAGAAATTGATGACCTCCAGAAAGTCGTGCCAGCTGTTCTCCAGCCTGCTGCGCTCGTCCTCCGGATTACGCGGCGGATAGGGGTAGGCCTCGTATTGGTCTCTGACCGGATTCATGGTCTCAGGGCCCCGACGCGCTCGTGATACGCCATCACGTGCCGTTTGACGGGAATCAGCAGTTGCGGCGGCAGCGGACGCGTCTGGATCTCCGGTCCGAAGCTCACCGTCCGTTCGAACTTCCGGATGCCCAATACCACGCCGACGATGGCCCAGAACAGATTCTCGACCCACTTGGACTTCACCACCCGGTTCAGGTACTCGTAGAGGACGGCCCGCTCGCGGATCGCGCCGCGGAACGCCTCCTTGATCTCCTGCAGCAGCCGCTCTTCCTGGTCCGTCCGCCGATAGACTCCCTCCGCGATATGGCTCAACGAAATAAAATCCTGGAGGTCGAACCGCACATCCACGTCCTTCGTCTCCTGCCGGTACGTCGCCCAGTCCGTCGTGTAATGCAGCCGCGCCAGCAACTCGAGAAAATCCCAGACCATGATCTCCTCGTAGGTCTCGAACTCGCGGGAGAGACGGACCTTCACGAAACTGCGGTTGTCGTAGGTATGCCACGGGAAATAGTAGATATTGGAGATCTCCAGTAGGCGTCCAGCGGAGTCGCGCTTGGGATTCTTATACTGCCACTCCTCCGGCACGACCAGGCCCTCCCGGGCCAGGCGGGCCTTGTAGAGCGGCATGAAGGCGTCGAAGAAGGGGCCGCCGTGCTCCTCGAACGGCGTCGCGGCCAGGCTACCGATTCCCAGCGTCAGCCGGGCGAACTTCATCCGGGTGTAGCCGTCCTGGTTCACGACGAAGTTGAACCCGCCCCACGGGCCGATGTCCAAGAAGGTTTCGCTGCCCTGAGCGGCGAGCCGCTCCTCGGTCTCGCGCGCGACGCCGCGCCACAGGTGGATCAGGCTGCCGATATGAACGTGCTTGTCGCGGAACAACGGCGGCCAACCGTCTTCTGGCTCGGGCTTGATCCGAGCTTGGAGCTTGATCAGCTCCCACTCCACCGCATGCGCGAGGGTGCCGGAGCCGCATCGGACCTTGCGCAGGTCGTCCTCGCACAGGGGACGTACCGGCTGCCAAAGATCGGGCCTGTCCGGAGCCGCCTCAACGGCGTCCGCAATCACCCCGGCGAGGGGATGGAGCGCCCCAGGAGCGGCGGCGCGCAACAGGCCGCCGATCACGGAACGGAAGTGCCGGAACGCTCGCTCTGGACGCGTCACATGGGGGATTATAGGTCAACGGAATCATGAACGGAAGGCAGGCGCCGAGGACATGCGCCTCACGGATTCTTACAGCACCGGCCGACGAACTTTTCGGCGTTGATGCGCATGGTGCCGTGCGTCGTCTCGCAGTCGGACTTGCCCATCAGGAAATAGCGGGTATCCTGCTGCGTATCGTCATGGAGAATGTCGAACCCGGCGGTCCACTCCCATTCGCCCTTCATGCTTTTCAGCGCGATCTTGCCGCTGCCCGCCTGCTTGCATGCCGTCTTCCACTCGGAGAGCATGCAGAGTCGTTTGCCTTTCACCGCGCAGGCTTGGTCGGCCTTGCGGAAATCTCCGCCGAACGTCCGGTCCACCTCGATGCAGAATCCGCCCCCTTCCGACGCCACCCCCACCATCCCGGGCGGGCAGGACGACGGGGCCGCCGTCGCGATGGCCCCGCTCCCTTCATCACCGCCATACCCCTGGCCGGAATGCGTGATCACATCGTCGCGCTTGATGCCTTCGCCGCCGCCGATTTTCACCTCCGTGGTCTTGAAGCGGGCCGTCGTGCGGCCGATCGGCGTCGTGATCTCCACCGTCACCTCGCCCGGCGGCAAGTCAAGAGGCACCTGGAGGGGGATGTCCAGTTCCTTCGGTTTGCCGGCGAAGGGTTTCACTTCAATGCTCAACACGCTCAGTTTGACGCTCGCCCCCACCAGGTTTCTCCCTTTGAGCTTCAGCACGGTGAACGAGCCGGCCGGGATCGTCTCAGGGATGACTTCGGTGACCTGGGGCCGCATCTGTTCGCGGGTTCCCCGCGTCACCGAGAGCGTCACGTCCGTGCCGGGACTGTTTTCGAACATGGAGACCGTGCCGTTATCGTCGATCGTGTACAGGAGTTGGCCTGCCTCGTCGGTGAAGGTCTGGATGGCGGCGGCCGGCGCGATGGTTCCGAGCAGGCCGGCTATTGCGAGAAAGAGGGCCTTCAAAGGACGCAGGCGCACGGGGCCTCCGCCTACTTGCAGCATCGTCCCGGAAAAGGACCTGATTTCCAGGAAGGGTACGGGTACGGGGTTTGACAGTCGGTCTTGCCGAGAAGGACCGACGTCAAATCCTCGGCCAGGTCCACGTTCGGCGCCCCCACGTCACGCTTGATGTACGAGCCCGTCCACTCCCATTCTCCGATTATACTCTTGAGAGCCAGTCTCCCGCTACGGGCCTGTTCGCACGCGTGTTGCCATTCGTGGGCCTGACACAGGCGTTTGCCGGCCATGGCGCACGATTTCTCGGCCTTCCGGATGTCCCCGCTCAACGACCGCTCTATCTCAACGCAGAACCCTCCCGACTCTGCGGTGACTCCGACCATGCCATCGGGACAGGACGTCGGCGCGGTCGTGGGGATGACTTTGGGGGCCGTCCCGTCCCGTCGCAGGGTCGTATTGCTGCTGATCTGCATTTCCGCGATCTTCAGGCTGGCCTTCGCGCTGCCGATCGGCGTCGTGACCTGGAAGGCCACTTCACCGGGTTGCACGTTCGGCGCGACCCGGAGAGGGATCTCAAGCAGGGTGGGCTTCGTCTCATAGGGCCCCATCTCGATGCCCGAGTTGCTCCATTTCACCGTCGCCCCGACCAGGTTTCTGCCTTTGATCTTCAAGAGGGGAGAGGTTCCGGCCGCAATCGTGTCGGGGGAAACTTCGGTCACCCGGGGTTGCATCTCGGCACGGGTCCCCCGCGTCACGGAGAGCGTGATATCAATCCCCGGACTGCTTTCAAACATCGCGACCACGCCGTCATCGTCGATCGAGTAGATCAACCGGCCGGCCTCGTCTTTGAACATCTCTTTGGCGGTTACGGATGGAACGTTGACGGCGCCGAGTACCAGCGCCGGAATGAGAACGGCCAGAAACACGTTCGGGCCGTTTGACACGCGGGGTCTATGCATGGTCACCAGACAGAACCCGCGGAAGAGGGAAGCTAGAACCCGGACGACGTGAAATCGCGATTAAGGATTGTGGAGATGAACCAGAGCGATCCCTGTCCGGTCTCCGTGTTGTAGCTCAGGTCCACCACGGTCTCGTATCCGTCCCACTCAGCCCGTCCGACGAGTTTGTGCTCCCCCGGCGTCAGGCGGCCGTAGCGGTTTTCCATCAGCTGCAGCAATTTATCGCGGTTCGCCCGCCCCTCGTAGCTCAACTGCACGCTTTCCAGATGATTATCGAGGAAGCGGTAGCGGATGCGGGTAAGCGGCGCGCCATTCAGAGTGATTCCGACGGTCGAGCGGTCATAGAGATCCACCCGCCTTCCGGAATCGGTGACGCCCTGCCCGGCGACAAACCTGAGCGACGCGCAGTCAGCCGGAGAGGCCCCCCAGTAATTGCCGCGGAACCCGCTGGGTTCGTCCGCAATCAGCACGGCCTGCGCGGACTGCGCCGCGAAACCGAGAGATAGGAAACACACGGCGAGGGTTGACGCGAGCAGTTTCGTCGTACCGTTCATGCCTCTCCCCTTGGATGCGCCTTCACGTCGGTATCGTGGATTGCCTTTTCCGCGCCCGGGGCGCGAACGGCGAGGGGCGTTCCGTTCGATTCGTCAGGATGGTCGGGTCCTGAATTTCTCCGCACGTGACACAGCGCCACCCTGCAAACCGCACCGCACCGGTATCGTCCCACATGTCTTCAAACACCTCTTCCACCATGAAGCCCATGCAGCGTCGGCATTCCATTGCCCGGCTCCCAAAGAGAAGACGGCATATCGGTTACGGCTTGATGTAGAGGTACCCCTGCTGCTGGAGATCCGCAATCCGCTTCACGGCCACCGGATGCAGCGTGGCGACGAATCCCTTGGCCAGTTTCTCCAGCGGCTTGCCGAACATCTTCATCGACACCTGGCACATCTCCGCATGCACGCCCTTTTCGATGACCTGATCGAACCGCTTCTTCATCTCCGGGTCCATCTTGTCCGCTTCGAAGAGTTCGAGCGCCGGTCCGTGTACGATCAGCTCCACATCGATGTTCTCAGGCCCGCCTTCGGCCTCGATGTGCTTGTTGATGAGCGCCAACGCGTACTTGGCCACGTCCGGGTCCTTACTGTCCACGTGGTAGAGAACCTTGACCTTGGCCTTCCCTTCCGCCGCCGCGGCCCGGTCAGGGGTGCAAGGGAGCGCCACCAGCGCCATGGCGGCCAGCAGCGACACAAATAGTATCTGATTGATCGACAGACTCTTCATGGCGTCCTCCGCTGTTGAAAGGGAGGGGCAACAATGCCCCTCCCTTCCCCCAGCCCCGCCTCTTACAGCCAGGTCACGCGTTCCGCCGGCCGGATGTAGATGGGCTCCTCCACC
>CAYYLQ010000019.1:0-37688 GCA_964472655.1 uncultured Nitrospirales bacterium
CCGATGATACTGCAGCTGTAAGGCTGTGGGAAAGTAGGACGCTGCCGGGATTAATCAAGGGGCCTGTTGGTTTCGACCAGCAGGCCCCTTTTTATTCGCAGGCATGTGTACTCCCCTCGGGCCCCCCTTTGGCACCACCCCGCAGAGATCGTTGACACCCATGGACATTAAACGTAGCCTTTCCAGGAATTAAGCTGGCCGCACTAGATTCAGGGTCTAGCGTGGCTGCCAAGGAACGAGAGATCTGGAACTTCTTGGATGAGAACCATGAAAAAATCGGGCGCGAGCCAAGCCCAGCCGGCATCGAACAGAGAGCCGGGGCTAACCGTTCTGAATAAGCGCTACTTGAGCCAGCCGCGAACTACTGGGTGCCTTTCTTCCATTTTGGAGATGCTTTGACATCCCGTCCGAGCCGCTCGAGATGCTTCCATCCCCAGTCGCTGATCATCCTCACCACCCGCTCCAATGTCTTCCCGTAATTCGTTATGGAATATTCCACCTTGGGCGGAATTTGAGGATAGACCTTGCGGTTGATGATCCCGCATTGTTCTAGCTCTCGAAGTTGAAGTGTCAGCATCCGCTGCGTCAACCCCGGCATTAGCCGCCGCAATTCGGAAAACCTTCTCGTACGTTCCAGCAGATAATAAAGTATGACGACTTTCCACTTGCCTCCGATCACGCCCATCGTTGCTCCCACAGGGCAGCCATCAGGATGGTCCTCTTCTTTGTGCATCTTCATTGGGCAATCTCCTTGGTATCCTTTTCTATACTATATACCACTATTGTGCCTACTTCTAATCCAGGCGCATACCAACTAATAATATGAGTATGAGGTCCCAGCATTGCTGAGCCTGATTTCTGCGGGATTGTGAAATGAAGTAATCCGAAATGAATGAAGGGAGCAAGTCATGGAAACCAAACTCCACAATCGCTTTTATGAGCCGTTAACAACCGATAATGCGGCGCTCGTCCTCGTTGACCATCAGGTCGGACTTATGACGGGTGTTCGTGACTATTCAACCGGCGAGCTGAAACACAATGTGGTGGCCTTAGCCAAAGCTGCCAGAGCACTGAAATTGCCGATTATTGTGACCACCACGGCGCGCGACAGCATGTGGGGTCCGACGTTCCCTGAGCTCGTGGAGGCGCTGCCGGGCATCGATATCATCGACCGTTCGTCGGTCAACGCCTTCGACGATGCGCGCGTGTCTCGCGCGATCGAAGCAACTGGCCGCAAGAAGCTGATTTTCGCCGGTATCTCTCTTGAAGTCTGCGCGGCTTTTCCTGCCATCACCGCTGTGGGTAAAGGACTGGATGCGTACGTGGCGGTCGATGCTTCGGGGACCTTCAGCGAGACCAAACGCCAGGTTGGGCTGTTGCGCATGTTGCAAGCCGGCGTCATTCTCTCGGACTACGCCACCTTGATGGTAGAAATACTCAAGGACAACGCGCGACCTGAGGCTGGCGAGGTCTACGGGGCCATAGACATGGCCTGGGCCAAGCTCGTTGGCCAGATAGCCCAGGCCTATGGAAAATAAGTGGACCGCTCTGGGGTCACACCCGTTCCCATCCCGAACACGGAAGTTAAGCTCTCCAGGGCCGATGATACTGCAGCTGTAAGGCTGTGGGAAAGTAGGACGCTGCCGGGATTAATTAGAAGCCCGCTGATCGCAAGGTCAGCGGGCTTCTTTGTTTCCCGGCAAGGGAGCGGGTCCTGTCACCGAACAGCCCTGACGTGCTCGGCACCCCGCCCGGTGTAGGGACCCCACCTGCGCTCCGCCTGAGCGCCCGTTCGCCACCACCCGCTCAAAAGTTGACAAGCCACCGCATAAAAAGTAGCCTGTCGTCGCTTCAGCTTCATCTAATGGAACGGCCGCGAAATTGGCATGAAACTCATTAAACGAGACCCACTTCGGTTTGATGTTTTTAATGCCCTTATGCAATTCAGCAAAGCAGAGAATATTTCGCTTAAAGACCCAAAGACCACAGAAAGCTTCATAAATAGGATTCGCTCGTCCGTAGACGCTGCCATGGCAAACGAGGCATTTGTTTATGGTCAGCGGACCCAGGCTATGTTCGAGGCGCTGATTGTGAGCCTGGGTAAAGTGAAGGTGCTGAAACAAGAGGACTTTGGTGAAATCTATTCGACCGATGAGAAGATAAAGGTTCCAGACGAGCGGCTTTTCTTCCTGGATGGCAGTCAAATGCTGATCGAGGTTAAGAATTTCTTTCAGAAAGGAGAGCCGTTTGAAGCTATGGAGTTAGAGGAAGAGTACGTTGACGGTCTGGATAGGTATGCACGCCTCATGAGTTGTGAGTGGCGATTAGCCACCTACTGGGTCAGGTGGAACCAGTGGACATTAGTATCGCCCAGCACTTTCAAACATGAGATGGGTAAGGCGACGTTATCGTACCGAGATGCTATGGTGTTTAATGAAATGGCAGTGCTGGGAGATATGATGATAGGCACAAAGTTCCCCCTTGCCCTCACGATCGTAACAAACAAAGAAAAGCCGAGATCGCTCGACAAGGACGGAATGGCGAGTTTCTATCTAGCAGACATGAAAATCTTCTGTGCCAGTCAAATGCTCACAAGCGAGTTGGAGCGGAATATTGCTTGGTATCTCATCCTGCATGGCAACTGGGAAGAGCAGAAACCAGAGCCTAGAATCTCTGCTGGTCAAGTTGACGAGATCAGGTTCGAATGGCTCCCGGAGACGTACTATGCGGAACCTGATAAGTACGAAAAGCAGGGTTTTGCTGTGATTGGAAGCCTGAGCAGCATGTTCTCCAAATATTACAGACAGGTAACACTAAAAGACAGCCAGATTGGCCAATTGCGAGTCGATGTTTCGCCAGGCTCGCTAGGGCAAATGATACCAGACGATTATAAAGGGAATGCGCTGCCACTGTGGAGATTCACGCTAAAACCTCAAAAGGACTCCCACATGTCTACGACGTCGACGCGCCTCTTCCTCGGCTTCCTCGCCGGGTTCCTCTCGCACCTGATCTTCCAGGGCGGGTTCGGCGGCATTCTCTACGCCGCGCATCTGGTGCCGGCCCTGCCCTGGAGCCTCATGCCGGTGCCGCCTCTCGGCGTGCCGCGGAGCCTTAACCTAGGGTTCTGGGCCGGGCTCTGGGGGCTGGCCTACGCCTTGCTCGAGCCGCGGCTCACGGCTCTTTTCGGACGGTGGTCGGGCGGGCTCGTCTTCGGCCTCGCCCCGCTGGTCGTGTACTGGTTCGTTGTACTGCCGCTGAAGGGTTTCGGCATTGGCGGCGGCTTCCATCTCGCGATGGTGCCGATCGAGATCGGCTTTCACTTTGTTTTCGGCATCGGCACGGCGATCATCTTCCGGTCCGGCCTCGTCCTCGCCCGACGGAGGGTCCGGGCGTCACCAGAGAGGTGATAAATGGGGTCAGCTCGATTTTCTTGAAAAGAATTGAATAGAATCGAAGTCGGAGTCGATTTATCAGGGGAAAAGGAGATCGCGATGAAGAGGCGGGGAGGCTGGCTGGCGATGGTGGTCGGGGTGGTGCTGGGCGGGCTGGTGGCGGGCGGGTGTGCGCTCAATCCGGAGGTGCGGACGACGACTGAGGATAACGCCGCGCTGATTTTCGGCTTTTACGATATGTCGGAGGCGCCCTATCAGCTCGGCTGCGTGCGGATCACGCAGGATGAGCGGGCCGGCATTGCGCACCGGCAATCTTGCATGAGGTCTTTCTCAGACGGCGTCTTTTTTATCGAAAATGTCCCGCCGATGAAGTACCACGTCCCGTTTTTCTATGCGAGCGGGAAGTTGCACCTGATCTCATCGGACAGCAAGGACGCGTTCGACGTCCCGCCCCGATCGCTCTACTTCCTGGGGGCATACAAATACAAAGTCCTGTACCGCAACCTGGCCGACTTTGCACAACTCAAACCGGAGCAATATGGGTTGAATCCCATGAAGAGTCCGAACGAGGCGGCTGTGCTGAAGATGCTCATGGAGAAAGTAGAGGATCCCCGGTGGAAGGACCGCATCAAGGTCCGCCTGGCACAACTGAAAGGGTGAGAAAGCCATCGGTAGAGGAGGGCTAATGATGAAGATACTCAGGCGATGCGGTTCGTTCCTGCTCGGTGCGGTGGTGCTGGTCGGTCTGATTGGGTGTGGGCAGGAGGCGCCGAAGACGAGCACGCCGGCGGCGCCGAGCAAGTCCGTGACGGACTCGGCGGGGCAGGCGGTCGTGGATAGCATCAAGCAACCCTTGGACAAGTCCCGCGCGGTCGAGGGCACGCTGGAGAAGGCCGCCGGCAAGACGGCCGATCAGGTCAAGGATGCGACGCAATAAGGAGGTCGGCCTTTGCCACAGATGGGGACAGGTAGGATCCGACTCGACATTTTGACAATTCGGGTCTGACCCTACTTTTAGTGCTGACCACCGCGGAGCTGCTAGTCCTATTGCGGAAGTGACGGCAAGCCAATAACAACGAAGGTAAAAAGACGTGGGTGGGCATGGAAGGAGGTTTCGTCATGACTGTGATACAACGGGTGGCAATCTGCTTCGCGGCTGGGGTTATAGGCGCACTGGCCGTGGTCCTTTTCAGCCACGTCCTGTTTGAGTTGGGGCTTAGCGCGACATTCGGGGTAAATGCCCCCGTCTCTTTGAAATCGCCGGATATATACAGGCCGCTCTTCTGGGGCGGGCTATGGGGTATACCGCTCGGGCTTTTGATAAAGATCGTCTGGAGGCGGCTGTACCTCTTCGGTCTTCTATACTTCCTCGCGCCGGTGCTGGCCCTGTTTATAATCTTCCTGCCCATGAGCGGCGCGGGATTTTTCGGGCTTGAGAAGGGCGGGCCGATGTTCACGGTCTACCTGCTGCTGGTAAATCTGCCGTTCGGGATTATCACCGCTTTGACCGCGAGGGCAATAATAGGCAAGCAGCCGTAACATCCTATCCGCCCGCCGATTCCCGCGGCACCTATCTACCGGAGGATCTGGGCCCGAAAAAGGGGACAGGCTGCGAATCATTTCTTGGCTACTGCTATACAGGGGAGGACCTGCAATGGCACAGATGACGGCGGTGCAGATACCTAGAGCGGGCGGGGCGTTCGAAGTGGTCAAGCGCGAGGTGCCGGCGCCGGGGCCCAAGCAGGTGCGGATCAAGGTGCAGGCCTGCGGAATCTGTCACAGCGATGTGTTCGTCAAGGAAGGTCTCTGGCCCGGACTTCAGTATCCCCGGGTTCCCGGTCACGAAGTCGCAGGCATCATCGATGAACTGGGCGCTGAGGTCATTGGATGGAAGAAGGGACAACGCGTCGGTGTCGGCTGGCATGGCGGGCAGGACAATACGTGTGTTGAATGCCGGCGTGGACGCTTCCTTTACTGCCGCAACTCGAAAGTTGCAGGCATCAGCTACGACGGCGGATATCAGCAATACATGGTCGCTCCTGTGGAGGCACTGGCCGCAATACCGGACACACTCAGCGACGCCGAAGCAGGGCCACTGCTATGCGCGGGAGTGACTACTTTCAACGCTCTGCGGCACAGTGGCGCGGGGCCCGGTGACCTGGTCGCGGTGCAGGGCATCGGCGGTCTGGGGCATCTGGGAGTTCAATTCGCAGACAAGTTGGGCTATAAGGTCGCCGCGATCGGTCGTGGTCCGGAAAATGCCACCCTCGCAAAAAAGTTGGGAGCCAGTGTGTACATCGACAGCCAATCCAGCGATGCAGCCCAAGAATTGCAAAAGCTTGGCGGCGCACAGACAATTCTTGCGACAGCACCCGACTCGAAGGCTATGTCCAAGTTGATCGACGGCCTGGCGCCGACTGGCCGCTTCATCGTGGTGGGGATATCAACTGATCCGATTGAGGTCACACCGTTACAGCTCATCGTCGGAGAGCGCGGCATCCATGGCTCGGCTGTGGGAACACCCACCGATTCCGAGGACACGATGAACTTCGCCGAATTGTCCGGCGTGCGTCCGATGATCGAGACATATCCGCTCGAAAAGGCAAGTGAGGCTTACGAGCGCATGATGAGCGGCAAGGCGCGGTTCCGCGTGGTGCTCACGATGAATTGAAAGAGAGATTGCGACCAGGTTCAAGGATGCGACGCCATAACCTTTTTGCAGGCGCGGCAGGGGAGGCCGGTTAATGCCACGGAATCGTTCACGCCGGGTGTTGGTGCTGGCGGTGGCGGCGCTCGGACTGGGCTCGGGCTGCGAGACAACAGAACGGATTGTGCACACGGCAGAGCGGACTGTCACGAGCAAAACCGGCCGGGAGGTCTTTGACATCGCCCGCAGCAAAGACGTCGAGGAGGCGCTGAAGAAGCGGGCCGAGGGCTATGCGCGCGACCCTGCGGCGCTGATTCGGGATCTGCGCGCGGTGAAGCACGATTTCGACACCGTGATGGCGGCCCTGACCGGGAACGTCAATCGCACGTGGGGCCAGAAAGAAGTCAAGCTGCCGGAGCGCACCAAGTACGTGAAATACACCCAGAATTATCGCAGCCGCGCGATCGTAGACTTCGACGCGGGCGAGATCACGGTGGAAACCGTGGATGAGACGGATCCGCAAGGAAGCCTCAAGAACGCCCTCGTCACCACGTTGCTCACGCCCAATGACCCCCGCTCCGTTGATCTCTTTTCGGATCAGAGCGTGACGCTGACAAGCGAGCGAGAGCCCTATCTGCTGGGCCTGGTGCACGATCAGCGCGGCGAACCCGTGCGGACTCCCGAACAGGCCGAGCACTTTGCCGCCTATTTGGTGGAGAAGCGGTTGGGCACGCGCGTGGTCCAGGTGAGCGAGGGCGAGAAGACGGCACGGTATGTGAAGATCGCCATGGTGTCGAATTTCGAACACAAGAAGGCGGAAAAATATCGAACCGTCGTCGCCAAATTTGCGGAGCAGTACAAGATCAGCCCCAGTCTCGTCTTCGCGATCATCCGGACGGAGAGCAACTTCAACCCCTTTGCGATGAGTGCGGTACCGGCCTACGGGCTCATGCAGCTCGTCCCTGCGAGCGGCGGGCGGGAGGCCTACCGGCACGCCAAGGGCGCGGACACGATCCCGTCCCGGGAATACCTGCTCGACCCGGACAACAATATCGAGCTCGGCACCGCGTATCTCAACATGCTGACCTTCAATCAGCTCGAGCGGGTGGCCAACGCGGTGTCGCGGGAATACTGCGTGATCGCCGCCTACAACACGGGGCCCGGCAACGTGCTCCGCACGTTCTCGAAGAATCATGACACCGCGGTGCATGAGATCAACAGCCTCCAACCCGGCGCCCTGTACGACAAGCTCCGCGCGACGCTTCCCTATGAAGAGACGCGCCGGTACCTGGTCACCGTCACCACCCATCGGAAAGAATTTGTCAGCGGCGCCGTTGCGGCCGAATGACACTTGCTTCCCTTCCGGTATTTCGCTTAACCTAGAAGAGTTAGCGTCGTTGGATCTCAACCATAACGGAGGTGAATAATGCAGATACGCACGTCGCACTGGATAATACGGTCTCTTGTAATCATGACAGCTCTTGCCGCAATGAGCTGTGCCTATATGCCCGGTACAGGCGGGGGTGATGCCAGCTTCACTGCGGTGGAGAAGGACGGCTCGAAAGTGTGGGAAGGCGGCGGCACCGTTGATCTCAAGGGCCGCACGAGCCCGCTGACGTTGACGGTGAAGAATACGCTGGGCGCCGACCACGGCTTTTCCATTGATACGATGAAAGTCCAGGAAGTCATCAAGCCGGGCGAGGAGAAGACCATCACGGTGCCGCTCGAGAATATCGACCAATCAGTCTCGGAGCACAAGGTCTACTGCCAGTTGCATCCCAAGCACGTCGCCGCCGCAATCAAGGTAACCAAGTAACGATCGCGAGGCGGGGCGCCGCGATCCAACGCAGCGCCCCGCCTGACCGTCCTCGCTGTTGACACTTTCCGTTCTCCCTCCTAGAATGGCCTCTCCTTGTCCAACCTGGAGGCCTTTTTCTATGAAGGAATCCAAACCTGAGGCCATCCGCAATGTTGCCGTTCTATCTTACGGGGGAGCTGGAAAAACCACGCTGATTGAAGCCCTGCTCTGTGCAGCCGGGGCGATTCCACAGATGGGGTCCGTCGCGGCCGGCACGGCGGCGATGGACTTCGAGCCGGAGGAGCACCACCGAAAGCATTCCCTTCAGACCAGCCTCTGCCAGATCGCGTGGAACGAGACATCACTCAATCTGCTGGATAACCCGGGCGCGCCGAGCTTCCAGGCGGAGGCCAAACAGGCCGCCCATGTTGCGGACGCCGCTCTCTGGGTCTTCAATGCCGGCGTCGGCGTGAAGACTGAACTGGAGAAGGTGTGGGAGTATGCGACGATCCGTTCCCTGCCGAGCCTGCTGTTCATCAGCGCGCTCGATAAGGAAGGGGCATCCTGGGAAAAGGTGATCGAGGAAATCGAAAAGACGCTGGAGATCAAGACCCTTCCCCTCAGTATCCCCCTCGGGACGAACGCCTCGCTCGAAGGGGTCGTGGACCTGGTGAGCGGGGAGGCGTTCCGCTACCAGGCGGACGGCAGCGGCAAGCGGCAGAAGGTCGAGATTCCGGCGGCCATGGGCGGGGCGGTCGACGCCGCGCGCAAGATGCTGATGGAAGGCGCGGCCGAGGCGGACGATCAGCTGCTGGAGAAATACCTCGGCGAAGGGACCTTGACGGCGGCCGAGATCCTGAAGGGGCTGAAAGCGGGCGTGGCCAGCCGGGGGTTGTTTCTCGTCCTGTGCGGCTCCGGGGGAAAAAACATCGGCACCGCGGAACTGCTGAACGCCATCGTGTCGGTCCTGCCCTCTCCGATCGAGTCGGCGAAGGTCTGTCCGGTGCAGGCCGCAAAGGGCGACGGCAAGGAGCCGGTGGTTCTTTCGGTGGACGGTGCGGCGCCCTTCGTTGCGTACGTCTTCAAGACGCTCATCGATCCGTTCATGGGGCGTCTCAATTACATGCGGGTCTACTCGGGTTCCCTGGCGGCGGACGCGGGCTTTTTGAACGCCACCCGCAACAGCAAGGAAAAAGGCGGGCGGCTGTTCCACGGCATCGGCAAGAAATATACGCCGGCCGAGAAAGCCGTGGCCGGGGACATTGTGGCCATTGCCAAGCTGAAGGACACGCAAACCGGCGACACGCTGACGGGCGAGCATATGTTTTTTCTCATTCCCAAACCGCCTGTGCAGCGTCCCCTCATGTCGTTTGCGTTGGACCCCAAATCCAAGGCGGACGTGGAAAAGGTCAGTCTGGGGCTCCACAAGCTGGTCGAAGAAGACCCGTCCCTCGAGTTCGTCCGCAACGTCGAGACGCACGAGATGATCTTGAGCGCCATGGGGCAGTTGCACGTGGACGTTGCGTTCGAGAAGCTGAAGCGCAAATACGGCATCGAGGTCAACGTCCACACGCCGAAGGTGCCGTACCGGGAGACGATCAAGCGAGTTGCAAGCGCCCAGGGCAAATATAAAAAGCAGACGGGGGGGCACGGCCAGTACGGGGACACGTGGTTGAAGCTGGAGCCTTTAAAGCGGGGAGGCGGCTTCGAGTTCGTGAACGAGATCGTCGGGGGCGCCATCCCCCGGAACTTCATTCCGGCCGTGGAAAAGGGGGTCGTGGAAGCCCTGCATGAAGGCTTTCTCGGCGGGTTTCAGGTGGTGGATATCCGGGTCACCCTCTATGACGGCTCGTACCACGACGTGGATTCGTCCGAAATGTCCTTCAAAATCGCCGCGTCGATGGGGTTCAAGAAAGCCATCGAGCAGGCCGCGCCGGTGCTGCTCGAGCCGATCATGACGGTGGAGGTCAGCACGCCTGATGAGTTCATGGGGGCGGTGATCGGGGACCTGAACAGCCGGAGGGGGCGGATCCAGGACACGGTGCCCAAGGCGCACGGGACGGTCATTAAGGCGGCGGTCCCGCTGGCGGAAATGCTCAAATACGCGCCGGTTCTCAACTCGCTGACGGGCGGACGGGCGACCTACTCCATGGACTTTTCGACGTACGAGGAAGTGCCCCGTGAACAGGTGGCCAAGGTGCTCGAGGAGCACAAGACGGCCAAGGCCGCCGCCGCGCACTGACAGGCGGACCGGCCCGCTACTTTTCCCTGGGATTCAGCACGGAGTAAAACGCGCGGTTCTCCCGGACCAGACGCAGGAGCACAGACTCTCCTTGCTTCGTCTGACTCACCGCGGCCTTGAACTCTTCCGCCGACGTGACAGCCTGGCGGTTGACTTCCTTGATCAGGTCGCCTTCCCGCAGGCCTTGTTCCTGCGCAACGCTTCCGGGGTCCACTTTGCTCACCAGCACCCCCTTCTGCTCCTTGATCTTGAACTTGTCGGCCAGCTCCGGCGTGAGATCCTGCACGTTGAGGCCGAGCCTGATTTCCGGCTGCGGGGGAGGGGCCGGAATCGCCGCGACGACGGCCTCCTCCTTGCGTTCGCCCAAATCGACGGTGAGGGTGCGGCGCTCGTTGTTCCGGATGACATCGAGCTCGATCTTGGTCCCTGGTGTCAGGCCGGCGACGGCGCGCGATAAACCTGCCGGTGTTTCCACTGGATGCCCGTCCACTTTGGCGATGATGTCGCCGGGCTTCAGGCCGGCCCGCGCGGCCGGTTCATTCTCGAAGACATCGTTGACCAGCACGCCGTCGTTTTCCTTGATGCCGAACTTGGCGGCCAGTTCGGCCGTGACTTCCTGGATCCCGACGCCCAGCCAGCCGCGGATCACCTTGCCCCGGACGCGCAGTTGCCCGACGACCTGCTGGACCATGTTGGAAGGGATCGCGAATCCGATGCCCTGGGCATAGTTGATGATGGCGGTATTGATACCGATCACTTCGCCTTTGATGTTGAACAGCGGGCCTCCGCTGTTGCCCGGATTGATCGAGGCGTCGGTTTGAATGAAGGCCTCATAGCGGGACAGCCGGACGGCATCGCGCTCCAGGCCGCTCACGACGCCCAGCGTCACGGTTCGGTCAAGGGCGAACGGATTGCCGACGGCTATGACCCACTGGCCGACGCGGACTTTGGAGGAGTCGCCGAAGGGAACGGTGGGAAGCTCGCCGGTGGCCGTGATCTTGATGAGGGCAACGTCGGTATCGGGGTCTCGGCCGATCACCTGGCCTACGAACTTGGTCTTGTCGGACAGGCGAACCTCCACTTCTTTCGCATCGCCGACGACATGATTGTTGGTGACGATCAGACCGTCCTTGTCCATGATCACGCCGGAACCGGTGCCCGGGTTGTTCGGACCGCGGTCTCGCGGGGAGTCGCCCGATTTGACCGAGGCCGATACCGGCGCGATGTTCACGACGGCCGGCTTGACCCGATCGGCGAGGTTGATGAGGACGCTCTGAATTTCCTCGAGCAGGCGGAGCCCGGTGGGTTCACTCGCGGCAGGGGCGGGGCTGAGGACAGGTTCAAGCAGCAGGAGGCTCGCGAGTACCACCCAGCCGAATCGCCGCCGACGCATGTGACAGTTCCGAACCTTCATCGTCCACTCCTTTGCAAGGTGAGAAGCCACGCGCACCTCTCGTTGGGAAGGAGATCGCGCTCCGGCGCCTGCGTTATCCTAACAAAAGGTTCCCGAAAAGTACAACGTGCCCTTCTGCTATGCGAGCAGCGAGTGAATGGCGCCGGGAAGAACGGAGCGGGTTCCGACGACAGTGACCTGGTCGCCGGCCCGCAGAATCAGCTGAGCGGAAGGGAACAGGAGCGAATCGTGCCGCCGGACCAGAACGACGCTGATGCCCTCCGGGAGCGCGACGTCGCTGAGCGGTTTGCCGTCGGCCCGGGCGTCCGGGGTGATGGTGATCCGTTCGATGGTGCCGCCGCCTGCCTGCAGGTCCTCCTGGAGGCGGATCAGAGGGACGACGAGGATATCATCATACCGTGATGCCAGGCGGTCCCGGATTTCCTGCAGCGCGCGCTGCTCCGCTCGGACGCTTTCGCAGAGCGGAAGGGCCGCATCGATGTTCAACGCCTCCGGGCTCTGGGCGGCATGGGTCGTATACAGGCACTGCCCCAGGGCTTCATAGGTCTGGCGGAGGCGGGCTTCGGCGTCTTCGGCCTGGAGCTGCAACTTGGTGACTTGGACCCTGCGGGCGACGCGCTCCGCGACCGCCATAATGGCCTCTTTTGCACCGCCAAAGGTGATGGACAGTGTGCGCAGGGTTGATTGGTAGAGGCTCACGGTTGATGTCGGATAAGCACGATTATGTAAACTTCTATTTCTAGCTTGAAGGGCGACAATCAGGGGCCCTCACTCACCTTCTGCATGCTCTGAACGGATGTTCGCTCCCCGAATTTCGATTCAGTGCCCGCCCGCAGCCGGCTGATGTTCTCGCGGTGCCGATACGCAATCAACATCATGATGCCCGCCACGAGCGTTGCCATCGGTACGGTAGGATGAAACAGCCAGACCCAGAGCGGCAGGCTGCCGAACGCGATCAAGGCCGCCAAGGAGGACATCCGCCAGATGGCGGCGGCGGCCAGCCAGACCGCCACTAGGCACCCTCCCATCGACGGTTCCGCCGCCTGCAAGACGCCCAAGGCCGTGGCTACCCCCTTTCCGCCTTTGAACCCCAGAAAGACCGGAAACACATGGCCCAGGATCGCCGCCGCGCCGGTTGTCAAAATTGAGTCGCCGGCTGATGGCCCCAACAGCACGCGCGCAAGATAGACCGCCAAGGCGCCTTTGCCCATGTCGCCGATCAGCGTGACGATCCCTGCCGCTTTTCCGGCTACCCGGAGCACGTTGGTGAATCCGATATTCCGACTGCCGGCTTCACGGGGATCGATGCCGGCAAACGCGCGGCCGGCCAAGATGCCGATCGGGATTGCCCCTAGAACATAACCGAGAACAAGAGAAAGCGCGAGGTCCATAGTCTCAGGAGCCGCCTCGAGGAAGCATCTGGCGAGCGAATTGCCGGACATACTGGGCGGCGGAGGTTAAGGAGAGCGCCAGGGACACAAACAGGATGACGGTCCCCCAGTAATGGAAGTTCAACGACACCGGTACGGCCTCGTCCAGAATCAGGAAGAGAATGGCCACGACCTGGGCTGCCATCTTTATTTTGCCCGTGGTTTCCGGAGTCAAATCGATTCCCTCCCGGGCGGCCACGCCCCGCAGGCCCGTAACGGCCAGTTCGCGGCCGGCCAGGACGATGGCGACCCACGCCTCCACCCGGTCGAAGTCCACGAGGAGGAACAACGCGGTCAACACCAGCAGCTTGTCGGCGATCGGGTCGAGGAGCTTGCCCAGGCGGGTGACCTGTCCCCACCGCCTGGCGACGTAGCCGTCCACGGCGTCGGTCAGCGCCGCCAGCCCGAAGACGGCCGCCGCCGCGATGGAGCGATAGGGCGTCGGCTCCAGAAAGACCAACACGAAGATGGGAATCAATAGAATCCGGCTGACCGTAAGGGCGTTCGGCACATGCGCCAGCAGGCCGGTCTGCTCGCGCGCAGGCGTATGCGGGTGGCGGTGAGCGGAACTTTGCGGGGAGAGGGTGTTCACACAGGAAGACGCCCGATCGCCGCCGCCACGCGCACGATCTGCTCCAGCAGGCCGCGCACCTCGGCCAGCGGGACCATGTTGGGCCCGTCCGACAGGGCGTTGTCGGGATCCGGGTGGACTTCCATGAACAATCCCTCGCAGCCGACCGCGACGGCGCCGCGGGCAAGTGGCGCGACGAACTCCCGCTGTCCGGACGAGCGCGTGCCCGCCCCGCCCGGCAACTGCACGCTGTGGGTTGCGTCGAAGATGACGGGATAGCCGAGGCGCCGCATGATCGGGAGCGCACGAAAGTCCGTGACGAGGTTGTTGTATCCGAAGGAGGCCCCCCGCTCGGTCAGGAGGATGCGCTTATTGCCCGCTTCCTCGATTTTCTGAACGACGTTGGCCATGTCCCAGGGGGCCAGAAACTGTCCCTTTTTGACGTTGACGACCTTCCCCGTCCGCGCCGCCGCGACGAGGAGGTCGGTTTGCCGACACAAAAAGGCTGGGATCTGGAGCACGTCCAGGACTTTCCCCGCCTCCATGGCTTCCTCGACCGAATGGACGTCCGACAGGATGGGGACGCCGATTTGCTCGCGCACGCGGCTCAGGATTTGAAGGCCGTCCTTGATGCCCGGTCCTCGAAACGACTGGCCCGAGCTTCGGTTGGCCTTGTCGTAGGAGGATTTGAAAATAAAGGACAGCTTTAATTCTCCGGTGATACGTTTCAATTCTTTGGCGGTTTCCATGACCAGCCCGACGTCCTCGATCACGCAGGGGCCGGCAATGACGAGATGGGGTTGCCCCTCCCCGACCTTGAGCCCGGCGATTTCGACCCTGTGCATGGGCGGGGTTACCCCCCGACCTTGCGCCGAAGCGCGGCCTGGATGAATCCCTTGAACAGGGGGTGCGGCCGGCGCGGGCGTGAATTGAACTCGGGATGGAACTGCGTGGCCAGGAACCAGGGATGCTGCTGCAGCTCCACGATCTCCACCAGCCGGCTGTCGGGCGAGAGTCCGCTGAGCACCAGCCCGTGCTTGATGAGTCGGTCCCGATAGGCGTTGTTGAACTCGTAGCGGTGGCGATGGCGTTCCTGGATTTCCGTGGCGCCGTAGGCCTCGTGCGCCCGCGACCCCTTCTCCAGCACGCAGGGATAGGAACCCAGCCGCATCGTGCCGCCTTTGTCTTCAACCGTTCGCTGGTCGGACATGAGATCAATGACGGAGGTCGGCCCATCGGGCACGAACTCCGAACTGTTGGCGTCTTTCAGCCCGGCGACGTTCCGGGCGAACTCGATGACGGCGCATTGCATCCCGAGACAGAGGCCCAGGAACGGCACCTGTTTCTCCCGCGCGTGGCGGATGGCCTGGATCTTTCCTTCGATCCCCCGGTTGCCGAATCCGCCCGGCACGATGACGCCGTCCACGCCGGCCAGCACGCGATCGGGGCCCCGCCGCTCGATGTCGTCGGATTCGACCCACTGGATGTTCGGCCGCGTTTCGGAGTCGATGCCCCCATGCACGAGGGCTTCGGTCAGGCTCTTATAGGACTCCTTCAAGCCGACGTACTTGCCGACGAGGGCGATGGTTACCTCGTGCTGGGGACGCTTGATCCGCTGGACCAGACTGTCCCACTGGCGGAGATCGGGCTCTTTGAGCTGCAAGTGCAGGTGGTTCGCGATCAGCGCGTCCAACCCTTCCTTGTGGAACACCAGCGGGACCTCATAGGGCGTGTCCACGTCTTTCGCCGTGATGACTTCATCCTTCTGCAGGTTGCAGAAGAGCGCGATCTTCTCCTTGAGCTCGGGGGGCAGATACCGGTCCGTCCGGCACAGGAGGATGTGGGGCTGGATCCCGATCTCACGCAGTTTGTTGACGCTGTGCTGGGTCGGCTTGGTTTTGATCTCGCCCGCGGCGCCGAGGTACGGCACCAGCGTGACATGGACGTAGAGGACGTTGTCGCGGCCCACGTCACGGGGCAGCTGGCGGATGGCTTCCAGGAACGGGAGGCTTTCGATGTCGCCGACCGTTCCCCCGATCTCGCAGATCACGATGTCCACCCCTTCCGCCAAAGCGCGGATGGAGCGTTTGATTTCATCCGTAATGTGCGGGACCACCTGGACCGTCCCGCCCAGGTAGTCGCCCCGCCGTTCCTTCGTAATGACGTCGTGATAGATGCGTCCCGTCGTGAAATTGTTGCGCCGTCCGACGGTCACGGACGTGAATCGTTCGTAGTGCCCGAGGTCGAGGTCGGTCTCCGCGCCGTCTTCCGTGACGTAGACCTCCCCGTGCTGGTAGGGGTTCATTGTGCCGGGGTCCACGTTGATGTAGGGGTCGATTTTCAGGAAGGTCAAGCGGGCTCCCCGGCTTTCCAGGAGGTTCCCGATGGACGCCGAGGCCAGCCCCTTCCCCAAAGACGACACCACGCCGCCGGTCACAAAGATGAATTTCGCCATGCCGGCTTCCCTCCCGTTAAAATCTGTTCGGCCCTCTCCAGGTCGGCGGGCGTATCCACCCGCAGAGAGGCGTGTTTGGTTTCCCAGACCCGTATCCGGATTCCGGCTTCCAGCAGCCGCAACTGCTCCAGGTGCTCGGTCACTTCCAGAGTCCCGGACGGCAGCTTGGCGAAGCCGGCCAGCGCTGCGGCGGTGAAGATATAAACGCCCAGGTGTTTCCAGTGCAGGCCCGGCACGAGCGCGCGGTCTCCCGCGCGCCGGTCCCTGAGATGGGGAATGGGGCTGCGCGAAAAGTACAGCGCGTGCCCGTTTCGATCCGTGATGACCTTGACGACGTTCGGATCCTGGAGATCGCGTTCCTCCGTGATGGCCTGCTTGAGGGTCCCCACGTCTGCGTCTGATTGGGTGAACGGCAGGATCAAGTCTTCAAGAAAGCCGGGGTCCAGCGGAATTTCGTCGCCCTGCAGGTTGACGTAGACGTCCGCTGGAATGTCCCGCGCGACGGCCGCCACGCGATCCGATCCGGATCGGAGTTCCTGGGCAGTGAGGAGTACCTCGCCGCCGAATCCCGCGACGCATTCACGAATTCGCGCGTCGTCCGTGGCCACGACGACCCGGTTCACACCGCGCACCTGACGGACCTGCTCGTAGACCTGTTGGATCAGGGGCTTGTCGCCCAGGCGGGCCAACGGCTTGCCCGGAAACCGGCTGGAGGCGTAGCGCGCCGGAACCACCACGGCCACGGTCGCGCGGGCCGGTGGGGCGGCCTTAGCCATGGAGCAAGGCCTCGTCGAGTTGAGCGGCCGTCACCGTGCCGGTGCCCACGATCCCGACGACGATGCCGGCGGCGTGGTTGGCCAGGATCGCGGCCTGCCGCATGGGCGCGCCGGCGGACAGCGCCAGCGCCAGGGTAGCGACGACGGTGTCTCCCGCGCCGGTGACGTCGAAGACCTGCCGGGCGACGGTCGGAATGTGGGTCACCTTGCCGCCGCCTTCGACGAGGCTCATGCCCCGCTCGCCCCGCGTGACCAGGACGGCCTGGCAGCCCAACCGCTGGTGCAACTGGCGCCCAGCCTCCAACAGCGTCGCCTCATCGTCGCCGTGAAGGCCCGCAGCCTGAACGGCTTCGAGGTGGTTCGGCGTAATGACTGTAACGCCCTTGTACCGGCCGATGTGCGCGACCTTGGGGTCGACGATGACCGGAATGCCGTGGCGGGCGGCCAGGTCCGTGAGGTCGGCCATGACCCGCGGGGTCACCATGCCCTTGGCGTAGTCCGAGACGACGAGCGCCGAGGTCGAGCGGATGCAGGCCGCTACGTACCGGCTGATTCGCGCCTCCAGCACGCCGCTGATCGTACCGGTCTTCTCGGTGTCGAACCGAACCAGTTGCTGGTTGTGCGCCACGACCCGTGTCTTTCGCGTCGTGGGGCGGTCCTGCGCGGTGAGCACGCCGTCACGTCCGATGCCCTGGTGCTCCAGGACTTTCAGAAACTGCCGGCTGCCCTCGTCCGAACCGACCACGCCGCACAGGTCGACCCGTCCGCCGAGCGCGCGGATATTATTCGCTACGTTGGCCGCGCCGCCGAGCTGGAGCGATTCCGACGACACGGTCACGATCGGCACGGGCGCTTCGGGGGAGATCCGGTTCACCTGCCCCCAGATGTACTGGTCCAGGATCAGATCGCCCACGACCAGGATTTTCCCGTTCCGGAATTTCTTGATATAGGCGCGCAGCGCGTCGGCCTTCATTGGATGGCCTTTCCGAGGCGTTCCCACCGCACCCAGTGGGCGAGCGACCCCTGCCCGTTCCAGGACCAGTAGATGAGGAACGCCTTGCCCTTGATCTTCGGCAGCTTGACGAACCCCCAGAAGCGGCTGTCCAGGCTCTGGTCGCGGTTGTCGCCCATCACGAAATAGGATTCCGTCGGGACGATCAGCGGGCCGAGATTGTCGCGGGGCTGGACCTGGTGCGGCAGGATGCTCGGGTCCACGTGCTGCGTGTAGGGTTCCGGCAGGAGCTCTTCGTTGATCCAGACGCGTTTGTTGCGGATCTCGATCTTGTCGCCGGGCAGACCGATCACGCGCTTGATGAAGTCCTTGCTCTCGTCCTCCGGGAATTTGAAGACGATGATGTCGCCTCGCTGCGGCTCCGAAAAACGGACGACGATCATATCCCAGAACGGCATCTTGATGTTGTACAGGAATTTCGTCACTAGGATGTGGTCCCCGATCGTGAGCGTGGGGACCATGGAGCCGGAGGGGATCTTGAACGCCTGCACGACGAAGGTCCGGATGAAGAGGGCCAGGATGACGGCGATGACGATCGCCTCGGCGTACTCCCGCCAGAGCGGTTTGGGCCGGGCGGACGCGTCCGCCTCCCTTGCCGGGGCTGTCGTGATGAGCGGGGCCGGCTCGATCGAAGGGACGGCTAGTCCGTCACCTTCAACAGGGCGAGAAAGGCCTCCTGGGGCACTTCCACCCGGCCGACCTGCTTCATCCTTTTCTTGCCTTCCTTCTGTTTCTCCCATAGCTTCCTTTTGCGGGTGATATCACCACCATAACATTTTGCCGTGACGTTCTTCTTCATGGCGCCGACGGTCTCCCGGGCGATGATCTTGCTGCCGATGGCGGCCTGGATCGCCACCTCGAACATCTGGCGCGGAATGAACTCCTTCATCTTTTCCGCCACCTGCCGGCCGCGGGTGATCGCCTTGTCGCGATGGACGATGAAGGACAGCGCGTCCACGCTCTCCCCGTTCAACAGGAGATCCACCTTGACCAGCTCCGACGGCCGGTAGCCGATGATCTCATAGTCCAGAGAGGCGTAGCCCTGCGTTTTGGACTTCAGGCGGTCGTAGAAGTCTAGCACGATTTCGTTCAGCGGCATCTCGTAGACCAGCATGACCCGCGTGGGGCTCAGGTACGCCAGGCTCTTCTGCGTGCCCCGGCGCTCCTGGCACAGCGCCAGGAGATTGCCGACGTACGCCTCCGGCGTGATGATCGTGGCTTTGATGAACGGCTCCTCGAACCGCTCGATGTGGTTGGGCTCCGGCAGTTTGGTCGGATTGTCGATGTGCAGCACCGCGCCCTTGCTCGTCGTCACCCGGTAGACGACGGTGGGCGTCGTACTGATCAGATCGAGCGTGTACTCCCGTTCCAGCCGTTCCTGGATGATCTCCATGTGGAGCAGTCCCAGGAAGCCGCAGCGGAAGCCGAAGCCCAGCGCCAGCGAGGTCTCGGGTTCGTAGGCAAAGCTGGAATCGTTCAGGCGCAATTTTTCCAGCGCGTCACGCAGGTCCTCGAATAGATCGCTGTCCGTCGGGTACAGGCCGCAAAAGACCATGGGCTTGGCTTCTTTGTATCCGGGGTACGGAGTCGCCGTCGGCCGGTCCGCTTCGGTGATCGTGTCGCCGATGCGGGTGTCGCCGATGCGCCTGATGCCGGCCACGACGTAGCCGACCTCGCCCGTGTCCAGCCTGTCCTGCTTGAGCCGTTTCGGGTTGAAGATGCCGACCTCCAGGACTTCAAACACTTGATCGGTACCCATCATGCGGACCTTCATGCCCGGGATGATCGCGCCGTCCCCTACCCGCGCCAGCACCGTGACGCCCTGGTAGTTGTCGAACCAGGAATCGAAGACCAGCGCTTTGAGCGGGCGCTGCGGGTTCCCTGCCGGAGGAGGGACGCGCTTCACGACCGCTTCGAGAACGTCCTTGGTGCCGCGCCCGGCCTTGGCGCTCGTCGCAATCGCCTCGTGCGCGTCCAAACCGATCACGTCCTCGATCTGGCGCTTCGTGCCCTCAATGTCGGCGCTGGCCAGGTCCACCTTGTTGATGACCGGGACGATGGTCAGATGGTTGTCAACGGCTAAATGCGCGTTCGCGATGGTCTGGGCCTCAACTCCCTGGGAGGCGTCCACCAGGAGCAGCGCCCCCTCGCAGGCGGCCAGGCTGCGCGAGACCTCATAGGTGAAGTCCACATGGCCCGGGGTGTCGATCAAGTTCAGCAAGTACTCGTTCCCGTCGTCGGCCTTGTACCGGATCGTGACCGTGTGGGCTTTGATGGTGATCCCCCGCTCACGTTCCAAGTCCATCGCATCCAGGATCTGCTCGCGGGATTCCCGGGCCGTGATGGCGCCGGTGTATTCGAGCAATCGGTCAGCGAGAGTCGACTTCCCGTGGTCTATGTGAGCGATAATCGAAAAGTTGCGGATATGTGCCTGCAAAATGGGGATTCCTTGAACGCCTAAGCTCGCTGATTATAATAATTTTTCTTCAGATTGTCAAAGCGGATTCCCCTCCCTATAATGGCCCATCCTGCATGTCGCGTAAGGCTCACACCCAGAGGCTTCAGGCCGAGGATCGCCGATACCTCTGGCACCCCTTCACCCAGCAGCGCGACTGGGTCCACGCGGCGCCCCTGATCATCGAGCGTGGCCAGGGCGTCTATCTGTATGACAGCGACGGCCGTCGGTACCTGGACGGCGTCTCCTCGATCTGGGTCAATCTCCACGGCCATCGCAAGGGAGCGCTGGACCGTGCTCTCAAGGCGCAACTGAATCGGATCGCCCACTCCACTCTTTTGGGGCTCTCGAACGTGCCGGCCGTCGAGCTGGCAAAACGGCTCGTGGGCATTGCGCCGCGCGGGCTCACGCGGGTGTTCTATTCCGACAACGGCTCGACCGCGGTGGAAGTGGCCCTCAAGATGGCCTTCCAGTACTGGCAGTTAAAGGGCGGCTCCGACCGGTCCAAGACGAAATTCCTGCATCTGGGTCAGGCCTACCACGGCGACACGCTCGGCGCGGTCGGCGTGGGCGGCATCCCAGTATTCCACGAGCGGTTCAAGCCGCTCCTGCGCCCATCCTACGAAGCGCACGCTCCCTACTGCTATCGCTGCCCGCTGGGGCTGACGTATCCACGTTGCCGACTGGCCTGCGTCGATTCCGTCGAAGATGTGCTCAAACGGCACCATGCCGACATCGCGGCGTTGATCGTGGAGCCGATGCTGCTGGCGGCCGGCGGCATGCTCACCATGCCGCCCGGCTACCTGACCCGGTTGCGCAGACTCTGCACGCACTATCGCGTGCTCCTGATCGCCGACGAAGTGGCGACGGGCTTCGGCCGGACCGGCCGGATGTTCGCCTGCGGGCATGAGGGGATCAAGCCGGATCTCATGGCGATCAGCAAGGGCCTGACCGGGGGGTATCTGCCGCTCGCCGCAACCCTCACGACCGAGCGGATCTACCGCGCCTTCCTCGGGCGCTACGAGGAGTTCAAGACCTTCTTCCACGGGCATAGCTATACCGGCAATCCGCTGGGCTGCGCGGTCGCCCTGGCGAATCTCGACGTGTTTGAGCGGGAACAGGTGCTGAAGAAACTTCAGCCGAAGATCGCGGCGCTCGGCCGTCTGCTGAAGCCGCTCCGGGATCACCCGCAGGTCGGAGACATCCGGCAGATTGGGCTGGTCGTGGGAATCGAATTGGTGAGAAATCGCGCGACGAAGGCGCCCTACCCGCTGGCCGAGCGCATCGGCATGTGCGTCGCGGACGAGGCGAAGAAGCTGGGCCTGCTCCTCCGCCCCCTCGGCAACGTCATCGTGCTGATGCCGCCGCTGAGCACGACCATGCAGGAACTGCGGCAGATGACGGCGATCGCGACGAAGGCGATTGCGAGGGCTACTTCAACAGATACTCCTGCATGAAGAGGACCGTGGCGTAGAAGAGAAAGTCCGCGTTTTTCTTCTTGGCGAAGCCGTGGCCCTCGTCCTTGGCCATCAAGTACCAGACGGACGCGTTGTTCTTCCTGGCCGTCGCGACCATCTGCTCCGCCTCGCTCAGCGGCACGCGCGGATCGTTTTTCCCCTGGACGACGAAGAGCGGTGTCTTTAGCTTGTCCGCGTTGTTCACGGGCGCGATGCGCTCGAGGAACGCGCGCATCTCCGGGTCGCGTTCGTCTCCGTACTCCGCGCGGCGCAGGTCCTGCCGGTAGCTCTCGGTGTTCTGCAGGAACGTGACGAGATTCGAAATGCCGACGATGTCCAGCAGGCAGCGGATCCGGTCGCCGTAGCGCGTGCCGGCCGCGAGCGCCATGTGCCCGCCGTAGCTCGTCCCGAAGACCATCACGCGATCGGCGTCCAGTTCCGGCCGGGCCTTGATCCAATCGAGCAGCGCGCCGATGTCCTTGTACGCATCCTCTCGGAGCCTGCCGTTGTCGAGCTTGAGGAAGGTCTTTCCGTAGCCCGCGGAACCGCGGACGTTCGGGTACAGCAACGCGACGCCGAGCTCGTTCAGCCAGTAGTTGTTCCTGGCCAGGAAATGCGGCCGGGCCTGGCTTTCGGGCCCGCCATGGATGCTCACGGCGACGGGACGCTTGCCGGCGAACCGCGCGGGCGGCCGGTAGAGGAAGCCGGAGATCGTCCGCCCGTCGAAGCTTTTCCACCGGACCAGTTCGGGTTCCGGAAAATTGTCGGTCTGTAAGCCGCCGGTCTCGCTGGAGGTCCAGCGCTCCAGCTGGCCCGTGGCGATATTGAACGAGTACGCGTCGGCCGGCGAGCGAACGGACTCGACGGTGAAGCCGAGGTCGGCGCCGTTGGCATGCCATTGGAGTCCGGAGATGATGCCGACGGGAAACTTCGGGACGGGCCGCTCCCGGCCGGTGGCGGTGTCCATCACGTGCAGGACGCCGACGCCGTCCTCGTTGGTCACGAAGGCCAGCCGTCTGCCGTCGCGCGAGAGGTCGAATTCCTCGACGCCCCAGCGGATGGAATCGGCCAGATAGACGTGCCGCATCGTGGCCAGCTCAATGTACGCGAGCCGTGGGAACTCCGAATCCCGGTCCGTCGTGACGTACAGGCCCTTCCCGTCCTTGCTGAACCGGCCGCCGCCGTACGCCACCGGCTCGGCGCCGCCTTTCGGTGTGAGCAGGGTTTTCTCTCCGGTTGCCGTGTGGAACAGCCACAGGTAACTCTCGTTGATCGAGACGAATTCGAGGAGAAGCAGCGTCCGGTCGTTCGGTGACCAGTCCAGCGCCCTCCACCCGCTGCCCTCCATCTGCGCGAGCAGCCGGTCGCTTTTCGGGTCGGCCGGCTTGAGGACGTAGAGGTCCTGGTCCTTCCCGTTCCGCCGGGTCGAGCTGTAGGCCAGGCGATCACCCTGATTCGACCAGACGGCGTTGCTGTTCCGCGACTTCCCGTCGGTCAGGAGCGTGCCGGCGCCGGTGGCGAGGTCGTACCGATAGTACTGGTAGAACTCGTTGCCCTCGCTGTCCTTGGCGAAAACGAACCAGCCCCCGCCTCTGGGCGGGTACGACGCGCCACGGACTGCATCGGCGAAAAAAGTCAGCTGGGCGCGATCCCCACCGGGCGCCTGCACCCGATGGATCTGCGCGGTTTCGGCGAAGCGTGTGCGGATGAGCATCTCGCGCCTAACGGGATGCCAGCTCAGGAACGCCGCCCGGCGGAATTCGGTGTAGCGGCCCGCCGCCTCGGCGAGCGACGCCGGCACGGCGGGAATGCCGTCGGCCACCAGATTGTCACTGGGGACGATCGCGCTGTCTTGGGTGAAAACCGACGGCGCTGGGAAAAGCAGAAGAGCAAGGATGAGGAATCGGCCTGTCATAGGTGCGTCCGAATGAGCGCGGCCCGTTCTTGGAGCGCATCTGAAGTCAGCCGCTTCGGCTCGTGTATGACGGTCCAGACGGCGTCGCGCGGCGCCGGGTCGTTGGCCAGTCTCGGAATGACGTGCCAGTGGATGTGCGGGAGCTGATTGCCGAGCAACTCGTAGTTGATCTTCACGGGCTCGAACGCCATAGCCAGCGCCGCCGCGACCTCGGAGACTTCCTCGATGAGCCGGCTCCGCTCGTCCTTGGTCAGGTCATAGAGCTCGGTCGCATGCCGCTTGAGCACCAGCAGGGTCCAGCCCGCAAAGAACTGGTCATCGTGCAGGTATGCGACCGTGAGGCCCAGGTCGGCGATCCGATGATCCTTGGGAGGCCACTCCCCGGCGCAGGCTTTACAGGCCACGCGGGTCACATGATCCGGCAGTTCGTGGCCTGGATCGAGGCGAGCAGCGAATGCTCGCGCTCCAGAGGCCACACGTCCAGTTGAAGGTCCTCGGGCAGGAGTTCGGTCAGGCCCAGGAGGATTTCATCAACCACTTCCTCGGATGACGCGCCGGTGTCGATCACCACCACCAGCACCTGGACCGGCTGCGCCATCACCCCGATCGCGAAGCACTGCGGCACGTGGGCCTCCAGCACCCCGCCCATACTCAACAGCATCGTGCCGATCGCCTCCTGCAGAGCCTCCGCCAGCGGCCTGGCCGGCGTCCCCAGCATGATCGGTGTACCCGATGGAATGGTCAACAGCGGCATAAGTCACGTCTTCTATTATTTCTTGCTCCCCATGTATTTCTGCCGGAGTGCTTCTTTCTCGCCGTGGTGCCGGTCCTCCATGGCGCGCATTTCCTGCCTGCACTTGTCCTGATGCGCGCGCCGTTCCTGCTCCATCTTGTCCTCCAGTTGGCGCATTTCATTTCTCATCTGCTCGTGCATCTGACCCCCGCCCGGCCCGCCCTGCTCGGCGGCGGGCGAGGTGCCAGCCGTAAACATCAGCGCCGCCGCCAGCACAAACCCGCTCATTCCCAGTGCCTGCCATAGTCGCATCATGTCCTCACCCTCCTCTGTCGGTTGAGTTTATTCCCACTGCGCCACTACTTTGATTCGCGCCACAGCATGACTGCCAAGCCACCTGCGATGATAGCTCCTAACGCACTCACCCACATGGGAACGACACTTCCCTGAAACGTGACTTCCCAGCCCAAGGCCAGCCGGAGCACGTGCAACAGAGCCACCAGGGCGAAAACACCGACGGCGATCATGGTAAATGGTTTCTTCATTTAGGTCTCCATACTTCGACGCGTTCGCCCATTTTGGCTTTGGCGAGTTTGTCGGCGCGGGTCTGGTTGCAGAAAAGCTCCAGCCAGCCGTCGCTATTGACGAGCGCCGCCAGCTTCTTCGGCTTGGCGTCCGCGTAGCACCGCTGGAGTCCCTTCACTCTGGCCGCCCGAACCTTCACCTGCAGACCCAGCCAGTTGTCCATGTCGGTCAGGTCCCGCAGTTCGGCGTAGCCGATGTTGGTGATGAGATTCCCGAAGCGGTCGATGTGCTGGACTTCGCCGACGAGCCGGCCCTTGTCCAACACCGGACGCCTGATCTCGAACCGCACCGGGTCCTTGACCCGCGGACCGAAGGCGTCCAGCGGCTCGCCCTGCGCGAGCCAGGCCGCCACCGGCGCAAAGAGGTCGCGCCCGTGAAAGGTCGGCCCGATGGCGGCGAGAAAATATTTCTGCGACGTCAGTTCACGGACTTCGGCATCCGGTTCTTCGGCGAGGACGTAGCTCAGCAGCCCGTTGTCGGGGGCGAGGAAGTGCTGCGTCGAGGTAGACACCAGCAGGGGCCGCCGCGCGCTGCCCACGCCGGGGTCCACCACCGCCACGTGGATGGTGCCGGGGGGGAAATAGCGCGTGGCCGTCTGGAGGAGATATGCGCCGGAGCGGATGTTGTGCGCGGGCACCTCATGGGTCAGATCCACGATGCGCGCCTCGGGATTGATCCCCAAGATGGCGCCCTTCATGCTGCCGACGAAGGTGTCGGCCGTGCCGAAATCAGTCAGGAGGGTGATCAGCGGGATGGCCGATACGGCCGCCATCGGCTGCGCTAGCTTTCCTCAAAGCAGATGTTGAGCACCTCGTACTCCACCTTCTTGGCCGGCGTCTGGACTTCGAGCGTATCCCCGACCCGTTTGCCGATGAGGGCGCGCCCGACCGGCGACTGGACCGAAAGCTTGCCGTTCTTGAGGTCCCCTTCGTCCTGACCGACGATCGTGTAGCGCTGTTCCTTCTCGGTCTGGGTGTCCCGGACCGTCACGGTCGCGCCGAAGACCACCTTCTCGTTGGAAAAATTCGACGTGTCGATGATCTGGGCTTCCGCCAGCTTGTGCTCCAGATCGCGGATGCGCGCGCCGATGTGGCTCTGCCGCTCCTTCGCGGCGTGGTATTCCGCGTTCTCGCTGAGGTCGCCGTGGCCTCTTGCCTCTTCAATCTCCTTGATGTTCTTGGGACGCTCGACCTTTTTCAAACGTTCGAGCTCCGCCTGCAGCGCGGCATAGCCTTTCTTGGTGATCGGTATCTTGGCCATCGTTCCTTGGTTCCCGGTTACGCGTAATATTCCTGGAGCGGCTTGACGGTCAGCTTGCGCTTGAGCCCGGCGTCGATGCCCATGAGGGTCGCGCGGGCGCCGGCCATCGTGGTCTGATACGGTACGTTCTGCACCAGCGCGGCGCGGCGGAGCGACGCGGAGTCCAACTGGGACGGCTTGTCGCCGACCGTGTTGATGACGAGGTGGATCTCCCCGTTCTTGATGTGGTCCACGACATGCGGCCGGCCTTCGAGGACTTTGTTCACGACATCCACGACGACCCCGTGCTGGGCCAGGTAGCCCGCCGTCCCCCGCGTCGCCTCGACGGTGAATCCCATTTCCAGGAAGCGTCGCGCCAGCGCGACGGTCGCCGGCTTGTCTTTGTCCTTCACGCTGAGGAAGACCCGGCCGGTCATGGGCAGGGGGCCGCCCGCGCCGGCTTGCGACTTGAGGAACGCCGAGCCGAAGTCGTCGGCGATGCCCATGACCTCGCCGGTGGAGTGCATCTCCGGGCCCAGCAGCACGTCGGTGTTGGGAAACTTATTGAAGGGGAAGACCGCTTCTTTGACGGAGACGTGCGCCGGTGTCCGCTCGGCCGTGAAGCCGGTCTGCTTCAGCGTCCGTCCCATCATCACCTGCATGGCCAGCTTGGCGAGCGGCACCCCGATCGCCTTGCTGACGAACGGCACGGTCCGGGACGCCCGCGGGTTCACCTCCAGGACGTACACGATCCCGTCGCGGATCGCGAACTGGATGTTCATTAGCCCAATCACGCCGAGCTCGCGGGCCAAGGCGACCGTCTGCCGGCGGATCTCGTTCACCAGTGTGGGCGACAGTGAGTACGGCGGCAACGAGCAAGCCGAGTCTCCTGAGTGGACCCCCGCCTCCTCGATGTGCTCCATGATGCCGCCGATCACCACCTGTCGCCCGTCCGACAGCGCGTCCACGTCGATCTCAATGGCGTCCTCCAGGTACTTGTCGATCAGGACCGGCCGCTTCACCGAGGCTTTGATGGCCCGGCCGATGTAGGCCTGCAGGCTCTTCTCATCGTAGATGATCTCCATGGCTCGGCCGCCCAGGACATAGGAGGGGCGCACCATCACGGGATAGGTGAGCGCCGTCGCAATCTTGATGGCCTCCGCCACGGACCGGGCGACGCCGCTGGCCGGCTGCTGCAGGTCCAATTTCTCAAGCAACGCTTTAAACCGCTCCCGGTCCTCCGCGCGGTCGATCGCATCCGGCGACGTGCCTAGGATGGGGACGCCGGCTTTCTCCAGAGGGAGGGCCAGCTTGAGCGGCGTCTGTCCCCCGAACTGCACGATGACGCCGAGCAGCTCTCCCGCCCGGCGCTCCGTCGCCACGATGCTCAGCACGTCCTCCTCCGTGAGCGGCTCAAAGTACAGCCGGTCGGAGGTGTCGTAGTCGGTGCTCACCGTCTCCGGGTTGCAGTTGACCATGATGGTCTCGTAGCCCATGTCGCGCAGCGCCAGCACGGCATGCACGCAGCAATAGTCGAACTCGATCCCCTGCCCGATGCGGTTGGGCCCGCCCCCAAGGATCATGACCTTGCGTCGCTCCTGCGGGCGGCTCTCGCACTCGGCCTCATAGGTGGAATAGAGATAGGGCGTGAGCGCCTGGAACTCGGCGCCGCAGGTGTCCACTCGTTTGAAGACCGCCGTCACGCCCGCCTTCAGCCGCTGTTTGTAGATCTCCGCGTCAGAAACCTGCAGCAGCTCGCCGAGCCGCCGGTCCGAAAAGCCCAACGCCTTTGCCTCGCGGAGCCGCTCGGGCGCCAGGGGATGCTTCTCGCGCGCGAGCTGGTCCTCGACCGATAGGAGGTCCTTCATCTGGTTCAGAAACCAGGGATCGATCTTCGTTAGCCCGTACAGCTCTTCGACGGAGATGCCCATCCGCAGGCCGTCGGCCACGTGCCACAGCCGTTCGGCGTCCGGGCGGCGGATGCGCTCGCGGATCTGCGCGACGGTCTCTTCCGGCTCGCCCTCCGTCAACGACGGGTGCGGCTCGAACCCGTAGCGGTCCACTTCCAGGGACCGGATGGCCTTCTGGAGCGATTCCTTGAACGTCCGCCCGATGGCCATCACCTCCCCCACCGACTTCATCTGCGTGGTCAGGGTGGGATCCGTTTGGGGGAACTTCTCGAAGGCGAACCGCGGGATCTTGACCACCACATAATCGATGGTGGGCTCGAAGGATGCCTTCGTCACACGGGTGATGTCGTTCGGGATCTCGTCCAGCGTGTAGCCGACGGCGAGCTTCGCGGCGATCTTGGCGATCGGGAAGCCGGTCGCCTTCGAGGCCAGCGCGGAACTGCGGGAGACCCGGGGGTTCATCTCGATCACGGCCAGGTCCCCGTCAGCCGGGTTCACGGCGAACTGGATATTGGAGCCGCCGGTGTCCACGCCGATCTCCCGCATGATCCGCAGCGATGCGTCGCGCATGACCTGGTATTCCTTGTCGGTCAGGGTCTGCGCGGGCGCCACGGTGATGCTGTCGCCGGTGTGGATGCCCATCGGATCGAAGTTCTCGATAGAGCAGACGATGACCACGTTGTCCTTCTGGTCGCGCATCACCTCCAGCTCGAACTCCTTCCAGCCGATGATCGAGCGTTCGATCAAGATCTCGCCGACGGGGCTCGCGCTCAGGCCCCACTCGGTGAACGATTCGTACTCCTCGCGGTTGTAGGCGATGTTCCCGCCCGTACCCCCCAGCGTGAAGGACGGCCGGATGATGGCCGGAAAGCCGATCTCGTCCATTGCCCGCAGCGCGTCCTCGCGGGAACGCGCGATCGTGCTGGCCGGCGTGCGCAGCCCGATGCGCGTCATCGCCTTCTTGAATTCCTCGCGGTTCTCGGCCTTGCGGATCGCCTCGTAGCTCGCGCCGATGAGGTGCACGCCGTATTTCTTCAGGATGCCCTGCTCCGACAGCGCGACGGCCGCGTTGAGGGCGGTCTGCCCGCCCATGGTCGGCAGCAGGGCGTTCGGCTGCTCGCGCTGGATGATCTGTTCGATGATGTCGGTGGTGATCGGCTCGATGTACGTGCGATCCGCCAGCTCCGGATCGGTCATGATCGTCGCCGGATTGCTGTTGATCAGGACGACCCGGTAGCCTTCCTCGCGCAAGGCCTTGCAAGCCTGGGTGCCGGAGTAATCGAACTCGCAGGCCTGCCCGATCACGATCGGGCCCGACCCGATCAGCAGGATCGTATGGATGTCAGTGCGCTTCGGCATGGTCGAGGCTCAGCCTACCGGCTTCGGAGCCGTCGCCGCCGGCGGGACGTCCGTGGAGGGGTGATAGTACTGCATGGCTTCCGGAATCCATTTTTCAAGGTTTTTGATCCGGGTCTCCTCCGACGGGTGCGTGCTGAGAAATTCCGGCACGCCGGCGCCGGAGCGGAAGCAGAGCTTGCCGATGTACTCGCGGGGGCACCCGCTCATGCGTTCCCAGAAGCCGACCGCGTCATGCGGGTCGTAGCCGGCCTGGGCCATCAGACGAAGGCCGATGTAGTCCGCTTCGCTCTCCTGGGTCCGGTTGAACGGCAATTGGGCGTTGACGCCGTAGGCCATCAGGACGCCCTGCAGCGCGGCTGGGTTGACCTTGCCGGTCGCGGCGCCGGCGATCACCCCGGCCTGCGCGATCATCTCGAGATAGCTCCGGCTGATGCGCTCCACGCCGTGCCGGTACAGGGCATGGGTGACCTCATGGCCCATCACCACGGCGATCCCCGCCTCGTTCTGCGTGTGCTTGAGGATGCCGGTGAAAAAGGCCACCTTGCCGCCCGGCAGGCAGAAGGCGTTGACGATCTTGTCGTCCTTGATCACGGCAAACTCCCACTCGAAAGTCGGCTTGTTGGCGACGGCGGCGATCCGCTCGCCGACGCGCCGGATCATGGCGTTGGTCTCCGCGTCCGTGCTGAGAGGGAAGTGCCGCAGGACGTCGCGGTATGCCTCGATGCCGAGTTCGCGCTCCTTTTCCTCCGTGAAGTTCGGCAGGATGAACTGCTCGCGGCCCGTCACGGGTGCACGGGAGCAGGACCCGGCCCCCAGCAGGCCGCCGGTCAGGCACACCCCGCCGATGCCGGCCGCCAGCCGGAGAGCCCTGGCGAGCGCTTCCCGTCTTCCGATCACGGCATCCATAGATAGAGGAACTGCGGAGTTCCGCCCCGGACCAGGCCCATGATGTCCAGGTGGGCGAGCGCCTCGAAGGTGCTCGGGCCGGACGACTCCGAATAGATGTTGTGTTTATAGACGCCGGAACGTTGGTAGATCACGACCCGCGCGTCGGCGACGCCGGCCAGTTGCTTGGCCGCCGCGATGCCGTCGTCCAGGTAGCCGATCTGGTCCGCCAGACCCAACTGCACGGCCTGGGAGCCTGTCAGGACGCGGCCGTCCGCGATGAGCTTGAGCCGCTCCGGGGAGAGTCCGCCGCGGGCCTTGGTCACGATCTCGAGGAATCGCGCCTGGAACCCGTTGATCATGGCCTGGAAGATCTCGCGCTCCTCCTCGGTCATCGGGCGGAACGGCGAGCCGATGTCTTTTTTCGCGCCGGATTTGATCGCGCCGGCCTCCACCCCGATCTTCTGGAGCAGCCCCTCCGCGTTCACCCGCAGCATGATGACGCCCACGCTGCCGGTCACGCTCGTCGGGTGTGCGATGATCCGGTCCGCCGATGACGCGACGTAGTAGCCGCCGGAGGCGCCCATGTCCATGATGACGGCGACGACGGGGATCTTGCGCCTGGTCTTGAATGCCGTCAGTTCGTGATAGATGACGTCCGACGCCGTGACGGTGCCGCCCGGGCTGTTGATCCGCAGCAGCAGCGCCTTGATCTGCCCGTCCTCCGCCGCCATGGTCAGCTCTTCCTTGATCCGCGCGACGATGTCTTCGGATGGACCGAACGGCCCGCTTCCCGACTGCTCGGCGATGATGCCGGAGACGTCGAGCATCAGGATTTTGTCCGCCGCCGTGCCCTGAATGGTTTTCTCGTGCAAGGGGCCGGGCATCGGGAACAGGGAAATGGAGATGCAGCCGGCGGTGAGCAGCGCGACCGCCGCCGCGATCGTTGTACGGATTTTCATGTCTTCCCCTTCGCCATCAAACTGGTGAACCGGTGAAACAGATAGCCCGCGTCGTGAGGGCCCGGCGACGCCTCCGGGTGATACTGCACGGAGTACGCCGGGAGGTCCAGGCAGCGCATGCCTTCCACGGCGTCATCGTTGAGGCTCGTATGCGTGAGCTGGACGCGACCCAACGGCGTGGTCCACGGCGCCGCCGGCGATGCGGCAGCGGCGGTCCCTCCCCGCACGGCGAAATTATGGTTCTGCGATGTGATCTCGACTTTTTTGGTGTCCAGGTCCATGACGGGGTGATTCGCTCCGTGATGTCCAAACTTCAGCTTGTACGTTTGCAAACCGAGCGCCAGCCCCATGATCTGGTGCCCGAGGCAAATGCCGAATAGGGGTTTCTTGCCGAGCAAGGCGCGGACGGCGCCGATCGCGTAGGGAACGGCTTCCGGATCGCCAGGGCCGTTGGAGAGAAACACGCCGTCGGGACTCAGCGCCAGCGCTTCTTCGGCCGTCGTCGAGGCCGGGACGACCGTCACGTCGTAGCCCTGGTCCACGAGCCGCCGCAAAATATTGTACTTGATCCCGAAATCGAAGGCGACCACTCGCAATCGGGAGGGGGCCCCATCTGTTGATGCCCCTCCCAACCCCACCTTCCACTGGCCGGAGCTTTCCGTCCATGTATACGCCTTGGCGCAGGTGACTTCCTTGACCAAGTCGCGGCCGATGATACCGGGGGCTTCCCGCGCCTTCTGGATTACCCGCGCGGGGTCGAGGTCGTGGTGTGAGATCACGCCCTGCTGCGAGCCGTGGTCGCGGAGATGCATGGTCAGCGCGCGCGTATCGATACTCTGAATGCCCACGATGCCGTGGTTCCGGAGGTAGTCGTCCAGGGACTGCCGGCTTCGCCAGTTGCTCGGATACGGACAGGCCTCCTTCACGATGAAACCGGCCAGCCACGGCTGCTTGGACTCGATGTCTTCGGGGTTGATCCCGTAGTTGCCGATGTGCGGGTAGGTCATCGTGATCATCTGTCCCCGGTACGAAGGGTCTGTGAGGATCTCCTGATACCCGGACAGGGCGGTGTTGAAGACCACTTCGCCGGCAGTCTCACCGGGGGCCCCGAGGGCCGTTCCCTTGAAGACAGTCCCGTCGGCCAACGCCAGGATCGCAGGCTTCACCGCACCCATTTCCGCACCTTTACGCAGAGCAAGACGATACCCAAGCCCAGATTGAGGATGTAGAGCGCCCTCGCCCACCGATGGTACAGAAAGAACTCATCGTACGCGGCGCGTTTCGCTCCCTCTTGCGCGTTGAACGCCAGCCCCTGCAGGCGGGCGGTTTCAGGCGTCAGCCAGAATGCAAGGGTCATGGCGATAACAACCATGGCTGTGAGCAATGCAAGTTCGAGCATGCCGATCTGTGCTCGCCAAGGTCCGGATAGGAACACACGCACCAGCGTTCCAGCGACGACGAGCCCGGCCGAGACCAGCACCAGACGGTCATAGCCTTGGAACGTCCGCGTGAGCATGCGGCCGCCCGTTTCCATGCCGATCGTACTGAAAACCGCGGGAATCACGGCCGCGATGATGGACGCCAGCCCCCCGACCCAGACCGCCAGCGCCAGCACTTCCACGCAATGGCACGTCACGACGACTTTACGGATGGACAACCCTCCCGCCGACGAGTGTGGAAACGACCTGTCCTTTCAGCTTCCATCCCGCGAAGGGGGTGTTGCGTCCTTTGGACTTGAACGTCTCAGGATTCACGACCCACTGGGCCTCGGGGTCCACGATCGTCACGTCGGCGTCCGCCCCGACGGCCAGGGTGCCTTTGGCCAGTCCGAACGCGCGCGCTGGCTGGACGGTCAGCGCCGCCACCACCTGCTCGACCGTGAGCACGCCTTCCTCGGCGAGCACCAGGGCGAGCCCCCAGGCGGTCTCCAGTCCCACGATCCCGAAGGGCGCGTTATCGAACTCCCGCTCTTTCTCGAACGCTGCATGCGGGGCATGGTCCGTGGCGATCACCTCGATGGTCCCGTCCTTCAGTCCCGCCTTGACGGCCTCCACGTCCTTCCGGCTCCGCAGCGGGGGATTCATCTTGGCGTTCGTGTTGAACTCGCGCACGGCTTCCTCGGTCAGCAGGAAGTGATGCGGGCAGGCCTCCGCAGTCACGCGGATACCCCTGGCTTTGGCCTCCCGGACCATCCGGACGGAGCCTGCCGTACTCAGATGGGCCAGGTGCAGGCGCCCGCCGGTCAGTTCGGCCAGAGCCAGATTCCTGGCCACCATCACGTCCTCCGACGCCGCGGGAATGCCGTGCAGCCCCATCTCCGTGGCGACCTGGCCCTCGTGCATGCAGCCTCCCTCCGAGAGGTGCGTGCACTCGCAGTGGTCCACGACCGGCAGGTCGAAGGCCCGCGCATATTCGAGCGCGCGGCGCATCACCATGCCGTTCATGACCGGCTTGCCGTCGTCGGAGACAGCGACGCAGCCGGCCGCCCTCAGGTCGCCGAACTCCGACAGGTCCTTTCCTTCGGAGCCTTTCGTGATCGCGCCGATGGGGAAGACGTGGGCAAGTCCGGCGGCGCGGGCCTTGTCCAGGATGAACTCCGTGATGGACTGGTTGTCGTTGACCGGCTGCGTGTTGGGCATGCAGCAGACGGACGTGAAGCCCCCGGCGACGGCGGCCGCCGCGCCGGTCGCGATCGTCTCCTTGTATTCGAACCCTGGTTCGCGGAAGTGCACGTGCAGGTCTACGAATCCCGGCAGCACCCATTTCCCGGCCGCGTCGATGACCGTTGCGCCGGACGGAGCCTTCAGGCCGGGGCCGACCGACGCGATCTTCCCGTTTGCGATGAGCACGTCGGCGGGGCCGTTGATCCGGCCCGGGTCGATGACGCGGCCGTGGCGGATGAGGATGTTCATTTGCCTCCTGACAGCAGGTACAGCACGGCCATGCGCACGGCGACGCCGTTGGTCACCTGATCGAGGATCACGGACGACACGCTGTCCGCCACCTCGGGTGCGATCTCGACGCCCCGATTGATCGGGCCTGGGTGCATGACCAGGACGTCCGGGCCGGCCAGCTTCACGCGCTCCGGCGTGAGGCAGTAGAGCTTCGAGTATTCGCGGATGCTGGGGAAGAGGGCGATCCCCTGGCGCTCCAGTTGCAGCCGCAACATCATGATGACGTCCACGCCGCGCAGGCCTTCGTCCAGGTTGTAAAAGACTTTGACCCCCAACCGCTCGATCTCCTGGGGCATCATCGTGGGCGGCCCGACGACCCGCACCTTCGCGCCCATCTTCGTGAGGGCGTAGATGTTGGAGCGGGCGACACGGCTGTGCGCGATGTCCCCGACGATCGCCAGGCGCAGGCCCTTGAACTCCCGTTTCTTCTCCCGGAGCGTGTAGAGGTCCAGGAGGGCCTGGGTCGGGTGCTCGTGCCCGCCGTCCCCGGCATTGACCACCGAGGCCCGCAGCAGCTTGGCGAGAATGTGTGGCGCGCCGGCCACCGGATGACGCAGCACGATGAAGTCGGCCTGCATGGCCTCGATGTTGCGGGCCGTGTCTAGGAGGGTTTCCCCTTTCGAGACGCTGCTCGCCGACACCGCGAAGTTGATGACGTCGGCGCTCAGGCGTTTGGCCGCCAGCTCGAAGGACGTGCGGGTCCGCGTGCTGGGCTCGAAAAAGAGGTTGACGACGGTCTTGCCGCGCAGAGTGGGCACCTTCTTGATGTCCCGCCCGGACACCTCCTTGAACGACTCGGCGGTCTCGAGGACCAGGTTGATCTCCTCAACGGTGAGGTCTTGGATGCCCAGCAGGTCTTTGCGTTTGAGGCTCATGACAGGATCACCACACGATCCGGTTCGCCGGCCTCTTCGAGAAAAACCTCAACTGTTTCTTCATGGGCGGTCGGCAAGTTCTTGCCGACATAAGTGGATTTGATCGGCAACTGCCGGTGTCCGCGGTCCACCAGCACGGCCAGTTGGATCTCGGCCGGCCGGCCGAGGTCCATCAGCCCGTCCATGGCGGCGCGGATGGTACGTCCCGTGAAGAGGACGTCGTCCACCAGGATAACTTTCAGGTCGGTGATGTCGAACGGGATCTCGGTCTTGCGGAGCACCGGCTGTTCCTTCCGGGCGTTCAGGTCGTCCCGGTAGAGCGTGATGTCCAAGGTCCCGACGGGCACCGCCGCGCCTTCGATCTCCTTGAGCCGGGCAGCCAGGCGGTTGGCGAGATACACGCCACCGCTCCGGATGCCCACCAGCGCCACGTTCTTTACGCCGCGGCTCCGCTCGCTGATCTCGTGGGCGATGCGGGTCAGGGCCCGGTTGATCTCCTGGGCGTCCATGACCGTGCGCTCGGCCTTCTTCACTTCCATCGGCCGGCTCGCGTGGGCATAAAAAAACCTTCCGGGAAGAATCCGCCGGAAGGCGTCAAAGTCGCACCCATACCATACTCCTTCCCAGCCTCACCGGACTGGCGTTAAAGGTAGGGTCATCTTACTCGCCGAGCGGCCGGCTGTCAAGCCGGGGGGTTAGGTCTCGACTTTGACACCCTTCCAGAAGGCCACGTAGCCGATGATGTTCTTGGCCGCGTCCTTCGGCGCGGGGTAATACCAGGCGGCGTCCTTGTTGACCTGCCCGTTGACTTCCACATCGTAGTAGCTCGCCTCCCCTTTCCAGGGGCACGTCGTGTGCGTGTTGCTCGTTTTGAAGTACTGTCGCTTGATGGCGTCGGGAGGGAAATACTGGTTGCCCTCGACGACTTCGCATTTCTTGCTTTCGGCGAGCACGGCGCCGTTCCAGATTGCTTTCGGCATGGCATCCTCCGTATGCTTCCTTTGCGAGTCTATTGTATGCCAAGTGCCGAGGAGCGTGCAGCATGGATCTCTCAAAACTAACGCCTGACGAACTGCGGGAACTGGTCAAAGGTCTGGTGGACGACCGGCTCCGCGAACTCCTTGGAGACCCGGACTTAGGCATGGAGCTCGGCGAAACGGTACGCGCGCGTCTGAAGACATCGTTGGCCTCGACCGAGCGGGTCACCGGAAACGAGGTGGCCGAGAAGCTCGGGCTGAAATGGTGAGGTGATGGCCTGGTACCGTGTTGTCTATCGGCCGGAAGTCGTCGCCGACCTTGCAAAGGTGGACAAGGCGATGGCCCAGCGGATCTTCGACAAGACCAAGTGGCTGGCCTCCAATGCCGAGAACCTTCGCCATGAACCGATCGCACCGGACCTGCCGGGGTTGTCCAAGTACGCCGTGGGCGACTGGCGGATCTTCTATTCCATTGATCGGAACGAGCACCTGCTTGACGTGCACCTGATCATGAATCAGAAAGAGTTACGTTAGGAAACGGCCATGAATTCCAGCAGTCGAATTTCCGCCCAGTAGCGGTCCCCCTCCGCGCAATCACGCTGAATGAACCCGCAATGGCCGCCGTGCGCAGGCGCCTCGAACCGGATACGTGAGTTCGCCCGGAGCGCGGGCCAATCGAAGATCCGATAGGGAATGAAGGGATCGTCCTGGGCCGTGAGGATGAGCGTGGGCACAGCGATGGAACCGAGCATGTGCCGGGAGCCGGCCCGCTCGTAATAATCGGCGGCGTTCAGGTAGCCGCCGTCCGGCGCGGTGTACGCTTCGTCAAAGTCGAGAAGAGTTCGGATGCCGGCCAAGGGAGCGAGATCGAATTTTCCGGGAAACAGCGAGGCTTTTCGTTTCAGGCGCGCCTTGAGGTTTCGGACGAAGTGTAGATTGTAAATCCAGTTCCGCGGCTGAATAATGGCATCGGTGCAAGCGGCGGGATCAATATTGGGACAGACCGCCACGACTCCTTTGAACGCTCGGTTCGAGCTTCCCAACTCCCCTGCCGCCCGGAGCACCAGATTGCCGCCCATGGAATAGCCGCCCAGCCAGATGGCGTCGAGCCCATCGTTGGCGGCCAGTTCCCCCAGAACCGCCCGGACGTCCCCGCTCATTCCATTATTATAGAGAGTGGGCGTGAGGTGCTCGGTTCCGCCGCAGTTCCGCTGGTTCAGGCGGACGATGTTGAAGCCGCGCCGCCAGGCCTTCTGCGTGATCCCCAGCATGTAGTGGGAGTCGCTGTCGCCTTCCAATCCATGGACGAAGATCAAGGTGGGATGCTGTTTTGGATCGGGCTGCCAGTGGCAATAGCCGAGGATTTGCGACTCGGGCGAGACTTTGAAGAGCCGCGCGGTGTTGGGAATGTCCGGCGGCAATCCCGGCCGAGACCAGAAGCGCGGGAACAGCGTCATCAGGTGAGGATTCGTGAGGAAGGGGTGCGGGACGAACGCGCGGCGGCTCACGCAGCGAAATCTACGGCAAGCGGGTCCGCAACGCAAGCGGCGCGCCTTGATTTCACGCGATGAACTTGGTACAAGTGCGCGAGTGCCGAGGTAGCTCAGTTGGCAGAGCACAGCCCTGAAAAGGCTGGTGTCGACAG
>CAYYLQ010000020.1:0-31690 GCA_964472655.1 uncultured Nitrospirales bacterium
GGCCCGGTACACGATCCGCTTGCTGTCCGGCGAGAAGAACGGCCCGCCGTCGTAGCCCACCGCCGACGTCAAGCGCGTCACATCCGTCCCGTCCAGCCGCATGGAGTAGATGTCCAGATCGCCGTCGCGGACGGAGGTGAAGACAATGCGCGAGCCGTCCGGCGCCACCGTCGCTTCAGCATCGTAACCCGGCGTGGCGGTCAGACGGAAGAGATCTTCGCCGCGGATGCTTGCCGTGTAGATGTCGTAATCGTCCAACGGCCAAAGATACCGTCCCTGCGCCGGCGGCTTGGGCGGGCATTGGGGGCTCTTGACGTGCGTCGAAGAGAACAGCACGCGGCGGTCGCCCGGCAGGAAATAGCCGCAGGTGGTGGTGCCGAGACCCGTGCTGACCATGCGGACGTTTCCCTCGTCCAGCCCCATCACGTACTGCTGGTAGCAGTCCCGCCCGTCCCGCGTGGACTGAAAAATCAGGCGACGCCCGTCGAAGGAGAAATAGGCTTCGGCGTTCTTTCGGCCCTGCGTGAGCTGGCGGATGTTGCGCAGATGCCGTTCGGTCTTCGAATCAGGCGGGCGCGGCGAGTCGTCATCGCTTCGTGCCACAACCTTTCCATTGTCGAAGACCACATAGCTGTTCCATCCGTAGAAAAACAACAGGCGCGCCACCGGCTGCGCCGCATCCGGCGACAGACCGTAGAACACGCTCACCACGTGCGAGGGATCGTCAGGGTTGCGGAATGAGATGAGCACGGCTTTCTCGGCTCCGCTGTAGTCCTTCCCGCCGACCCGAAAGCCGTCCGGGCGGAGCTCCACGCCGGGCGGCAGACCCCGCTTGGCCCACTCGAAGGCGGCGCCGGCGGCCGGCCCGCCTAGCAGCAGCACCGACGCCTTGCCCCATGCATCCGACGCGGGCCGATCGGCCGTCTGCACGACGACCGAGTCCTGCTTGGCCACCCGCTCCGCAAGCTCGATGTAGGGAGCCGTCGCTCTCTGATGGCCGGCCGGCGTCACAATGAGCCGCCTCGTGTCCGTCGCGAAGAGATTGAGCATGGCCGGCAGATCGTTCCGGGGAATCCGCCGGAACAGGTGAAAGTCGGGATCGGCCCCGGCCGTCGCCTCGGCGGCACCCGGCTGCTCGATCCAGCGCGCGAAGAACGACCGGAGATCGCGCCCGGCAACCCGGCCGAAGAGCGCTTCGAGATCCTTCCATCCTGCCCGTTTGCCTCCATATTCGTGCACGAGCGTCCTGAGCGCCGCGAAGAACCGTTCATCGCCGACTTCCCGCCGCAGCATGTGAAAGACCATGGCGGTCTTGTTGTACCCGATCGCATTGTCCAACTCGCCGGATTTTTTCTTGAACCGCGCGACGGGGTAATCCCGGTCGGGCGGGACGTACACCGCGTAGTGCAACAACATCATGCGTCGCTCGTCGCGCGCTTTCTGCGGGTCGCCTTTCAGCTCGTGCCAATAGTAGTTCGCCAGGTACGTCGTCAGGCCCTCGACCCAGTTTCCGCCGTTGTCGTTGAAGACGTGATTGCCCATCCAGGAATGGACGATCTCGTGGCCCAGCGAATAGGGCTGGGTATAGTGACGGCGGATCGAGCCGGCGCCGAAGAGCGTGTAGGACGGCATGCCGAGCCCGCTGGCGAAGAAATTCTCCACGATGGAGAACCGCGGAAAGGGATAGGGGCCGAGCAACGTGGAATAAGTCTCCAGATAATCGGCCGCCGCCTTCAAGTATTCATCCGCCAACGCCGCCTCCTCAGGATAGAAGTAGGCGGCGATTTCCGCGGACCGGCCTTTCTGCGCTTTCACGACGAACTTGCCGGCCGCCAGCGTCAAACCTTCCGTCGACGCAGACGTGTCCCACGTCGTGAGCGTCCCCTCAGCCTTGACCTCGCGGGCAATCAGCGCACCTTGCCCGATGGTCTCCCAGCCGGCCGGTGTGACCGCCCTCACCCGATAGGAAGCCAGTGAATCGGGCGTGTCGGGATACCAGTAGGTCTCAGGCCCGATGTAGACGCCTTCCGGCCCGATGTGGCCGGACGTCTCGCTGGGCGTGACGAACCGGAGATGCCGCGGCTCCTTCGGCGGATCGGTGATCTCACCGGCATAGTCGAAATCCAGCGCGAACGTCTCGCCCGCCACAGCCGGCCGATCCAGCCACACCACGATCTGGTGTGTGCGGGTGATGTCGAGCTCCGCAGACGGCGGCAACGGTTGCGGGCGAAACGGCAGGAGCGCCCCGTCCCGGGACACCCACGCGACCACGAGCGCCTTGTTGAGCGTGACGTGAATCTCCCGTGCTTCCTTCCCACCCGCCCTGATCGTCACCCGATCCAAGCCCCTCATCCGATGCGACGCGGGATCAATCGTCAGTTGGATATCGTGCCGCAGCAGGCTGAACGCGGGAACATCGGGCTGCGACGGAACAGGAACGGAAAGCACCGCACAGCCCGGTCCTTGCAGCAGAAGCAGAACGGCCAGCGCGCGCCGGACAGTCATGATTCTCCCAACAGTGCCTCGACGAAGGCGTCGGAATCGAAGGCCTGTACATCCTCCACGCCTTCTCCGACCCCCACGTACCGCACGGGAAGCCCCAGGTCTCCGGCAACGGCGAGCACGATGCCGCCCTTGGCCGTCCCGTCCAGCTTAGTCAGCACAACGCCGGTCACGCCGAGCGCCTCGTGAAACTGCCGCGCCTGCGCCAGGCCGTTCTGGCCGACCGTCGCGTCCAGGATCAGGAAGACGTCGTGCGGCGCGCCGGGCATCGCCTTGCCGAGCGTGCGTTTGACCTTGCGGAGCTCCTCCATGAGATTGGATTTCGTGTGCAGGCGGCCGGCTGTGTCCACCAAGGCGACATCGGCCTTGCGCGCGAGCGCCGCGGTCACGCCGTCGTAGGCGACGGCCGCCGGGTCGCCGCCCGCTTGGTGCCCGATCACGTCCGCGCCGACGCGGCGCCCCCAAACCTCCAACTGCTCGCCGGCGGCGGCGCGGAAGGTATCGCCCGCCACCAGCACCACGCGCTTGCCGCCCCGAACGTACTGTCCCGCGAGCTTGCCGGCCGTGGTGGTCTTGCCGACGCCGTTCACGCCGACCAGCAGAATGACGTGAGGAACGGCCGTGGCGGCCCCGCCCTGTTTGGCAATCCGCAGGCGCTCGGTCATCACCTTTTTCAGGACGGCCCGCACGGAGGACGCATCCGCTTCCCCCGTTTGCCGGACCAGATCACGCACCGCCTCCATCAACAGAGATGCGGAGACGACGCCCACGTCGGCGGCCAGCAGCGCGGCCTCCAGTTCCTCGCAGAGCGCCGGCGTGAGTTTGCGGCCGCCGGGAAGGAGGCGCCGGATGGACCCGAGCAGGCTCGCGCGGGTTTTCGCCAGCCCGAGCCCCAATTGGCTCAACGCACCCATTCAGTTCCCTTTGATCCGAATCGCGCGGAGAATCGTCTTCTCCCTGCGGGCCATCACGGAAGCGTCGCGTTCGCTGCGCTCGTGATCGTAGCCGAGCAGGTGCAAGACGCCGTGAACGAGGAGCCGCGTCACTTCATCGCGAAGACTGTGGCCCAACGCCGCCGCCTGCCGCTTCGCAGTGGATACGGAGATCACTACATCCCCAAGCAATTTTCCGCGGAAGCGGGAGAACCGGCCTTCACGTAGGGGAAAAGCCAGCACGTCCGTCGGCCGATCTTTCTTTCGGTAACGCCGGTTGAGCGAGCGCATGCGCCGGTCGGAAACCAGCATCAGGCTCAGTTCCGCCGTCCCGGCGCGGGCGGCCGCCAGGACGGCCTCGGCCGTCCGGCCCAGCCAGGCCCGATTGACGGCCACGGCACGTTGACGGTTCTGCAGGAGAACGGGCACTGCGTCAATCAGAACGTCTGGAGGCTTTGCGGTGGGCGCGCTTCTCGCCGTGCCGCTGGTAGGCCTTGATGATGTCCTGGACCAGCCGGTGGCGCACCACGTCCTTCTCAGAGAAATAGACGAACGCGATCCCGGGGATCTCCGCGAGGATGTCCCGCACCTCGATCAGGCCGGAGACCCGGCCCTGCGGCAGATCCACCTGTGTGATGTCACCCGTCACCACCGCCTTTGAGTTGAACCCCAGCCGGGTGAGAAACATCATCATCTGCTCCGAGGTGGCGTTCTGGGCCTCGTCCAGGATCACAAACGAGTCGTTGAGCGTGCGGCCGCGCATGAACGCTAGCGGGGCGATCTCGATCTCGCCGCGCTCGATCAGCCGGTTGGCCCGTTCGAGGTCCAGCATGTCGTAGAGCGCGTCGTAGAGCGGCCGCAGGTAGGGATTGACCTTCGCGATCATGTCGCCCGGCAGGTAGCCGAGCTTCTCGCCGGCCTCCACTGCGGGCCGCGCCAGGATGATCCGGCTGACCTCGCGCCGGCAGAGGCTGGCGACCGCCATCGCCATCGCCAGATACGTCTTGCCGGTGCCGGCCGGCCCGATGCCCAGGACCAGGTCGTGCGCGCGAATGGCGTCGAGATAGCGCCTCTGCGTGGGGGACTTGGGAAGGATCACCCGCTTGGCCGTGCTGATCCCGGCGTTGCCGCGCGCGGACTCCCTCGCCGCGACGGCGTCGTCCCCACCCTGGAACGTGCGGATGGCGAACTCGACGTCGTCCGGCCGCAGCACCAGCCCCTCGCCCAGCATCGCCGTGAGCCCTCCGAGCAAACGCTCCCCGCCCCGCACGGCCTCCGCCGGCCCTTCGAGCAGGACTTCCTCGCCCCGGGCAGACACCCGGATGCCGAGCGCCTCCTCGATCATTTTAAGATGGATGTCCCGGCTGCCGAAAAGGCTGGCGGTGTCGATGCCTTCTTTGAGCTTAACCTTGAGGAGGGCTACCTTGGACAAGCGCGACGACAAACTCCTTCTTAGGAAGCGCTGATCAGACTCACCGCGGCAGTGATTGTAACAAGCAGAAGGGCAAGAGACAAGCTATGGGTTCCGCGCAGCCTGCGGAGGAAGCTGCGCGTCGAGGTCGAAATCCTGCTGGGTGACGCCGTTGTCATTATCCTTCGCGACGAGCACAACGTGGTGCTTGCCGACGCTTTCCGGAGTCAGCTTCCAGACAATCTGCCTGGTCGCCGAGTCCAGCGTCATGCCGGGAGGACCTTGCTTGACTTCGAGCGTGATGGGATCCTCGTCGGCGTCCGTCACCGCCACTGTATAGAGGTACTGGCCGTCCTTGAACTCGGCCGGCGGCCTGGACGTGAAACTGGGCGGCGAGTTCTCGATCGCCACCGGCAGACCGGCCTGAGGTTCACGGGTGGCCTTTCCATCAGAAGCCGTGACGAGGACCGCCAGCACGTCCTTTTTCTTGAAGTCCTTGGTCTCCAACGTGTCCGCCTTCGCGCCGGGGATTTCTTTGTCATTGCGAAGCCACTTGTAGGAGAGGGTGACCGGATCACCGTCGGCGTCGGCCGCGACTACTTTGACCTTGAGCTGATCACCCCGACGGAGCGGCACCGGCTCCAAGTGGATCTCCACAAGGTAGGGCGCCGTGTTCCCCACCGTCACCGGATCGGTTGTAAAGACGGCACCGTCTACCTTGCCGTCGTTCGGGGTCACCTGAGCGGTAATGCGGTCACCGTTCTTCAGCCTATCGGTCTTGAATTGGGGGGCGGTCGCGTCCGCGGCCGAGGCGCCATTGACGAGCCACTGGTAGCGGTATGTGACGGGATCGCCGTCCATATCCTCCCCGCGAACTTCGACGCGGAGTTCCGTGTCAATGGTCACGGTGGCGGGGAAGATACCGGCGCTCAAGATGACTGGCGGGCGGTTACCGGTGGGGCCGCTCTCTCCAGCAACGGGAGCGCCCCCGCCCGCAGAAGACGGCGCTTGCGGCGTGGAGTCCCTCGAGCAGCCCCACAGGTACGACACGACGATGGCGGACGCCACCAGCGCGATGAGCGGCCTTAGGCGGGGATACGTGCCAGACATGTACCCGTTACTGTACCCCCACCCGGCCTTCTCCTACAAGAATTATGTCTCCTTACAAGTCACGCCACGACACGATCCGGCTCCAGACCGAGAGGGCCGGCGTGCCGCAAGCCTGCCCCAGCACGCCGGTGCTGGCCTGGTAGAAACCGGTCACCCGGCTGGCGCAGCCCGAACTGCTGGTCGATCCGGCCGCTCCGGTTCCCTGCCCGCCGATCTGGACGGACAACTGCGAGGGCAAGCCAAGACCTAACGTTGCCGTTCGGCTTGAAATGGTGGCAGCGCCTGAGGTACTCGTCCCGATGGTCGACTGTTTATAGGCGCTCCCGGTGGTGTAGTACAAGGCGTACAAGGTGCCGGTGCCGGCCGATGCGCACAGGTCGTTTATCGGGACGAAGGACGTGAAGAACACCGTCCCGCCAAGAATTGTCGGAGCACTGAGCACGCGCTCCCTGGTCGCGACGGTTTGGCCGGACGGCGCGTTAGGACCTGCCGTGACGGTGGCGTTCGTCGTCGTCGTAATTTGCGGCAAGTTCGTGAACCAGCCGTCCGCGTTCTGGATCACCCCCTGCAGTGAAGTGCTCCCGCTATCCAGAGTCGTCGCGCTGGCTGCCGCTCCGACTCCGCCGGTGACCTGGGCCTGCGCGCCGCAGTTCGAGATACAGACGACTATCCCTGACACATCAATGACGTTGTTTTTCTGGCAATGGGTGGGGTCCGTGGTCTCGTTGGTCGTCGCAGTACATTGCGTCGAATTGGCCAACGGGTCCTTGACCCCGAAAAAGTACTGCAGATCGGTGGTAATGCCTTTGTCGTTGGGGCTGCCGCTCGTGGAGAAGTAGCGGCCCGTCCCGAAGAACACCCAAATGTTGTTGTTGTTGTCGGAGGAAACGGTGACGGCGGCCGTCACAGGACCGATCGGAGTCGTGGCACTGGTCGCCAAACAGGTTGGCGGCGTACCGCTCGAGGTGCAGCTGAAGGTGGCCAGCAGCGCGGTCGGCACCTGAACGGCCCCGGATGTGATCCCCCATTTCGTAAGGTCGGTCGGATCCGGACTTCCCGAACGCACGCCACCGGTCGTCAGGCGGTACATCTTCCCCTTCCAGACCGGATTGCCTCCGCTGCATGGGCTGACCGTGGCGCTGTTGCAGATGATGTTGCCGGCATAAATGACATCCACGCGGTAATCGAGGTTCGCATCCAGCGAGATGATGTCGCCCATGAAGGAGTTCGCATCGCCCGTGGAGTACACGGTTGTGCCGGTCAAGACGCCGGTGGAGGCCGTCGCCGTCGCGCCGCAGCCTTGCGAGCAGCCGCCACCGGGGTTGATGAAGCTCACCGTCGGTACGCTCGTATAGCCGCTGCCGGCGGCGGTTATCGTGATGGCGGTCACGACCCCCGCGCCGTTGATCGTGGCCGTCGCCGTCGCGCCGCTCCCGCCTCCACTACTGCAGCCAGAAGGGTTATTTGCGGAAATGCAGCCGATGACCACCGTCGGCGCGCTCGAAAAGGCGCTGGTGCCGCCTGAGGTGATTGCAATGGCGGCCACAAACGGCGCGCTCACATAGCTAGGGCCCAGCGTAAGATCTACCGTGTAGAATTTGGCGGTTTGGGTGCTTCGCGCATCATAGCCGGTAGGGCCGCTACCGAAGACCGCCACCCATTTCGCCCCGCTTGGATCGGTCTTGCCGTTCCCCAGCGGGCTGACACGGACAACCGCGGGGTAACTGGTCGTGAAGCCTAGGGCGGCGTCGGTGACGACCCAGAGGAGCACCGGGTCCTGTTCCGGGTCGGTGATGTCGAAGATATAATAGGAGGAGTAGAACGACCGCGTGTTGCCTGCGTCGGCCGAGGTTGCATTTCCCTTAAAGTCGGCGTTCACGGTCATCGCCCTGCCGCTGCCGGCCGGGCAGGCGCCGCAACTGCCCCCGAACTTCATGCCGGCGATGAGAATGGTCCCCCACCCTCCGGGATGCGTGGGCCCTGGAGTCGTCGTCCCTGGCGTGTATGAACCGGACGTTCCCGTCTGCCCGTTCACACAGGGAGTGGGCGACCCGTTCGGCGCCGCCGTGCTGTCGCCGCAGAAGATCCGCACGTCCGTGACCTTGGGCTTCAAGTCCATGTAGGCCGTGTGGGCATAGGTCGTACTCGCGTACCATTGCAGGTGCGGGAGCAGCTCTTGCGGGATAAAGCCCCACAGTTCCGCGCCGAGCGGAGGGGTGGCGCGGGTGGTGGTCCCGAACGCCGATGACGGACTCTTCGACAGGAAGCCGTGTTCGGTCAAGGCGTCCCCGAATACCGTACTGGGCGCGTCCCCTTTGGTATAGAACCCGCCGTTGAAGGCGTGAAGCATCCCGTCGTTGGCGCCGACATACGCCACCTCCCGCCGATGCTGGTACTGCGCGAAGAAGGCCGCGTAGGTGCCGTCGCCGTAGATGGTGTCAAACCGCTCCTTGGGCGCCGCCACGATCGTCGGCGTGGAATCGATCACGTCCCCGAGCTTCCAGGTCTTCTGCGCGCTGGCGACGGGATTATCGGGGTTCACGGTGGTAATGGTGCGATTCCGAAGATTGGGGGTGTTCATGTCGGTGCTGCTCGTGCCGTCGAAGCCGCGATGGAAGTTGACGAGGTCCGTCGCTTCGTTGAGCGCGGCGGTCTTCGCCGATGCCGTCGCGCTGGTGCAATCCCCCACATGCGACGCGGCCAGATAAGGGCACAGCGACGCCACATTGCTTGCATTAAACTCGATCACTTCCCCTGAATCCACAACATTGTTTCTCGCGCCGCCGGTGTTATCGAGCCAGGTCAGGATCCGGCGACACGATGAGGTGCCCGCGTTCGCGGTCGTGCAGCTCGTCCCTGGGGCGGTATAGGCCAAGCGCGCCCCCGCTTCCCAAACAGGCTGGATGGTCTGGAGGGTCACGGTCTTCGTCGGGGTCGTGCTATCGGCCAGCCCATCGCCGTTGGCATCCACAAACACATCGACGAACACGTTGCCGGTACTCGGATCGAACCGGGTCTTGATGATACAGTCGTGTTCGAGGACGAGCCGTCCATCAGGGGGCCCCGTGCAGTTCGCCGCGGAAAAGTCCTGGCGGATGTTGCCGAATTCATCCACCCACAGGCCCTGGGTGTACCCCAGCCATTGAATCTGATTCTGGCCTTCGAATTGCACCGGGAAGAAGAAGGCCTGGTAGAGGGTGCCCTCTCCGGTAGACGAGGTGGCCAGCACGGACACCGACGTCCCAGACGCGGCCTCCTTGCGGATTGCGGCCAGCGCATTGTTGATGGCCGCCGTCAGCCCTCCGGCATCGCCGGCTTCAAAGTAGTTGTCCGGCAGGCAATCCCTATTGGCGTCCCATTCGGGGCTGCTGGTTGATGTCCAGTTTGCCGGAGTCGCCGGATTGGCATTGAACAGGGACACGGGCATCAGCACGGTCGCCGGCTTGTTGGACGCCGTGTGGGGAAACGTGCACCCTTGCCCGTTCATTTGCGGTATGCCGTCGTTGTTCTGGTCCTGAAAGCCTCCCCACAACGCCGCCGACGCCATCTTATAGCCCCCCGTCGGATCGCCGGAGGGTCCGGTGAGCACCACGGAATAGAACTTCACGTTTTGAACGTTGCCGATGTCCGGGCGCAGGTCGTTCATCAGCCCATAGTTGGCGATGCGTTCCAACCATCCCGGCGGCGTCGTCTGGCTCGTGGGCGGAGGCCAGACGGTCGAGGCCGTGGGAATGAAATCGTTGGGCTGGAGGGTCTGGAACTCGCTGAAATTCGGCAACGCATTCTGAGTCGGAGGATTGCCGTCCTTGCTGGGCTTGCCCGCGCTGATCATCAGGAGGAAGCTCTTGCAGCAGGCGACCGCTTGGTTATTCGCCTGGAAGAAGAAAGGATCTCCGGCCGCCAGATAGGCCGGAGTTATACTCCCGGTGTTATTTGCGGGCGTGAAGTCGGCGGTCGACGAACTGTTGTAGCAGGCCGAAAGGTTCGTGGACCCGGCCTTGACCAAACGGTAGTAACACAGGGCTTCGTAGGTGGATTCGGCCAGCGGAGACCAGGCGCCGATCGCGGTCGTGCGGATGGCGTTCATGCAATTGGGCGTATTGCCGCACCCGCTTCCCACACCAAATCCATCGAACGCGTTCAGGATGGACGCGGCGTTTCCGGAGCTGGCGTTCACGAACCAGATGGACGTCCGGATGCCGGTGCTCGGCAGATTTTGGATCAGGCCGCTGACGGCCTCTGCGTTATTCGACACATCGAATTGCAGGGGAAGCGACGAGGACGCGAACACGGTCGCTTCCGACGGATAGGTGCCGGCCGTCGTCCCACCCACTTTGCACACGCAGGGATAAATATTCCCAAGTTCCACGCCAAAGAGCGCCCCATCCGGATACGTGGAGGGGTATCGAACCCCCGACATGTTGCTGGTGGGCGCCGCCTTCACATAGCGGTAATCACACGTCGCCGACGCGCATTGGTTGCCGGTAAAGGGATCGGGCGTCGCATTGGTCCCGGAATCCCCCGTGGCATCTTCCGTCTGGAGTGTATTGACATTGCCTGAGGTCGCGCCATGGCTGCCGGCGCCCTGTGTTCTCCCCCCATAGGCGATTTGGCGCGACAGGTCGAGCTGCCGCATCCCCACCCAGTTCAAAAAGTTGCCATCCCACGGCGCGGTGGAGGGACAGGTCGAGTCGAGGGCCGCTTTGTTGTTCGGTGACGGCGGTGCAAACTGGCCGCCGGATTGGGAGACCGCGGCCAGGCATTCCATCGTATTGAACATTCCATAATAGGACACGGTGGGGTCGAACTGGTCGTCCCGTCCGGCAATCACACCGATATACGTACAGCCCACCGGCGGTGACACTTGCGTTCCCGAAACCACATAGCCCGCGTTGGTATCGCAGAGGTTCGGGGAAGCGTACCCGCTGCCCGTAGCCGTCACGGTCGGAGTCACAAGGGTTACGACAGAAGCCACCGCCGTCGCGGCGCCGCTGGAGAAGCTCACCGTGGGTGTGCTGGTAAAGCCGGTGCAGCCAGTGCCCGTGACTGCAGTCACGGTTTTATTGGATCCTCCCGGCACAGTGGCCAACACGGTCGCGCAGGTCCCGCCGCCGCCGCCGCCGAGGGTCACCAACGGGGCGCTGTTGTAGCCGCTGCCGGCGTTCGTGACGGAGAACGTCAAAGAGCCTGAAACAAACGTCGCCGTCGCCGTCGCGCCGCTCCCGACCGTACTGCCTCCGAAACTTCCTCCGGTGATCGTCACCGTCGGATTGCTCGTGTATCCGCTCCCGCCCGTTACCATCGTGATCGAGCTGGTCCCCAGTGGAATGGTCCCGGCAGTCACCGTGCTAACAAATCCCGTCGCGTTCGGATTGAAGGTCACCGTCGGCGGGCTCGTGTACCCGCCCCCGCCTGTCGAAATGGTGACCCCCGTCACAGCCCCACCGGAGATCGTGGCTGTCGCCGCCGCGCCGCCTCCTCCCCCGCCGCTGATGACGACGGAAGGAGCACCGCCGGTGTACCCGCTGCCGCCGTTCGTGACGGTGATGGCAGTGACACTGCCGCCGATCGTCGTCGTGGCGGCCGCACCCGAGCCGCTGCCGGAGAAGCTCACCGTCGGCGCGCTCGTGTAGCCGCTCCCGCTCGTCGTGATCGCAAGGTCGGTGACGGCGCCGCTGACGGGGTCAACCGTCGCCGTCGCGACCGCGCCCGAGCCGCCGCCGCCGGAGAAGCTCACCGTGGGCGGAGTGAGGTAGCCGCTGCCGCCCGCCGTCAGCCTGATGGTGGCGACGCCGCCGCCGCCGATCGTCGCCGTGGCCGTCGCGCCGGTCGCGCTGGTGCCGCCTGAAAACGTCACCGTGGGCCCTCCCACGTTACCGGAGATGGATTGGGGACATGTGATTGAAGAATTGAGCGCACAGGCCGGAGAGGTGATCCGGGACTCCGGATAGTTTCCATAGGCGGCGTTGAGCATGGCGCCCCCGAAGTCCAGCATGATAATGACGTTCGGGTCCACCTTTGCGTTCAGAAAAGCGGGGTTCCAGGTATAATCGTTCGCGCTTAAAGTAGGAGACACAGAACCCAGACCCGTGAACGCGGCCATCGAGAAGCCGGCGGGAATCCCTATCGACAACCCCACCAGCGCCGCCGCCACCGCGATCGCCTTCTTCATCCACATGCTTCTCATGGCCGCTCCCTCCTCACCCTAACCGATGCCGCACAAGCCCTCCAGCAATCGCTGAGGGGAAATTAGATTTTTCGCTGGCACGTATCGCCCGTCGCGATGCAGGCGTACACGCCGGTGATATGTCCCTTGGTTGTCAGGCCGAACGCGTTCTTGGCGTAGCAATCAAAACGGTAGTAGATCTCGACACCCCCGCCTGCCGCACCGCCGGCCACGCCCTCATAACCGGCGGCGAACTGCAACGATCCGCCCGCCTTGGGCTTGGTATACAGCCGGTCAATGTCCATGTTGACCGTGAACGTAGGGTTCGCGGCGTTGGGAATGTACAAGACCCCGTTCGGCGCATTGCCTCCATTGGGATCTGCGCTGTCCGGATACCTCTCAAACCCGGTCGCCCCCAGGAGTTCCGATTGGAGAGGGTTCGAAACTGGAATCGCAAAGGCGGGGTCGCTGGAAACAGCCGAATGGGTTAGCGTCGGATTCGCGCCGGCGGCCGTGAGCGCCGAGGGGATGGACCCGTTCTGCAAGGTCTGCTGAATGATCTGCACCGCGCTGCTCGCGCAGGCCTCGGCGGCGTTGATGCTGGTCTCCCGCATCCGCTCCGCGCCGGCCATCTTGATATCCAGGCTCGTGGAGGTGATGGAGGCGAGGCCTATGACGGTCAAAATGACGATCAGCATCAGGATCGTGAGCATCGCTATGCCGCTTTCATTGCCGAGCGGCCGGCCTGCCTGATAGGCCTGCGGATGTAATGTCATCATATTCCCAAGTCCCTCAAGCTGACGGTTCGGGTCATCACCCGGCGGCGGTAGCCAGTGAGGTTGGCGATGTCATGGTCCTCCACGGAGACGGCCGAACTCGACAGAAACGTGGCGTCGATCCTGTTGGCTCTGGCGACCACGCTGATCCGGACCAGTCTGACCGTCGTCGGAGTCGCCGACGCCGCCGGCGTGCTGACGGTGGTCCCCGGGGTGCCCGAACAGCCGACGCTGTTCGTCACCGCGTGGGCCAGGTTGTTTGGAATCAGATCAAGGCAGTCGATGCTGCCGTTGCCGCTCAAGTCGTCGATTTTGCCGTCCCCGTCCGCATCCACTCCGTAGGCCAGCTGCAGGTCTTCGATCCCGTCCACCACCGCGACACCGTCCCGCAGGAGCTGGCGCTTCGTCGTGTCAACGGAGTACTTCACGCAAGCCAGCCGCACCACCTGGGTGCCTGTTCCCGCGGCGCCGTTGAACACCATGGGCGCCTTGATGGAAGACGGCCAGGAACCGGACGGCGGGTTAAAGGTCAGCGTGGTGCTGTTGGTGACGGTGACTCCGGTCGTGAACACGCCGTCCAAGGTGATGACGTCGCCGTTCGCAAGTCCTGTCGTGCTGTCGAGCGTGAGCGTGGTCGGTGACGCGCCGGGAGCGTCCGCGGTCAACCGCCCGATCACCTGGTCCACGGTGATGATGGCGATGCTGTCCGGGCCGGTGCTTGAGTTCGTGGGGGTGATGATCGAGCTGCACCCGTTGGCGGCCAGCGGAACGACGGAAGGATCGGTGGGATTCCCGAAGCCGGCCATCCGGACGTCGCGGGAAATCAGCTCCAGGGCCAGACGCGCGTTCTGCTGCATTTTGACGACCTCGTCGTTCATCGAGGAGTTCTGCTGCCCGCTGGTGAGCACGGTGAACCCGGCGAGCGAAACGACCGAGAACATGGCCAGCGCAATCATCAATTCGATGAGGCTGAAGCCGCGCTCGCGTCGAGCGACGGCCCGTGCCGCAGCCATGGTTGGGCGCCTCCGACTCATAGCGGCGCCACCACGGTGTTCATCGTGACGGTCGGCTTGCGGACGCCGGTGTCCCACGACACGGTCACGGTGACCAGCACCTGGCCGAGGGCCGCGGGGCCGCTTGCAACCGCCACCGACGTGACGGTTCCCTGGGCGCTGGCGAGCGGCAGCTTGCCGGAGGAGTCGGGAGTGCCCAGGCGGTTCTTCCACTGGGTGTAGTCGCTCTGGGTGGTCGCATCCGCCGTCGTCGGAGGGGTCCCGGTGCAGGTCGTTGTCGTGCAGGTGACGGTGAAATTGTACGGATACGCCCCGCCGACGGCAGTAGAGTTGACGGGCGAATTGTACCGGATGCGTTCGATTAACTCCGCCGCAAGACTTGTCGCGAGGCCCATCCGCTTGGCGTCCACATTCTTGGACAACGCGATGTCCTGCATGGCGGCGATCGCCAGCAGTCCCACGGCCAAGATGACGTTGGCGACCAGGACCTCGAGCAGCGAGAAGCCCTGCTCGCCCCGGCCGGTTTGTTCCCGCTCTTGACCGATTCCACTCATTCCGGTTCTCCTACGGGACGCACGAAGATGAATAACACAGGGACACCTTTCCGGTGGTGGAGATGACGATCCGATAGTTGACGCCCACAGTGTTCCTGAAATTCAACGCCTGGGTCAGGGGACTAGTGCCGGTGGTATAGGCGCCGCTGGTCGTATCGATGCACAGATTGGGCCCTGTGGAACTCGTACAGCCGGGGTTTACCGGACGGCCCGATGAGATGAACGCAACCGTCTGCGGCGAGCTGACGCCGGACCCCACCAACGCCCCGGAGGCGTTGGTCAGCGAAAGGCCGGTCACGAAGGTCAAGGGGGGCAGCACGGTGTTTCCAGAGGCGTTCGTGAACGTCACGCTGACGGGACTCGTTGAAGACGCTTGGGTGATAGTCGTCGTGACGGTCGTATTTTGGTTCATGGCGGTCATCCGCGCCAATTGGAGATTGCCGTACAAGTCCCCTGCGGCCTCCTTGAGCTGGTATTTCCGGTTCCAATCGAGGTAGTTCGGGACCGCGATCATGGTCAACAGTCCAATGATCCCGACCACGACCATCATCTCGGTGAGCGTGAACCCTCCCACCGCTTTGAGCCGGGCAGACATCCATGCCTGTTTTCGCATACGCATATCCATAGCCTTCATCCTCCATTAAGCAAAGCCAGTGCCTACGAAAGAGTATGGCCTTCAAAAATGATTTATTCAATTAATATCAAGATGTTAACGATTTCAGTGAACAGGCGAATGCGGGACAGAACGACAGGGCTTTCAAGCTCCTGGGTAGCCGGCTTCCCTATCCATGGGCAACCGCTTACACCCCTTTAGCCCTTCTCGCTTCACCACTCGCGCCAGCTTCCCCGCAGGGGAAACACGACGGGAAGCCCTCGGACAAGACCTCGCCCGAGGTCATGGTTGTACCAGACTTCCAGGGAGCCATTACCGGCCAGCCCCCGCTCGGCCACGACGGCGCCGAAGACGCGCGAGGGGCCTTCGACCTGAAGAGTTCCGGCGACATGGAGCACTCCTTGGATCGTCACGTCAGCGATGCTGACCGGAACGCGCGAGACAAGTGCAGATGCCGTCTCCATCGGTGGAGACAAGGCGGAAATCGTTTCCCCTCGCCCATCCGGCCGGAGGATCACATGCGCATTGACATGGAACGTTCCCTCCACATAAGGAGAGTCCAGAACCAACGTGGCGAGGTTCTCCGCCGTCGGTAGCGCCTGGTCGAGGGTGTCAATGAATACCAGGCCGTGCTGGTCTCCGGTAGTACGCGATCCGAATACCTCCGCAGGCGCGAGCGCCTCGAACGGATCCATCTTTCCATCCTTGTAGAGCCGGCCCTCACGGTCTGGAACATAGTAGGTCCCAAAGCGTCGCGCATGTTCTTTGAAGGTCTGGTACTGCCAGGGGCTGGGCACAAGACCCGGTGCCGGTTCTTGGATCACACCCCAGTTGGCCAGCACTGTCGAAGAAAAAGACCCCTCCGTACTCCCCGCACCGGCCTGAGGAGCACCATACTGGACGGCAGCATGGAGCGGCGGAATTCTGAGCGCCCCGAATTCAAGGGCCACAGTCCGCCGGACGCCGTTTCGTGATTCCGCCGTCACCTCGACCGTGCAGAATCCGTCTGGAAGCCCTGACCCATACAGACGCGTACGCACAATGCGGCCAAGATCAGCCAGGGTCCGATACTCGCCTGCGCCGATGCCGTTCAGTACCCGATCATCATCGGGACGGGCGGCATCCAGCTCGATATCAGGACGATCCACGGTACCCATGAAGTGCTCAGGCGCCGGCGTGCCACCGGCAAATGGCAGATCGCCGTGCGTCAACCACGCCACCATTTGCTCCACGCCGCTTTCGGCCAGTAGTTGTCCGTTCTTTTCTTCCAGGTTGCGCGCCGACGCCGTCGTTTCGGTCACGGCCAGATTCATCGCCACCCCTCCCAGCATCGCCAGGAGCAGCCCCACCAGCAACGCCCCGATCAGCACTCCTCCAGACTCCGCGCCGCGCATCTTCATATCGCCCTCACTCCTATCTCCTGCGTATGGGCGCGCCGGATGCGGCCCCTACGGCTGTCGTTCACGCTCGTTTCAAGCCGGACGCGCACAAGACGGACCTCATCGCTCGTCATTGCCAGAACGCCGTTGTCTCTCAGATACGTCAGCGTAAAGCTCTCCACATGCTCGACCAGAGGATTGGCGCCGCGATCTACCTCGCGCATGATCTTCAGATTTTGGGGATCGCTGCGGCTCAGGTAATATCGGACCCGATTTACAACTTCGACTCGGCTTCCCACGGGAAAATCTCTCGTGAGGGGGCTCGACAGTGACAGCCTCCCGGACGTGCCATCGCGGGCTAGGAGATGCTCTTCGCATCCGGCCGGCCCGCAGATGACGACGTTCTTGCCTTTTGCCCACCCCGATCCTGGACGGATCACTACCCAGTCTTGACCCGAGACAGTGGCCCCCACCAATGAACCGCGTACGCCGTTGACATTGGCTTGGAAGACGATCTCGTCCGACGCCATCACGCTGACGGGAGTATTGCCCACCAGCACTCCAGCCCCAGCCAGCCTCAACTCGCTCTCCAACAAACGGACTCCTCCGCGCAGATCCTGCTGGAGTTCGACTTTGGTTTGTTGGCTTTTATAGTGGTAGTGCTGCGTGACGAACACGTCCAACGCCGACCCTAGAACGATGGCGCCCAACGCAGCAGACACCATCGCCTCAGCTAGTGAAAAGCCAGCGCCGTTCATGATGCCGCTCCGCTGAAGACAGGATTCGCTTTCCGCATACCCAACCGGACCTTCCTCGGTTGTCCCCCGCGGCCGGACCACTCCGCGCTCACGCTGATCAACGCCCCACGGGAATCCGCCAAGTTCGGCCGGTCCGGAATCACCGTCCATGTCAGCGCGATTCCGTTGATCGTCTGATTGCCACTCAAAAGACTGCCGTAGGGCAGCGCCCGCAGCCGCTCCATTCTCGATTCCGCAAGCGCCAGGGCTTCCAAATTTTTCGCGCCTCCGGAGATGCCTTCCTGCGCCACCGCGAACATCCCGACCGACCCAAGCAGGCTGAACGAAATCACCACCATGGCCACCAGCGGTTCTACCAACGACACGCCACTTTCCGAGAGAACCCGCGATCGTCTCCTCATCGCATTACCGTGCCCTGACGATGCCCGTCAAGCTGACCGTAATCACTCGCTGATCGCCCCGCCGGCCTTCCAGAGTCAAGGTCGTCGGCGTGGCGCTCGTGCCTCGCGGATGGAACGACAACAGTCGTCCCCCGCTGGAACGAAGCATACGCACGCCCCTGTCCTTCAGATTGCGGGAGGGCGAAACCGGCCGCGTCAAATCGCTTGACCGGAACAGGGTCACGCCCAGCTGTTCGGCATCCACCGCGACCTGGACCGGCTCCCCTTCACGTACTGCCATATTCCGCGCATACCGAAGATCGCCGACCACTTCGGCCACCGCCGTATCGAGATAGACCCGATCCGCCATCGCCTGCAGTTCTGTGCCCATGAACAGGGATAGCACGGCCGTGATAGCCAGCACGATTGCCAACTCGGCGACAGTCATCCCGCGCTCGCTTCTCATCTCCCATGGATCCGTCAGCATCCGCATGGTCTTTCCCTCCTCTACCCTCCGATTACGCTCTGGACCAATTGATATTGATCACATTGTTTCCGGAGAACATGACCTCGACGATCCAGTGATCGGGCGCCGTATAGATCCAGCGCTGCGTGCCCCTGTTCTTGAAGCTGTGCCGAGGGGAACCGGCCCGGCTCAGCACTTCCGCTTTCGTCATACCCGTGGAGAGCATCCGCAGCGTTTCGAACGAAACCTCACCGGCCGCATGTCCCTTGACGGAAGCCGCAAGCCGTTCATGCACGAGCGGAAGAGAAGAATGATGGCCGTGCCGCCCGGACTCGGCATGGACGACCCCGACAGTGAAGAACCAGAGACTTCCTCCCGCAATGAACGCGATTCCGATTCTGTTCATGAGACACCTCCTTTGATGGTTGATGAAGCTCCGACCGTGTGAACTCAATGCAGGGGCAGATAGCAGAAAGAGTGCCAACGGCCGATCGGCAGAATTCCATTGTCTGGAAATCAGCCGACAGCCAATGTTGATGCGGTAATCTCGGTGCAGCTGTGAAATAGAGAAGCGGGGTGGAGGACCCGCAAGCGGCGCCGCACTGTGAACGTACGCTCACAGTGCGGACGCAGCCGTTCAGGGATGGTTCGCTACGAATTGCTCAGGCAGGGTTGCGCAGGAGACTCTCGAATGACCGGAAGCCGACGCTCAGATGCTTGAGGATGAGATACTGCTTGTCGAAGCGGTTGTCCGTCCTGCCGATATCCCCGTTCTCTACTCCCGTTCGCCCCCGCCAGGGCCAGCGAAATACCAGGTGCGGGTAGTCGGTCCCGAACAGGAGCCGGTCATGCGTCTCCGGAAGGCCCCGCAATCGCAGCAACATGCCGAAGCGATTGGGCAGCGTCAACGCCGATACATCCGAGAAAAAGTTCTCATGGCGCCGCACGAGGTCCAGGAACGTGGCGAGGTACCGTTCGTGGAGAAACAGTCCGGCGCTGCACCCGTGAGCGGCGATGACCGTGACGCCTTCGTCCAAGGCCAGATGCAACCTGTCGGGGTCGCCGGCGGACTGGTCCCGACCGATCAAGGTAAACTCATAGCCGACATGGCTGAGGAGGGGAATTTTCAACTGCGCCAGCTTCCGGTAAAACGGAACATAGCGCCGGCTGCTGGGATCGAACCCTTGCGAATTGGGCAACACCTTCACCAGCACGGCGCCGGCTGCGGCGCAGCGTTCCAGTTCCTCGACGGCGTCCCGCCGCTGCGGGTTGATGGAAACACCCGCCAGGAATTCATGCGGATACGACCGGGCGAGGTTCAACACGTAGTCGTTGCCGACCAGAAATTCCGTGTTCTCCGCGTCCAACGTGCCGTTCGCCGCATAGACGCCGTCCATTCCGAGCAGGACGGCTTGCGTGACATGTTTGGATCTTCGGAGTTCCGAGAGCAGGTCCTCGACGTATTTCTGATTAGCGCGCGTCGCATCCTCGATCGGTAAGCCGTGCTTCCAGCGCAAAAATCGGAAAAGCGGGCTGTTGAGGAGTCGGGGAGAGATGTAGCAGCCGTTGTCCTTGATCCTGAGCGCGGCCAGATGAACGTGGCAATCAATCACGGGGGGGCGGCCGCTCCGTCTCGGCCTTGCGCAGCCAGCGATAGGTCCGGCCGAGGATCCGGGCGGCGGCCGTTTTATTGCCGCTGTGCTCTTTGACGGCCCGCTTGATCAGAACCCATTCAATGCGTTTGAGCAAATCCGTGAGCCCTTTTTCGCCTTTTAACGCCTGGACGATCAGCGGCCACTCGACCCGGTCTACCAAATCTTCGAGTCCTTCGGCCGTGATGGTCTCGCGCGACTCACGGAGCACGGGCGGCAGGAGATCCGGCCCGATCTCGGGCATTGCAGGCCCGGCCAAGGCAACGGCGCGTTCGATGACGTTCTCGAGTTCGCGAACGTTCCCGGGCCAGCGATAGCGCATCAAGATGTTGAGGGCCTCGCCGGTGAAGCCTTCGAGGGTTTTCTGCTGTGCCGAGGCGTGCCTGGCAAGCAGATGCTGGGCGATCAATGGGACATCTTCGGTTCGCTCCCGAAGAGGCGGGATATGGAGCGGAAACACATTGAGCCGGTAAAACAAGTCCTGGCGGAACTTTCGCTCGGCGACGAGGGCGTGCAAATCCTGATTGGTCGCAGCCACGATCCGGACATCCACCTTGATGTCCTCATGGCCGCCAACCCGCTGAAACTCCCGTTCTTGGAGCACCCGCAGCAGTTTGACCTGCATGGCCGGCGAGACCTCTCCGATCTCATCCAGAAAGAGCGTACCGCCGGCCGCCTGCTCGAACTTCCCCTTCTTTTGCGCGACCGCTCCTGAAAACGCGCCGCGCTCGTGGCCGAACAGTTCGGACTCCAACAGGCTCTCCGCGAGCGCGCCGCAATTGATAGCCAGAAACCGGCCGGCGCGACGCGGGCTGAGCTGGTGGAGAAGACGGGCCGTTTGTTCCTTCCCCGTACCGGTTTCCCCGGTAATCAACACGCTCACATCGGACTGCGCAACGCTCCGCAGGAGATTCAGCAGCTCCTGCATAGGACGGCTCTTCCCGACCAGACCGCCCGTTTCCGTCGCCCCGTATAACTCCTCCCGAAGATATTTGTTCTCTTCGCTCAGCTCACGGTTGTGTATGAAGATGCCGAGGACCCGGCGCTGCGTAGCCTGCAACCCGGCCAGATGATCGAAGAGCAGGCGGGAAATTACCTCTTTGGGCGTCCCTTCGGTTACGTTTCCCGGCTTCTGTCGGATAGATCCCGCAGCCGGTCGTTCCTGCCACCGGAAGCGATATCGGGTGCACGGAGCGTCATAGATGGCGCCCTCGCGCAACACATACTCCAGCGAGCCTGCACGCAACGCCCCACCACGCTCGATCCGAACCGCTCGGCAACCCTTGTCGGTCTGTTCGGCCGGCAGATCGGGAGCCAGGGCCCGACCGCCTTCCCATCCGGCGGCCGGTTCATACCCCATTCCGCATGACCGAGCCGTTGCCACCGTGCGGCCTGTCGCGCGCTCCTTGATCACCCACTTGGCCGCAGTGCTTTTGGCTCCGTCCGCCTGCAATAGGTAGGCCCCGCCGAATTCATCTACGATCGCGGTCAAACGGAGCTGCGAGTACTGCTCTTCGCACGAAACGGACGCGACAAACGGGTATAGCTGAGAAAAGCCTTCGATGTTGCCCTTGACCAGAAGACTGTTGCCGATCAGCGGATCAACGGGAGGCATGAACCGAACCAGAATATACAGTGTCCGGGACTCTCCCGAACGGGCGAAGGCTTGCATCCAGAGGTAATTGCTATAGGCCGTAGCCCACATGCCAGAACAGCGAACGACCGCATCCACATCGCCCAGATATTGGGCGACAGTCTCGATAAGCGTCTGCTGCCGCCCCTCTGTGGACGCAAAGAACGCCAGTGATGCACGATAGGTGACGTCCTTGGAGCCGCTGGCCTCTTCGCTTCGTTGGATCAACTCACGCAAAACCGAGTGGGGAACCCAGTTGTTCGGATCGAGGAGGAACTCTTTGGGATCGCGGAGGTGGTCAAATCCTTCCACCACGCCCATCACACGGCGATAGTCCATCCGTCCGGCAACCCCGTCTAAGCCGTCCAGGTATCGGATCACCATCCCGGTCAGAAAGCACGTGACCCAGGGATCAACAACCGATTCAGTCGCGTTCGGGGCTATAGGAGACATGAGGCGGGATAGTATGAACTCCCGCGTATGAAGTCAACTAATGAATGACTCTGCATCCGCCTTGACATGCACCAATTGTTGGTTTATATTGGTGCTCATGGCAGGCACCAAAACACGGCTCTCTGTTGCACTCGACCATGGGGCTCTCGCGGAAGCCATGCGCTTGACCCGTTCTCGAACCAAGCGTGAAACTATCGCCAAGGCCCTAGATGAATTGGTGAAGGCGGAGCGTCGCAAGGCTCTGGCCAATGCGCTCGGCACCGGCATCTTCGGAACAACCGAGGCCGAACTACGCCGCTGGCGCCGCAGAACCCATGCCCGCCGCTAATCCCGGCCCTCGCCTTGTCGATACCAGCGTCTGGATCCGCGCCGATCGCAAGGGGTACGAAGATGTCAAAGAGCGCTTGACTGGTCTGCTTGGTACCGGCTCAGTATGGATCTGTTGGCCGATCCGTGCCGAACTACTCATCGGGACCAAAAGCCCGGAGAGTTGTACCGTCCTCAACGAACAACTCGCCGCTCTTCAGCATGTCCCTGTAACCGATGACACGTGGCATCGGGCCGCCCAACTTGGTCATGATCTCGCCCGCAAAGGCCAGACTGTCCCACTCTCTGACTTGCTAATCGCTGTGGCCGCCATGGACCAAGACTTGCCGCTTTGGACAGCAGACGGCGACTTCAAACGCATCGCCACAGTCGCGTCTCTGAACCTCGACTGGTTCGGCGCCCAATCAACTCACTAAACTCTAGCCCGCTTTCGGCCTTCACTCCTTGTCGAGGCCGTAGTCCTTGATCTTGGTGAGGAGTGTTTTGTAGCTGACCTGGAGGATTTCCGCGGCCTTGGACTTGTTGCCGCCCGTGTCGTGCAACACGCGCTCGATCATCCGCGCCTCCACGGCGCGCGACGCCGCGCTGCTGGCTGCCTGGAGGCTCCCGCTGGGTGTCTGCTCGTCCTCGACCGCCCGGTCGCTTGGGTGCAGACCGATATGCTCCGGCAGGATCAGCGGGCCGTCGCACAGGATGACGGCCCGTTCGATGCAGTTCTGCAGCTCGCGGACGTTGCCGGTCCACGAATGCTTCATCATGATCTCCATCGCCTCGGGCGACACTTTCAGACCTTCCCGTTTCAGTTCCCGGCAGTACATCGTAAGGAAGTACTCGACCAGCAACGGAATGTCCTCGCGGCGATCCCGCAGCGGGGGGATGACGATCGGGAACACGTTCAGCCGGTAGTACAGATCCTCGCGGAAAAGCTGCTTGGCCACCGCCGCCTGCAGGTCCTTGTTGGTGGCCGCCACAACGCGAACGTCCGCTTTGACCTTGGACGTCCCGCCTACCCGCATGAAACGATCGCCCTCGAGCACCCGCAGCACCTTGGCCTGCAGGCCGTGGTCCATGTCGCCGATCTCATCCAAAAAGATGGTGCCTTCATCGGCCAGTTCGAACTTCCCGATCTTTCGACCCGTCGCTCCCGTGAACGACCCTCGTTCGTGCCCGAACAGCTCGCTTTCCAGGAGGTCTTTGGGAATCGCCGCGCAGTTGATGGCGACGAATGGCCCGTTCTTGCGCGGGCTGAAGTCGTGGATCATTCGCGCGAAGAGTTCCTTGCCGGTGCCGCTCTCACCCATCAGCAAGACGGTCGTCGTGCCAGCCGCGACTTTCTTTGCCTTCTCCAGCGCTTCAATCAGCGCGCGGCTCTGGCCGACCAGTTTCGCCGAGCGGGCCTGCGAGAGCTCCTCCTTCAGGAGCAGGTTCTCGGTCTCGAGATGCCGTTTCTCCAGAGCCTTGCTGATCGTGACCAGCAGCTTTTCCGGATCCACCGGCTTCTGAAGAAAATCAAAAGCCCCGTCCTTGACCGCCTTGACCGCCGTTTCGATGGAGCCGTACGCGGTCATGACCACGACCGGGATCATGGGGTTCTCGTCCTTCACGGCCTGCAGCACTTCCAGCCCCGACTTCTCCGGCAGTTTGAGATCGGTGAGGACAAGATCGACCTTGTGGAGGCGGAAGGCTTCCAATCCGGCCGCCCCGTCCAATTCCAAGATCACGGTGTGGCCCTCGAGTTCCATATGCTGGGCCAGCACCCGCGCCATGCGTTCATTGTCTTCAATCAACAGGATGACGCCCACGCTCGTTCCTCACCCGACCGGAAGATAAATGCGAACCGTCGTCCCCTTGTGTTCCCGACTGTCCACCTCGATCCGTCCGTTGTGCAACAGAACGATCTTGTGGACCAGGGCGAGCCCCAGACCCGTCCCCTTGGCCTTCATCGTGAAAAACGGAAGGAAGATCTTGGCCAGCCGGTCCTGGGGAATGCCCACGCCAGTATCGGTGACTTTGACTTCCACTTCCCGGCGACGCCCCTGCGGGGTCCGCACACCGGCCGACACGGTCAAGTCCCCGCCCGCCGGCATGGCTTCGACGGCGTTCTGGACCAGATTGCTCAAGGCCTGGCGCATCAGCACCTCGTCCATGCGGATGACGGGCAGGTCCGGGAAGCAGACCACCTCGACGCGCGGATGAGGCGTAGGCATCTGTCCGACCATCTGCTCGATGACCCGCGTGAGCCACGGCTTCAACGCCACCGGCTTGAGGTCGGGTTCCGTCTTCCTCGCAAAATTCAGGAGCTGCGTAATCAGATGGTCCATGTCCGAAATCACGTGCGTGATGGTCCGGACGCTTTCGTGAGTCTGACTGCCGGTCGGCAGTTGCCGGGCGATCAGCTTGCCGGCGCCCAGGATGGTCCCCATCAGGTTTCGGAACTCATGGGCGATCCCGGCGGACATCTCTCCCAGCACCATCATACGCTCGCGCAGCTCCACCTGCTCCTGGAGCGCCCTGATCTCGGTGAGGTCGGTGCAGACGAACGTGGTCCCGATCAGGCTGCCGGTGTGATCCTTCAGCAGCGACGTGCTGACACCGACCCAGATTTTCCCGCCGTAGGGGACCTCCAGCTCGAACTCCTCTCGCGTGATGGCATCCCCGTGGGCCAACGCGCGCTCGAGCAGGCGCGCCACCACGCTCTGCGAGCCGAACACCTCCGTGCAGGTTTTGCCGATCACGTCGTCCCGCTTAAGCCGCAGGATGCTGGCGGCCGCGTCATTGAACGTGGTCACCGCTCCGTCCCGGTTGAACGTGATGACGCCGCTCGAGACGCTGCGAAGGATGTTCTCGTTGTAACTTTCGACCGCCTGTGCCCGCTCTTCCGCAACCGATCGCAGGCGCTCGAGTTCCTGCTCCTTCTCCCGCAGGCGCCGGACGACGTCGTGGAACGCATCGATCACGACGCCGGTCTCAGCCGGCGGACCGCGCCGCGTCACCCTGGAAAAAGCGGCGTACAGAAGGAACAGGAGGAAGAGCCCTCCCAGGACTTTCAACAGGAGATCGGTCGCGGCGTGGGCCCCACCGCCGTCAGACAGGGTGGGCGCCCGCTGCGCCACCATGAGATTGAACGCCAGCGTGACGAGGAACAGCACAAGGAGCAACACCAAGCCCGCGACGAGGGGATTATTCCGGGGTTTCAGCGCCACGGTTCACCGTTGTTCCGAAAGCAGCGATCCGTACCAGGTCAGGATTTCCGTTCCGTACAGCATCGCCACCACCGCGCCGAGCGACAGAAACGGGCCGAACGGAATATAGGCCCCGCGCGGCATCACCCGAGCGCCGATCAGCGCCACGCCGACGACGGCGCCTACCGTGCCTCCGACAATCACGGTCAGCAAGACCTGCTGCCATCCCAGAAAAGCGCCGATCATGGCGAGCAGCTTGATGTCGCCGCCGCCCATGCCTTCCTTGCCGAACAGGTAGGGGCTGATCCAGGCCATGAAGTACAGCAAGCCTCCACCGAGCGCGAACCCCCCGATGCTCTCCCACCATCGAGGAAGAAGGAACGTCCCGACGACCAGCCCCAGCGCCATCCCAGGCAACGTGATCCGATCCGGCACGATCATGTGATCGAGATCAATAAAGCTGACGACGACGAGCGCCGAAAACAGCAGGCCATAGACGAACGCGGTCACCGTCGCTCCGAAGCGCCAGACGATGAATCCGTACCCGGCGGCGTTCAGTGTTTCCACCAGCGGATAGCGCCATGCGATACGGGCCCGGCAGCTTCGGCACCGGCCCAGGAGCCACAGATAGCTCAGGATCGGGATATTGTCGTACCAGGAGATCGGCGTCTTGCACTGGGAACACCGGGACGCCGGCCGCACCAGGGATTCTCCGGCCGGCAGGCGATAGATGCAGACGTTTAGAAAGCTGCCGATGACGGCGCCGAACAGGGTTGCCGTGACCACATTCCACTGCTCGATCATCCTGCCTCCGCCGGAGGGCTCTTCCAACGAGCATTCGCGAGCCCATTGTACGTGAAGGCCCCATAGGGAACAAGGCGTCGCCGCGTTCCCGCCGTCTTTTCCTATTTACAGCAATTACTTGGTTATGTGATACTAATGGTGTTACTGGTAGGGCGGATATGGAGGCAGACAAGGAGCGAGAACCCCGATGGATAGAAAAAAGAAAAACGGCGTGACATCCCTGACGGACCGCGAGCAGGAAATCCTGCAGTTGATCTGGAACGGCCTGAAGAATCGGGAAATCGGCACCCGCCTCAAGATCAGCGTCAAAACCGTCGAAGCGCACCGCGCCAACATGATGAAGAAGCTTCGCGTCTCGAACGCTGCCCAACTGCTCAAAGCCGCCATCGAGGAAGGGTTCATCCGGGTGCGGCGCGCGTGACCTCGCGCGTGCCGGCGCGTTGCCGCAGGATTTCATACAGCACGATCGCGGTCGCCACTGAGACGTTGAGGCTCTCCACCTTCCCCTGCATCGGAATACAGACCGTTCCATCGCACCGGCCCGCGACGAGGGGACGCAGGCCCCGACCCTCCCCGCCCACCACCAGCGCCACCGGCCCACGGTAATCAACCTCCGCGTAGCTCCGGCTTCCTTTCGCGTCCAATCCATAGATCCAGAAGCGAGCCTCTTTGAGCCGTTCGATGGCTTGAGAGAGGTTCACGGCGCGGGCCACGGGGAGATGCTCGATCGCGCCAGCCGAAACCTTGGCCACGATGGCGGTCACGCCGACGGCGCGCCTGGTCGGCAGGATGACGCCTTGCGCGCCAGCCGCCTCGGCCGTCCGCAGAATGGCGCCCAGATTGTGCGGGTCTTCGATGCCATCCAGCACCAACAACAACGGTGCCTCCAGTTGCGCCACCGAGCTGAGGAGGTCGTCAAGCGACAGATAGGCCTTCGCCGCGGCGACCCCGATCGCCCCTTGATGCCGGGCGGTGCCGGCACGGCGGTCCAGGCCTTCGCGAGGCTCAAACGCCACGGGTACATGGCGTGCTCTGGCCAATTGGAGTATCTCCTCCACCACGCGCCCCCGGCGGCCCTGCTCCAGGTAAATCCGGTGAAGGTCACGGTCCTTCGAGCGGAGCGCTTCGAGGACCGGATGCACGCCATAGAGTAGGTCTGTCGAATCTTGGTGGCTCATCGCTTCCAGCGGGTCGTCCCGTCGGGCCGGTCTTCGAGGATGATGCCCTGCGCGGCTAGCGTCTTCCTGATCTCGTCGGCTCGCGCAAAGTCTTTTCTGCGCCGGGCCTCGTTGCGCGCTTCAATCTGACGCCCGATCTCGGCGTCGAGTACGGTCGCTGCGCCGGCTTGAGCATCCTTAAATTCCCAGTCTTTGTTCGAGAGTTGGAAAAGCCCCAGCACTTGGCCGAAACGCCGAAAGGCCTCGCGCGCTTCCGTCCGTGCACCTTGCGAGAGCCCTGTTTGCAGCCGCGTATTCAGTTCGTTTCGCAGGCGCTGAAACTCCGCGAGGGCTACGGGCGTGTTCAAGTCGTCGTCCATCCCGCGTTCAAAAGCCGTTGCAAATTCCTTCACCAGGCCTTTAACGTTTCCCTCTGCCGTCCCTTTTGAATCGGCCTTTTCTTCCAGCCGTACAAAGAGATCGTAGAAGTTGTTGAGCCCGGCGCGAGTCTGGCGCAGCGCTTCATCCGAAAAATCGACGGGACCGCGGTAGTGGGTCGAGAGCAGGAAGTATCGCACCACTTCGGCGGTGACTTTCTCGGGCGCCGGGAATTTCTCGAAGATCTCCTTGACCGTGAAAAAGTTCCCCAGCGACTTCGACATCTTCTCCTGATTGATCTGCACGAATCCGTTGTGCACCCAGCACCGGACGAACTCCTTGCCGGTCGCCGAGCAGGATTGGGCGATCTCGTTTTCGTGATGGGGAAAGATAAGATCGGCGCCACCGCCGTGAATGTCAAAGGTCTCGCCGAGATGTTTCATGGACATGGCCGAGCACTCGATGTGCCAGCCTGGACGCCCCAGCCCCCATGGGCTGTCCCATGCGGGCTCGCCTGGCTTGGCCCCTTTCCATAGAGCAAAGTCCATCGGTTGTCGTTTCCGATCATCCACCTCGACGCGGGCGCCCGCTTGCATCTCATCAAGCTTGCGCTTCGAGAGACGCCCGTAAGCAGGATATTTTTCGACCTGGAAGTAGACGTCCCCGTTAACTTGATAGGCGACGCTTTTGTCGAGCAGCGTTTGAACCAATGCCGTAATCTCGGGCATGTGTTCTGTGGCCTTTGGTTCGATCGTCGCCGGTTCGATTCCAAGACGTTTCATGTCCCGGCAATAGGCTGCAATGTATTTCTTGGTCACCTCCTGCCAAGGAAGACCGAGTTCGTTTGCGCGAGTGATGATCTTGTCATCGACGTCCGTGAAATTTTTGACGAACGTGACGGCGAATCCGGAATGCTCGAGATACCGCCGAATCGTTTCAAAAACCATGGCGCTGCGGGCATGGCCGAGATGGCAGTCGTCATAGACCGTGACGCCGCACACATACATGCGTACCTGCCCTGGCGTCAGCGGCTCGAACGGCTCCTTGCGGCCGGTCATGGTATTGAAGATCTTCAGCATGCGTCGGCGCTCCACGCAAAGGCCCCGATAAACGGCACAAAGGTGCAGTCGGTCAGGCAGCTTAGCACCAACTGGCCCCGCTGCTTGACTCCGAGCTGCAGCACCTGCGTATTCCGGTCTCCCACCGGAATGACAAGGCGCCCACCTTCGCGCAATTGCTCCACCAACATGGAGGGAATGGAAGGAGACCCGGCCGCCACCAGGACGGCATCGAAGGGTGCGGCCTCGCCCCATCCGTAGGTCCCGTCGCCGTTTCGAACGGCCACGTTCCGGTATCCCAGGCGATCGAGCCGTTCACGGGTCTGCAAAGCCAGCGACTTCACCCGCTCGATGGAGTAGACGCGGGCGGCCAGTTCGGCCAGGATGGCCGTCTGATACCCAGACCCCGTCCCGATCTCCAGCACCCTGTCGGCCGCCCGAAGCGCGAGAGCCTGTGTCATCAACGCGACGATGTAGGGCTGCGAAATGGTTTGCTTCTCCCCGATCGGCAGGGCCGAATCCTCATAGGCCCGATCGCTTAGCGCCTCTTCGAGAAAGAGATGACGCGGGACTTTCCGCATCGCCTCCAGCACCCGCGCATCGGTGATGCCCCGGGCGACGATTTGCTCCTCGACCATTTTTAGTCGGGCCTTGTCGGGATTGGTCATCTCAGGAAGGAGAGTGAAAGATCACTGGTGGTATCGCCTATCCCGGAACTTTTGATCGAAGTTCCGGGCCCAGCTAGCTCTGGTTGGTCGGGGCGGCGGGATTTGAACCCACGACCACTCGCACCCCAAGCGAGTGCGCTACCGGGCTGCGCTACGCCCCGAACCGTTGGGATCATTTCATGTATCGGCGAGCGGGTTACTTCTGCTCTCCCAGCACCTTCAGCATTTCCTGAACCTCGTGCTTGACGCGCCGCACCACCTCGGTCGTCGCGCGGGAGGGGCGCCGCTCTTGAGCGCCCTCCCGAGTGTGCCAGCGCTTTCGCAATCCTTCGATCGTGTATCCTTTATCGTAGCGCATCTGTTTGATCTGGAGAAGAGTCTCGATGTCCTTGGGCGTATACTTGCGCTGGCGGCCGCGGGTCTTTTGGGGGCTGAGGAACCCGAATTCGGACTCCCAAAACCGCAACACGTAGGCGGGAAGGCCGGTCAGCCTGCTGACTTCTCCGATCTTGTAAAAGAGTTTCTCGCCGACCGCTTCACCGGTTCCGGCCGACCTTGATGCCCCGGTAGCCATACGAGCCAGCGCGGGCGGCTAGTTCACGTATTTTTTGAAGATTTGGCTCGGACGGAAGGTCACCACACGCCGAGGGGTAATCCCGATCTCCTCACCGGTGCGGGGATTGCGGCCCTTTCGAGGCCCTTTACTGCGAACGACAAAATTTCCGAAGCCGGCGATTTTAAAAGACTCGCCTTTCTGCAAGATCCCCTTGATTGTGTCGAGGACCAACTCGACGAGGTCGGCAGCTTCTTTCTTGGAGACGCCAACCTTTTCATAGATTTCGGTCGCGAGGTCTGCCTTCCTCATTCCCTTACCCTCCGATTCGCCTCAACGGGCAAAATCCCTTGAGAGATCATTACGATACGAAAGCCCAACTAGGAAGTCAAGCAGAACCGTTCTTGGAAGAACGCCGATCTTTCAGCATCTTATATTCGATGCTGTCGGCCAGCGCCTGCCAGCTCGCCTCCATGATGTTCTCGGACACCCCCACCGTCCCCCATTTTTCCTTGTGATCTCCTGATTCGATCAGCACACGGACTCGCGACGCCGTCCCCTTGTTGGCGGCCAGCACGCGGACCTTGTAATCCAACAACTTCACCTCCCGCAGTTGCGGGTAGAACTTCTCGAGGGCTTTGCGCAGAGCATAGTCCAGTGCATTGACGGGTCCCGTGCCGACGGCCACTGTGTGCTCCACCGTGGAGCCAACCTTGACCACCACTGTCGCCTCCGAGATCGGGTTCTCGTCCGCCCGCCGCTTCTCCACGATCACACGGAAGCCCATCAATTCGAACGACGGCTTGTGTTTCCCGATCATGCGGCGCATCAGAAGCTCGAACGACCCCTCCGCTCCCTCGAACTGGTAACCCTGGTTTTCGAGGTCCTTGAGGGTCGCCAGCAACTCCTGGGCCTTGGGGTCTTTCTTGCGCAATTTGATGTGAAACTCCTCAGCCTTCGCCGCCAGGCTGCTCTTGCCGGCGTAATCAGAAATGAGCATCCGCTGCCGGTTGCCAACCGCCTCCGGACGGACGTGCTCGTAGGTCATCGGGTTCTTCCGGACCGCGTCGATATGCACGCCGCCCTTGTGGGCGAACGCCGAGTCGCCCACGTACGGCTGGTGCTTGTTCGGCACCAGGTTGGCGATCTCGGCCACGAAGTGGGAGACTTCCCGAAGGTTGCGCAACTGCTCCGGAGTCACCGACGGCACTTTCATCTTGAAATTCAGGTTCGGGATGATCGACGAGAGATTGGCGTTGCCGCACCGCTCGCCGATCCCGTTGATCGTGCCCTGCACCTGAAGCACCCCTTCCTGGATCGCGATCAGCGAGTTGGCGACAGCCATCTCCGCGTCGTTGTGGGCGTGAATGCCGAGCGGCGCGCGCACCTCCCGCGCGATTGCCGCCACGATCCGCCGGACTTCCCAGGGCATCGTCCCGCCGTTCGTGTCGCACAGGATGATCCGTTCCGCCCCGGCCTCCTGGGCTTTCAGGAGAGTCTGAACCGCATAGTCCGGATCGGCCTTGTAGCCGTCGAAGAAATGCTCGGCGTCGTAGAACACCCGGCGGCCCTTGCTCTTCAGGAAGGCCACGGAGTCCTCGATCAGCTCGAGATTTTTCTTGAGCGAGATCCCCAAGGCGTCCGTGACGTGCAGATCCCAACTCTTGCCGAACAGCGTCACGTATCGGGTGTCCGCATCCAGCAGGGACTTGAGGACGGGATCGTTGTGGACGGTGTTGGTGGCCCGCCGCGTCGAGCCGAAGGC
>CAYYLQ010000021.1:0-30109 GCA_964472655.1 uncultured Nitrospirales bacterium
CATTTCTGGGTCGCCCGGCGCTCCGGCGTCAAGGTCCTGAAGTTCTCCATCGGCTTCGGGCCGAAGCTGGCGGGACGGCAGTCCGGCGAGACCGAGTACGTCATCTCGGCGATCCCCCTCGGCGGCTACGTCAAGATGCTGGGCGAGGACCTCGGCGACGAAGTGAGCGAGGAGGACAAGAAACGCTCGTTCGCCCACGCGCCGCTCCTCAAGCGCACCCTGATCGTCGCGGCCGGGCCGGTCTTTAACTTATTGCTGGCGTACCTCATTTTTACCGCCTGGCTGGCCACCGGCGCGCCGCTCTTCGTCCCCTCCTTCGCCGACCTGACGTCGAATGTGGAAGCGGTCGTCCCGGGCTCCCCCGCCGAGGTCGGAGGCGTGCGCGGCGGCGACCGGATCGTCCAGATCGGCGACAAGCGCATCGGCACCTGGAACGAAATGACGGACATCGTCAAGCGCAGCCCCGGTGCGCCGCTGCAGATCGTAGTCGAGCGCGACGGGCGGCCCCTGACCCTCACGGTCACGCCGGCCCCGCGCAAGGAGAAACTGGCCGACGGGACCGCAATCGAAGTCGGGCAGATCGGCATCACCAAGGCGAACAAGGCCATCGTCAAGAGCGACAACATCCTTCTGGCGCCCGTGGACGGGCTGGACGCCACCTGGGGCTGGATCAAGCTGACCGTGGTGGGCATCGCCAAAATGGTCACCCGCGAGATCTCGACCGACAACATCGGCGGCCCGCTGACGATCGCCAAGATTTCCGGCGACGCCGCGACGCAGGGCATTTCGAACTACCTGTTCCTCATCGCCATCCTCAGCATCAACCTCGGCGTGCTGAACCTGCTGCCGATCCCGATCCTCGACGGCGGGCACCTGGCGTTCTTCGCGATCGAGGCGATCAAGCGCCAGCCCCTGAGCATCCGCAGCCGCGAGCTGGCCCAGCAGGTCGGGCTCTTCCTGCTGATCTGCCTCATGCTCTTCGCCTTCCGCAACGACATCGTCAACCTCTGGCCCAAATAATGCGCCAGTCCGGTCTCCTGATTCCCACCCTCCGAGACGACCCGGGGGAAGCGGAGATCGTCAGCCACAAACTCATGCTGCGCGCCGGCCTGATCCGCAAGGTTGCCGCGGGCGTGTATACCTACCTGCCACTGGGCCTGCGCGTGATCCGCAAGGTCGAGCGCATCATCCGCGAGGAGCTGAACAAAGCGGGGGCACAGGAAGTCCTCATGCCGATCGCCTCGCCGGCCGAGCTCTGGCAGGAGACCGGCCGATGGGACTTTTACGGCAAGGAGCTCTTCCGGCTGAAGGACCGCCACGAACGGGACTTCTGCCTCGGGCCGACGCACGAGGAAGTCATCACCGACCTCGTGCGGCGCGAGATCCGCTCGTACCGCCAGCTCCCCGCCAACTTCTACCAGATCCAGACCAAGTTCCGGGACGAGATCCGGCCGCGCTTCGGGCTGATGCGTGGGCGCGAGTTCATCATGAAGGATGCCTACTCGTTCGATGTTGACGAGGCCGGCGCGAAGGAGAGCTACCGGAAGATGTACGAGGCCTACAAGCGCATTTTCACGCGTTGCGGGCTCACCTTCCGGCCGGTGGAGGCCGACACGGGGCTGATCGGCGGCACGTCCTCGCACGAGTTCGTGGTGCTGGCCGACACCGGCGAGGACGGCATCGCCGTGTGCAACGCGTGCGAGTTCGCCGCCAACGTGGAGCGCGCCGAGGTTCGCACCGCCACGGCCGGCGACGCCTGCCCTCGCTGCACGAAGCCTCTGCGGATCGTCCGCGGCATCGAGGTCGGCCACGTTTTCATGCTGGGGACCAAGTACAGCGAGAAGATGAAGGCGCTGTATCTCGACAAGCAGGGCCAGGAGCAGGCCATCGTGATGGGCTGCTACGGGATCGGCGTGGGACGGACGGCCGCCGCCGCCATCGAACAGAACCACGACGCGAAGGGGATCATCTGGCCGGCGCCGATCGCGCCCTTCCACGTCCACGTCCTGCCGCTCGCTGGCAAACCGGGGCCGGTCCTGGACGCGGCCGGCGCGCTGGAAACGGAACTGGAGAAAGCCGGGATCGACGTGCTGGTGGACGACCGGGACGAGCGTCCCGGCGTGAAGTTCAACGACGCCGACCTGATCGGCTGTCCCTACCAGGTGGTGATCGGCGACAAAGGTTTGAAGGAAGGCCAGCTCGAACTCAAGGAACGCCGCACCGGCACCGTCACGAAACTTCCACCTTCAGACACCGCCACTCGCCTCCGAGAACTGCTCCGCCCCGTCCTCTAGATCGCGGGCCGGAAAGCGGCGAGGACTTATCCCGTGTGACGGAACTTCCGGGCTTCCTCCTGCTCCTTCGAAGCGAAGTAGCTGTAGTCTTCGCTTTGGCTTTCCATATCCTCGCCCTCTTGCGTCACCATCGCCCACCCTGCAATGATCAGAAGCGCACTCGTCAATAGGATCCCCACCACCACTGGATTAAACATCTCCGGCCTCCTTCCGCACGCGGTTCGTACGGGCTCTCTATGCGTTCAGAATACCTTCCGCGCATGGAGGGAGGATGAATCGGATATGAAGAATTTTTCATGAAGACGGGTTCGCGGCGAAGGGGGTATTATCGGGAGCCCTCACGTACTGCGACCGGGAGCATCACGGTGAAGACCGAACCGTGGCCGACTGTGCTTTCCACCTGGACTGTCCCACCATGCGCTTCGGCAATTTCCTTCACGATCGCCAGGCCCAGGCCGCTGCCGCCGGAGTCCCTGTCTCGCGCCGGCTCAGCCCGGTAAAAGCGTTCAAACAGGTGAGGCACGTGTTCCGGCGCAATCCCCTGTCCCGTATCTTTGACCGCGATCACCACCTGTTCCCCACTGTGACCGAGCGACACCAGCACCGTACCCCCCGAGGGCGTATACCGAAGCGCATTGTCCAGAAGATTGATCAGGAGGTGCCGCAGCCATCCCTCATCACCCATGACGGGAGGCACGGAGTGCGCATCGAGTGTCAGTGTGATCGTGCGATCTTCCGCCAAAACGGCCAGCTCGCCGATTAAATCTTTCAGCAGTGGCTCGAGCGCGAGCGGCGTGAGAGTGACCGGCGGGCGCTCTCCGGCAAATCGCGCCAGCGTCAGCAGAGGGCGGGTCAGAGTGATCAGCCGCTCGACCTGCGCGAGGTTGCCGATGAGCACTTCCCGGTACTCCTCGGCCGAGCGATCTTTCTTGAGCGTGACCTCGACATTGCCTTTGATGACGGTCAAGGGCGTCTTCAACTCGTGCGCGGCATCGGCCATGAAACGGCGCTGGATCTCCAGCAGGCTCTGCAACCGCTCCAGCATGGCATTAAAGACCTGTGCCAACCGCTGAAATTCCGCGTACGGCGCGTTCAAAGAAATCCGCGTCTTCAGGGAGGACCCGGAGATCTGCTCGGCCGTGGCGCTCAGGACCTCCACAGGGGTCAGCGCTTCGTCGGCCACCCAACGGCTCCCCATCCATGCCATACCCAGGACGGTCGCGGAAATCACCGCGAGCAGCATGGCCAACTGCCTCAGCGTGTGTTCCACGAAACGCATGGTGGACTCGGTCTGCAGGATATATTTGACCTTGCCGCCGCGAATCACCGGCAACGATATTCGACGGATAGACGGCCCGGCGGCTGGCTCGATCGTGTCGTAGACGGTCAAACCGTGAAGGACCGTCGCTAACGTCGCTGGCAAGAGAGCTGGACGGCTCTGGGCGGCCGGTCCCTTCCACACGACGGTCCCGCTAGTCGAGAGAACCATGATCGAACGCGCCACCTCGCGCAATTCCTGATTTTCCTCGCTGTCTTGGTCGTGGATACCCGCCGCCGAATTCTGATGGGCGGACTCCGGCAGCGTGCCGGTGGCGTCCTCGATGAACTCCGCCCAGGCTTCGCCGAACGCCAGCAACCGCGCATCGAGGTACTGGTGCAGGATGGTCGAGAGTCCGGTATACAGCAGGATGGAGAACGTGGCGAGCAGCAGGACGATCAGGAGCAGGGCGGAGCGCCGGATCCGACGGCGGAAGGACTGCATCGCCTATGCCTCCGCCGTTTTGAGCACATACCCCACGCCGCGAACGGTATGAATCAATGGCACGGCGCATTCGCGATCCAGCTTGGCCCGCAGGGCCCTGATGTGGACATCCACAATGTTGGTCATGGAGTCGTAATGGATGTCCCAGATGTGCTCGATTATGGCCGTGCGCGTCAACACCTGGTTCGTGTTGCGGAGCAGGTATTCCAGAAGCGCAAATTCCTTGTTGGTGAGACTGATCTCCTGGCCCGCCCGCCAGACACGATGCGAGACGGGATCCAGTTCCAGATCGGCGGCCGTGAGCCGGCCGGCCGGATAGGTGTTTCCCCGCCGCAGCAGGGCGCGCACGCGCGCCAGCAGCTCCGCAAACGCAAACGGCTTGGTCAGGTAATCATCGGCGCCGGTGTCCAAACCGGCCACTTTGTCCTCGACCGACTCCCGGGCGGTGAGCAGCAGGATCGGGATGGCCTTCCGTTCGGCTCGCAGGCGGCGGCACACATCGAGGCCGTCCATCTTGGGCAGCATGACGTCGAGAATGATCAGATCGTAGGGATTGACGCCGGCCAGCAAAAAGCCTTCCTCGCCGTCGCCCGCCACGTCCACGGCATACAGTTCCTCCCGCAGGCCCTTCTGAATAAACCGGGCCAAGTTCAGGTCGTCCTCGACGATTAAGATTCGCATGCCGTTCCGCCTCAATCATTCTAGTCCCCCGCAACCCGTCCTGACAATCCTACGAGGTTGGTGATGGGGATCTTGGCGCTCATTGACCTTCATGGACCACCAGATGCGCTCGCCGGTTTTTCCAGTAGCACGCTTCGTCGTGTTCAATGCACACCGGACGCTCCTTTCCGAAACTGCTCACGTGCACGGGATTGGTGATGCCGAGCGCCGTAAGGTAGCGTGCGGTTTCCTGCGCGCGCTTTTCCCCCAACACCAGGTTGTATTCCCGGCTGCCCCGCTCATCGCAATAGCCATCGATTTCGAGCTTGGCCCCAGGATGCTGCTTCAGCATTGCGGCGCTTTCCGTCAGATTCTTTTTGCCTTCGTCGGAGAGGTTCCACCGGTCGAACGCAAAGTAGATCTCCGCCAGTTGATGCGCGGCGGCCTCCCGGGCCTTTCCATCCGACGGCTCGGTCTTGGCGACGACCATCGGCCGGGCTACCATTTCTTCCATCGGATGCTTTGAAAGACCAGTCAGGGGGGCATTCTCCCCCGACTCGGCGGCGCTCGCCGAAGCGGAAGTCGGCTCGGACCCTGAAGTTCTCACCATGGCGCTCTTGGTGGAACAGCCGCCCCACACGAGCAGCCCCAGCAGACTGACCATGCCCAGCGATCGCATGAGTTGTCGACGTGCGTTCATCATAAAGTTTCTTTGCCTCCTTGTTTCATAGTGCATCCCACTCGTGAGTTACTCCTTGGTTTGAACGTTGGTCGTGTCGGTCTTGAACGTGAGCCTAGCCGGTCAACATGAACAATCTATGAAGAAACCGTGAAGTTTTCTTCATCGACGCAATGGCTGGAGGGTGGAGAGGAAAGAGGGCCGGGGAAACCGAATTGGACCAGGCCGGGATCGAAGTGCTAGCGGATGACCGGGACAAGCGCCCCGGCGTTCAGACCCCTGCCGGATCGAACCGCGATGCAGCTACCGCGCCGGCGGCGGGGTGCGGCGTTCGATATCCTGGAGGGCCTGGGCGTAGGGAGCGCAATGTTCCTTGGCCGCCGCGGGATCACCTTCATATTTCTGAAGGCACAGACGATGCGCTTTCCGCATCTCCGCGATTTCTTCCTTGATGTCCGCATCGCCTTTGATCGACCGGAACTCCTCATAGTACTGGCATCCGGCCGGCCCGGCCAGCATGAGGACGAGACAGAGCAGCAGACGAATCCGCATAGGGCAAGCCTTACGGCCTCTTGCCGACCGCATCGTCCTTCAGCTCGTTCAGGCGATCGGGCGGCTCCGTCGATGAGGGCGGGACACCACCCTGCGCTTTCGGCACGGGAGCAGCCGAGCCTGACGGCGCCACCGAGACAGCCCGGGCCTGCTTGATCTCGGCCTGGAGCCGGCCCACTTCTTCCAGCGACCGCACCACTTGGGCTTTGGCGTCGTCGAGCTGGGCGATGAGCGTCTTGCTCTTGGCCTCCAGCTCCGCCACCTGAATTTTGAGGCGGGCGATCTCGGCCGTAAGATCGGCGCCGCGCTTTTCCTCCTCGGCCAGGAGTCGCTGGAAGTTGTTCGCCCGGTTGACCTCTCTGTTGTAGTTCTCCTTGCTCACGCAGCCGGACAGGCCGAGGACGAGGCACAGCAGGAACACGAAACGGACGGCGTGTCCGGTCATGGCTTCTTCTGTTGGAAGATCGCGGCGTCGCAGGTCATGTACTTCACCTGGCGCATCGGGATGATGATGACTTCCTTCGGTGTATCGATCTCGAGGATTTCCATGTCGTCGCTGATGGTGTGACGGATCACGTTGTTGTACCGCAGCTCTTCCTTGTCCGTCAGGATCACTTTCACCCAATATTCCACCGGAGGCTCCTTTGCCGTCTCACGCGGCCACGGGGATCTGCTCGTACTCTTTCGTCGCCGGGTTGGAGAGATACTCGCGGACGTAGCTGCTCAGGTAGCCGTGCTCCCAGAGCTTTCGGTCGGCGAGCTTGGTATTGACCTTATGGAGCACCTTCACCTTGCAGCGCGCCTTGGCCTCGAACTCCTCCAGGGTCATCCCGCTGATGTCGCAGTCATTGCCGCGCGGGCTCTCGATCACGACCTTGGGCAGGTACAGGACCTTCTCGCCGGTCAGCCGCTTCAGGATGTCGTCGAAGGTCAAGAGAATTGTGCAGTCGGAGTCCCCGCCCAGCGTCGCGTTGGGCACGAACAGGAATCGGGCGCGGCGCTTCCGGTACAGGCTCAGCACGCGGTACACGCTCTTGGCCATCACGACCGTATCGTGCTTCTCCAGCCCCAGCGAATCGAAGACCGTCAGGATCTTGTGTCTGTTCAGGAACGCGGTGATGTACGGCTCGGTATGGATCGTCGTGATGTTGGGCAGCCCGGCCTCGTAGACCCGCCGGGCCTCCTCGGGCAAGTGCCGCTTGCCCTGCCGGCAGAGCTGCGCCGTATTTTCGTCCATACCTTTGAGCGGCGTGAGGCATCCCATCCAGAGGATGACGTTCGGGTTGAGCCGCGAGATGATCCGGGCGTCCTCCGACATCGTGCCCGTGTCGAACGAGTAGAAGTTGGCGGACGTGACCGCCGGTCCCTCTAGGACCTTCATCAGGTGGGTGACCGAGGGCGCGTGCTGCATGAGCGCCTTGCGGTAGTCCTTGTGGAGCGTGATGACCGAGAGTTCGAAGTTCATGCGGCCGGGATACCGGGCGGCCAGTTGGTGGATCTTGGGGACGTGCACGTACCCGACCGTGAACATCGTCACGTTCTTGTCCGTGTACTTGAGGAAATCCTCCAGCCACTCCATCGCCTTGGGGTGCAGGAAGAGGTCGGTCCACTCCATATACTCGTTGCCGCCCCACACCCACTGCTCGTCCGGGCGCGTCGGTTTCCGGCTGATGTAGTCGAGGATGAAGTTCCAGTCTTCCTGGGTCGTCTTGCCCGGCTCCAGAGTGTCCCGGTAGCCATGATCGATCTCGTAGCAGAAGGTGCACTTCACGGGGCAGGTCTTGCCGATGCTGATGGGAATCTTCCGCTTCTCCATTTCCTTGACGAGCACGTCGCGGGGATCGGCGGGACGGTCGTAGGTCAGCCGCGCGTCCGTGGGGATGACGGGAATTTCGGTCGCCATGGCGACTGTACTCTACCTGAGAGGAAACCTCGCCCGCAAGTCTCGCCTATTCGACGCCCAACTCCTGCGAGCGTTTCGTGGCGGCCTCGACGGCGTCCATCAGCGACGCCCGCAGGCGTCCGCGTTCCAGCGCGTGCAGGCCGGCAATGGTCGTTCCTCCTGGCGACGTCACCTTGTCCTTCAGCCGCCCCGGGTGCTCGCCGGTCTCCAGCGCCATCTTGGCCGCGCCGAACACCGTCTGGGCGGCCAGCGCGAGGGCCGCGTCGCGCGGCAGTCCCATCTTCACGCCGCCGTCGGCCAGAGCCTCGATGACGAGAAAAATGTACGCGGGCCCGCTCCCGCTCAGGCCGGTGACGACGTCCAGGAGCCGCTCTTCCACCACCACGATCCTCCCGACCGATTCGAAGATCGCGCGGGCGAGCCGCTCGTCTTCCGCCGTCACGTGCGTGCCCCAGGCCAGCCCGGAGATCCCGGCCTGCACCACGGACGGGGTGTTCGGCATGCACCGGACCACCCGGACGCCGGGACTCAGATGGGCCACGATACGGGCGATCGCATAGCCGGCGGCCACGGAGAGAATCAGCTTGGACTCGGTCAGCACAGGGCCCAGGTCGTCAAGAACGTGATCCAGTACTTGAGGTTCGACCGCCAAGATCACGATATCAGACCAGCCCGCGGCGGCCCTGTTGTCCGCCCCCACGCGGACGCCGTACCGCGTCTTGACCTGGTCGAGCCGCCCGGCGACAACGTCGGTGGCATGGATATCATCCGCACCGGCCGCCTTGGCCGCGAGCATCCCGGCAATGAGGGCTTCGCCCATATTGCCGGCCCCGATCACCGCGATCTTCTTCCCCAAGGCCATTACCGGCTCCTGCGCGGCGCGGCGGTCTCACCCCGACGCGGCGCCGGCTTGGAATCCTGTGGGTGGTGTTGCGCATCCAATCGCAGGAGTTCTTCGTGGATCAGGTCACGCGCCGTGTCGGCAATCCGCGCCACCGTCGTGCCCGGAAGGTCGGTCTGCCGCGACTCCAGCACGGCGCGTACGACGGTGCTCTTGAGCTTCAATTGCGCGGCGATCCGCTTGGATAGGTCATTGAGCGTCATACCCTTCTCACTTCATGCCGGTCGAGCCGAACCCGCCGGCGCCGCGCGCGGAGGGCGGCAGGCCGTCCGCTTCCTCCAATTCGAGCGACGCGAACGGCAGGATGAACAACTGCGCGATCCGCATCCCCTCTTCCACGATGAAGTCCTGGCCCGAGAAGTTCTTCATCTCGATCTTCACTTCGCCCCGGTAATCCGGATCGATCCAGCCGGCCCCGACCTCGATGTTCTGCCGCGTGGAGAGGCCCGACCGCGACCCGATCCGCCCGACGTGGCCGGGCGGCAGGCTGACGGCAATGCCCGTCCCCACCAGCGCATGGCCGATCTCGATCCGCCCGTCGCGCACGGCGGACGCCGGCACGACGGCCGGCTCGCTCGCGAACAAATCGTAGCCGGCCGCGCCCTGCGAGGCCTTCACGGGCAGCTTGGCTTTGGGAGAAAGCCGGGCGACCTTCACGGGCGGATGCCGGAGCGATCAAGGGTGACGATGCCCTTCTGCGTGGCGACAATGACGATGTCGGCGCGCCCGACGAAGAGGCCCGCACAGACGACGCCTGGCGTCTTCTCCAGCTCGGTTTCCAGTCGGCCCGGGTCCTCGATCTTCGGAAACAAGAGATCGAGAATGAGATTCCCCGCCTCCGTGGTAAAGAGTGCGCCGTCCCTCATCCGGGGCGCCGCCCGGCAGCCGAACTTCTCCAGCTTCTTCATGACTGTGCCCCAGCCGAAGTGCACGACCTCAACCGGCAGGGGAAACGTCCCGCCCAGCACCGGCACCCGTTTGGTCTCGTCCACCATGACCACGAACTTCGCCGCGGCCGATGCCACGATCTTTTCTTTCAGCAAGGCGCCGCCGCCGCCCTTGATGAGGTTTAGTTTCTGGTCCACCTGATCCGCGCCGTCTAGCGCGACGTCCACGGCCCACTCGCCGTCGTCGGCCAGCAGGGGAATGCCGGCCTGCATCGCCAGCCGCGCCGTCTCCAAAGAAGTCGGAACGCCGCGGATGCGGAGGCCGCCCTTGACCCGCTCGGCGAGCCTGGCCACGACGTGGCGGAACGTCGAGCCGGTCCCCAGGCCGACGACCTGCCCATCCTTGACGTACTCCACCGCCGCGTCGGCCGCCATCTTCTTCAGCGCGTCCTGATCTTTCACCGTTTCCCCTTGCGCGCAGCAGCCGCGGGCTTTTTAAACGTCGTGATCTCCGCCCAGACCCGCAGCATCTCGGCGACGGTCCAGGCCTGCGCGATGCACCCGCGCGGCGCGAACGGCGGATCGCCGTCGAAAATCTCGCTCATGGTCCCGAGACCGCGCATCCGCAGGTGCCCGCTCATCGGCTCTAGGAACGACCGCGCGAGAACCGGGTCCTGATAGACCTTGAGATGCGCCGTCACGAAGGGGCCGAGCAGCCACCCCCACACGGTACCCTGGTGATAGACCGCGTCCCGGCTGCGCTGGTCCCTTCCGTACTGTCCCGCGTACCGAGGATGATCCGGCGTCAGGCTGCGGAGTCCATGCGACGTCACGAGATGGCGCGCGCAGACGTCCACGATGGCTTTCCGCTGCGCCGACCCGAGCGGGCTCTCGGGAAGCGAGACCGCGAAGATCTGGTTGGGACGCAGCGACGGGTCGTCCCCGTCCGGCCCGTCCAACACGTCATAGCAATAGCCCAGCGATTCATTCCAGTATTGGGCGAACCCCGCCGCCGCGCGCGCGGCCAGGTCGCCGTATTCGCCGGAAGGTTTTTTCGCGATGCGGGCCAGCGCCGCCATGGCGCGCAGCGCATTGTACCAGAGCGCATTGACCTCCACCGGCTTGCCGATGCGCGGCGTGACGACCCAGCCTTCGACCTTGGCGTCCATCCACGTAAGCTGCACGCCCTCCTCGCCGGCCCGCAGGAGCCCGTCGGCGTGATCCAGCCGGATGCCGTAGCGCGTGCCGCGCCGGTGCCAGTCCACGATCTCGGCCAGCACGGGGAAGAGCTCGCGCACGAGACGGTCGTCGCCGGTCGCCGCGTGATAGGCGCGGATCGCCTCCACGTACCAGAGCGTGGCGTCCACGGTGTTGTATTCGGGCGTCGCGCCGGCGTCTGGAAACCGGTTGGGCAGCATGCCCCGATCCACGAAGCGGGCGAAGGTTTTCAAGATCTGCCGCGCGATGGCGGGCCGCCCCGTCGTCAGGGTGAGCCCCGGCAGCGCGATCATCGTATCGCGGCCCCAGTCGCCGAACCAGTGGTAGCCGGCGATCACCGACCGGCCGTTGGGGTCATCCGGCGAAGGGCGGTCCACGATGAATTGATCGGCGGCCAGGAGCGTCTGCCCGACCCACGGCGGGACCTGCTTCGCGAGGGTGGGATGCGCCCTGGCGAAGACTCCGGCAAGATTCCGTTCATGCCGCCTGCGCCGCTCCAGGGCCTTTGCTCCATCGAGCGAGGCGTTCGCATCGGTGCTGAGGACGATGGTGAGCGGCTTGCCTTCTTCGACCGCGGCATGGATCGTCCCGACCTGTAGATGGTCCTCGCGGTCATCCAACCCGCGCGCGCGCTCCACGGCGAGATCAAAACCCACGTGCCAGTCATGCGCCGCTTCGCTCTTGCCCCGATCGGACAGCAGATAGAATGGGACGGCGCCGTCGTAGGCGGTCACGGCCAGCCCGCGCTCCACAGACTCGATGCGCATCCGCCAGCCGTTTCCGCGCGTGCTGCCGTGGTAATCGCGGTAGTTGCCCAGCGCCTTGACGGCCAAAGAGACGGGACCAGTGCCCCGTATCAGATCGTAGCGGACGCAGGTGGTGTTGGCGCCTTGCTCCATCCAGACGCGCTTCTCCAGGAGCGCATCCGCCAGGGCATAGGTCCAGGTCGGAACCGTCCCCTCCAACCGGAACCGTTCGAGATACCGGTAGCCGCAAGGCGTGACCGCTCCCCCGTGCCAGCGGTTCGCAAACAATTCGAACCGGCGGCCGCCGTATTCTGCAGTCTCATCCAGCTTGGCGACCAGGAGCGTGCGGCCGACCGGAGGCGTCAGGGCTGCGACGAGCATACCGTGATAGCGGCGCGTGAGCAGACCGGCGACCGTGCCGGAGGCGTATCCGCCGAGGCCATTGGTGACGAGCCATTCGCGCGCCTCGGCCTGATGCAGATCCCCGCAGAGGTCGCGTCCGAAGTCGATGAGGGAGTCCACGCTGTTCACAGATGACCGGCGGTCAGTATCCTATATTCAGCACACGCTTTCAACACAGGTTTACTTGCCACAGGCGAGGTTGCTACAATGCGCTCCGCGACGGCATTGTTTGGAGAACGCGGCACCGTGCAGATTCCGACCTCACTCACGAAAACGTTCAATGCGGCCCTGAACGAACTGGGCTCCGACATGGCCCTGATCGCGCTGAAGGAGGACGGGTTCGGTCCGTACCTCTCCCAGTCGACTCGCGGCTTTTCGCCCCGCGAGGTCCAGGCCGTGGTCAAGGCGCTGTCGGTTCCGGAGGTCGGGTTCGACGGCGCCGCGGGCAACGGCGAGGCCCGCCCCAAAACCGTGCGCATCCGGATGACGGCCCCCGCCCACCGCTCGCTCCTGGGAGTTCCCCTGAGACTGTCCCGGCGGGTCTGCGGCGCGCTGGTGGTCGGGCGAAAAGACAACGTCTCCTTTAACGAAAAAGACCGGCGCCATCTTGGGGAAGCGGCCGAAGAGCTCGAGGCGGCGTTGGCCAAGGCCGGTCTCCTCGCCGCCGGGTCTCCGGCGCCCGCGCCGGTTTCATCGGCAGGACCCGCCTCGCAGATCGGAGACGCGGGGCTCGAATCGCTGTTCGCCCAGATCCGGTCGCTGGTTCCGTATGATCGCGCACTCCTCACGCGGTACGATCCCCATACCAAGACCCTGGCGACGCTCCTGTCGCACGCGGCCGGCCGCTGCGAGTGGCGGGAGGGACAGATCCTGACGCTGGACGGCTCCGCCGCGGGCTGGGTGATCCGGCACAAGAAACCCAGGATGGACCGTGACCTGGCCTCCACCCAAGGCCGATTCGTGGATTACAAGGAGCTGTACAAGGACAAGTTCAAGACGGCGCTGGGCCTCCCCCTGCGGAAGGGACAGGACTTCATCGGCACCCTCGTGCTGGGATCGAAAACGCCGGACGTCTACAACGCCGACATGGCGCGGGCCGCCGCGCCCCAAGTGGACCAACTGGCCGCGATGCTCCCCACGTTGGGGCCGCGCTCAGGAAGCATCGCGCCCGCCGAGACGACCGGCGCTCCGAGCGCCGGCGAAGGCGCCGCTTTCATGCCCTCCCATGACGCCGAGGAGGCCAGGGAGCTGATGATCCGCCACGCGCGGCAGGGCGCAATCCGCGAAGTGACGACGTTCCTCGAGCAGGAAATCCAGCGGCCCCTCACGAAAACGCGCATGGAAATGGAGTCGGCCCTGCAGGAACCGCCGTCGCACGGGCAGGCCGCCGGGGACATCCTCCAGCGGGTCGAAAAAGCCTCCCTGGAGCTCACGCGGATCGAGGCCATCCTCAATGAGGTCCTCGACTTCGCCAAGCCGCTGGACCTGCACCCGCGCGTCGTCCGGGTCCCGGAGGTCCTCGAGAGCGCGCTCGCGGTGATCACTGGCGACCTGGAAAAGAACGCCATCACGGTGAGCAGACAATTCTCCGACATCCTGCCGCCCATCAAGGCGGATGAGGGCAAGCTCCAACAGGTGTTCCTGAGCATTTTCAAGAACGCCCTGGAAGCCATGGCGCCCCGCGGCCGTATCCATCTCCAGGCAGCGCCTCACAAAGGCGTGCGCGGGCGGCACGAGGTGGCCATCACGATCCAGAACGACGGCGCCCCGATTCCCACCGAGCACATCGGCAAGATCTTCGAGCCGGGGTTCACCACCAAGGCGGCGGGCACCGGGCTCGGCCTGGCGTCGGTCAAAAAGATCATCGAAGAGCACCGCGGCCAGATCTCGATCGCCAGCGGCCCGGAGCAGGGCACGGCCGTGATCATCAGGCTGCCGGCGCATGCCGCCGCCCGCCACCAGCGCGGGCGGGGACGCCGCCGCCCCCGCCCTTCGTAGCCCCTTGACAGCCCGTGGGGAATGCGGTATCGTCGCCTCCGGCTTTGCTCGACCCCCTAATTTTCGGGTCATTATTGAAAACCGGTTTTCATCCATAAGGAGGGTCCGATGAAACGCTCGCTGCTCGCAATCACAGTGGTGTCAGGATTCATGTTTCTGGCCTCTTCGGCGTTCGCCAACCCGGCCCTACTGAAGAAGCACGACGGCTACCCGGATGAGACGAAGAAAGCCACCACCGGCGTCGGCGAAGCCGCCAAGCTCAAGGCCGCGGAAGACGCCCCGAAGGTTCTGAAGAAACAGAGTGACGCGGCCGGAACCTCTGCCGACCGCGCCGGCAACGTCGCCACGGACGATCCGCGTCAGCGGAAACACCCCGGCTATCCTGAGCACGGCGTGACCGAAGGCCACATCAAGAACGCCACCAAGGTCAACGCCGATCCCAAGTAAGCACGCCGGCCGATACGGCTTCGCCTGCAGGGGGAGGGTTCGCAAGAGCCCTCCCCTTTTTATTGACCAGCATCGCTGACCGGGAATACGGCCCGCGGCATGGGACTCATTGTTCGCACCTTCACGACGTGGCGGATGGCCGTCATTCTGCTGTTGGGATTCTCTTCGGGGATCCCGCTGGCGCTGACCGGCTCGACCCTGCAGGCGTGGATGAAGTCCGAACACGTCGATCTCACGGTCATCGGGCTGTTCTCCCTGGTCGGGCTGCCGTACGTCCTGAAGTTCCTCTGGGCGCCGTTGATGGACCGCTACATCCCGCCGTTCCTGGGACGCCGCCTCGGATGGATCCTGGTCGCGCAAGTGGCGCTCGTGGCCGCCATTGCGGCCATGGCGTTCGCCAGCCCCGCCGCGTTGCCGGTCGCCACGGCCGCGATCGCCGTCCTGATCGCATTCTTCAGCGCGAGCCAGGACATCGTCGTGGACGCTTATCGGACCGACCTGGTTGAGAAGGAAGATGTCGGGCCCGCCGCGTCGCTCTATATCACAGGCTACCGGATCGCGCTGCTGGTGTCCGGGGCGCTGGCGCTGATCCTCGCGGACCATTTGCCCTGGCGCGCCGTCTACCTCTTGATGGCAGGGACGATGGGCATCGGCATCCTGGCCACGTTGTTCGCCCCCGAACCGAAGATCCCCGGCACGCCCCCGCAAAGCATCGCGGAAGCCGTGACTTTTCCGTTCGCGGAATATTTTCAGCGAAAAGGCGCGGCGGAAATGCTCGCCTTCATCGTCCTGTATAAACTCGACGTCGTTATTGCCATGGCGATGACGACTCCGTTCCTGCTGGAAATCGGTTTCACCAAAACCGACATCGGCGCGGTCACGAAGGGCTTCGGGCTGGTCGCCACGTTGCTGGGCACGCTGGCGGGCGGCGCGTGGATGGTCCGTCTCGGGATGAAGTGCTCGCTGTGGGTCTTCGGCGTCAGCCAGGGGATTTCCGGATTCTCGTTCATGGCGCTGGCGCACCTCGGCCACCACTATCCCATGCTGGTCGCGGCCATTGCCGCCGAAAATTTCTGCAGCGGGATGGGCACCGCCGCGTTCACCGCGTTTCTCATGACGCTCTGCGACAAGCGGTTCTCCGCCACCCAGTATGCCCTGCTGACTAGCATGATGGGATTGAGCCGGGTGATCGGCGGCGCGCCGACCGGCTATCTTGCCCAAGCGGTGGGCTGGGAATCCTACTTTTTCATCAGCGTCCTGGCCATGATTCCCGGGCTGCTGTTACTCACCCGCTATTCCAAATGGTCGCTCCCCAACCGGTGAAATAAGCGACGTATCTGTTCAAACTTTGCCGGCGTAGTCATGGACCTCCGTCCGGACTTGATTCGAACGCGCGGCATGGTATACGGTATATTTCGTCAACTCGTCTGACGAACCGGAGATTTCGGCATGAGGCGTTTCACCGTCACCGACATCATGGAGGGCAACGGCCAGCCCCACCCGTCCTTTACCCATACCGCGACATACCCGGTCCTTGAAGTGCTTCTGCCGGGACCGGGCAACCTGCCGGGATTCCTCGTGGCCGACGACCAAGGCCGCTTCCACCTCATCCGGATGGACCACTGCCGGCTCGGAAAAATCGAGGCCTTCTGACCCATGTCCCTCGCCGCGCCGGAGGAACTTGGCAGGGAACTGTCCGAGTTGGCCTTCGGCATCATCGAACAGGACTGGCTGAAGGAGCACCTCGGCAAGACCGTGGACGTGAAGAGCCTCGACCCGATGCAGACCAATGCCGCCGAGTGGGAGCTCACCTATCTGATCCTGTTCGCCATCACGAGCGGGTGCGGGACGTTTTCCGCGACCGACCGGGACCGGACCACCGCCGCGCTCAAGGCCTTCCACACCGCGTTCCTGAAACAGATCGCGGAGCAGGCGGGGCAGGACGTCGCCGCCGCCCACGAGAAAAACCTCGTGCCCCGCTACCGGCTGTACGGCCAGACCATCGAGGGCGAAGGCACCACGCATCCATATAACAGCCGGTACACGCGCCTGGGAGAAGCCGCCGCGATCCAGATTCTGGGCAAGCCGATCGAGGATCCGCCGACCGCCGACATCTTCCGCGAGACGATCAAAGTCATCTTCACCGAGGTGCGCGAAGCGGCCATCAAGGTGCTGCGGTACCGGCAGCAGGTCGCGCACACGCAGGGAGAAGCCTGAGGATGGACTTCGACATCGGCTCCAATCAGTACCGGAACGCGGACAGCGGCATCGAGATCGACGGGATGGCCACGCTCTCGTTCGAGCACAATCGCCGCTACAACGAGATGATGCTGCGGGGGCTCATCTTCGATCAGCGGGGGACGCTGGTGGCCAAGATCGCGGAGAACAGTCTCGCCGTGAATCTCCAGGGAGAGTTCGAGATGCGCTCCGAGCCCCGGGTGGTGAAGCTGCTCCGCCGCGAGACCGAGGACGTCCTGCTGGAAGTGAAATTCCTGGACGGCAACCGCGTCCAGATCCACAAGGCCAAGCTCTACACCGGCAAAGGCAAGCCCTTCGAGGTCACGCCGACTCTCTGGAAGCTCAAGGACGAGACGCACACCGGGGAAAACGTCGACTGCGAAGGGAAACCCGTTTCGCTGAAATAAATCTGTCCCGCTTTAACTTGTTTTTCCGTCTTGATACGCTAGGGTATCCTGCGCCCTGGCACCATGAATTCGTGCCCGGTTATTTCTGAGGATATCTCGTCTATGAATTGGACGGGCGCTGTGGCAATGAACTCTGACAAAAGCCAGTTATGCCGACTGTTGAAGTGTTTAACCAGAATTGTCGGCTGATATCTCGCAAGCTCGCTCAATCTATGCATCGCCCACAGCGTTAGCGATAACGAACTCCTGTCAATCAGGTCCTGAACGCCAAAAGTGCGCTTGATATACCATAATCGATTCGGCCCGTAGATGTAGAACAGCTCTCTCCGAAGTTTTCTGTGATACTCTTTCAATGCTTCCAAATTTTGTGAAACGGCTGTCTTTCCCTTCCAGCGGAATCGCCTCTTTTTTCTGATGACAAATGCGTCCTTGACGCCATTATCTTTCTCAAAGCTTCTCGAGAGCTTCTTGAGAGTGAATGTGTTTTTGTACCTAGGATCAGTTATGTCTGCGCAGAACCAGCTCTCATCGGAACCTTGCTTCCTCACAAACCGTGCATTAGCTAGAGGGATGAATATATCTGGTTGAGACTGAAATGTGAGGTTATACGCGCGATGTATGTACACTAGGTTGTATAGGATGTCCTTCAAGCAAAAGGAATCAGGCTGAGCTGATTCTTTCAAATATCCACATAAAGCCGGAGCGACTCCACCGCCTTTCAATTCTACAATCTCGTCCTGAAGTGAGGCCTTTTTCTGGGATGATGATGAACGGCCATCGAGACCATGAGTCTCAGAAAAACTTGATTGATTCACTATCAGGAGTGTTTTTACTGCGTTTAGGAAACAGTAGTACGCATTTAAAGGGGAAGAGGTCTTAGGTAGCTGCTTGGACGCCAAATAAAAATCTCGTGCCTGTTCCCAGTAAAATACAGCATCTGTCCTCTGCCTCCTCTTCAACCATAAGTCCACATAGTCCCAAGTATCTGTGACTAAGACCGTTCGACTTGTAAAGTCAGGATTAATGGCTGACTTATGAACTGAAATATGCTTCCCTTTAATGCGAATTGCTGTGAATCCCATCGAACGATCAGCCCCATGGAACTCGGCCGCATCATTTACGGCCATTTTGAAGGGAAATGTTATGAAAGATTTCTTTTTTCGCCCGCTGGAGCGTACACTGAATTCACGGAAAAATCTATCGGCACTGTGAACGGGTGGCGCTGATGTCGCCGGAGACGGAGGGGTGGCGGCGGGTGCAGGGCTCCCGCCGCGCGCAGCTTCTCGGAGCACGGCGGGATGCCAAGCCGACAGGACCCCACAGCCGCAGGCGACAGATCGAATACGGGGTCAGGCACATTTTCTCGGAGGAAAATGAGCCAGACCCCCAACCGCCTCACTTGGCGCTTTGGGCGCAGCGGAAGCCGATGAAGGCGTTGCGCGTGTCCGGCGGGAGCTTGGACGTGCGGCCGGCCGCCATGAGATACACCGGCATGTCGGACCAGGACCCGCCCCGCACCATCTTATACTGGCCGTTGCGCGGCCCCTGCGGGTTTTTCTCGGGACTCTCCCGATAGTATTCGCCGTCGTACCAGTCCTGCACCCACTCCGCCACGTTTCCCCCCAGATCGAACGCGCCGTAGGGCCCGACGCCTTCGGGATAGCTGCCGACCGGCTTGAGGATGTCGTAGGAGAATTTCGTCATCTGCCCGAAGAGCGCGATCGCGGGCTGCGGCCGCTTGTCCCCCCAGGGAAACCGCCGCTCGGCCGTGCCGCGCGCCGCCTTTTCCCACTCCGCCTCGGTGGGCAGCCGCCGCCCGCTGATCCGGCAGTAGGCGTCGGCGTCGGCCCAGCTCACCCCGATGACCGGACGAGTCGCGTGCTCGGGGAACTTCACCATGCTCCAGTTGAGCGGCTTCTGCCACCCCGCGAACTCCAGGAATTTCGCGTACCGCTCCGTCGTGACCTCGTACTTGTCGAGATAGTACGCGTCCAGATAGACCTTGTGGCGCGGCTGCTCGTCATCCAGCCCCTCGCCTTCCGACAGCCCCATCCAGAATTCTCCGGCCGGCACCAGGACCATGGCCGCCCCGTCTTTGGCGGCGATCTCCTGGGGTGCGTCGGACGGCTGGGCCGCGGCGAGCGACACCCCCGCCGCCAGCAGAACCGCACTCGCCACTGCCGCTGGTGACGTGTTCATCGCCGTCCGAGTGTACCATAGGCATCGCTTGACTTCATTCCGCCCCGAACCTATATTGGCCTGACCTCATGCCCACCAGCCCCGAACGAGCCGTCACGTAATCCGCGGTGCGCTTCCCGCTCCCATCCAGGAGAAACGCCGGGCGCTTCTGCATGGCCGCTGTCCTGGCGGCCGGCATTCTGCTCTCCACGCACGCCTTCGCCCAGGCTCCCCCTGTTCCCCTTTCATCCAAGATCGAGGAGCAGGCCAGGAACCGGATGGATGCCGCGAAGAAGCTGAAGGACGCCGGCCAGCTGGAGCCGGCGGTTGAAGCCCTCCAGCAGTTGATCGCCGACACGCCCCAGAGCACGCAGGTGCCCGAGGCCTACTGGCTGCTGGGGCAGATTCTCGCCACGCTGAAAAAACCGGACGAGGCCGGCCCCTATTTCCAGCGCCTCCTGGAAGAATACCCGGAATCGGAACTGGCTCCCCAGACGCGCCTCGCCCTCGCGTCCGCGCTGCTTGCGACCGGACAACCCGACGCGGCGCTTCCCTTGCTGCTGGCGGCCAAGACCCAGACCACGGACCGGGCCGTGCTGTTGACGATCCACCAGCAACTCGAAGAGGCGTATCTCAACAAGCAGGACCACGTGCGCGCGTTGGAGGCGGCCGTCGAGGCCGCCAAGCTGTCCTCCGCGGAGGAGCGCGGGAAAATCGAAGGCCGCGTGCGCAACCTCATCAGGACCAAACTCCTAGAAAAAGACCTCCGGCGCATCGCGGAGAAGTACGCCCGCTCGTTCCCGGCCGACGCGGCGCTCCTGCGTCTGCTCGAGCTGTACGCGGCCTCCGGCGAGGACCACAAGGCCGACCGCGCGGCCCGGGAGTTCCTGGGACAATTCTCCCAGCACGAGAAAGCTGAAAGTGTCACCGCCGCACTCATCGCGCAACGGAAGAAACTCCGGGACAAGACCTACCGCATCGGCGCCCTGCTCCCACTCTCGGGGCAACTGGGCCCCTACGGCACCGACGTGCTGAACGGCGTCCGCATCGCCCTGGAGATCGTCACCGAGGCGGTCCCGTCCCTGTCGATCGGCCTCGTGGCGAAGGACACGGAGGGCGACGCGAAGCAGCTGGCGCGCGAGCTCGAAGATCTGCTCAAGGACTACCAGCCGGTCGCCGTGATCGGCCCGCTGCTGAGCCGCGAAGTGAAAGCCGTCGCGCCGGCCGCGGAGACGAGCGAAGTGGTCTTCGTCACGCCGACGGCGACCGTGCAGGACGTGCAGCGGTTCGGGCGCTACCTGTTCAACGCGGCCGTCAACAGCCGCGCCCTGGTCCGGGACCTGGCCGCCTACGCGACCGGCCCGCTGGGCTGGAAGCGCTTCTGCATCCTCGCCTCCAGGGACGCCTACGGCACGGAGATGGCCCAGGCCTTCACGGAGGAAGTCCGCCGCCTGGGAGGGGAACTCATCGCCTCCGAAACCTACGGGCCCGACGACACCGATTTCGGCCCGCCCATCAAGCGGATCAAGGACGTGGACCTCAGGCGCGACGGCAAACTCGAAAAGATCGAGCCCGCTCCGACCCAGAAGAAGACCGGCAAAGACAACAAAGTCTATGTGCCCGGCTTCGACGCAATCTTTCTGCCCGGCGACGCCGAGAGGGTCGGGTTGATCGCGGGCCAGTTCCGGTTCTACGCGGCGTCCGTCGGCATGCTGGGCACCAACGGCATGAACTCACCGGAGCTGATCCGCCTCGACCCCCACGGGGTCGAAGGCGCCGTCTTCGCCGACAGTTTTTCCATGGACAGTCCCGACCCCGCCGTGCGAAACTTCGTCGAACGCTACGTCAAGCGCTTTCAGCAGCCCCCGTCTTCATTCGCAGCGCAGGCCTTCGAGGCCGCCAAGCTGGTTCTGGATGCTATACTGAAGGGAGCGACCACGGGCCGGGCCGTGCGGGAGAGTCTGAAGAACGTGAAGAACGCGCCCGGTCTCGTCGGCCCGCTGACCATGACACCGGCGGGCAGCCTGGAGCGGCGCTACGCGATCATCCAGGTGAAGAACGGCAAGTTCGTATCGGTGACCGACGCGCGATGAACAGCATCAGTCAGACGCTTCATACGCTCTCCTACGTGGCGCTGCCGCTCATCTTCGCCATGGTGTTCCACGAGTACGCCCACGGGTGGGTCGCGAACCATTACGGCGACCCGACGGCGCGCATGGAGGGGCGGCTGACGCTCGACCCCCGAGCCCACATCGATCCCTTCGGGACGGTCCTGCTCCCGCTGCTGTGCCTCTTTTTTTCGCCCGGGTTTTTCATCGGCTACGCCAGACCCGTGCCGGTCAATCCCTGGAACCTGCGCGATCCCCGCCGCGACATGGCCCTCGTGGCCGCCGCCGGGCCCGGCATGAACCTGCTTCTGGCCATCATCAGCGCCATCGCCCTGAGCGTCATCTTCGCCATCGATCCGTCGGCCGTCAATGCGTTGCGGGAGTCCGGCATGCGGCGGGACCTGCTGGGCATGATCCTGGCGCCTCTCGTCTGGATGTGCATTTTTTCGGTGCAGATCAACCTGGTGCTGATGGTCTTCAACCTGATTCCCATCCCGCCGCTCGACGGCGGCCGCATCCTCGTCAGCCTCCTGCCCCCGCGGCAGGCCGAGACGCTCAGCCGTCTGGAACCCTACGGGATGCTGATCATCTTCTTTTTGGTGATGGTGGACCCGCAGGTCCACCTGGTCGGAAGCCTGATGGGGCCTTTGATCAATACGCTGACGACCACAATCCTCTCGACCTTCGCGTCCTAGTATGAAGAAGCGCGTTCTCAGCGGAATGCAGCCGAGCGGCCTCTTGCACCTGGGCAACCTGTTCGGGGCGCTCGACAACTTCAAGCGGCTCCAGGCCGACCACGAGTGCTTCTATTTCGTCGCCGACTGGCACGCCCTCTCGACCAACTACGAGGACACGAGCCGCATCCGGGAATATACGCGTGCGGTCCTCATCGACTGGCTTGCCGCGGGGCTCGACCCGGAGCGTTCCACCCTCTTCATCCAGTCGCGTGTGCCGGAGCACGCGATCTTACATCTGCTGCTCTCCATGATCACGCCGGTGCCCTGGCTGGAGCGGAACCCGACGTACAAGGAGAAACAGGAGAACCTCGAGGGGCGCGATCTCTCGACGTACGGCTTTCTCGGCTACCCCGTCCTGCAGACCGCGGACATTCTGCTCTACAAGGGCGATCTCGTGCCGGTGGGCGTAGACCAGCTCCCGCACCTGGAACTGTCCCGGGAGATCGCCCGGCGGTTCAACCAGCTCTACAAGCCGGTCTTCCCCGAGCCGCAGGCCCTGCTGACGGAGATTCCCAAGGTGCCCGGCACGGACGGCCGCAAGATGAGCAAGAGCTACAACAACACGATCGACCTGTCCGATTCTGAAGCGACGCTGCGCGCCAAGCTCAAGACGATGGTGACCGATCCCGCCCGCATCCGGCGGACCGACAAGGGCAACCCCGACGTGTGCCCGGTCTTCACCCTCCACAAGTCCGTTTCGGCCCGGCCGGTCATCGACCAGGTCAACCGGGAATGCCGGACCGCCGCCATCGGCTGCATCGACTGCAAGAAACTGCTGGCGGACGGGCTGGTGACGCTGCTCACGCCGACCTGGGAAAAGCGCCGCGAGTTCGTGCAGAAGCCAAAGCGCGTGGACGAGGTCATTGCCGCGGGCACCAAGAAAGCCGGCGCCGTCGCCGCACAAACCATCTCGGAAGTCAGCGAGGCGATGCGGATCGGATGAGGACGTTCCTGCTTGCACTCGGGGCGATGAGCGCGTGGCTCCTCGCGACCGTCCCCGCGCAGGCCGACGAGCCGCTCTGGCTGTGCCACCGGCAGGACGGATCGGAAGTCTATACGACCGCCCCCGGGGTGCTGAAGGACTGCCAGCAGTACACGCCGCCGGTCGGCATCACGCAGGCGCCGGACTTCGACAAGGACCGCACTTCCAGGGACCAGCCGGGCAGGTCCTACGAGAAGTTTCCCCCAAGGGAGCGCGGCTCGGAAGAGAAGCCGAAGCCCAAAGGCGAGATCGAGTTCGAACAGTTCCGCATGCTCGACACGGGCATGACCGAGGCGGAGATCATCACCCGGGTCGGCAACCCCAAGCATGTCTTCCGCTTCGGCCGCAATATCGAGCGCTGGGTCTATTCGACTCCGGACGAGTGGCTCATCGAGGTCACCTTCCTCAGCGGCCGCGTTTCCAACATCGACTGGTACCGGCCGCGGCCGTGAAGAGACGGCGGGCGTTCTCTCTTGTGGGAGCTGTACTTATCGCAATGCTTCCCGGTCAGCACGAGGCACTTTCAAAAAGCAGCGCCATGGATCTGAAAAGCTCGGGTTTCGAGGCCGGTGGGATGATTCCCCCAAAGTACACGTGCGATGGGCCGGACGTATCCCCGCCCCTGAGCTGGTCCGACGTCCCGGCCGGGGCCAAGAGTCTGGCGCTCATTGCCGACGACCCGGACGCGCCGATGGGCACGTGGGTGCACTGGGTGGCGTGGAACATCCCGGCGGCGGCGCGCGCCCTCGAGGAAGACACGCCGAAGCGGGACACACTCCCGAACGGGATAAAGCAGGGCACCACGGACTTTCGCAGCCTCGGTTATGGAGGCCCCTGCCCGCCCTCGGGCACGCACCGCTACTTCTTCAAGCTGTACGCGCTCGACACCGCCCTGAGCCTGCCGCCGAGCGCGACCAAGAAGGACCTGGAGAACGCGATGCGGGGGCACATCCTCGCGCAGGCCGAGTTGATGGGGAAGTACGCCCGGAAATAGAATAGGTGAATCGTTCTTCAACCGTGAACGGAGGAGGCCCCTCATGAAAACCTTCGCTTTGCTCGTCGCGAGCCTGTTCTTCCTCGCCGGCTGCACGATGGGAACGCTCTATTACCACGAACGGTCCGACGGCGCCCGCTATTACCAGACCAGGAGCGGCCAGGTGGTCGTGGTGGACAAGGACGGTCTGGTGACCCAGGCGCCGGGCTTGAAGGCGCGGGCCTATGTGACGCGGCTCCCGAAGAAGGGCGATGACTGGGACGTGTCGGCCTATGACGTGGCCGCGCCGTCGGGCCAGTGCGTGGAGCCGCTGAGCATGCAGCCGGAGTCCTGCCTCAACCGCGTCTGGGAAGCCCCGACTCTGGTCCTCATGGCGCCGGTGTTGCTCCTCCCCGCCCCCGGCCTCCTCGTGGACACCGAGTATCCGGCGCTGCCAATCGGCGGCTATTGAACGGTTCTGCCGTGAGCATGGGCCCCATGTCGAGCCCCCAGCCGCACGACCCCAAGCTCGCCCGGCAGCTCGTCCTGGATGAGCTGTTCGATCTGTCGCTCTACAAGGCCCTGCGCGGGATCATCGGCGGCGAAGCCCGGAAGGTGCTCGACGAGCTCGTCCTGGTCGAGACGGAGCACCTCGCCTTCTGGCAGAAGTTCTTCGACCTCAAACTGACCGCCCTCGATCTCCCCCGCCGCCTCAAGCTCCAGGGCATGATTCTGGTGTGCCGCGTCTTCGGAGCCACGGCCGTCCATCTGGTGCTGGAGGCGATCGAGGTGCACGGCGTCCGGAAGTACCTGTCGTTGTGGAAGAGCTATAAAGGCCAGCCGCTGGGCCACGCGCTCGAAGGCATTTTGCTGGACGAGTTCAAGCACGAGGATGTGCTGGTCACCCAGCTGACCGAACGCCAGATCAACCCGGAGAAGATCCGCAACATCTTCCTGGGCATGAACGACGGGCTGGTCGAGATCCTGGGGGCCGTCAGCGGATTCTTCGGGGCCTTCGGCGATGCGGCCACCGTCCTCATCGCCGCCTCCACCACCGCGGTGGCTGGATCGCTCTCCATGGGCGCCGGCATCTATGTCGCGGTCGGCTCCGAGAAGGAAGTCAAAAAAACGGAATCGGACAGACGCCAGTTTCTGAAGGCGGAGATGGCCGCGGCCGAGGCGGAAGAGCAGCCGCTCGCTTCGGCGCTGGTCGTGGGCGGCAGTTATTTCGCCGGGGCCATGGTCCCCGTCCTGCCGGTCCTGTTCGGCGCGAAGGACGCGCTGCCGTCCCTCTTCACGGCCGGCAGCATGATCATCCTGGTCTCCATGGTGCTGGCGTTCCTCTCCGGCATGGACGTTAAAAAACGCATCTTCACCAACCTGATCATCATCGCCTGCGCCGTCGCCGTCACTTACGCGATCGGGGTCGTGGCCAAGACCCTCTGGGGCGTCTCGGTCTGACGCGATCCCGGCACCCCATCACTTACTTGCCCGTCTTCAGTTCCTTACCCTCGAAGATAATAGTGGCGCCGGGCGCCATGTAGACATAGCCGATCCCCCGCCCCGTCACTTCCTCGCTGAAGGATTTCGGGTCCTGCGTGAGGACCGGGAAGGTGCCGTAGTGCATCGGGATTGCCAGCTTGGTCTTCACGCTCGCCGCCGCGCGCGCCGCCATGGCCGGCTCCATGCCGAAGTGCCCGCCGATGTTGAGCAGTGCCACGTCGGGCGCATACTGCTCGCCGATGACCTCCATGTCCTTGAAGTACGCCGTGTCGCCGGAGTGATAGATCGTGGGCCCGTTCTTGATCTTCAGGACGAACCCCGCGGCGGTGCCGCCCGTGGCGATCTCCGGATCCTGCGCCTTGGCGAGCGGATTCGCCAGGCCGCTGGAATGCACCGCCGGCGTCATTGCCACCGCTACCTCGCCGTTCGCAACCGTGATCTCCCCGCCGACGTTCATCAAGGTGTCGAAGCCCATCTGCTCCTTGGGATAGCCCAGCAGCCGGGCCATGTTCGTCCCCAGTTCGAAGTTGGTGATCAGCCGCGCACCGGTCTTTTTCGCGATCGCGACCGCGTCCCCGACGTGGTCGAAATGCCCGTGCGTGATCAGGATGTAATCGGCCTTCTGGATGTGCGCCAGCAGATTCTTCTTCTCCTTGACGCCGGGATTCGCCGGGTTCGTGAGCCACGGGTCGATCAGGATGACCGCGCCGCCGGGCGTCCCGATCTCGAAGGCCGCGTGGCCGTGCCAGGTGATGGTCGTGTTCGACGCGGCGTGAACGCCCGTCGTTCCCCATAAGAACGCTCCAAGCAGGAATGCTGCGCGCATGCTGTTCATGGGTTTTCTCCTGTCTTCCTGCCGACCCCGTTTGGAGGCTGGCCGCCGCCCTCTCGATTTCCCGGGCCGTTTGGCATATCCTACCAGGACTTTAGTACAAGTTTTACCTATTATTTATTGCGAAGGGGCCGCAATGCCGACTTGTCCGCAATGCGGGATGTGGCTGGTGAAACAAGCGCCTCGGCGGGGAGCATTGGAGGCCATCCTGCGCCTCATCGCCATCGGCCCGCTGCGCTGCCAGATCTGCACCCACCGGTTTCTGGGGGTGCTCCGGAAGGCCGACCATAAGCCCGGCCGTGAATACGAGCGCATTCCGGTGCACTACCAAGTGTACTTCCGGCCGACCTTCGCCAAAGAAGACGCCCAGCCTATTCATGGCACCATCACCGCCCTCTCGATCAGGGGGTGCACGATCACGACCAGGGTGATGGTCCCGAAGGGAGACTGTCTGTGCCTGCAGTTCGAGGTGACGGATCAGGAGCACCCGATCCAGATCGACGGGGCCAGGGTACGGACGGTGAACGGGACGAGACTTGGCGTGGTGTTCTCCAACATCAGGCCGGCGGAGGAAGACCGTTTACGTCAGCACATGATGTTCCTGCTGCAGCAGCACCTGACGTGACGGCTAGACCCCGCAGCGGGGGCTGAGGGCCGCCTGGACGGTCTTGCCGATTTCGGCAGGATTGCGGACGACGATGACGCCGGCGGCCGCCAGAGACGCCATCTTCTCCACCGCCGTGCCCTTTCCGCCCGTGATGATCGCCCCGGCATGGCCCATGCGCCGCCCCGGCGGGGCCGTGATGCCCGCGATGAAGCCGATCACCGGCTTGCGGATGTGCTCCTTGATGAAGGCCGCGGCCTTGTCCTCGGCGTCCCCGCCGATCTCGCCGATCATGACCACCGCGTCCGTCTCCTGGTCCTTCTCGAACATCGCCAGCAGGTCGATGTACCCCGTCCCGATGATCGGATCGCCGCCGATCCCGACGCAGGTCGTCTCGCCCAGGCCGAGCGTCGTGAGTTGGTTGACCGCTTCGTAGGTGAGCGTGCCGCTGCGGGAGATCACCCCCACCCGCCCTTTCTTATGGATGAAGCCCGGCATGATGCCGATCTTGCACTCGTCCGCCGTGATGATGCCCGGGCAGTTCGGCCCGATCAGCCGGACGTCCCGCCCGCGGAGCGCCCGTTTGACCTTCACCATGTCGTTGACCGGGATGCCTTCCGTGATGCAGACGATCAGCCGGATGCCGGCGTCGGCAGCTTCCAGGATCGCATCGGCGGCGAACGGCGGCGGGACGAAGATCAGCGACACATCGCATTGGGTCTTCTTCACGGCGTCACGGACCGTGTTGAAGACCGGGATGCCCTCGACTGCCTGCCCGGCCTTCCCCGGCGTCACGCCGGCGACGACCTGCGTCCCGTAGGCCTTGCACTGCGTCGCGTGGAACGAGCCTTCCTTGCCCGTGATCCCCTGCACCACCACCCGCGTATTCTTATTGACCAGGATGCTCATGATGCCGCCGCCTCAACTTTCTTCCGCTTCTTTCCCGTCACCGCCACAATCTTCTGCGCCGCCTCCCAGAGATCCGTCGCCACGTCCACCTTGAGGCCGGACTCCGACAGGAGCTTCCGCCCCTCCTCGGCGTTCGTGCCCTGGAGCCGCACCACCACCGGCAGCTTGATCTCCACTTCCTTGGCCGCCTCGATCACTCCGTGCGCGATGCGCTCGCAGCGGACGATCCCGCCGAAGATGTTGATGAAGATCCCCTTCACGTTCCGGTCCTTGAGCAGGATGCGGAAGCCGGCCGCCACCGTCTCCTTCGTCGCGCCGCCGCCCACGTCCAGAAAGTTCGCGGGCTCGCTGCCCGCGAGCTTGATCACGTCCATCGTCGCCATGGCCAGGCCCGCGCCGTTCACCATGCAGCCGATGTTGCCGTCCAGCTTGACGTAGTTGAGACTGTTGTTGGTGGCCTCGATCTCCAGCGGCTCTTCCTCGTGCAGGTCGCGCATGGCCTGCACGTCCGCGTGCTTGAACAGCGCGTTGTCGTCGAACGAGACTTTCCCGTCCAGCGCAATGAGCTTCTTGTCCGTCGTGAGCACCAGCGGGTTGATCTCGACCAGCGACGCATTCTTCTCCATGAACAGCCGGTAGAGGTTCCCGAGCATCGTGATGAACGGCCCCATGATCGTCGGCTCGAGGCTCGGGAGCCCGAGGCCGAACGCGAGATTGCGCCCGTTGTAGCCCTGGAAGCCGACCGCGGGATCGATCGGCTCCTTCAAGACCTTCTCCGGCGTATGGGCGGCGACTTCCTCGATTTCCATGCCGCCTTCGGTGCTCGCGATGAAGACGGGCCACCCGCTGTCGCGGTCCACCAGGAGGCTCAGGTACAGCTCCTTGGCGATGCCGGCGCCTTCCTCGATCAGCAGGCGGCGGACCTTGCGCCCCTTCGGCCCGGTCTGGTGCGTGACCAGCGTTCGGCCGAGCAACTCCTTGGCAAAACCGGGAACCTCGGCGCGATTCTTCGTGATCTTGACGCCGCCCGCCTTTCCGCGGCCGCCGGCGTGGATCTGGGCCTTCACGACGAACACCGGCGCGTTCAGCTTCTCCGCCCACTTCTCGGCCGCGAGCGGCGTCTTGATCTCCCTGCCGTTCGGCACCGGTACGCCGTACTGCGCGAACAACTGCTTGGCCTGGAATTCATGAATGTTCATGTTATCCTTTTACTTTAGCCTTCTTTCCTCACGTAATCAGGGAATAACATCGGCGAGTGGGCTGCGAGCGCGCCGCTGTGTTTTTTCGCTTCCGTCCGGAAGCGCGTCAGGTGCGCGAGCGTCAGCTTGCCCTGCGGCAAGGACTTGACGCGCTCGGCGGCGGCGCTGCCGGACCGCTTGCCGTACACCATCAAGTCCAGCAGCGAGTTGCCCATCAGGCGGTTCCGCCCGTGCAGCCCGCCGGAGGCTTCGCCGGCCACGAACAGGTTGCGCACGCCGGACTCGCCGTTCACGTCGATCTGCACGCCGCCGTTCTGGTAATGGAGCGTGGGATAGATGAGCACCGGATCCTTCGTGATGTCCAGCCCGTACCGCTTGTACTGGCGGACCATCGCGGGAAAATGCTTCTCCAGCGTGCCGGGGCCCGATTCCACGTCGAGCAGCGGCGTGTCGAGCCAGACGCCGAGCCGCCCCGTCGCCGTGCGGACGCCGCGCCCCTCCTCGCACTCGCGAATGATCGAGGAGGACACCACGTCGCGGGTATCGAGCTCGTTCACAAACCGCTCGCCCTTGGCGTTCACCAGGTGCCCGCCCTCGGACCGGATGCCCTCCGTCACCAGCGCGCCGATCAGCTGCTCCGGGTACACTGCGCCGGTCGGGTGATACTGGAAGGTGTCGATCTGCAGCAGCTTCGCTCCTATGCGGTACGACATCGGGAGCGCGTCGCCCGTCGCGCCGTAATGGTTGCTGGTCGGGAAGCCCTGGATGTGCAGGCGGCCGATGCCGCCTGTCGCCAGGATGACCGCCTTGGCGGCCACCACGAAGAAGCGCTTGTTGTCCAGGTCCTGCAGGACCGCGCCGGTGCAGGCGCCGTCGCCGTCGCTGAGCAATTCGACGGCCGCGCTGAACTCCAGGAGTTGGATCTTCTTGTTCAGCACTTCGTCCTTCAGCACCCGCATGATCTCGAGGCCGGTGTAGTCGGAGCAGGTC
>CAYYLQ010000022.1:0-24388 GCA_964472655.1 uncultured Nitrospirales bacterium
TTTCCCGAGACCCTCGCCGATTTTCGGCAGCTTGCCCGCGCCGAAGACGATCAACACGATCGCCAGGATTAGGATCAGCTCTGTCACGCCCATCGTGCCGAACATAGGTGTACTCTAACACGCGGGCTCCAAGCGGTGTCAAGAAAGGATGGGCACGATGGCGGTTTGGATGGGGACGCCGGTGACGATCGCTTCGCGCTCGGTGATGTACACGTCCACCTCGCTGCGGATGCCGAAGTCGCCGGGCAGGTAGATGCCGGGCTCGATCGAGAAGCAGGTGCGCGGGAGCAGGCGCCGGTTGTCCTGTGTTTCGAGATTGTCGATGTTGGCGCCGTTGCCGTGGACCTCCTCGCCGATCGAGTGGCCGGTACGGTGGATGAACCGGTCGCCGTAGCCCGCGTCCCGGATCACGCGGCGGCACGCGTCGTCCACGTCCCCGCCGCGGGGGAACCGGCCCGCGCCGACCTCCTGCGTGACGAAGGCGATGGCGGCGTCGCGCGCCGCCGCCACGATCGCGAAGACTTCCGCGTGGCGGGCCGGCACGGTCTCGCCCACGTAGCCGGTCCAGGTGATGTCCCCGTACATGCTGCCCGGCGATTTACTTTTGGCCCAGAGATCGATCAGGACCAGGTCGTCCTTGCGGATCGGCGCAGACCCCGCCTCCGGCGGCGAGTAGTGCGGGTCGGCGGCATGCGCGTTGACGGCGGCGATGGGCGGCGCGTAGGTGTGCAGGCCGCGGGTGGCGATGCGGGCGAGGATGTCCTGCTGCAGGTCACGCTCCGTGAAAATGGCGCCGCAGGCGATCTCGTGGCGCACCCGTCCGAAGGCCTCGTCCACGATCTGCCGCAGGGCGTCGGCGGCCAAGCGGTGCGAAGCATACTGGTCGTCGGTCCAGACCGCCTCGAACCGCTGGACGAGATCGGCCGACGTCACCACGTCCGCTCCGAGCGAACGGACGAGCTCGATCGTGCCGGCGTCCACCCGCGAGATGTAGGGGATCGCGTTCAGCGGCGAGTACTGCATAGAGACTTTCGGTGACTTGCCGAGCGACGCGAGCGTCTGCTGGAGATGTTCGTGCTGTTCCTGCCACGACAGATACAGGCGGACCTCGCCAGGGACGTCGTCCAAGGAGTGCGGTTCGATCTTATGGAGGATCTTGGTGGGAGTCCCTTGCGCGGGGATCAGGTAGTACCAGCGCCGGGTCATGTGGCGCGCGGGATCGAGCGTCAGGATACGGGCGGCCAGGGGGTCGCTGCCGCGAAAATCGTAGAACAGCCAGCCGTCGAGCCCCGCTTCGCGCAACACCTGCTGGATGGCTACGATGTGTTCGGCGCTTTTCATGAGGGGTGAGTATACACGAATTGACTCGTCGTCTGATTCCCAGTACTCTGCGTTGCCGATGGCCGACGAGTTCCGCACCACGTTTTTCTTCGGGCCGGAGGACGTGCCCGGCCGTCCCGGAATCCTGATGTGCGTGTTCAACACCAAAAAACGAAGCTGGAAGGGCGGCATCCAGGTCGCGGTCGAGCTGACCGGCGTCCAACTCGAACGGCTCAGGGATCGCGGCCAGCTCGGCGAGCTGGTGGAGATGCTCCGTGCCAAGGTAGAGCCCGAGGTCTTTGCCGAGTACGAGCCGCGCGCCCGCGACCTCTTCACACAGCAAGTCTGCCGCGTGAAACTCGATCTGGCGAGCGCGAAGGGCCTGGCGCAGGAGAACCAGACCATCGGCGCCGAGGCCTTTCAGGACGAGTTGGACCGGGCCGTGCTCGCGGGAGCCGATGCGATCAGGCAGGTGATTCTCACCGAGCTGGACGTCTAACCGGAGGAACGAGCGTGTCGGCGAAGACGGCCGCTTACAAGCGGAACGAGCGGGAGGGCTGGAACAAATTCTCCGCCCGCTACACCCAAATGGCGCTCCCGGAGTTCCGCCCGTTCGGCCGTCGGCTGATCGAGCTGGCCGGGCTGGGCAACGACATGTGGGTGCTGGACGTGGCGACCGGTCCCGGCGAGCCGGCCCTCACCATCGCCCGCCGCGTGGGCCCGAGGGGCCTCGTCCTGGGAATTGATTTCTCGCCGGTGATGATCCGCCGGGCGCGCGGGCGCGCGCAACGTTCCGGCGTACACAACGCGCACTTCCGCGAGATGGACGCGGAGCGGCTCCGGCTTGACGACATGACGTTCGACCGGGCGTTCTGCCGGTTCGGGCTCATGCTCATGCCGGCCGCCGAGCGCGCGCTTGCGGAGATGCGCCGCGTGCTGGTGCCGGGGGGGCGGGTCGCGGTCGCGGTCTGGAGTGTGCGGAACAAGATGAATACCCTGGGCGTCGTCCGGCGCGCGCTCGAACGGCACGATGCCTTCCATCCGCCGCCCGGCGCCCCCGACTTTTTCCGTTTCGGCAAGGCGGGCGCCGTCGAGCGGGCGCTGCGGGCGGCGGGCTTCCGGCAGGTGCGCGCGGAACGCATGACGGTCGAGTGGGCCTTCAAAGAACCGGACGAGTTCTGGGACTCGATGAAGAGGGGTCCGTCTCTCCGGCGGGCGCTCGCCAGGGTGTCGCCGGCCATCCGGCGGGCCGTGAAGGACGACGTCTATCGCGCCCTGGCGAAATTCCGGCGTCGCGGCAAGCTCCGGATTCCCAACGAGGCCGTGCTGGCGATCGGCATCAAGTAGCGCGCGCCTTGAATCACCGTCGAATATTGTATATAAGGAACCAGCAGTTGTTGGACGCCCAGAACGATAACCTCAGGAGGAACGGCATGAAGAACATCGCGCTGCGGATGGTCGCGGTAGTCGTGGTCCTGGCGGTCTTGTTGGTTCCCGTCGCGCAGGCGGCGGAAAAGAACGATGACAATCCAGCCACCGACATTGGGCTCGGGGCGGCCAGTTTCTTTTGTTCTGTGCCGTATGGCGCGGTCAAAGTCGCGGTGGCGATCCTGGGCGGTATCGTGGGGAGCTTCACCTACGTCCTGTCCGGCCTCGACAGGCGTGCTGCCGACGCGGTGTGGTACACGACGATGGAAGGCGACTACGTGGTCACGCCGGACCATCTGCGGGGGAAGAAGGACCTCCGCTTCACCGGCGTCCCTCCGGAAAGCTCCAAGAGCGGGCGCTGAGCCGGCGGCTGAGTCGCCGTCCTATGCACAAACCTGTCATCGGGATCGCTCCGGATTTCAACCCGGGAGCCGGCCGAGGTGGCGGGGAAAGCGAGGCCACGGTCTTCATCCGAAACCGGTACGTCGCGGCAATCGAGGCGGCCGGCGGCATTCCGGTCATTCTGCCCATCCTCACGGACCGCGCGCTCGGCGCGGCCCTGCTCGACAACCTGGACGGCCTGATGCTAACCGGCAGCGGGCCGGACATCGATCCCCGACGCTACGGCGAACGCAAGCGCTTCACGTTTAAGGTCATGAGCAAGGAACGGACGGAGTCGGAGTTTGCGCTCGTGGCGGCGGCGCGCAAACGGGACCTGCCGGTCCTGGGCATCTGCGGAGGTATGCAGCTCATGAACGTGGCGCTGGGGGGCACGCTCGTGCAGGACATCGGCGGGCAGGTGACCGGCGCCCTCCCGCATCGCATGGAAGGGCCGGCGACCGCGACGTGCCATCCGGTCACGGTCGATCGGCGCTCGCGGCTGCATGCCGTACTCGGGCGCGGCACTGTGCAGGTGAACAGCTCGCACCACCAGGCGGTGAAGACCGTGCCCCGCGCGCTCGCGGTCAGCGCCGTGGCGCCCGACGGAGTGATCGAGGCGCTCGAGGACCGGTCACGCCGGTTCTTTATCGGGGTCCAGTGGCACCCGGAGTACCTGTACAGTCGCCATCGCGTCCACCGGGCCCTCTTTGAAGCTTTCGTCAAAGCTGCGCGCGTGACCCGCCGACGGCCTGCGTAACCGCGCATGCGCCGGGCCTTTCGCACCAAGTCCATCGAGCAGATCCTCGGCGATTACGAAGCCCAGACCCACAAACTGAAGCGGACCCTGACGGCCTTTGACCTGACCGCGCTCGGCATCGGCGCAATCGTCGGCACGGGCATCTTCGTCCTGGTCGGGACCGCGGCCGTCGGCGACGGCGACCGGCCCGGCGCGGGGCCCGCCCTGGTCCTCTCCTTCATCCTGTCCGGCGCGGCCTGCCTGCTGGCGGCGCTCTGCTACGCCGAGTTCGCGTCCATGATCCCGGTGGCGGGTTCGGCCTACACGTACTCGTACGCCACCCTGGGCGAGTTTTTCGCCTGGGTCACCGGATGGAGCCTGGTGCTGGAGTACGGGGTCGCGTGCACGGCGGTGTCCATCGGCTGGTCGGGCTATCTCGTCAGCCTCCTGGAACGCGTCGGGCTCCACCTGCCGGCGCCGCTGATCAATGCGCCGTACGAAGGGGGCCTCGTCAACCTGCCGGCCGTCCTGATCGTGCTGGCGCTGACCGGCCTGCTCGTGATCGGGATCAAGGAAAGCGCCCGCGTGACCGGCGTCATCGTGACGATCAAGATCGCCGTCGTGCTGTTCTTCATCGCGATCGGCGCCTTTTCCGTGGAACCCGCCAACTGGTCTCCCTTCATGCCGAACGGGTTTGCGGGGGTCGGGGCCGCCGCCGCCATCATCTTTTTCGCCTACATCGGCTTCGACGCAGTCTCGACCACCGCCGAGGAAGCGCAAAACCCGCAGCGCGACGTGCCGATCGGGATCATCGCCTCGCTGGTCGTCTGCACGATCCTCTACGTCGCCGTCTCCGCGGTCCTGACGGGCATCGTGCCCTATTCCCGGATCCACGTGAAAGCGCCGGTGGCCGAGGCCATGAACGCGGTCGGGTACCGGTGGGGCAGCGCGCTGGTGGCGGTCGGCGCGGTGGCCGGGATCACCAGCGTGCTGATCGTAATGCTCCTGGGACAGATCCGGGTGTTCTATGCCATGTCCCGGGACGGACTGCTGTCGCCGTGGCTCTCGGCGGTGCATCCCCGCTACGGCACGCCACATCGCGCCACGCTGGTCACGGGCGTCGCGGTGGCGACCCTGGCGGGCTTCGTCCCGATAGGGGTCGCGGCGGAACTCACCAACATCGGGACCCTGTTCGCCTTCACGCTGGTATGCGGGGCCGTGCTGGTCCTGCGCCGGACGAGGCCCGATCTGCGGCGCCCTTTCCGGACGCCCTTCGTGCCGGCCGTGCCTGTGTTGGGGATGCTGGCCTGCCTGGCCCTGATCGGGTATCTGCCCGTCATCACCAAGATCGGGTTCGTGGTCTGGGCCATCGTCGGCTTGATCCTCTATGCCGTCTACGGCTTCCGCCACAGCAAACTGGGAAAGCAGGCTCCCGTCACAAACCGGGCCGGCGCTTGACTAGACGGTATTGAGGCAGGCACTCTACCGCGACCTGTTTTCCAAAAACACGGATCGTTGGGATCGACAAAAACGAAAGGGAGGTGATTGTGGCGAGCTGCAAGATGTCGCGGCCGGCTAGGGTCCTGATAATCGGAACGGCGATGCTCGGTTTTCTCGGCGTGGTCGCCGCGGAAGTCGTGGCCCAGACCCTCGAAGAAGTGGTTGCTCCCGGCAAGATGATCAAGTCCGAGGAAGACAGCGCGGAGGATTACGATCCGTGGGAAGACTTCAACGACCCGGCCTTCCAGTTCAACTACAAGCTCGATCATTATCTCGTCAAGCCGGCGGCTAAGGGCTACAACCTCTTCATCGGAGACGGGGAGAAGCAACTCATCAGCAACGTATTCGACAACGTCGCCTTCCCGAAGCGATTTGTGAACAGTCTCCTGCAGGGCAAGTTCGGGGGAGCCGGGCGGGAGCTCGCCCGCTTTCTCATCAATTCCACGCTGGGGGGCGCCGGCATGACCGACGTCGCTCTGTACCAGTTCGGCATCGAGGAGAGCGACGAGGACACCGGCCAGACCCTTGGCGTCTATGGGTGGGAGAAAAGCCGCTACCTCGTCTTGCCCCTGCTGTCGCCTCTCACGATCCGCGACGGGGTGGGCTACGTGTTCGACCTGGCCTTGGACCCGATCAACTATTTCGTTCCGTTTTTCTACTCACTGGGGCGGACCGTCGAGAACAGGGTCAACGACCGCGCCCTGAACGTCGAAACCTTCGAAGCGGTGGAAGAGGGCACGCTCGACCTCTACAGCGCCGTCCGCAACGCCTACCTCAAGAGGCGCGAGAAGCAGATCAAGGACTAGGTTAGAGGATCAGCATCGCGTCGCCGTAGGAGTAGAAGCGGTACTGCTCCGCGGCGGCGGCGCGGTAGGCCTCCAGCATGCGCTCGCGTCCGGCGAAGGCGCAGACCAGCATGAAGAGCGTGCTCTTCGGCAGGTGGAAGTTGGTGAGCAGCGCGTCCACCGCCGTGAATGCGTACCCCGGATAGATGAAGAGCGCCGTCTCGCCCGTCTCCGCCCGTAGCGGCCATCCTCTCCGCGCCGCCGTCTCCAGCACGCGCACCGACGTGCTGCCGACGGCGACGATCCGCCCGCCCCGCGCCCGCGCCTCGTTCACCGCCTGGGCCGCGTCCGCGGACAGCTCGAACCATTCCGGGTCCATCCGGTGCTTGCGGATGTCCTCGCACGCGACCGGCTTGAACGTGCCGGGCCCCACGTGGAGCGTCACGTACGCCGTCCGGACGCCTGTGTCCCGGATGGCCTGGAGCAGCATCTCCGTGAAATGCAGCCCGGCCGTCGGCGCGGCCACCGCGCCGGGCCGGCGCGCGAACACGGTCTGGTAGCGCACACGATCCTCTTCGACGGGGGCGCGACGGATATAGGGCGGCAGGGGGACGGTCCCGGCTTTCTCCGCGTAGACGAGGACGTCGAGGCCGTCGGGGAAGGCGACGACGGCAGTGCCCCCTTCGCCAACGGCGGTCACGGTCACGAGGATTCCTTGCGGGAGTTCGAGCTGCTGGCCGGCGCGCACGTGCCCCCGCACGAGGGCTTGCCAGAGATTCGCCCGCTCGCCCGTCTTGACCAGCAACACTTCCACCTTGCCGCCGCTCGGATGCTTGCGTCCCTGCAGGCGCGCGTGAATGACCTGCGTGTTGTTGAGGACCAGGAGGTCGTCCGGGCGAAGCAGGCCCGGCAGCGCGTCGAAGCGGTGATGGGCCTGGGCGCCGGCCCGGCGGTCCACGACGAGGAGCCGAGCGCGGTCGCGCGGCTCGACCGGCTGCTGGGCGATCAGGGACTCGTCGAGCGGGTAATCGAAGTCTGCGAGGCGCACGGGAGGCTTAGCGGCGGGAAAGACTGGAGATGTCCCGGATGTCGGTGCCGGGATAGTAGTAGCGCACGATGGCTTCCGCGCTGTAGCCCTTTTCGGCCAGTTCCTTGGCGCCCCACTGGCACATCCCCACGCCGTGGCCCGCGCCCCGCCCGGCGAACTGGATCTGGAAACCGACCACGTCGAAGTCGAACTGCGTGCTGGCCAGAATGGTGTAGCCGAGGACACGACGCAGATCGTCCCCTTTGACATGGAGCACGCCGTCCGAATGGAGGATGCGGATCTGCGAGACCCGGCCGGCCTTGGTGTAATCGACCGGCGCGAGGCTGGCGATGACCCCGACGGGAAAGCCCTCTTCCCGGAGCCGCTGTTCGAGCAACGGGAGCCACACTTCCGTCTGCCACTTGAAATATGGGGAATTCATGTCGAACGGGCACTCGACGCCCTTGAGGTAAGGAAGGTCCAGGGACCAGACGTTCATCGCGTCCTCGGTCGGCCCGGCCGCGGTGGAAGAGAAGACCGCCTGGATCGGCTCGTTCTGGAACACCAGGACCTGCCCTCTAGTCTCGTCCACGGCGCGCGCGGCGGGCCCATCGACGCCCGCGCGCCCTTTGTAGACCTGGTCCTTGATCGTTGCCACCACGTCGAAATCCTTTTTGCCGTTCTGCCGGATCTTGTAGAGAGCATAGGTCCGCGAAGCGAGGGCCTGCGCCTTGAGGGCTTCCGGGTGCCAGGCGGCGCTCATCTCGGCGGGCACGACGCCCTTCACATAGTCCTCGAGCGGCAGCTCGTTGACGGCGATCAACTTGCCGTTCTGGCGTTTGATGGTCACGCGCCCGGCGACGGCGAGCCCGTTCACGGCGACCTCGCCGTTGCGCCCGCGCACCTCGATGCGGTCGGAGCGGAGGCGCTGGCCGTCCAGGACCAATCCGGACGGGCCGGCCGCCACGGTGATCCGCTCGTTCGAATCGAGATCGTCGTTGGGGGCCTTGACGATGAGACCGGAAGAAGATGCCGCCGTGACCGTATCCGCGTTCTGGGCGAGGGCGACGCGGATCGTCTCGGCGGCGCGCGCGGGAGGGGGAACCACGGCCGGCAGCGCGAGGAGCAGGCTGGCGAGCGCGATCCTCTGAACGGGATGAAGCATTATTTTTTGAGCAGGAGCCACGCCAGCAGGCTCAGGATGACGCTGGCCAGGAGGCTCGTGGTGATGGGGAAGTAGAACGTGAAATTGTCGCGCTTGACGAGGATGTCGCCGGGCAGCTTACCGAGCGGGCCGAAGCCGGGGAGCCGTCCGGCCCACACCAGCAGGGCCCCCATCAGCGCGATGACGATTCCCAGACCGATCAGGACTTTGCCGAAACCGCTGATGTCCGTGTGCAGTCCTCCGGCTACCGCGCGTTCTTGATCAACTCTTCCGCGATCTGAACGGCATTCAACGCGGCCCCTTTGCGCAGGTTGTCCGCGACGATCCAGAGGTTGAGACCGTTGGGTACGGACTCGTCTTCGCGGATGCGGCCGACATAGACTTCGTCCTTGCCCGCTGTGTCGAGCGGCGTCGGATAAATCTTGTGGGCGGGATCGTCGTAGAGCAGGACCCCTGGGGCCTCGCACAGGATCGCCCGCGCCTCGTTGGCCGACAGCTTCTTCTCGGTTTCGATGTTCACCGACTCTGCGTGGCCGACGTACACTGGCACCCGCACGGTGGTGGCCGTGATGCGGATTGCGTCGTCGCCCATGATCTTCCGGGTCTCGTTGAGCAGCTTCATCTCTTCCTTCGTGTACCCGCTCGGCAGGAAGTCGTCGATGTGCGGCAGGCAGTTGAACGCGATCTGGTGCGGGTAGACCTTGGGTTCGGGCTCCTTGAACGAGAGCAGCGCCTGCGTCTCCTCCAGGAGCTCGTCCATCGCTTCTTTGCCGGTGCCGGACACGGATTGGAACGTCGTCACCACGACCCGTTTGATGCGGGCCGCGTCGTGCAGGGGCTTCAGCGCCACCACCATCTGGATCGTCGAGCAGTTCGGGTTGGCGATGATGCCCTTGTGCTTCGCGATGTCGGCCCGGTTGACTTCCGGGACCACGAGCGGGACGTCCTTACCCATGCGCCACGCGGCGCTGTTGTCAATCACCACGGCGCCGGCCTTGGCGGCGAGGGGCGCGTACTCCCGGCTGATGTCGGCGCCGGCCGAGAAGAGGGCGATGTCCACGCCCTCGAAGGAATCGTTGGTGAGCTCCCGGACGACGAGGTCCCGGTCATGGAAGGACACGCGGTCGCCGACCGACCGGGCCGAGGCCAGTGGGCGCAGCTCGCCCACCGGGAACTTGCGCTCCGCGAGGATGTCGATCATCTCGGTGCCGACGGCGCCGGTGGCCCCGACGACGGCGACGGTATAGGCCGGTTTCGCCTTCATGGTCGCTTATTCTACCCCAAAGGCGTTGAGTTTTGCAGGGGATGTTATTTGCCGGCGCCCCAGAGCTCCGCGAGCCGCTGGGCCCGGCCGCAGTTGTACTTGTAGAGCTTGTACCGGATCGGGTTCTTCTCGTAAAAGTTCTGGTGGTACTCCTCGGCGGGATAGAAGGCGGAGGCCGGAACGATTTCGGTGACGATCAGCTCTTTGAACGGCTTGGACTTCGCCAACGCCTTCTTCGACTCCTCGGCGAGCCGCTTCTGTGTCTCGTCGTGGTAGAAGATGGCTGAACGGTACTGGTTCCCTCGGTCGCAGAACTGCCGGTCCGGCGTGGTGGGGTCGATGTTGCGCCAGAAAGTCTCCAGGATCTTCGCATAGCTGACTTTGGCCGGGTCGTAGAGGATCTCGACCGCCTCCGCGTGGCCGGTCTCTCCGGCCGATACCTCCTCGTAGGTCGGATCCTTCATGCGGCCGCCGGTGTAGCCGGACGTGGTGGAGGCCACGCCCTCCACCTTGTCCAGAGCCTCTTCCATGCACCAGAAGCACCCGCCCGCGAATGTGGCCTTCACGAGCGTGCCCGGCCCGGCCTCATTGGTTGAAGCGGACGCGCCGGCCGCCGCCAGCAGCGCCGCAATGAACATTGTTCCCAATATTCGAGTCATCATACGTCGCCTCCTGCTCCCGTAGTCTGCCGGAGCGCGGAAACGTTACACTGGCGTCTTGATCCCGGTGTACAGATACAGCATGACGCCCACGAGCCGCTCCATCGCGTCCTTGCGGATGCGGAGAAATTCGATCCCGGCCTGTTTCCCGTCGATCGTCCGGACCGCGGCGGCGCTGACCGCAAACAGCGGTTGCCCGTCCGTCTCGCGGATGTCAAGGGACAGCGTGTCGCCACAGGTGAGCGGGGCGTCGGTCTCGATCTGGCAGCCTTTAATGGACAGGTTGACCACGGTGCCCGCTCCGTCCATCTGCTGGTTCGTGAAGGTCAGCGGGAAGCGAGCCGGCATGCGGACGTACTGCCGGCGTCGGTAGAAGTCGAGGCGAGGCAACCAGTCAAAGGCGAAAAACCGGTGCGAACACAACTGGCAGCGAAAGGGGTGGAAGGACAGCAGGCACCCTAGGCTCTCGAGCCAGTTCTTGTGAGGAGCCCGCTGCACGAATTCCTTCCGGCATCGCGGACAATTGGGATGCTCCATCGCGCGCGTCCCCCGACCGTCGCACCGCCCCCATTTTGCACGAAGACCATGCGTCCTGTCACCCTTACGCGGGCGGCGCGGAGGGGGCCGCCGGGCGTTGGTTGTCGAGCCACGCTTTCGCCGCGGCCAGCCCGGCGGCTTCGGCGCCTTCCGGATTGTCGAACGTGCCACTTGCGTAGGCCGTGCAAAGAGTCATCGCCTGCTTGCCGAGAATGGTGATGCGGAACTGGCCGACCCACCGGCCCGGTTCTTTCGGCTCCACCGTGAGCGTGATGGCGTGCAATTTATACCGGTGCTCCTTATGCCCGCAGCGGTCGCAGTAGAGGATGCCGTCACCGGTTTTCGGATCGATGGTTCGCCTGAGCGGGGGCGTACGGGTCACGCCGAGCATCGCGCCGCCGCACTCAGGGACGGGACATGGTTTGCTCAACTTCAACACGGCGCCAGCATAGCACAACCGGAACGGGCGAGTGTTCTCTCACGCGGATGGCGCGGAACGGGAGGGGCGGCAGAGGAGGTGGGCTTCCATGAAGACGCGGAACCGCTGTTCTTCGTCAGGAGCGATCTTGAAAAACTCCAACGCCAGCCGGTTTTCCAAAACGGCCCGCACCAGGGCGCCGTCCACCTCGATATGCGGGACCGGACCGGATGGATAATGAATCGTCAGGCGCAGGCTGGTCCCTTGCGGCACTTGCGCGTTTGTCTCGATCAGACCGCCCGTAATCGAGAGATTGACGGTCGTGCCCGGAATGTCTTTGTCCTGTTTCCCGGCGGCCGGCAGGTGGAGCGTCACGGGGTATTGCGCGGGGATCCGGTCGTATTCGCGCTTGGGGCTTGCGCTGTACCGCCATAAAAAAGCCAGGAAGCGGTGCGTGCAGAGCTGGCAGCGAAAGGGATACAGCGTGAGCAGACCCGCGAGGCGCTCAAGGCCGCCGTGCCGGGAGGCCTGGTGGACCAGCCGGGTCTTGCATCGGGGGCACGTCGGCATCCGCCGAGTCTAGCCGAGTGCGCCACCGAGGGCAAGGCGACAGCACATGAGACGGGAGCGGGCTGCTCCCGCCTCATGCCGATTGCTTAACGGCGATGCGGGCGTTCCGCGCGCTCCGGACGGTTGGGGTGTTCCGAACTATCCTCTTTCAGATCCTTCTGCTCCCTGTGAAGGTCCTGTTTGGCACGCGCGTTGTCGCGGCCCTGCTGGCCGTGTTCGCCCGCGACCTGATCCGCCCGATCGAGGCCGCGCAACTCGCCTCCCTTGTTGCTCCTGCTATCCCGATCCTCCCGGAGTTCCCGGCGGTCTTTGCGCAAATCCCGTCGGTCGTTCCGGAGGTCTTGCTGGTCCCGCTTCAAGTCCCGCGCATCTTTCCGGACGTCCTGCCTGTCCTGCCGAAGGTCCTGCCGGTCCGCCTGGATTTTGTCCTGGCTGGCGCCGGACCGGATGTCTTCGCGGAGTTCTTTGCGGTCTTCCCGCAGGTCGCGCAGGTCGTTCCGCAGGTCCTGCCGATCCTTTTTGATATCTTGCTTGTCCGCCTTGATATCCTGGCGGTCCTGGGTGATGTCGGTTGCCGCCGGCGTGGTTTGCGCCGGCGCGGTGGCGGTCAAGAATGCCGACAACAGGAACATGGCCCCGCCGGCAACGAAATACGATAGTCTCTTCATGGCCTCCTCCTTTCTCTTTCCGTTCTTAATGAGGGACCGCCGTTCCCGGGGAAGACGACTGGGCATTGACCATAGGCCGAATCACGGGCTCTTGCTTTCTGACCCGCTCGATCGACGGGTCTTCCACAAACGGCTCGTACCGGCCGAGGGCCAGCGTGACCGTATCCCCCTGCTGAACCAGCAGGTCAATCTCCGACACTTTTTTCTTGAACGTGGCGAGGACCGATCCCTGCGTGGTCTGGACCGTCAGGCGAAGGCGTTCCCCCTCGCGCAATTTCTGCACGACCTCGCCGTCAACGGTTTCAGCTTTTTTAACCCGAAACGCGTCGGGCAGATAGGGATCGGCCGCATCCGGCGCGAAGAGCATGCCGCCAACGCCGAGCGCAATCCCAACCAACAGGGTGAGAAAGAACGACCCGGTCTTCATACTATGCCTCCTTACAATTGGTAGAGGGCTGGCGGGGGAGGGTTACCCCTCCAGCCCCCTTGCTTAGGCGGGGGAGTGTCGGGCACAGGGCACATCCGCTTCAGGCCGCCTAATGGTGTTATCGAGCAAGAAAACGCCCTCCGGCATGCAACTGTAGCCGAGGGTCGCTCCTCAACCTTGCTTCTCTTTCGCCTGACCATTCTTCGAATGCGCTTTGTCCTGCTCGTATTGGTAATACATGAGCCCTCCCACGAGGCCCACCGGTCCCAGAATCGCGGCACCGATCGCGGCGCTGCCGGCGATCGCTCCTACCACAGCGCCCCCGGACGCGCCGACCGCGCCCCCTGCCAACGATTCCTCTGCCGCGTCCTTCTTCTGCTGGCCGGTCATCTTCTGCGGGTCCGGCACTCCGGCGCAGCCGGCCAGTAGCGTCAGCGCCAAGACCGCGCTTCCGATCTTCGTCATTCGCATTGGAGAACCTCCTTTCGCACGTCGCACGCACCCAGGCACGTTCGCCCTTGCCACAGCGGTTCCCGAGCCTGGGCGGACTCATGCCCCTAAGTGAGCAAGGGCGATACCACGCCAGGAGATGTCTAAAATACAAACAAAATGGGGTAACGTGACTCGCTTCGTCGCTCTGCCAGGCAGGGAAAACTGAAGGGATTTGGATTCAGGGTTTGCGCTGAGATCGGCAATCTCGCGTTTCTTTACATGGAATTAGAACTGTAGGGATACTCCTACAGCCGTTTCCGTCTCCGTTCACGCCATTGTCCCAAGGCATCGCGGAGCTTGTCCGTCACAGAGGCTATTTTCGTTTCATCCTGCGCCGTAAATGCGAAACCCGTCCCGAGCGTGGCGACGATGCCGTCCACGGCCGACTCCAGGTCCTTGACCTGCGGGTTCAAGGGAGTCGCTGGTGAGCCCGGGGCGGGGACCTTCTGCTCTTGGACCACAGCCGTCAAATCCAGCTCTTCGCCCTTCGGAGTCGTGGGCGTCGCCGTGGCTGGGTCGGTGGTTGTTTTACCTTTGCCCGAGCCGGTGGGTGTTTTGCCTTTGCGCGGGCCTGGTACAGGTGCGCCTTTCCGCCGATCGAGTCCGCACGTTTTGCAAGCGACCTTGCCCGTATCGGCTCCGTTCAAGGTCTCTTCCACCCACCATGGATGCGCGCAGGGTTTATCACCCCACGTCTTTCGCATGGCAGCTGCTTCTTTTGCGTCCAGTGTTTCCATAGCACCTCCGACAGCTATTATACAGAAAAAGGGGTCGGATACGATGAGGGTATAGGATCGGCCCCCTGCATATCCCATCGAGGTTCCGGTATGGGCGGCGCAGGAGGGCACAGGGCGGGTGGCTTAGCCGGCCTTCTTCGTCACCCCCGGGTAAAGCCTCTCCAGACAGTCGGGGCAGAAGCCGTGGGTGAGGGTCGCTTCCGAATGCGTGACGATGTAGGTCTCGATATGATCCCAGTGCCCATAGTCGTTGCGGATCTTCTTGCATGAGGCGCAGATGGGCAGCAAGCCCCGCAAGGTCTTGATCTGCTTGAAGGCGTCCCGCAACTCGTGCAAGAGCCACTCACGCTTCGCTTCAATCTGCTTGCGCTCGGACACCACCGCGGCAAACACGAGGGCCAGCAAGGCGGTGGCGCCCATGAACGTTTGCAGCAGCAGCAGAGACTCGTTCTGCTGGCCCCGCACGAAGGGACCGAACCCGCGCAGGGTGCCCCAGAGCGCGATGCCGGAGAGCAGGAAGGCGGCCGTCGCCGTTTCGCGCTGGCCGAACCGGAACGCCGCCCACACAAGGACCGGGATGCACAGGTAATCGAGCGGGTAGTCTTTGGCCGCAAGGGGCATCCACCCGCCGAACACTGTCTGGCCGACGGCGACGAGGCAGAACAGCAGGCAGGCGGCCTCGATCACCTGTCCCCGCCGCCATTGCACGCGGGGATTCACGATCCACAGCACGAGCAGCGGGGCGACCAGGAGGTCGCCCACCGCATCCCCGAGCCACCAGGTCAGCCAGATCGGTTCGAAAGCGGCCCAGCTGGCGAAGCCACCCAACGCAAGACTGGTCGCACCGACCGTGGCGCTCACCATCGTGCTGACCATCGCGGCCAGGACGGCAAAGCGGAGGACGTCATGCGGCCGTTCGAAGACGTGGCGTCCGCCGGCGAACCGGTTCACCAGGTACGCCCCGACCAGGCCTTCCAGCGTGTTGCCCGCCGCGATGCCGATCGAAGTGGCCGCCGAGCCCGCCGTCGTGACATTCGCTACGAATGCGCCCGCGAAAACACCCGGCCAGACGCGATACCCGAACACCAGGAACGCCGCCAAAGTGATGCCGGTGGGAGGCCACACCGCCGTGGCGCTCGCGTGCACGAAGGCGAGCAGCAGCCCGAGTTTGCCTGCGATCAGATAGACGGAGGTCAGGATTGCAATGATCGCCCATTTAGGGATGGACCCAAGCGACATCCTCTGTCCTCCCGACATAGTGAGACTCTGGAAGAAAAGGGGCAAATCCCGTGCTAGTCGTCTGTGACGGTCGTTGTGCAGGGTTGTCTCAGGATGTCAGCAGAATGCTCCATCGGTTCCCGTCATCCCCGTTCAATTCCTGTCGAGGTTGTGGTATTGGCGACAGAGATTTCTCCTTCCCCCCAGTCTGTGATAGATATGAGGGCGCACAGGAGACGTCGATCCGAATGGCGAACCCCGATTCGTCCGCCGGCGGGAACTTCATCCGCGAGATCGTCGAGCACGATCTCAAGACCGGCAAGCACCGCCGCATCGTGACCCGCTTTCCCCCGGAGCCGAACGGCTACCTGCACATCGGGCACGCCAAGTCCATCTGCCTGAACTTCGGCCTCGCGCTGGAGCACGGGGGCGCCACCAACGTGCGCTTCGACGATACGAACCCGAGCACAGAGAGCGTGGAGTACGTGGAGTCCATCCAGGCCGACGTGCGCTGGCTGGGCTTCGACTGGGGCGACCGGCTGTTTTACGCCTCCGGCTACTTTGCGCAACTTTACGCGTACGCCGTCCAGCTGATCGCCAAGGGCAAGGCCTACGTGGACAGCTTGAGCGCCGAGGAGATCCGCAAGCACCGGGGCACGCTGACCGAGCCGGGCAGGGACAGCCCCCACCGAACCCGGTCCGTCGACGAGAACCTGGGCCTGTTCGCGCGCATGAAGGCCGGCGAGTTCCCGGACGGGACCCACGTGCTGCGCGCGAAGATCGACATGGCCTCGCCCAACATCAACCTGCGCGACCCGACCCTCTACCGCATCCGTCACGTCGCCCACCACCGGACGGGCGGCGAGTGGTGCCTCTATCCGACGTATGACTACGCCCATCCCCTCTCGGACGCCATCGAAGGGATCACCCATTCCATCTGCACGCTGGAATTCGAAGACCATCGTCCGCTGTACGACTGGTTCCTGGGCAACCTCGACGTGCCGTGCCATCCGCGGCAGATCGAGTTCGCGCGGCTGAACCTCACCCACACGGTCATGAGCAAGCGGCGGCTCCTGGAGCTGGTCGAGAAGAAACACGTCGGCGGCTGGGACGATCCCCGGTTGCCGACCCTCAAGGGCCTGCGGCGGCGGGGCTACACGCCCGAGGCGATCCGCGCCTTCTGCGAGCACATCGGCGTGCAGAAGCGCGACGGGATCGTCGAGATGGCCCTGCTCGAGCATTTCATCCGCGAGGACCTGAACCGCCGCGCGCCGCGGGTGATGGCCGTGCTGCGGCCGCTGAAGGTGGTCATCGAGAACTATCCGGAAGGCAAGGCGGAGGAGCTGGAGGCCCTCAACAATCCGGAGGATCCGAACGTCGGGACCAGGACGATACCCTTCTCACGGGTGCTGTACATCGAGCAGGATGACTTCCGCGAAGTCCCGCCGAAAAAATTCTTCCGCATGACGCCGGGGCAGGAGGTCCGCCTCCGCTACGCCTACATCGTCAAGTGCACGGGGGTGGTGAAGGACGAGCGTAGCGGGGAGGTGACGGAGGTGCGCTGCACCTACGATCCGGAGACGCGCAGCGGCGGGCCGCAGTCCGGACGCAAGGTCAAGGGCACGATCCACTGGGTGTCGGCCGCCCGCGCGCTGGACGCGGAAGTGCGGCTCTACGAGCACCTCTTCGTCAAGGCCGATCCGGGTGACGTCCCGGAAGGGCAGGACTACACGGTGAATCTGAATCCCCGTTCGTTGGAGCGGTTGACGGGTTGCAAGGTGGAGCCGAGCCTCGCGGGCGCGACGCCAGGGCTCCGCTGCCAGTTCGAGCGGCAGGGCTACTTCTGCGTGGATTCCGATTCGTCCGCGGGCAAGCTCGTCTTCAACCGCACAGTCGCGCTGCGGGACTCCTGGGCCAAGATCGAGAAGGCACAGCAGGAGGGCTAGATGAAAACAGCCCAACCAGAAGGAAGGGGGATGGAATTGAGACCGTTCACAGTTATTGCAGGGGTAGGAGTCGGCGTCTTCTTGCTGGTGGCCAGCCCCGTGCTCAGTGAAGGGGCGGAGGAGAATTGGCAGACCGATCTGTCGGCCACCTATACGAGCGGCGACTACGGGACGAGCTCACGGACGAACATCCTCTACCTGCCGTTCTCGCTCAGGCGCCTTTTCGATGCCGGGGATTTGACGCTGATCGTTCCATACATCCACATCACCAGCGACGGCAACGTGACGCTTGTCAACGGCATTCCCAATCGAACCGGCCGGCTCCGGAGCGCGCGCACGCCGACGCGGGTCAGCGAGGAGGGGCTCGGCGATGTCGTGCTGAAGGGCCGCTATTACGTCCTGGACGAACAGGGGCTCCTCCCCACGTTTGCCTTGACCGCGCGCGTGAAGGCCCCCACCGCCGACGCGGACAAGGGTTTGGGGACCGGGGAATGGGATGAAGGCTTCGGCGCGGAGGTCTCGAAGCGGTTCGCCGAGAGCTGGGTGGGCTACTTCGATCTCGGCTATACCATCATCGGCAAGCCGGCCGGCGTCCCGCTGCGGAACCAATGGAACTACGATGCGGGTCTGGGCTATTACTTCACGAAGGCCCTGCTCGGCAGCGTGTACTATGAAGAATGGCGCGCGCTGTTGCCGGGCCAGGTCAACCCGCGGGATGTTCTGTTCTTAATCACCTACAAAGCGACACCCACGGTCCGGTTCGACGTGGGGCTCGAAACGGGCCTCTCGGACGGCGCGCCGGACTATGGGTTGACCGCAGGCCTGAGCGTGCGGTTCTGACGTCGCGCACGAGCCGTCACGTCAGGAGCCCGCTCGCCCTCAGAAACGTCACGGCCACTTCGCTGACCGGCCGGTGCTTGCCGTCCACCTGGTAGTTGAGCGCCCGCATGATGTCGTCCGAGAATTTTCCCGACAACTGCTCGAGCGTGTCCTTCAGGCCCGGGTGCGCCGCCAGCGCGTCGGCCCGCACGGTCAGGGCGGCCTGGTACGGCGGGAAGTAGCGCTTATCGTCCTTCAGGACCTGCACATCCAGCGCCGACAACTGGCCGTCCGTCGCGTTGGCGGCCACCATGTCCACCTGCTTCTGTTCGAGCGCTTTGTAGAGCAGGCCCAGGTCCATGGTTCGGGGCGATCTCTTGAGAGGCAGCTTGTAGGTCTTCATCAATCCGGGCAGGCCGTCCCGCCGCTGCTGGAACTCGTAGCCCACGCCGAGCGTCCACCCGTTGGCGTGTCCGGCCGCATCGCTCAGGGATTCGATCCGGTATTTGCGGGCGTCTTGGCCGCGGATCACCATCGCGAAGGTGTTGTTGAAGCCGAGGGGGTCCAGCCACAGCACGTTGAAGCGCTTCGCATACTCATGCCGTACCCTGGCCAGAACCTTGGCGGGATCGGATGAGAGGGGAAGCTTCAAGATCGCGGTGAGCGCGGTCCCTGTGTACTCGGGATAGAAGTCGAGGTCGCCTTTGACCAGTGCCTGGTGCGCGAGCAGCGTGCCCCCCAGGTTCAGCTTGCGGTCCACCCGTTGGGACAGCCGCAGGCTCACGTGCTGGGCCACGATCTCGCCCAGGATCACCTGCTCCGTGAAGTTCTTGGAGCCGACGGTGATCGGTTTGCCCCTCGCGCAGGCGGCGAGCCAGTTGACCCCCGCGGCCGCGATCAAACCGGCGACAATTTTTTCTCCACCCATCCAAGTCCTCCATCGGCCAGCAGGGCGATGAGCGCGGCTGGCACGGCTCCGGCGAGGATCAGCGTCGAGTCCACGGACGCCAGGCCGCGAAAAATGAACACGCCCAGGCCGCCGCCCCCGATGGCGGCCGCGATCGTGGCCGTGCCGATCGTCGTCACGGTCGCCACCCGCACGCCGGCGAGAATGGTGCGCGCCGCCAGCGGCAGTTCCACTTCCCAGAGAAGCTGCCGTCCCGTCATGCCCATGGCGACGGCCGACTCGCGGACCGCCGGGTCCACGCCCAGGATGCCGGCCAGCGTATTACGCAGTACGGGCAGCAGCGCGTACAGCACGAGCGCGATGACCGCCGTGTGCTTGCCGATGCCGCCGATGAACGGAAGCGGGATCAGAAACCCGAACAGCGCAAGGCTCGGAACGGTCTGCATCACGTTGGCGAATCCGATCACCCACCGCTGCAGCGGCGCGCGCCGGGTCATGAAGATGCCGGCTGGTATGGCGACGGCGACGGCGATCCCTATGGCGATGCCGACCAGCACGAGGTGCTCGACGGTCAGGTCCATAATCTCGCGCACGAGGTCGGGCGTCATGCCGGGTCCACCTTCGATTCCAGGCACGCCAGGAAGGCCCGCGCTTCCTCGCCCCGGACGCGGAGAAATTCCGCCGGGGTGGCCAGGACCGCCAGTCGGCCGTCGTGCAGCAGCGCGATGCGCGTGGCCACGAGCAGCGCCTCCCGCACGTCGTGCGTCACGAAGATCGCAGTCTTGCCGAGGCCGCGCTGCAAGGCCAGGAACTGCCGCTGCAATTCGACGCGGGTGACCGGGTCCAGCGCACCGAACGGCTCGTCGAAGAGCAGCAGCGGCGGGTCGGCGGCCAGCGCGCGGGCGACGCCCACGCGCTGACGCTGTCCGCCTGAGAGCTCGCGCGGATAGCGGGCGGCGAACTGCGCGGGCGGCAGCCCGACCTGCTCGAGCAGCGCGTGCGTGCGCGCGCGGATCTTCTCGGCCGGCCACCCTTCCAACCTCGGCACCAACCCGACGTTGCTCTCCACGGTGAAATGGGGGAACAGGCCCGCCTCCTGGATCACGTAGCCGATCCGGCGCCTGAGCCGGATCGGGTCCCAGCCCGACGTCGGCGTTCCTTCCACCACCACCTCGCCCCCGCTCGGGCGGAGCAGGGCATTGACCATCTTCAGCGCGGTCGTCTTGCCGGAGCCGCTGCGCCCCAGGAGCACGATGGTCTCGCCGGCCTCGACGTCTAGGTTGAACGCGCGCAGGATGTCTTTGCCGCCGGCGCGGTAGGAGACGTTCCGGAAGGAGACGGGCGGGCTCACGAGGCGGCGATCGAATCGGACGCGGCGAGCCACAGGTTTTCCGCGAAGGGCCACTCGCCGTCTACCCACTGCGCTTCGCACACAAACCCGGTTCGCTTGGCCATGCCGGCAATCTCCTCGACCCGGTACTTGTGGCAGGCTTCGGTCCAGATCGTCTCGCCTTCTTCCAGCCGGCAGGTGCACTCGGCCTCGCGAAGCGTCACGGTTTGTCGCCGCAGGGAGCGGAGATGCATTTCGATCCGGCGCTCCCGTTCGTTCCAGCGGGCCTCATGGGCGAAGTTCCGCAGAACGAAATCGCCGCCGAGCTCGCGGTTGATCCGGGCCAGGAGGTTCAGGTTGAACGCCGCCGTGCCGCCGGCGGGGTCGTCATAGGCCAGGAGCATCCGGTCCACCGACTTTTCCAGGTCGGTCGCCAATAGCAGCGCGTCCCCCGGTTTCATGCACCGCCGGATTTCCCGCAGGAACTCATCGGCCGCCGGCCGATCGAAATTGCCGATGGTGCTCCCCAGGAACAGCACCAGGAACGTCTGGTCCGGGCGGCGGCCGGCCGCCGCCCGGCGGATGCCGTCCAGATAGGTGGCCTCCAGCCCCACGACGCTGACCGCGCGTAGATCTGACAGCCCCCGCTCGCACTGGACGAGCGCCGAGGCCGAGAGGTCGATGGGATAGTAGGTCACGGGTTCGCGCCGCGCCAGGGCTTCGAGAATCCAGCGGGTCTTCCGGCCGCTGCCGCTGCCCAGTTCGACTACGACCACCGGCGGGGGCAGGTACTCGATGATGGCCGGCGCGTATCGGCTGATCAGGCGCTGGCCGGCGCGGGTGAGGCCGTATTCCGGCAGCACCGTGATGGTTTCGAACAGCGCCGTGCCGACTTCATCGTAGAAGTACTTCGACGGCAATTCCTTCTGGCCGGGCTTGCTGAGCCCGTCGCGCACGTCGCGGGCGAAATCGAGGAGAGCCGGCATTAATTTTCCACCAACCGGAATCCGGCGTAGATGTAGGGATAGGTCGGCCGGTACCAGTTGCGGAACGACCGGCGCAGCAAGCGCGCCGCCGTCCGCGGCGAGGCGCCCTTCAACAGATAGTGCGCGCCGTCGAAAAACGGGGCCGAGTAGCCGGGGTAGAACGGGAAGGGCTGGAAGCCGGGAAACGGGCGGAAGACCGTCGCGGTCCATTCCCAGCCGTTGCCGACGAGCTGGGAGACGCCGAAGGCGCTGTCTCCCTTCGGGGTCGCGGTGACGGCGAGGGGGTCCCACCGGCGAAAATCGAAGTTGCCGTGCCGCTCATCGGGCGGTTCCTCGCCCCATGGGTATACGCGCTCCCCGCCGTCCGGCGCGCCGTAGGCCGCGCGGTGGAACTGCTCCTCGGTCGGCAGGGCCTTGCCCACCCACTGCGCGTAGTTCAGGGCCCGCATCCAGGTCACGTACACCGGCCAGTCGAGCGGGAGCGGAAGGTCCCCGCCCATAGCCCGCCAGCACCACTGATCGCCGCGTTTCGTCCAGAAGGGCGGGGGCTCGGCTCCGTCCTGCACGAACTCGAGGTACTGCCCGTTGGTGACTTTGTGCTTGCTGATCGCGAACGAGGGGACCTGGACCTGGTGCGAGCCGAACTCGTTGTCCCATCCAAAGCCGTCGTTGTCAGGACGCCCCAAGGTTGCCGGGCCTTCCGGAATTTCGATCATCGCGGACTCGGGCGCGGGCCCGGAAGGATAGGGCATGCTCGGCGGGGCCGTCTTCCGATCCGGCGGCGCGTTATGCAGGATGTACGCGAACGTCTCGGCGTGCATCAGCCGGTGTTCGACGGCGACGTGGAGCATCGGCTCCGGCGCGTTGTCCAGCACGTCATCCAGCGCTTGGCGCGCGCGTTTGTTGTACCCGCGCACCTCGTCCACCGACGGCCAGTCCGACGCCTTGTCGTCCGGCAGCTGTCCTGCCGGCGGGTCGATGCCGAACGCAAAGAGTTGATCAAATGAAGGATGGAAGGGCTTGAGGCCCGCCGCGTCCCGGCCGAGCTGGTTCCAGTCGAACGCGTCGAAGTGGCCGAGGTAGAAGATGATGCGGTGGCGCTCCGGGATGGGGCGGTCGTACAGCGCGTCCGACCGCACCATGGCGAACAAGTCGTCGGTGCGCGCGCGAGCCTCGCGGAGCGCGTGGACAAGCTGTGCGCGTGGCGTCATGCGGAGGCCCCTCCATCAGACAGCCCTGCGATTGTGCCTGTTCTATCTCCGGGAAGGCAAGTGCTGGCCTGGCGCGGGGGCTCACTCCCGGGGCTGCCTCATGCTCTCCGCTGGCCGCGCCGAAGCGTCGCTCCCAGAGTCGGCGCAGTCCGGGCAGACCCCGGCTCGTTTCGCCGAATCAACCCCCCGCTCCGGCTTTTGCTGATTAGGCGGCGATCATGCGGATGCGGTGGTTGAAGGTGTCGGCGATATAAATGTTGCCCGAGGTATCCGCCGCGACGCCGAAGGGATAGTTGAGGCTCGCGGCGGCGGCGGGCCCGCCGTCGCCGGCGAATTGCGCGACCCCGTTGCCGGCGACCGCGGTGATGATCTTGGAGCGCGGGTTCCATTTTCGGATCAGATGATTGTCAGAATCCGTGATGTAGAGCGTCCCGTCGGCGGCGAGCGCGATGGAGGCCGGGCGCGCGAGGCCGGTCGAGAATTCGTTGGGCACGCCCTGGTAGCGGTACTCGGTGCCGTCGCCGGCGACGGTGCTGATGAGACCGGTCTCGACGTCAACTTTCCGGACACGCCCGCAGAAGGTGTCGGCGATGTAGAGATTGCCCTCGGCGTCCAGCGCCAGCCCGCTGGGGCCCGTGAGCCCGGCCTGTTTCGCCGGCTGCCCGTCGCCGTCGTAGTCCTGCCCGCCGCTGCCCGCGCAGGTCGAGAGCACGCCGGTCTTCAGTTCCAGCATGCGCACGCGGTAGTTCGCGAGATCGGCGATGTAGAGCCGCCCGCGCTGTTCATCGAGCGCGAGCGCGACCGGCTCGTTGAGCGCATATTTGTCGGGAGGCCAGCCGTCGCCGCAGAAGCGCGCGGCGCCGGTGCCGGCCAGCGTGCGGATGAGGCCGGTGGAGGCCTCCACGATCCGGATCCGGTGATTGAAGGTGTCGGCGATGTAGAGCGTGCCCTTGCCGTCCACCGCCACGGCGGAGGGAAAGTTGAGGAGAGCCGACGCGGCGGGCCCGCCGTCGCCCTTGAAGCGTCCCTTCTCGGCTGCGCCGACGAGGAACCGCACCGTGCCGCTCTGGTCGGCGAGCTGGACAACCTTGTCGTCCTTGGCCTTGACGGGATCGGCGAGCGGGTCGGGCTCGTCGTCCGCCGGAGCCGGCTCGGGGGCGTGTACGGCGGGCGACGGCGCAGGCGCGGCGTCTGTCGTCCCTTGGCCGGCGACGGTCGTGATCACGCCGGTCGTCAGGTCTACCTTGCGGATGCGGTGGTTCTCCGCGTCGGCGATGTAAAGGAAGCCGGCGGTGGGTCCGGGAGGGGCGTCTGCGGGGCCCCCTCCCGGAACAAATGTCACGCTCTTCGGTTCATTGAGCCTGGCCTTGGTCGCGGGCCCGCCGTCGCCCGCGCAACCGGGCTCGCCGGTGCCGGCGACGGTCGTGATGGCGCCGGGTGCGACGGTGACCACAGTACTCAGGCTTGGCCGAGTTCCGCGCGGATCAGGCGGCCCATCTCCTTCGTCCCGACGAGCTTGCCGCCGGGCGACTGGATGTCTTTCGTCCGGTAGCCCTGCTCGAGCACGCGGAGGATCGCCCGCTCGATGGCCGCCGCCTCCTTGTCGAGGTTGAAGGAGTAGCTCAGCATCATGGCCGCCGAGGCGATGGTGGCGATCGGGTTGGCGAGGTCCTTGCCGGCGATGTCCGGCGCGCTGCCGTGGATCGGCTCGTACATGCCGACCGTGCTCCCGAGACTGGCGGAGGGGAGCATGCCGATCGAGCCGGTGAGCATCGCGGCCTCGTCGCTCAAGATGTCGCCGAAGAGATTCGTGGTGACGAGCACATCGAACTGCTTCGGGTTGCGGATGAGCTGCAT
>CAYYLQ010000023.1:0-22830 GCA_964472655.1 uncultured Nitrospirales bacterium
AGCCGATGGAGAACTTCAGGACCTTGACGCCGGAGCGCCGGGCGACCCAGAAATGGCCGAACTCGTGGAAGGACACCAGCGCCCCGAGCGCGACCACGAACGCGAGCGTATAGAATCCGTAATGTTGAACGGCTTGCATACGGCCCCTAGTGTACCACAGACGAGGACGTCGAAAGGGACTCCACGATCTGCCCGGCCTTCGATCTTGCCCACGTGTCCATGCCCAGCGCGTCTTCAATCGTCGAGACCTCTACCGGCTTGTGCGCGTCCATCGTCCGGCGAATCGTCTCGGCGATGCCGAGGAAGCGGATCTTGCGGTCGAGGAAAGCCTGCACGGCCACTTCGTTGGCGGCGTTCAGCACGGCGGGCATCGTGCCGCCGATCTGCAGGGCTTCGTAGCCGAACCCGAGGCAAGGGAATTTGTCATGGTCGGGATCGAAGAACGTCAGCGTGCCGATCTGCGCCAGGTTGAGCGAGGGGAGGTCGAGCGGGACGCGCTCCGGGTAGTTCATGGCGTAGGCGATCGGCGTCCGCATGTCGGGGAGGCCGAGTTGGGCGATCACCGAGCGGTCCTGGTACTCGACGAGCGAGTGGATGATGCTCTCGCGATGCACCACCACCTCGATCTTCGAAGCGGGGATGTCGAAGAGCCACCGGGCTTCCACGACTTCCAGGCCCTTGTTCATCAGCGTCGCCGAGTCGATGGTGATCTTGTCGCCCATCTTCCAGTTCGGATGCTTGAGGGCCTGCTCGACCGTGACGTGGCCCAGCTGTTCCTTCGTCAGAGTCCAGAGCGGGCCGCCGGACGCGGTCAGGATCAGCCGGAGAATGTCCTCGGCCCGGTGCCCCTCCATGGACTGGAAGAGCGCGCTGTGCTCGCTGTCCACGGGGAAGATCCTGAGGCCGCGCGCCCGGGCCTCGTCCTGCATGAGCCGCCCGGCCATCACCATCGGTTCCTTGTTGGCCAGCGCGATGAACTTGCCGGCCTTGATCGCGGCAAGCGTGGGCACGAGGCCGGCGCCGCCGACGATGGCCGAGATGACGAGGTCGGCGTCCGGCATCGTCGCGACCTGCCGGAGCCCGTCGGCGCCGCTCAGGATCGCCGTCTTGAGTCCCCGGCAACGCGCGCGCAGGCGCTCCGCGGCGGCTTCGTCGGACATGGCGACGGCGGCCGGCGAGAACGCCCGGATCTGCTCTTCGAGCTTTTCGACGTTGGTGCCCGCCGTGAGCCCGACCGCCCGGAACTTGTCGGGGAACTTCGCGATGATGTCGAGCGTGCTGGTGCCGATGGAGCCGGTGGAACCCAGGATGACGATCCGCTTCATGCGCCTCAGCTCTCCTCAGGGGGTTCGCACGGTGAGGAGGTAATAGTAGAGTACCGGCGTCGTGAAGATCAAGCTGTCCACTCGGTCGAGCACGCCGCCGTGGCCGGGGATGATCCCGCCGGAGTCCTTCACGCCGGCGCTCCGTTTCAGCACGGACTCGCAGAGATCTCCGAGCGGGGCCGCGACGCCGACCAGCAGGCCGAGCGCGGCGGCGTCCGCCGCATTGAGCGAGTCCAGGAACCACGCCCGGCAGGCGAACGCGGCCGCGACCGATCCCAATATTCCGCCAATCGTGCCTTCCCAGGTTTTCTTGGGGCTGATGCGCGGAGCCATCGGATGCCGTCCCAGGAAGGTGCCGACGTAGTACGCCGCGGTGTCGTTGGCCCAGGTCACCAGGAACAGGAAGAAGACCAGGAAGGCGCCGTCGGTTTGTTGCCGGATGAGAATCAGATGTCCGAGCAGCCAGGCCACGTAGAAGACGCCGAACGCGATGACGGCCGTATCCAGCAGCCCGGACTTGAGCTCCCGTCCCGCCAGGACGTGGCTCAGCAGAATCGCCGCGATGATGAAGGTGATGGTTGCAGGTTCCGTCAGGAGGCCGGGCACGGCGAAGCCCGCCGTGACCAGGAGCCCCAGCGCGAGCCCGAGGCCCATGGGCGGGGACCAGGTTCCGGGGAAGTGAAACCGGTAGTACTCGTACTGGGCCAGGAGAATGCCGACTGCGACGAACGCGGAGAACGCCGCCGCCGGCAGATGGCGCACCAGGATATAAAAGAGAGGAAAAAAGATGAGGGCTGAGTAGACCCGCCGCGGATCCACTAAGAGGTCCTTTTGCCGACCTTCTCGTCCGACTGATCGTTGAGCTGATCGCGGGTCTGGCCGAACCGCCGCTCCCGCCGCTGGTAGTCGTGCAGGGCGAGCAGGGCCTCGCGCCGGCCGAAGTCCGGCCAGAGCGTGGGCGTGAAGTACATCTCCGTATAGGCGAGTTGCCAGAGCAGGAAGTTGCTGATGCGCGTCTCGCCGCTCGTCCGGATGAGAAGATCCGGATCGGGGAGGCCGTGCGTGGAGAGATAGCCTTCCAGCAGGTCTTCGTCGATCTGATCGGGCTTGACCACGTCGTTCTTCACGTCCTCGGCGAGCCGCCGCACGGCGTCCACGATCTCCGAACGCCCGCCGTAGCTCAGCGCCACGGTCAGGTTCAGCTTGTTGAAGTGCGCGGTCTCCCGTTCCACCTTCCGGACCCAGGCCAGCGCCGACTCCGGCAGGGTGTTGACCCGTCCGATAGTCCGGAAGCGGGTTTCTTTTTCGATGAGGGCCTCCAGTTCCATCTGGAGATAGTTTTCCAGCAGCAGCATGAGCGCATTGATTTCGGCGGCGGGCCGCTTCCAGTTCTCCTGCGAAAAGGCGTAGATCGTCAGGGCCTTGATGCCGAGGTCCCGGCAGAGAGTGATCATGTCCCGGACGGACTTGATCCCTTCGGTATGGCCCGCCATCCGGGGGAGTCCCCGCTGGGCCGCCCACCGGCCGTTCCCGTCCATGATGATGGCGATGTGCCGGGGAAGCAGATCGGGAAGGAGGAGGGATTGAAGTTCGCTGTCTGTCAGTTGTTCGAGTTCGGCCGCGGTTGTCTTCGCCATGAGGGCAGTCTACCGAGGCATCCTGATATTGTCAAACGGCCGGGAACGCCGTGATTCCTTTGGCCGGTCGCTTGCCCCTCTACAGGATTGCGGCTATACTCCACGGGTTTTTCCTGAAGAGCGACGCGGAGGGCGATCGTTCGAGCCATGGCGGCGGACGTGTTCAAAGACATGCAGCGCGGCGGGCACGAAGAGGTGGTGTTCTGCCAGGACGCCGACTCGGGCTTGCGCGCGATCATCGCCGTCCACAGCACGCTTCTCGGCCCCGCCTTGGGTGGCGTCCGCATGTGGCCCTATGCGTCGTCGGATGAAGCCTTGCAGGATGTGTTGCGGCTTGCCGAGGCCATGACGTATAAGGCCGCGGCGGCGGGGCTCCCGCTGGGCGGCGGCAAGGCCGTCATCATCGGAGACCCCCGGCGGGCGAAGACCGAGAGCCTGCTGCGGGCGTTCGGTCGCGCGGTCGAAAGTCTGGGCGGACGATATCTCACGGCCGAGGACGTGGGCATGACCGTCGCCGACATGGAGATCGTTCGCAAGGAGACCAAGCACGTCACGGGCACCTCCGAGAAGTCGGGCGGCAGCGGCGACCCTTCCTGCCTGACCGCGAAGGGAATCTTCTACGCCATCGAGACCTGCATGAAAGAATTGTACGGTGATGCATCGGTGCAGAACCGGACGGTGGCGATCCAGGGCGTGGGGAAAGTCGGCTATCACTTGGCGGAACTGCTGGCGACGGCCGACGCCCGTCTCATCATCGCCGACACGGACGCGCAGCGGGCCATGCTCGCACGCCGCGAATTCGAGGCCTGGCGCGTGGAGCCCGACGAAATCCTGCAGGTCGAGTGCGATGTGCTCTCGCCCTGCGCCCTCGGCGGCGTGCTCAACCGCAAGACGATCCCCCGACTCCGCTGCCGGGCGGTCGCAGGCGCCGCCAACAACCAATTGGACAGTCCCGCTGACGCCGCGAGGCTTGCCGAGCGCCGCATCCTCTACGCGCCGGATTACGTCGTCAGCGCCGGCGGGATCATCAATATCCTGACGGGCCTGCAAGGCGGCCGCAAGGGCTATGACCGGGCCAAGGCCGAGCGGCTGGCCAAACGCATCCCGGTCACGCTCCAGGAGGTCTTCCGCAAGGCGCGCGCGCAGGGCATCACCACGGCGCAGGCCGCCGGCGAGCTGGCCGAAGCCCGGCTGGCCGAAGCCGGGGCGCGGGTGATGAAAGCGCGGGCGCATGCCCGCAAAGTTCGCCGCGCGCGCTGACGTATGGGGCGCGCGCTTTTCGCCGCAGGCTTGAGTCTGGTCCTGGCCGGGCTGGGGCATTTCTTTCTCGGCCTCAGGCGGGGGATCTGGTTCGCGGTGCCGAGCTCGATTCTGCTATACCTTGCGTTCGTCGAGGCGTACGAGTTGGCCGACGCGATCTTCCTGTCTGTCGGCATCTTCGCCGCCTTTGATGCCTTCTCGTTCGCGCACAGGGGGCATGGCATCATCTGATGAGAAACAGAGCGGCGTCCTCGTGGCATACGATGTCATGGCTGCGCCCGGGCGCGCCGTCAATCTGGTCGCGGACTTTCTGAGAGAAAGTTTTTTTGCGTCTGCCCCGCTGGGGGGCGAGGTGCTGCTCTTCGAACATGAGGGCCGTCTGTTGGGACGGACACTGACCGGCGGCGACGGCCGAGCCATGGTTCCGTTCGTGCCGAAGGCCGTGGGGAGGATGACCGTGACCGTGCGCGTAGGGGAGAGCCGCAGGGTCACGGCGCAGGAGACGACGGCCGGGATTTTTGTCTGGGATCGCACACGTCCGATCGTGATCGTCGCGACGAGCGCGTTGGTCTCCGCGCCTCGTCGCCCGGTGTTGGGGTTGCCGCTGCCGCGTTCAGACGCCAAGCTTCAGGCCCCCGACGGCGGCGCGGTTCAGGCGCTGGCGATGCTGGCGAAGCGGGTGCATCTGCTGTACGTGACCGCGGGCGATCGCCTGGAGCTGTCCGAGGTGCGGCAGTGGATGGATCGGAATCGCCTGCCGCCGGGCCCCGTCTTTCCGCTCAAGCCCGTCCCGATGAGTCTGTCACGCGAGCTTGAACGGTGGCGGCGCGAGGGGTGGACCAATATAAAGGGAGGGCTCGCCGGGACGGGGGACGAGGCGAGGGCGTTGGTGGAGAGAAAGCTCAAGGCCGTCGTGCCGCCGAACGCCTCGCCGCAAGAGAGATGGCCGGACGAAGCTGTCGCTGTAAAAGACTGGGAAGATGCAGTGAAACAATTCATCTAGGTGGAGGTACTTGTTTAATGTATAAGTTTAGATTTTCGTGCTTGCTGCTGGTCTTGCTGGTCGGCTCCACGGGCTTTGCTCAACAACCAGACTCGTCCCACAGCCGGTCAGCTCACCAGCACGACGCTCCGGCCGCCGTCGGCCAGTGGGACGGGTCGCCGGAGGGCAAGGCCTATTCCGAGTTCAACCATCACCTGGCCGGGGTATTCGTGCTGCTGATCGGGCTCAGCGAGTGGCGCGGAGCGATGGGCGCCGCAACATTCGCCTGGTTGCGCTTCCTACTGCCCGCCGCGTTGCTGAGTGCGGGGGGATATCTCATGATCTGGAGCGACCACGACACCTGGCCGATCGGGGCGCTCAGTTTTGCCGGGACCTTCTTCAGCGACGACTATGAAACGGTTCAGCACAAGCTGTATGCAATCCTGCTCCTCGGCGTGGGAGCCGTCGAGCTGTTCAGGCGGATGGGTTGGGCCAGGCATGCGGCGTGGGGATCGCCGCTGCCCGTCCTTGCCTTCGTCGGGAGCGGCATGCTTTTTCTGCACAGCCACGGCGCGCACCCGGCGGCCGCCGCGATCGCGATCCACCACAGAATAATGGGGACGACGGCGCTTCTCGCCGGCATATGCAAGCTGGCCGCACATCCTTTCCAGATATTGGGCCTGAGTGGAGACCGGATCGCGGGCACCCGATCAGGCTGGGGCCTGACCTGGTCCGTTCTCGTCCTTCTGATCGGGATCGAGCTGCTCAGCTACACGGAGTAAAAAGCCCATCCGCCCGTTGTAATGGCATTGACCTTTTGACAGGGGCTCCTTTATCATGGAGCTGGCGATAGGAACCCCCCTTGTGACACGGTCCAAGACCTCTTTTCGCTGCCAGCAATGCGGGTATCAGTTCCCGCGCCAGCTGGGGCGCTGCCCTGAGTGCAAATCCTGGAACAGCATGCAGGAAGAACGGACCCCCGAGGTTGGGAAGGGGCGCCCCCGCGGAGTGGCGGCCGCCGCCGGTCCGTTGCCGCTGACGGACATTGAAGCCGGCAATGAAGCGCGGTTCCTGACCGGAGTCGGCGAGTTCGACCGGATCCTGGGCGGAGGCGTCGTCAATGGATCGGTGATCCTGATCGGCGGCGACCCCGGCATAGGCAAGACCACCCTGCTGCTGCAGATCCTGCCCCATCTCGCGAAATCTTCCGAGCGGGTCCTGTACGTCTCCGGGGAAGAGTCGCCGCGCCAGATCAAGATGCGGTGCGAGCGGCTGGGGATCGACTCCGACGCGCTGCTGATCTTTCCCGAGACGAACCTCGAGGAAATCCTGAAGACCACGCAGGCGGTGGCGCCGGCCGCGCTGGTCGTGGATTCGATCCAGACGACGTTCACGGGATTGCTCACGTCGGCGCCGGGCAGCATCAGCCAGGTGCAGGAGGTGGCCGCACAGCTGATGTTCTACGCGAAACGGAGCGGGACGCCGGTCTTCCTCATCGGGCATGTGACCAAGGACGGCGCGATCGCGGGGCCACGGACGCTGGAGCATATCGTGGATACGGTGCTGTACTTCGAAGGGGAGAAGAGCCATGCGTACCGGATCCTCCGGGCGGTCAAGAACCGGTTCGGGTCCACCAACGAGATCGGGGTCTTCGAGATGACCGATGCGGGCCTCCGGGAAGTCGCCAATCCGTCGGCGTGGTTTTTGTCGGAACGCCCGCAGAAGGCGACCGGCTCGGTGGTGGTGGCGAGCCTGGAAGGCACGCGGCCCATCCTGATTGAGCTGCAGGCGCTGGTGTCGCCCACGAGCTTCGCCATGCCCCGCCGGATGGCGAACGGAGTGGACGGCAATCGGATCGCGCTGCTGGTGGCGGTGATGGAGAAACGGATGGGCCTCAGCTTGTCGGGCCAGGATATTTACGTGAACGTGGTGGGCGGGCTACAAATTGATGAGCCGGCCCTGGATCTCGGCATCGTGGCGGCCGTCACCTCCAGTCTGCGGAACCGGCCCATTGCGCCCACGACCATCGTATTCGGCGAAGTGGGTTTGGGAGGGGAAGTCAGGGCGGTGGGCCAGGCGGAGATACGTTTACGGGAGGCGGCGAAGCTGGGTTTCCGGCGTTGCCTGCTGCCGGAGCGGAACCTGGCGAAAATGCCGCCGATCGACTCGTTGGAGCTGATCGGTGTGGCGGAGGTGGGGCAAGCGCTTGATGTCGTGCTTACCTAGTGCGAAGTCCGCCACCGTCGCGGGCCTGATGATCGGCCTTGCGCTGCTGGCGGGCTGCACAAAGGCGCTGGTCTCGCCTCAAGCTCCGGCCGCACCGGCGGCGCTGACGGCGGAGGAAGTGGTGGCGAAGCTACAGGAACGGGAGGCCGCCGTCCAGACGCTCAAGGCGCGGTTCGCGGTCGAGGCGAGCGGGGGCGCGCTCAAGGCTCCCCAACGAATGGAGGCGGCGATGGTCTATCAACGCCCAGGGACCATTCGCCTCCAGACCTTCGCCCGTCTGGGGTTTCCGCTCTTCGATCTGATGCTCGCCGACGGCCAGTACCACTTGCTGTTTCCGATGCAGGGGAAAACTCAAAAGGGCCTGGTCTCCGAATTGGACCGCAAGGGCAGGGTGGGCGTGCCGGTCATGCTGGGCCTGCAGGCGACGCTGGGCAGCTTGGGGGGCGTCATCCTCTCCACCGATCAAGTGTATCTGCGCGATGAAGACAGCCGTTACGTGCTGGACGTGATGGCGGGGCCGGGCGGGACCATCGTGGCGCGCCGTTTGTGGTTCGAGCGGACGACCCTGGAGATCGTCCGCCAGGATCTGTTCGATGCGACCGGGAGCGTGCAGGCGACGATGGTCTATCAGAGCTATCATGCGGTCGGCGCAACATCGGCGGGCCCTCTGACGTGGCCGTCCCGCGTGCTGGCGGAAGACAGCCTGGGCCAGGCCAAGCTCGTGCTGACGTTTTACGAAATCATTCCGAACCCGGCGCTGACGCCCCTGGATTGGGGGCCGATGAGAAATGAGCCGGCGGCCGCGCCCTCCGGATTCAAGAGGGATGACTGATGCGGTTGCTGGCCATCGAGACTGCGACGCCCGCGCAAGGCGTGGCACTGGCCGAGGACGACCGGCTGCTGGCCGAGCTGTCCTACGAGGCCCAAGGCAAGAATCGTGGGGGATCGCTCCTGCCGACGGTGGACCGGGTGCTGAAACAGGCCGGTCTGGCCGCCCGGGATCTCGACGCGGTGGCGGTGTCCGTCGGGCCGGGATCGTTTACCGGGTTGCGGGTCGGGTTGGCCACGGCCAAGGGGTTGGCGCTCGGGACGAATGCGACCGTGGTGGGTGTGCCCACGCTGGAAACGCTGGCGGAGGGATACGCGCATGCGAACGTGACGATTTGCGCGCTGCTCGATGCCTACCGGGGCGAAGTGTACATGGCCCTGTTCCGGCGAGTGGGTGCGGAAGGAAAGGGGAACGCGCTCGAACGGCTGAGCCCCGACGCGGTGTTGTCTCCTCAAGCGGTGGCGTCAGCCGTGGCGGCCGTCGAGGGTCCCGTCCATCTGATCGGGAGCGGCGCGGCTCGCTACCGGGAACAACTCGAGACGGCGCTCGGCGGCCGGGCCTGCATGACCGACGAGGGCCTTCGCGCGGTGCCCTCGGCGGCAGTGGTGGCGCGATTGGGCTTCAGGCAGCTTGCCGGCGGGAACAAGTCCGGCGCGGAGGCGGCGCCGATCTATCTTCGCCGGGCCGAAGCCGAAGTCAATCGGGAGAAGGGCCTGTTGAAGTCGCCGCTGGCCAGGGTGTCGCGATGATCGAATCCGGGCAGGCCGTTCTTTCGCCGATGCTGGAGCGCGACCTCGATGAGGTGCTGGCCCTGGAACAGGCGTCGTTCACCGAGCCCTGGACGCGGAAAATGTTCCTGGGCGAACTGCGGGGCAACCCGTTCGCGACGAACATCGCCGTCCGGTCGGGCGAAGCCGGAGATGAGACGGGTCTTGCGGCGGGAGCGCTCCTGGGCTACATCGTGTTCTGGGTGGTCTTTGAGGAACTGCACGTGATGAATCTGGCGGTTCATCCGGAGATCCGGCGGCGGGGGCTCGGGACGGAGCTGGTCAGGCACGCGCTGGCGGTCGGGGTGGAGCGGGGCGTCCGGACGGCGCTGCTGGAAGTGCGGGCCTCCAACCAGGCCGCGCTCGCGATGTATGAAAGTCTGGGTTTTACGAAAAATGGCGTCCGCCGGGGATACTACGATCATCCCAGCGAGGACGCCGTCATCATGATGTTCACGATGACATTCACAGAGAAAGGAGGACACACGATGTTGAGCGAAGACCCGGCCATCTTGGAATTGGTTCGCAAGGAGTCGTCCGAGTTCAAGGCGCTGGAGGAGACCCATCATCGGCTCGAGGACCAACTCGTCGGACTCAACAAACTGCATTTTCTGACGCCCGAGGAAGAGCAACTGAAGAAGCGCATCCAGTTCGACAAGCTTGCGACCAAGGACAAAATGGCGGCGATCGTCCGCACCTTCAAGCAAAACCGCTCTCTCGCGGCGGGCCCGTCCTCATAGCGGCACGACCGTGGACGACACCGAGGCAGAGGTTCAGACGGGTGAGCCCGTCCGCACGCCGCTTCATCGGCACGTCTCCGACCTCAAACGGCGGCTCTACTGGTGCGGGTCCGTCTTCCTGGTGGCTTGTGTCGTCACGTTCACTTATGCCGATGAGATGATCGCCTGGCTCAAGAAACCGTATCCCGACGACCTCATTTTTTACGCGCCCACCGAGGCCATCTTCGCCGCCATCAAGGTGGCGCTGCTCGGGGGCATCACGCTCACCATGCCGGTGATCCTGTACCACCTGTGGAAGTTTTTCGAGCCGGCGCTGCTGCCGGGGGAACGGCGGTGGATCATTCCGTTCCTAGCCATTGCGTCGGCGTTCTTTGCGATGGGCGTCACCTTCGCCAATTTCGTGATCGTGCCGCTGGCGCTCCACTTTATGCTTCAGTTCGGCGTCGATCGCTCCCTGATCCCCCAGATCGGGGTGGGCCTCTATGTGGACTTCAACGTGAAGTTCCTGCTCACCTTCGGGTTTGCCTTCGAGCTGCCGCTGCTGATCACGCTGCTGTCCCGGCTGCGGGTCATCACGCCAGACCTGTTGGCCCGGTACCGCAAGCACGCCATCATGGTCAATCTCATCCTGTCGGCGATCCTCACGCCGACTTCCGACCTCTTCAACCTGCTGCTGATGGCGGGTCCGCTGATCGTGCTGTATGAAATCGGTATCGTCAGCGCGCGCTTGTTCGGGCGCCCGCCCGCCCGCCCGCCTCACGAGGAGGATGTTGTCGCCGACGTTCCGGCGGGAACGGCAGGCAGGAGGGTCGTCTAGTGAAAGTACCGAGTATCTGTGCTATTCTCATTGCCAGTGTCGGTATGAGCCTGGCCCTTCTGGCCACGGCGGACGCGCCGGCCCAGCAGAGCCCGGGCGAGCCACTTGCCCAGCTCGGGCCGGAAACGTTCGTCAGTATCCAATCGCTGGCGCTCCACGAGAAGCAGACGGTCTATGCGGGCAGCTTCGGGAAGGGGATCTTCAAGAGCGAGGACGGGGGCAAGACCTGGCTGGCCGTCAATGAGGGGATGACGGACCCGTACGTGTATGTGGTCGTGGTGGGTCCCGATAGGGCCGTGTACGCCGGAACGCTCCGGGGCGGTGTGTTCCGGACCCAGAACGGCGGCAAGTCCTGGACGGCGGTGAATGCCGGCCTCGATCGCCTCGAAACGCAGGTGCTGACCGTCCACCGGGACGTGCTGTACGCGGGCACCGGGTCCGGAGTCTACTGGTCGAAGAGCGGGGGAGAGAAATGGACGGCGGACAACCAGGGCCTCAGCAATCTGCTGGTTCGCGCCTTCGCCGTGGACGCCCAGGGAACCATGTATGCCGGGACCACGGGGATGGGGCTCTACCGCAAACCGGCCGGCGCGTCCCAATGGGTACGGATCACGCCCTCGCGGCTGTCGCATCCTCGGGACCAGATCCCGGCCAATTTCGTCCGTTCGCTGGTGGTCGGCAAGTCCGGTGATCTCTATGCCGGAACCGCCGACAACGGCGTGTACGTGAGCAGTGATCGGGGCGAGTCCTGGCGGACCATCGGCGGGCACCTGGCGAACGCCTCCGTCCGGGGCATTGCGATCGGCGGGACATCGTGGTTCGTGGGAACCGGGGTGGGGATGTATCGGAGTGGCGATCAGGGGAAGACCTGGGCTCCGGCCAACAATGGTCTCACCGAGCGGGCGATCCAGTCGTTCGCCGTGGGCAAGGACGGGACGGTGTACGCCGGCACCAGCGGCGGAGTCTTCAAAACAGAGGATGACGGCGCCCACTGGTTTTCCACGAACCAGGGCATCAGCACCTCGCGGAACCCGATCGGGCCTCGGCATTAAGCGGCGTTCGAGACTCGGATGGGGATGGAGAAGAAAAATGCGCGCGCGGTCATCGCGACCAAGTTCGGGGAGATCGAACTGAAATTCTATTTCGACATCGCTCCGCGCCATTGTGAGAACTTTTTGAAGCTGGCCGCGGTCGGCTTCTACAACGGCAGCACGTTTCACCGGGTGAATCCGCCGGGGCTGAAGGTCATCCAGGGGGGCGATCCGAACAGCAAGACCATGAATCGGGCCACCCACGGCCTGGGTGGCCCCGGCTATGCGATCCCGGCCGAGTTCAACAGCCGCCCCCACCGACGTGGTACGCTGTCCATGGCGCGCGGCAACGATCCCAATAGCGCGGGCTCCCAGTTTTTCATTTGCGCCGATGACTGTGGTAGCCTGGACTGGCAATACACGGTCTTCGGCGAGGTTGTCCGCGGAATAGAAACCGTGGACGCCATCCTGAACGTCAAAAAGGACGGCAACGACAACCCGTTGGAACGGATCGAAATGACCGTCACTGCAAAGGAGAACCTATGAACGCAAAGACTGGCCTGTCGTGTCTGCTGGGGATGCTGATGTTCACGTTGAACGCTTGCGGGTCGGCGGATCTCATGCGCGAGAAGGATCGGGAAAGCATGGACCTGCGCCGCCAGGTCGAGCAGCTGCGGCTGCAGGTGAGGGCCAAGGATGATGAAGCCAGGAGGCTGGAAGGCCAACTGGCGGAAGCCAAAAAATTGCAGGCGCAGGTGTCGGCGCTTGAAGATCGCCTGCGGGTCATGGACGACATGATGATGTCGAAGTCCGAAGACATCGCCAAGATGGAAGCCCAGCTTGCGGCTGCGAAAGAGGCCGCGGCTGCGAAGCCTGCTCCCATGAAAAAAGGAAAGCCGGCGCCCTCGGCAAAAGCTCCGAAGGCGAAAGACGAGCCGTCGATGCCCGTGGATATTCCCGCGAAGGCCCCGGAGGCTCCTGCGACCGGCGCGAAACCGTAAGGAGAGGCCGTGATCCGGCTTGTGGTCAGGAGAGGCGTCTCTCGCCTTTTTTCTGCTCTCGTCGGCGTGGCCGTCCTGGCGGCGGCGTGCGATTTTCATTATCGCGCGGCCGTTGACGAGGCTGTGGATGAGGTGGCGGTCCAGATACTCCCGGACGCCAAGCTGAGATTCGACCATCCGGCCCGCTTGTCCGCACAGGAACTGACCAGCATCCTGCAAGAGGTCCGGGTCGAGTTCAAATCGCACTGGCTGCAGAGGCTCATTGCCGGCCAGCTCGAGCCCGCTCCTCTCTTTGACCCGGCGGTGCTGGCGCGCGTCGTGCCGCCTCTGGTCGACGCGCTGGTGAAGGCGGGGGCGCACGAGCGGATCGTGTTCTATGTGGCGCAGCGCCGGTCGAGCGACCGGCGGGACGTCACATCAGGAACACTGTTCCTGAAAGGCCGCAGCCTGACGATCGCGCTGGCCAACTATCAGAACCGGGTGGATGTGGTCCCCGGCCTGGCGGCCTATGACCGGCAGAATCCGGAGGTGGCGGTGGCGCCGCAACGCTTTTTACTCGCCTTCGCGCGGGCCGAATTCGTGGTCGGCTACGTCCCCGACCCTACGGATGATGTGTTGGAGGCCGCGCTGCCCCGGTTGATGGTCGATTACGGCGGGTTCCTCGCGTACAAGTCCCGGACGGCGACCGGGAGTGGCAGTTAGACATCCACCACGCATTGCGCCACCCAGGCGCCGCTGGGATCTTGTTTCACTGACAGATTCGTGTAGGTCGCGCCTTTGACTTCGACGGCGGGCCGGTGCCGCGCCGGCTCCGTTTGTTCCCCCCACGCGGTCGCGCGCAGCCGGTGCGCCTCGAGGCGCACCGTGAAGCGGCTCCAGAGCATGCGGCGCGTGGCGATCTCGTAGATCACCGCGTTCAGCCATTCGACCAGCAAAAGTTCATCGTCGGGAGCTTCGCAGGCGATCTCGACCGCCTTGTCAGGGCGCACGTTCCGCGGGTCGGTGATCACCGCGATCATCGCCAGAGCGGCCTGCTCGAACGCCTCTTCCCGCGACGTCCCGATCCCGCGCACGCCGACGTCGGCCCCGTGGGAGAAGTGTTCCCATCGGGCCGTTCCTTCCATGGTTCGAGAAACCTACGGGGCTGCGTGAGGGCAGGAGCGAAGCGCCAGCTCCATACGGGGCGTGACGGCATCGCGCTCTTTCCGAAGCGTCACCTCGACGATCCGGTTGTCGTTGATCCCGAGGGCTTCGCAGACGGCATCCTGCGTAATCTTCAATCCGCCGTCGATGTCACGCCGGAGTTCCGAAGCGAAATAGAAGCGCAAGTCGAGCGCCAGCGGGTTGCCGTTTTGGACCGCGCGGAATCGGCGCCCGGACCTCTTCGCGAGCGCGCAGATCACTTCCTGCCCCACGAGGATCTTGAACCGGCGGCCGGCCGCCGAGAGCACGCGCCGTCCGTTCACCGTCGCGTAATGGTGGTTGATGCTCGGGGGAATCGGGAGCACGAGACGCAGGAGGTCGTCGGGTTGTTCCTTCTGCAGGAGCGCCTCGCGAGACGCCCCTCTCTGAAGAAGAAGATCGGCCTGACGGAAACGGGTCTTTCGAGGGATGAGTGAGCGGAGGTCCGGCCCGCCGTTGGACGGCGTCTCGGAAATACGATAGGACGACAGGCGGATGACGGCAGGGCGTGAGTGCGCAGGGTGACGCTTCACCGTCGGTCGAGAATGTCCATGATCTTGCTCATGGATGCTTCGTGGCGGTCTTCCGCCTGGGCGAGACGCCGCCGCCAGTCCACGGGGTTCCAGATCTCCAGAAACTCGAACATGCCGACCAGCACGATCTCCTGGTCGTCGGCCAGGTTGAGGTGCTTGCGGAACTTGCCGGGGATGAGGATGCGGCCGGCCTTGTCGATTTCCGACGTGGCGGTCTCCGATACCACGTGATGCATGAAGAGGCGGCTCTGATCCTCGTCCAGCCGGGCTCTGGTTTTGGTGAGGACGCCGGTCCACTCGGTCATGGTGTAGATCCGGAGGCAGGTCGGCTCACTTCGCTTGAGGAAGACGGCCCCTTTCTCCACCACCTGTCCTTCCGGGCAGAGGAGGTCGCGGATGTAGGGCGGGAGAAGGAAGCGGCCCTTCTCGTCCAGCTTGCAGAAGTTCTCCCCGGCAAACATCAGGATGTCTCCTCGTCAGGTCGTGGACGGCCTCAACGGCTCCGCCGCGTGTGCTCCCGGCTTTTCTTGCGAAGCCACATGTCCAGCTCGGATTTCACGAACCGCCAGTCCTTGCCGAGCTTGAAGGCCGGGACGCGCTTCTCCTGGATGTAGCGATAGAGCGTCCGAGGGGCCACTTTCAGATAGCGGCACGTCTCGGCGGTCGTGAGGACTTCGTCGCGCACCGCTTTGGCCATCGAGCATTCCGTATGAGATGAAACGGTATCCTAGTCGGAAGGGGCGGATTTGTCAAGTATTTATTCATGCCAAACATTGCCACTCATTGCCACTGATAGCCGTAGGCCGTCCGTTACAGCCGGCGCGCCAGCGTCAGGACCACCACGGAGATGGCGCCCGCCCGACGCAGGGCGCGGGCGCAGTCGTTGACGGTCGCGCCTGTGGTCAAGACGTCGTCCACGAGCAGGACGCGGCGGTCCTCCAGACCGTCCGGCTGCCGGACGGTGAAGGCGCGCCGCACGTTTTGGGCGCGGTCTTTACGGTCGAGCTCCGTCTGAGGCCTGGTTTGCCGGACCCTCTCCAGACGGTCGAATGACAGGGGGAGGCCGAGGCGCCGGGCGATCCGATCGGCCAGGAGCAACGATTGGTTGAACTCGCGGGCCCTCAGTCGGGCGGGGTGGAGGGGAACAGGCATGACGAGATCAGTGGGGGGAAGCCGGTCCGCCCAGACGAGCATCAGGTCCGCCAAAGGGGCCGTCAGGGCGTCCCGCCGCCGATATTTGAAGAGGCGGATCGCCTGCTCCAGCACCCCGTCGTAGCGGTAGGGCGAGAGCGCGCGATCGAACCGAGGCGGCTTCTCCCGGCAGGCACGGCATGTATGACCCGGACTGTGGGCCAGCGCGAGCGGCGAGTCGAACGGCTGCCCGCACCGTGGACAAATCGGCCCTTCGATGGGCGTGATCGACTCCCAGCAGGCCCGGCAAAAAAACGGCAGGCGCCGGTCCGCGGCCGGCCGCCCGCAGGTGGCGCAGTTCACCGGAAAAACCCAATGCAGAACAGTGTCCAGGATACCCGGCATGGCGCGTCCTTATCCTTCATGTTGGACACCGCCGAATGCTGGGTGGTCACCTCCCCCTCCCCCGTCTAATTGTCGGGCATCACGGCTTTGTGTTATAGGTGGTCAAGTCTGATTTGGGAGGAGTGTGGTCCGGCTGGAGGGAGTCTCCAAGGTCTATCAGCGAGGCGCCTCGCTCATCCGGGCCGTGCAGGGGGTTTCGCTGGAGGTCGCCAAGGGGGAGTTTCTCGCCGTCACGGGGCCGAGCGGCAGCGGCAAGAGCACACTGCTCAACCTGATCGGGGGACTAGACCGGCCGACGGAAGGCGACGTCGTCATTGAGGGACGCTCGACACGGGGGCTTTCCGAGGCCGAGTGGACGGAGCTGCGGCGCGAGCGGATCGGCGTCGTCTTCCAGTTCTTCAACCTGCTGCCCGGACTGACCGCGCGCGAGAACGTCGCGCTGCCGCTGTTGCTGCGGGGCGATTCCGATCCGGGGCAGCGCGTGGAGGAATGTCTCGCGGCCGTGGGATTGGCGCATCGCGGGGAGCATCGCCCGTCGGAACTGTCGGGAGGCGAGCAACAGCGCGTGGCGGTGGCGCGGGCGCTGGCGCATCGGCCCGCGCTCCTGCTGGCAGATGAGCCGACCGGGAATCTGGATTCAATAGTGGGGCGCGGGATCGTGCAGCTGATCAAGACGCTGGCCCGGCAGGGCGGGCAGACCGTGGTGCTGGCCACGCACAGCCGGGACGCGGCGGCGGAAGCGGACCGGGTGCTGGTCATGCGCGACGGATCCATGGAGAGGGAGGGATTACCGTCATGAGACAGTCTGTCGGCGCCGCATGCGGCATTGTGATGCTATCGGCCGGACTGGCCTTCGCGGCGCCGGCCTCGGCGGATCAGGCTCCGCCCAAGCACCCGCTGGCGCAGGAGCATCCGATTGTGGTTGACGCGAAGGAGATTCTCCCCCCCATTGCGTGGAGCGTTCCGGGAGTCACGGAGCCGCTTCAATCGGTGCATGGCCGGATGGTGACGGATAAAGTCGCGACCCTGAAATTGAGGCCCGGCCGATACATGTTCATGACGACGATCTTCTCGTTCGAGTTCACCGTGAGCCTGGACGGGAAGCTGGACTACATGAAGTCGATAGACCGGTGCGTCGAAGGCCGCGGCACGTCGACGCTCCGGGTTACATGCCGGAAGATGCAGCCGATTGAACCCTGAGCATTATTCATGACGGAGCCCGACCTCTCCTGCACCATCGCCGGCGCGCGGTTTTCCCTCTGCCTCATGAACGCCTCGGGCGCCTTGTGCGTGACGCGCGAGGAACTGGAAACGTTGGGGCGCTCCGGAGCGGGGGCCATCGTCACCAAGTCCATGACCCTCGAGTTCCGGAAAGGCAACCCGGAACCGCGGTATTACCCCTTCGGCAGCGGCTCCATCAACTCGATGGGGTTGCCGAACCTCGGCTATCAGGCCTATGCCGAGCTGATTCCCGCGCTGAAGGCGTTCAAGAAACCGGTGATCGCGAGCGTGGCGGGTCTGTGCGAAGACGATTTTCCGGAGATCGCCCGGACCATCAGCAAGGCCGGTCCTGATCTCATCGAGGTCAATCTTTCCTGTCCCAACATCCCCGGCAAGCCCCAGATCGGCTACGACTGTGAAGCCTCCGAGCGGCTCATCCGCAAAGTCCGGGCCGTCGTGGACCGGCCGATGGGCGTCAAGCTGCCGCCGTATTTCGATCCGGCGCACCATGCCGCGATGGCCGAGGTCCTGAAGCGGGCGCCGGTGGAATTTCTCTCCCTCATCAATTCGGTGGGCAACGCCTTGGTGATCGATCCCGAGCGCGAGGCGGTCGTGATCAAGCCCAAGGGCGGGTTCGGCGGCCTGGGTGGGTCGGTGATCAAGGCGGTCGCGCTCGCCAACGTCCGCGCGTTCTGGAAGGCCTTCGACGGCCGTATCCCGATCATCGGCGTGGGCGGCGTTACATCGGGCACGGACGTGTTCGAGCATCTGCTGGCCGGCGCCTCGGCCGTTCAGGTCGGCACGGCCCTCGTGGAAGAGGGCCCAGGCGTCTTCGAGCGGCTGGCCGCCGAGCTTCGCGACGTGCTGAGAAAGAAAGGCTATCCTTCCGCAACCTCCGTCGTAGGTCACCTCAAAGAGCTGTGACCGTCTTTCGTCTCCTGGTGTGGCGGCATGTGATCGGGGAACTTCCCCGCACAGCCCTCACGGTCGGAGGCGTGGCGTTGGGCGTCGCCGTCTACGTGGCGGTCGCGACGGCGAACGTCGAGATACTGCGTTCGTTCGAGGAGGCCATTCTCGGGGTGGCCGGCCGCACGACGCTGCAAGTCTCTGGCGGGGCGAGCATCGCCAGCGGGTTCGACGAAACGATCATCGAGCCGGTCTCCCATGCCGATGGCGTCCTGCTCGCCGCGCCGATACTGGAAATTCCCGCGACCATTATAACGGGAGGGAGAAGCGGGCCGGCTGTAATTCCGATCCTGGGCGTGGATCTGCTCGCCGAGTCGTCAATACGCGACTACCGTGTGATGGACGAGGGCGCAAACGAAACCGACTGGCAGCGCTATCTCGATCCCGACGCGATTTTCCTGGGCCGCCAGCTGGCCGCGCGCTACGGCCTCTCCGTCGGCATGCCGCTTGACGTGAGCGTGGAAGGACTTTCGCGCCGGCTGGTCGTCCGCGGTTTTCTGGAAGGTCATGGGCCGGGCAAGACCACGCTAGAAGAACTCGCCGTCATGGACATCGCGGCAGCGCAACTGACGTTCGAGCGCCTGGGCCGTCTCGACCGGATCGATCTGGTCACCGACCCCGTCCGTGCCGTGGACGAGGTGAGCCGTGCGGTCCAGGCACTCCTCCCGCCGGAGCTGGCCGTCAGGCGGCCCGACCAGCGGAACGCCCAGATCGAGCGGATGACCCGCGCGTTCCGGCTGAACGTAAGTCTGCTCAGCGTGGTGGCGCTGCTGGTGGGGCTCTTTCTTGTCTACAACACCGTGTCCTTCGCGGTGCTCAGAAGGCGGAGGGAAGTCGGCATCCTGCGCGCGCTCGGCCTCTCCCCCGGAGGCATTGCGCGTCTCTTTCTCACTGAGGTCGTCCTGATCGGCGTGGTCGGCGCCGCCGTGGGCATCGGGTTCGGGCTGGCGCTGTCGAACGGCGTGCTGCAGACCCTCGCGCGGACGGTGAGCAGTCTCTACGGCGAGGTTCCGGCGCTCCCGCGCGTGACGTGGGCGCACCCCGTCGTCCTCCTTCAGGGTCTGCTGATCGGCATCGGCGTGGCGGTGCTGGGGTCGCTGGGCCCGATCCGCGAGGCTGTCTCGGTCGAGCCGACCCGGGCGCTCGCTCCGAAGGGCTATGAGACGGCCGACACCGTCCGCGTCGCGCCCACGCTGGCCGGCGCGGCGGCGCTGTTCGTACTGGCCGGCCTGGCGGCCGTGCCCGAGCCGGTGCAGGGCGTGCCGCTCTTTGGATATCTGTCGGTCTTTCTCGTTGTGCTGGGCTTCGCCTGGTTGAGCCCTGTGCTGATTCGTCTCGTCGGGCCCTGTCTGCGCATGTTGCTGCCCCTTCGGGCCGGATGCCTCGCGCGCCTGGCGGCCGATGAACTCGACCGCGCGCCCGTTCGGAACGCCGTCGCCGTCTCGGCGCTGATGGTTGGGCTGGCCCTGATGATCGGCGTCAGCGCGATGATTCACAGCTTTCGTCTGACGGTGGACCTCTGGCTGGAGCAGACCGTCAAGGCGGACCTGATCGTCGCGCCGCCGACCTGGCTGGGCTCGGGGCCCGAGGGAACTCTTCCTGAGTCCATGCGGGGGAGGCTGGCAGCGATCCCCGGCATCATCGCGGTGGACAGCTACCGCGCCGTCCGCATGGAGTTCCGCGACATGCCGGTCGTGGTGGTCGCGCGCGATCTCATGGTGCACGCGAAGCACAGTCGGTACCTTTTCATGGAAGGAGACTCTCCGGCGGTCCTGGCCGACACGGTGCGGAACGATCGGATCATCGTCTCGGAAACCTTCGCCAGGCAGTTCAAGCTGGGACGAGGCGACCGCATGACGCTGCCGGGCCCGCAGGGGCCGGTGGAGCTTCACATCGCAGGCGTGTTTTATGACTACTCGACCGACGGCGGCAAGGTCGTGCTGGATCGCTCCCTCTACGTGCGGCGCTGGAGCGATCGGAGCGCGACGGTGTTCCCGTTGTACCTGGCGCCGGGCACCGGTCCGGAGGCGATCCACCGCGCGGTGCAGGAGCGGCTGCGTGGCGATCCGCCGACCATGGTCCTGACGAACGGCGAGCTGAAACGGGAGGTGCTCCGCATCTTCGACCAGACCTTCGCGATCACCTACGCGCTGGAGATCATCGCGGTGGCCGTCGCGCTGCTGGGGATCGCCAACACGCTCCTATCCGGCATCCTGGAGAGGCAGCGCGAACTGGCGGTGCTGCGCGCCATCGGCGGGACGCCGGCGCAGGTCGGCCGCCTGATCCTGTGGGAGTCGGGCTTACTGGGGCTCGCCGGGACGGTCCTCGGATTGGGGGCGGGCCTGGTGCTGTCCGTTCTCCTCGTCGAAGTCATCAACAAGCAATCCTTCGGCTGGACCATCGTGTTCCATCCAGCTCCATGGATATGGTTGGAGGCGGCAGGGCTGGCGCTGTTCACCACGCTGCTCGCGGGATACTGGCCGGCCCGGCGGGCGGCGCGCCTGCCGGTGGCTGAGGGCCTGCAGTATGAGTAGGTGGCTCGCGCTGACCGGTTACGCGCTGATTGCCGCGGTTGTGACGGTGCCGCCAGCGGGCGCGGGAGGGGCGCCCTTGGCGGGGCCCCCTTCCACTGCGATGGAGGACCCTTTATTGGAAGCGCTCCTGTTGATTGACGAGAAATATGTCGTGAAGCCGCAGAGCCCGCAGTATCGCGGGATGGCCGGACAGGGCCTGTTGCGGATCGCAAACACTATCGGGCGATCGAAAGTGGGGTTGGAGGATACGCCGGAGGAGTGGACCCTCCAGTGCGCGAAGCGTCCCGCCAAGAAGGCCTTCGTGAAAGACTCGATCACATCGGTCGATGCAGTGTACGCGGCGCTGCAGGAGGCCATGGCGCTCGGGAAAATCTGCGCGGACGGCGCATCGGTTCCGTCTGATCTGGTCTATCAGGCCATCAAAGGCGTGGCCTCGGTGCTCGACTCGCAGAGCTATCTGATCGAGCCGAGCAAGTACGAGGACATCAAGACCGAGTCGCAAGAGGCCGTGACCGGCGAGGTCGGCCTCGAGCTGGAAGAGCGGAGCGGCGCGCTGGTCGTCTCGGATGTGAAGCTGGGGATGCCGGCCGACGGCGCGGGGATCAGGCTCGGCGACCGTCTTGTGCGGGTCGGCGACGCGCCCGCCGCCGGACTGTCCGTGGCGCGCGCGGAGGAGCTGCTGCGCGGGCCCATCGGGACGAACGTCGTTCTGGCCGTCGAGCGGGACGGTTCGAGCGCGCCGCTGACCCTGACTCTGGCCAGGCAGGCGCACCGTTTTCAAAGCGTCAAGTTCAAACTTATGAACGGCTCCGTGGGGTATGTCCGCGTCGTGCTGTTCCACGGGCAGACGACCCAGGATTTGAAGACCGCCTTCGAGCGGCTGCAGGCGCTGAAGATGAAGGTGATGGTTCTGGACCTTCGGGACAACGCGGGGGGCCTGCTGAGTTCGGCGATCGGAGTGGCCGAGCATTTCATCAAGCGGGACGGGCTGATCGTGGTCGTCAACGGGCGCGGCGAGCGACGCGACGAGCACCGGTCGCAGGCGAGCGCGCCGCCCTTCACGGCCCCGCTGGTCGTGCTGATCAATCAGCGGACGGCGAGCAGCGCCGAGATCGTGGCGGCCGCGCTGCGGGACTGGGGGCGCGCCATCCTGGTGGGGACGAAGTCGCACGGCAAGGGCTCCGTCCAGTCGATCTACCCGCTGCCGGGCGATTACGCGCTCCGGCTCACGACCGCCTACTACGCCACGCCCAAGGGCCAGAAGATCGACAACGTCGGCGTCGAACCGGATTACGTGGTCGAGGCCAAGGACCAGCAGCTCGCGACCGCGCTCGAGCTCCTCTTCAAGAACGCGCCGTCGCTGCAACAGAAATAATTGCGGGTCCTGCCCCCGCTCAATCTTTATGTGGTGGCGACCGGCGCGCCGACGGTGTCCACTTCGAAGCCGAGATCCTCGATCATCTTCCAGGCCTCGGCCGCGGGCATGCCCGGCGTGGTGAGGTAGCCGCCGACGAAGAGCGAGTCCGCCGGATAGAGCGCCAGCGCCTGCAGCGAGCGCAGGTTGAACTCGCGGCCCCCTGCGACGCGCAGCTCCGTGCGCGGGTGCAGGAAGCGGAACAGACAGAGAATTTTCAAGCAGCGCTGCGGCGTCAGGTTCTTCCGGCCCTGCATCGGCGTGCCCTCCACCGGATGCAGGAAATTCATCGGGATTGAGTCTGGCCGCACCTCCCGCAGCGCGAAGGCCAGGTCGATCAAGTCCTCGTCCGTCTCGCCCATCCCTGCGATTCCCCCCGAACAGATCTCCAGGCCGGCGGCTCTCGCGTTGCCGATCGTCGCGAGCCGGTCCTGATAGGTGTGTGTCGTGACCATCTGCGGATGGAACCGCTCCGAGGCGTTCAGGTTGTGGTTGATCCGGTCCACGCCGGCCTCTTTCAACCGGCGCGCGTCGTTTGCCGTGAGCAGGCCCAGCGAGCAGCAGACCTGTACCGGGATCGAGCCCTTGATCTCGCGCACGGCCTCGCTGATCTCGGCGATCTCGCGGTCCAGAGGGCCGCGCCCGCTGATGACGATGCAGTACCGGATGGCCTTGGACGCGGCCGCCCGCTTGGCCGCTTCGACCATCTGGGATTTTTTGAGCAGGCCGTATTTCTTGATGTCCGCGGTCGAGACCGCCGACTGCGAGCAGTAGCCGCAATCCTCCTGGCAGGCGCCGCTCTTGGCGTTCTGGAGCATCTGGAGGCGGA
>CAYYLQ010000024.1:0-21232 GCA_964472655.1 uncultured Nitrospirales bacterium
ACATGGTCATGGCCGCCCAGTTCAAATCCCTTGTTGATCCCTTCATCATCATGTTCTCGATCCCGATGGGGCTCCCGGGGGTGATCGTGATGCTGTTCCTGACCGGCACCACGCTGTCGATTACGTCCTTTATGGGCATCATCATGTTGTTGGGGATCGTGGTCTCGAACGGCGTTCTGCTGGTGGACTACACCAACGTGCTCCGCCGCCGCGGGATCGAGCTGCATGAAGCGGTCGTCAAAGCGGCGCGGACGAGGCTCCGGCCGATCCTCATGACCTCGCTGGCGACCGTGTTCGGTCTCCTGCCGATGGCGTTGGGGCTCGGCACCGGCGGCGAGACCAATGCGCCGCTGGCTCGGGCCGTCATCGGCGGGCTCACGGTGTCCACCGTGCTGACGTTGTTCCTCGTGCCGACGCTCTACACGATGCTGGAAGAGCGCTTCCCGCGCAAAGAGGAGCACCTCCCCGAGACCCTGCCCGCCCCAGTCTGAACACCTCGACACGATCCTCCTAGAGGCCTGCCATTTTTGAGTTGACTTCCACGTTTTACGTTGGTATTACGTTTTTAAATTTCGTAATACCAAAGGAGCCGCCATGAAAAAGACCGTCCGCTTTGCGGTGTCGCTGGATCATCACCTGCTGGACAACTTCGACCATGTGTTGGTCAGCAAGAAATACGAGACCAGATCCGAAGCCGTCCGGGACCTCATCCGCGACCACCTGGTCGGGGAGGACTGGGACGCCAAGCAAGAGACGGTCGGGACCATCACGATCGTGTACGACCATCACGTCCATGATCTCACTGAAAAGCTGACGAGCCTCCAGCACGACTTTCACAAGCTGATCCTTTCAACGATGCACGTGCACCTCGACCACGATCACTGCATCGAGGTGCTGGTGGTGAAGGGCAAGGGCCGCGAGGTCCGGACCGTGGCGGACAGCCTGATCAGCACGAAAGGGGTGAAGCACGGGAAGCTCACGATGACCACGACCGGCAAAGAACTGGCGTGAGGCACGCGGTTTTGCTGGTGAGCCTTGTGCTACTCGTCACTCCAGCTTGGTCGCACGAGCCTCCAGGTGAAGCGGAACAAGAGCCCCAGCAACTCGAGCCGGTGGTGGTGAGCGGGGAACGCCCCGTCGCGGCGTCCTCCCAACTCTTGATCCCCGACAAAGATTTCGAAGTGCGGCCCCAGGGGCGGCCGGCCGACCTAGTCCGCCTCGCGCCGGGCCTGATCATCGGTCAGCATGCCGGGGGCGGCAAGGCGGAACAGTATTTCCTGCGCGGGTTCGACGCCGATCATGGCACCGACGTCGCTCTGTTCTGGGACGATATGCCGATCAACATTCGAAGTCACGCGCATGGCCAGGGCTATGCCGATATCCATTTTGTGATCCCCGAAACCATCAAGCTGCTGGATGTGCGCAAGGGGCCGTACCACGTCGAATACGGAGACTTTGCAACGGCGGGCGCGGTCAACTTCGTGACCCGGGAGACCGCGGACGAGAACCTGATCGAGGCTGCCGGCGGCCCGTTCGATACCGGACGGTTCCTGACGATGCTCTCGCCGACACGCACCGGCGTCCGGAGCCTGATCGCCGTGGAGAGCTATTTCACCGACGGGCCGTTCATCAATCCCAACAAGTTTCATCGGTTCACCGGTCTGGCCAAGCTGACGTTCAATCCCACGCCACGCTCGGAACTCGCCCTGGCGGCGACTCATTACAGCGGCGGGTGGAACGGCTCGGGCCAGATCCCGCTCCGCGAGGTGTTAGCCGGGCGGCTCGATCGATTCGGCTCGATCGATCCGTCGGAAGGCGGGAACACGACGCGCACCGCCGGCAACCTCAAATACCACTGGGACATCACTTCGCGGAGCACCTTCCTAGCGAGCGCGTATCTCCAACACTACAAGCTGAATCTCTTTTCTGACTTCACCTTCTTTCTGAACGACCCCGTCAACGGCGACGGGATCGAGCAGGACGATGATCGCTACGTGTACGGCGGCGACCTCGCCTACCAGTACGGCGGGCGGGCGTTGGGCATGGAGGGGGCCGCCAAGATCGGCGTGCAGGCTCGCGTGGATGACGGGCGCGTACGGCTTGGCACGCAGCGGCAGCGTCTGAGCACCGGCACAACGACCGACGTGGACCTGCTGGAGGCCTCCTACTCGCCGTACCTCAAGGTCGAGTTGAAGCCGCTCAGGTGGATCCGATTCGTCGGCGGAGTTCGGGGCGATTACTTCCACTACGATGTGCGGGACAGACTGAATCCGCCGGGTCCGGGTGCGGTGACCGGGAAGGTGGATGACGCGCGTGCCAGCTTGAAGGGCAATCTGGTCCTGGGCCCATGGGCCGGGACGGAGTTCTTCCTGAACGCGGGGTCGGGGTTCCACAGCAATGACGCGCGGGCGGTCATCCGCAACGCGACCGCTCAGACCTTGCCGAAGGCGACCGCCTACGAAGTCGGCCTGCGCACGCAGCAGTTCTCACGGCTGGACCTGCGGGTTTCCTTCTGGCTGCTGGATCTGACGAGCGAATTGGTTTTCAATGGAGACGACGCCACGTTTGAGCCGCGTGGTGCCACGCGCCGCTACGGGACCGAAGTGAGCGCGCGAGTGACCCTCACGGACTGGCTCATGCTCGTGAGCGATTGGACGCTGACGCATGCGGAATTCCGGGGAACGGGCGAGGCCGTACCGTTGGCGCCTGAGTTGACGATCCGCACTGACCTCATCGCCCGGCTGCCGTGGGGGTTGGAATCTAACTTGGAGATGCGCTACCTGGGCGATCGCCCTGCGGTCGAGGATCGCAGCGCCACAGCGAAGGGCTACACCGTCTTCGATTGGACCACCCGTTATCGTTACAAACAGGTGGCCGTCTTTGCGAGTGTTGAGAACCTCTTCAACGCTCAGTGGCGCGAGGCGCAGTTCTTCTTCGCGTCGCAGTTGCGAACCGAGCCTGTACCGGTCAACGACATCCACTTCACGCCCGGCATACCCCGTACCTTCCTGCTGGGCGTGAGCCTGTATTTTTGACTATAATGGTCGTATGCAGACGCTCGATGTGGAGAACTCGGGATTGCCGGACCTGCAGTTCGTCCTGATGGTCCTGGCGCTCTGCACGTCCGACCTGCCCACGCTCAACGTGCCGCAGCCCGTGCGGCAGACCATCTTTCACCGCTGCTGGGCGCTGCTCCACGACGCGCCGCCACCTGAACGCAGGGAAGAGCGCGTGCTCGATCTGCGCGAGGGGACCGAGGTCACGCTCGAAGCCATGGTGGAGCTGATCCGCGGGACGCTGGCGGAGCACGGCATCACGCGGCTCACGTGGGACCATCCGCCCAGCGAGCCGACCCGCGCAACCACCCCGGAAGCGCTTCCCCTGGTCGATCGACTGCAGAAGCTCTACCCGGCCGCCCCCGACGTCGCCGATGATCCTCCCCAGGCCACTTGAGTGGATTGGAAGTGAGAAGGCGCAGGCCAGTTGTTTGGTGTGTTCTGGCCGGCGCACTCTGGCTGCTTGTAGGGATTCCGGCCGCTTCGGAAAATTCCCCGCTCCCTGATCTGAATAACCTCGACGTTCAATTGGAGCACAACCCCATCGGTCCCGGTGAGGAGTTGCGCATCACCACGCTGGTGGAGAGCCCGGAAATGAGCGGGCTGCTGGTGCAGGTGCGTGGGTCCCTCCCGCCGCACTTTCACAAGCTCACGCGGGAAGTGGTCTATATGCTGCGAGGGGCGGGGGTGCTGCAGCTGGGCGCCGAGCGCATTCCGATCAAGGCCGGTGCGGTGGTGCGGATTCCGGCAGGCACGGTGCATACCTTCACCAACACAGGCGAGACACCCGCCGTCTTTTTCGTGGTGACCGCGCCCCGCTGGGACGAGCAGGACCGGTTTACGGTGAAGGACTGAGTTTGTACGCGCTTTCGATCTTGGCTTTCCAGCGATCCATGTAGGAAGGGAAAGTCAGCGACTCCCGGCCGGCCGGACCCTTGCGCCGGATTTGCACGAGCGCATATGTTTCGTTGGACAACACCCTGTCCTTCTTGAGACGATCCACGAGAGACGGCCCGGCGGTTTCAAGCATCCCGGGGTCGAGTTTGAAGGCGCCATCACGCAGCATATTTGCAATTTCTTCTTGCGTCGCGTTGCCGACGAGCAGCATGAGACGTAGGGAGTACCAGGCCGCCAGGTGCTCCCGGCGTGTTTCCTTCGTGATCTTCCGGTCCGGCCAGTAGTGCGAGACGTTCATATATCGGCGGGCGAGGTCTTCGAAGAACGGCGGCACGAGATCCACGTTCACGTATCGCCCGTCCTCTCCTTCGACCAGGATGGCATTCGAGATGATCTCCAGCGCCCAGAGGGAATCCTGGGCCTTCGGGGCGCTTGCAGAATCGGGGCGTTCGAGAATGCTTTCGTTATCCAAAACCTGCGTGGTCAGCGACTCGTAGAGGTAGAGGGCGTACGGCGGCGAGAGGTGCTTGGCGACCGCCACGAGCGCCCCCTCGACTGCCTTCGGCGGCACCGGTTTGGCCTGCTCTTGCGCGCCTGTCGGGGCGGTGGACAGGAGCAACGTCAATGTCAGAAAGAGCCATGGGGTTCGGCGCGCAGGTCTCATTTGTTTCAGCATACCCGCCCCCACCGAAGGGGTCAACCCGGCTGAAATTCAATGTGGCGCAACGGTTGCGCCTGTACTACGATAGGAAGGACACTCTGCCGGGAGGTGGATACCATGACGGATGAGCGGACAACGCAGCGGTCGGCGAATCGTATTCCGGACCAGGACTGGGCGGAAGTATTGTCCCATCCCGGCGGCGAGTCCTTGGCGCTCGGCCACCTCAAGGATCTGAGCGAAGGCGGCATCTCGCTGGACTTGCCCCAATGCCTCCCCAAGGGCGCGAAGGTTCAAATCAAGCTTTCGCATGTGACGCCAGGCGGGCTGCTCCGGCACTTCCAGTTTAGAGGGACGGTCGTGCATGTCGAAATGTCCGGCGACGGCTGCATGCACGGCATCAAATTCAACGATGAGATGGCGCCGACTGAGCGGACGGCGTTGACGGACTACCTCTGCCAGGTAGAATATCGGCCGGCGTCCTGAGTAGTTCCCGAGCAGCCACAGCGCCCGACAAGGGCTATTTTCCAAAGGAAACAGACCCTCCCCGCGATCAGGCCGCTTCCCGATTTTCCTGCCCGCCTATTGATTCATTGACCCTGCCGGAGAGGTGTCGTATAAAAGGGCCTCCTGGGTGCATCAATCTGGAGGTCTTACATGCCCGATCAACTCGCGGAACAAATCAAGAAACTGGAAGCACTCCGTCACGCGGCCGACTCCTCGGCGCTGGAAGAATTCGATGAAGAGACCGAGCAACTCATTCTCCAAAGGTTCGGTGAGGACACCAAGCATTGGGAAGCCTACGAACTGGCCATGATGGGTGAAGCGGAAACCATCGTGAACATGCCCCAGGCCGCCCAGGAGGACGCGACACAGGATCTGTTTCACAAGGGCATCCAGCAGCGCAGGCAGGTGCTCGAAGGCTGCCTGGCGGATCTTGCGGAGGCCGCCGCGCAACCGGTGACTCGGCGCGCCGTGCCGCCGTCCGTTCCGAAAGCCGCGCCCAAGGCGACGAAGAAGCCCAGCGCCATGAGGAAAAAGAAAAAAGCGGCCAAGAAATCCGGGAAGAAGACACCGGCGAGGAAAAGGAAGCCCGCGGCGGCCAAGAAGAAGAAATAAGGAGCCCCGATGCCTACCTATATACGAGTCGCAGGAACGTCGGACGTGGCCGCAGGGGCCGGCATCGTGGCCACCGTCGACGGCAAGGAATACGCCGTCTTCAACCTTGATGGGGCGTTCCACGTCATCGACAACACCTGCCTGCACCGCGGCGGCCCGCTGGGCGAAGGCGAACTGGAAGGGGACGCCGTCACCTGCCCGTGGCACGGCTGGCAGTACAACGTGAAGACCGGCGCTTGCCTGACGAAGCCCGATCTCAAGGTGGCCTGTTACGAAGTCAAAGTGGAGGGCGGAGACGTCAAGATCGCCCTCCCGTGAAGGGCGCGGGGTTTTCGCGAAGATCCCAGACGACTTCGTGGTCGTCGTGCATGAGCGCGACGATGTGGCCCTGAAAGCGGAAGTGCTTCACGGGCCAGAGGTGGGAACCGTAGTCCACGAGCAGGTAGTCCTTGCCGAGAAGCGCGTGAATCCTGGCCTTTCTGAGGTGTGAAATGCCGACGCCGGCGGTCTTCAACACCGCCTCCTTCGCCGTCCAGTAGCGGAAGAATGTTTCCCAGGTTCGATCCCCCAGCGCCCATTCATCCGCGCCGGCGACATAGCCGTACAGATCCTCGTTCCGTGGGCGGATTTCCTCGATGTCGATGCCGATGGGCGTCGGACCCACGACGGCCGCAACGAACCGCGATTTGTGGGACAGGGACCAATGGGTGTTGCCGAACGGGACGGGGGCGCCGCGGGCTCCCGTGGTGAGAGGGCCGAGGCGGACGCCGCTCGCATCGCAGCTGAGGGCCAGCGCTTCGCGCGCCCGCCGGCTCTGCGCCAGCACGCGCTCGCGCCCGCGCAGGTGCTGGTCCTGCGGCAAGACCGGCAGGATGACGGGATGGAGCGTCATGGCGAGCCGAATCTTACCACCTTGGCGATTTGCTTTACCAACGCGGCGCGGCTAGAATCCAGCCCTTGTCACGAAAGGAGCGTGGGCATGCGGGCGCTGGACATCCTTGAAGAACTCTCCCTCTTTTCCGACTTGACGATCGACGATCTCGGCTTGATCGCGCCGCTGGCCGTCATGAAAGACGGCAAGGCCGGCGACTTCATCATCCAGGAAGGCGAATGCGTCGAGAACGTCTACATCCTGCTCGACGGGCAAGCGACCGTCCTGAAGACGCGGTCCGACGGGAAAAAGGTCTCCATCGAGCAGGTTGGGAAGGACGATCTCCTGGGCGAAGTGACGTTCTTCAAGAAAACCCCCGCATCCGCGGCGGTGCAGGCGACCGCCTCCTTCAAAGCCCTGCAGTTCAATCAAAAGGCGCTGCATCGCTTATTGGATAGCCATCCGAATTTAGGCCTCAAGATCTACAAAAATTTCTCCCGCGTCCTGAGCGCGCGCATCAAAAAGCGCCTCACCCAGTTGGCGGAATACCTTCCAGGTCCGTGACAGGAACGGAGCAAAGGAAGTTTGGACGACCGATGATCGTGCCGTGGGCGGTCATTTTGTGCGCAGTGCTTGCGGGCGTTGGAATGACTTTCGGGGACGGCGCCGCCCAGGTGATCACGTCCGGCCCCTCCGGCTGCAAGGCCGTGGCCTTGACCTTTGATATGTGCCCGGTCCGGGAAGGGGGCGGCTATGACGCCCCGCTGATCGACCTGTTGATCGAGCGACGGATTCCGGCGACGTTTTTTCTGTCCGGCCGGTGGATCGCCGCCCACGAGACTGAAGTGAAGAAGCTCCTGGCCGTGCCGTTCTTTGAACTCGGCACGCACGGACAGGTCCACGCCCACCTTCCAGGACTGGATGCGGCCCGTCAACGGGCCGAAATCGTCGGGCCGGTCGCCCTCCTGGAGAAGCGGTTCGGTTATCGCGGGTCGTTGTTCCGGCCCCCGTATGGCGAGTACGACGACACGACCGTGGAGACGGCGCGCGCGCTGGGACTGCGATTCATTCTCTGGAACGTCGTGTCCGGAGATCCGGATCCGCGTCTTTCGCAGGCCCGCATGCTCGACGAGCTGCGCGCGCGGGTACAGGACGGCGGCATCATCGTCTTTCATGCCAACGGCAAGGGCCGCCACACTCGCGCCGTGATCGACGAACTGTCCCGCGAACTGCTTCAGCAAAGAGGCCTTCAGCCGATGACCGTCACCGAACTGCTGGATCGCTGCAACGCGCCTTCGAGCCATGACGCCGGCGCCCGCCCGCATTAGAGCCTACCAGGCGGGCGATCTTGCCGCCGTGGTCCGGCTGCTGAATGGGCTGGAACCGTGGAAACGGCTGCGCTACACCGCGGCCGACTGGGAGAAGCTGTTTGCAATGCCGCTGCAAGGCCGGGAGGCGTTTGTGCTCGAGGCCGACGGCGGGCTCGCGGGCATCGGTGTCTTGCGGCAGAAGTTTCTCGTCGGCGGCTATCTGGAACTGCTGGCCGTCGCGGCGCCGGCCCAGGGCAAAGGCCATGGGCGGAGTCTGCTGGCCCACGTCGAGAGCGTGGCCTTCCAGCGAGCGAAGAACCTTTTCGTGTGCGTGTCTGACTTCAATCAGCAGGGCCGGAGGTTTTACGAGCGGAACGGTTACCAGACGGTGGGGCCGATCCCGGACTTGCTGGTCCAAGGATCCGGCGAGATCCTCATGCGCAAAACCACCGGCCCCGCCAGGTAGCCTGAAGCGTCTCGTCTACTCCGGCTGCGAGGCGCGGCGCATGATGTCCTTGTCGAAGTAGTTGACGGACATGCCGGCATCGAGCACGATCCCTTGGGCGTTGATGCCGGCCGAACGCTCGCTTAAGAGAAACGCCGCCGCCGCCGCGACCTCCTGCGTCGTCACTCCCTTCTTCCGCAGCGTCAGCCGTTCCGCGTAGAGGTAGTAGTCCGCGTAGCCGGGAATGCCGGCCGAGGCCGAGGTCTTGAGCAGGCCCGGGTTGACCGAGTTGAAACGGACGGTGGAGAACGCGCTGAACGATTTCGCGAGGAAGCAGATCGTCGAGTCCAGCGCGGCTTTCACCGGCCCCATGATGCCGTAGTTCTCGGCCGCCATCTTCGTGGTTGAGATGGAGACTGCCACGACGGAGGCATCGGGGGCCAGAATGGTCTTGAACGCGTTCGCGATCGCGATGAGCGAATAGCAGGAGATGTTCACGGACTGAAGGAAAGACTTCCGGCTCGTCTCATGGAAGGGCTTGATGCCGCCTTCGTAATCCAGAAAGGCGATGGAGTGGACGAGCCCGTGGATCGCTCGGTGGGACCTGGCGATGGCGTGGGCCACGGCGCGGATCTCCTCTTCCCGCGCCACGTCGCAGACGTGAATCTCCGCCTTCGGCAGCAGCTTGCCGACGCCGTCCTTGCGCTCCTTCGACCGCACGACGTAAACGACCGTCGCCCCCTCCGCTTCCAGCACCTGGCCGATGTGATAAGCGACGCTCTTCTTGTTCGCCACGCCGAAGACGACGATCGTCTTGCCCTCGAAACCGAGAAAGCTCACGCCGTGGTCCTCATATTCGGCTCGTCGCCGACGTCCGCCATACCGACGATGAATTCCGTGCGCAGCACGTTCTGGCCGTTCACGCTGACCGAGCCTTTCATGAACAACGCCCCCATGATCTCTTCCACGATCTCCGCCTCGATCACCAGCTTGGCGCCGGGAAAGACAGGCCGCCGGAAGCGGGCGTTCTGGATCTTGCTGAGCACCGGCACCTTCTTGGGATCGAGCCCGCCGCGGCCGAACAGCAACGCCGCGCCGGCCTGGAACACGCACTCGCAGATCAGGACGCCCGGCATGATGGGCCGGCCCGGGTAGTGTCCCGCCAGGTACGGTTCATCCGGATGCAGCGTCTTGGCGGCCTTGATGCGGCGGTCGTCCCGTTCGAGGACCTCGTCGAGAAAGAGGAAGGGCGGCCGGTGGGGGATCAGCGTCAGCACTTCGTCCATCCGCGCCGTCATGTTTACAGGCCTCCGTCCACGGACAGGACAGAGCCCGTGATGTAGCCGGCCTCGCGGGATGCCAGGAAGAGCACGCAACAGGCAACGTCGTCGGGTGTCCCGAAGCGCTTGAGGGGGATCGACGCCAGGTAGTCCTTGCGGAGTTTGTCCGGCAGGTCCGCGACGAATTCCGTATCGATGAACCCGGGCGATACGCAGTTTACCGTGATGCCGCGCGAGGCCACTTCCTTGGACAGCGAGCGGGTCATCGCGATCTGGCCGGCCTTGGAGGCGGAATAATTCGCCTGTCCTTCGAACCCGAAACGGCCGGCCGGCGACGTGATCGTAATGATGCGGCCGTAGCGGTTCTGCATAAACCGGTGCACGGCCAGCTTGGCCATGTTGAAGGCGCCGGTCAGGTTGACGTCCAGGACCTGCTGCCAGTCCTCCGGCTTCATCATCGCCAGGACGGCGTCTTTGCGGATGCCGGAATTGTTGACGAGGATCGAGAAGTGCTTGTGTTCTGCGTCGAGGTCCTTGTAGAAGGCCTCGACCTGCGCGTAGTCGGCCACGTCGAACTTGCGAAGGTGCAGCGCCTTGGCGGCGGGCCCCAGGGACGCCTTGAATGCCTCGGACGCGGCGTCGTTGGCCGCATACGTGGCCACGACCGTGGCGCCCGCCTCGAGGAAGTGCCGGGAGATGGCCCGGCCGATGCCGCGGGTGCCTCCGGTGACGATGACGGTCTGGTCGCGGAAGTCAAACATGGGAAGCCGCCGCCTCCTGCCCGAAACCGCCTGCGGGGATCGATTCCTGGCGGATGAATTTATCCACCTCGTTGGCCACGATGACGCCGTAGTTGATAGCGCCCAGCCAGCCGGACATGATGATGCCGACGGAGCCGGCGTGGAAGAGGCCGCCGATCGCTTTCGACAGGTTTTGGCTGATCTTCAAGCCCTCGAACTTGGTGCCGAAGGATGCGCCGGCCATGTGCCGCGTATAGTATTCGAACGTGCGCGGCGTAGACGCTTCCAGGTGGTCGATCTTGGCGCTGACGCCCGGCAGGTATTTCTCCAGCGTGTCCACGACGCCCTTGATGAGCTTGTCTTTTTCCCGCCCGTAGTCCTCCTCCGACAGCTTGATCCAATCCTCGTAGTTGGCGTTGGTTGAACAGACGATCGCGTACCGGTCCGACCCGGGCCGCGTGTCCGGATAGTAGAAGGAATAGGTCCGACTGGTTACGTTCATGGAGTTGAGGGCTTCCGAATCGAATTCCGGATGGGTCGAGGTAAAGAACAGGTCTCCGATGTAGGGAACGGACTCGCCCTTGCGGATGCCCATGTAGACCTGGCAGCTGCTGCTGTTGAGGCGGACGGCAGCGGCCTCCCGGAGGAAATCGGGGCTGAAGTGCTCGTCGCCGACCAGGTGGTGGATGGTCGATTTGAGGTTGGCGTTGGACAGGACGGATTTGGCGCGGATCGTCCGGCCGTTGCAGACCACGCCGGCCACGCGGCCCTTCTCTATGAGTACCCGCTCGACCAACGCGTGATGGCGCAGGTCCACCTTGTTGGCTTTGAGCGTCGCCTTCATCTTCATAATGAGCTTGTCCGTGCCGCCTTGGAACGTGTAGACGCCCTTGCTCATGAAGTTGGAGAACACGATCCCGAACGTGATGGCCGGGTCGTCCAGCGTGGAGCCGTTGGCGTAGGCGATGGGTTCCATCAGCAGGCGCCACACGTCGGGGCGGCCGGGGAAGTACCGCTCGAAGAGCTCGCGGGTCGTCGTCTTCTGGTCGTCATAGAAATTCATGCCGCGGGCGAACTTGAAAAACGCTTCGACGGTCTCGGCTGGGATCTTGAAATGGTTGACCAGCTTGTCGGTGAAATCGGCCCTGTCGAAGGTGGTCGTAAAGGAGAACTGGGGGTTGTCGAACCGGATGCCTTTGATCTGGACGATGGACTCCGCGATGTCGGCCGACCAGTACTTGCGGCAGGTCTTGAGCATGCCGATGGGGAAGCCGTGGAGCGAGATGTCGAAGATGTGCCCGCCCTTCCGTTTGAACCACGTCGCCATGCCGCCGAAGTTGTAATGGTGCTCCAGCAGCAGCACCGCATAGCCGCAGGTCGCCAGCCGATTGGCGGCCGTCAGCCCGGCGAGCCCCGAGCCGATGATGATGGCGTCGTACTCGTCCTTGACGCCCCTGAGCCAGTCTTGCGCCATCACGCCTTCTTCAATACGTGCAGGTTGGCCATCGAAATCCCGCTCAACATCGCTCCCACGATCCCGAGGAACCCCTGGTCGTTGCCGCAGATGAACAGGTTCGCCAGGTGCGTCCGTCCCGTCTTGATTTTGTCCGGCGCTCCGTAGACCGCGCCGTTCACGTGGCCCGTCCAGTGCCGAATGGTCCGGGGGGTAAAAAAGTCCGTGAACCGGATGTGGTCCCGGAAGTCGGGGACGAATTTTAGCACTTCCTGGTGGATTCGCGGAAGCCATTCCGCTTTGGCCTGCCGGTAGGCCGGTTCGTCGAGGGCGGCCCAGCGGTCGAAGCTGGCCAGACAGGTCAAGCGGATCATGCTTTTGGAGAGGGGCTTGTCATAGAGAAAGTTGTCGGGGCAGCAGACGACGCCGCTCCGGGGGTCGACCAGATCGGCGGGCACCTCGTAGTGAAACTCCTTGCCCGCGTTGTAGAAGGTGATGGTAGTGTCGTGGCCGAGCGCCTTCATCGGCTTGTCGAGCACGTGGATGATCTCGACGAACGACATCCGCCCCGCCAGCGGCGTGAGCCGTTCCGGATCGCAATCAGTGCAGAGGCGCATGGTCTCGACGTAGCCGGCAGAGGAAAAAATGACGTCGGCCGCGAGCGTCTCGCCGCTGTCGAGTTCCACGGCCGCGACCCGTCCGCTCTCGACGCGCAGGGACCGGACCCCGCACTTCATCCGGACGGCGCCTCCGACCGCCCGTACCTTCCGGCGCAGGGTCGTGATGATGCGCCGGACCCCTTCCCGGGGCTTGGCCAGGCCTTCGCAGAAAATGCTCTTGAACATCACCACGAACTGGCCGAACTCCATGTCGTGCTCCTGCGCGTTGCCGTAGATCATCAGCGGGCAGAAGAGCATGTCGATCAGCAGAGGATCGGTGAGAAAGCGCGAGACGACCTGCCGTCCCGACACCGGCTTGGCGTCAAGGTCGAGCTCGTCATAGTCCCGGATGTAGCGCACGAAGCGCAGGAAGTTATCCTTTTGGGCGGGGAACTTTTCGATGACCTCCCGCACAAAAAACTCGACGTCGTTGTTGAAGCGGAGCGTGTTCTCCGGAAACCGCACCTCGGACTGATACTGGGGGGCCAGCCCGAAATCCTCCGGTTTGAGTCGCAATTGCCGGTAGATCTTGGTCAGAGGCGCGCCGCGCGTGCCGGGCGGCACGTAATTGGTCATGGCGTGGAGGCCGACGTCGAACTGGTGACCGCCCAGGGCATAGAACGAGTTCAGGCCGCCGGCCGCGTAGTGCCGCTCCAGCACGAGCACCTTTTTATCGAAATAGGCGAGGCGGATGGCCGCCGCCAGACCCGACATGCCGGCGCCGATGATAAGGACGTCATAGTGGCTGGAAGGCATACCAGCCGGGGATTATACCGGGGTGGGGGCTATTTGTCTTTCAGCTTGGGCGAGAGGTACGCGACGCAACTGTCCAGGCTGGCCAATTGTCCGTAGTCGGCTTCTGGGACTTCGACCTTGTAGCGCTTGCGCAGCTCCATCACGATGTCGAGAAAGTCCATGGAGTCGAGCTCGAGCTGCTCCCGGAGCGCCACGTCGCTTTTGAGATGGCTTAGGTCCTCATCAGGCGCGATCACGCTGATGATCTGGAGGATCGCTTGCTTGATCTGATCGTTCGTCATGTCGAGATTTCCCCGAGGTCCGGCCGGGCACAATCGGCCTCCGAAAATACACGATTCATATCCGTTTTACAACAACCACCGAGTTAATTCCCAGCATGCCCGAGGAATTGTTCAGAATATAGTCCACGCGGGGTAGTTTTTGGGGAGAATTCAGCACTAAATTAGGGACTTCGCACTGGGGGTCCAGGTGGTCCACGTTGATGGTCGGGTGGACGATGCCGTCGCCGAACGAGGGCAGATTGCCCGCCAGTTCCAGGGCGCCGGCGGCGCCCATAGCGTGACCAATGAAGCTCTTGGTGTTGTTGAAATGCGTCTTGGGGCAGTCGGCAAAGACGGCCCGCAACGCCTGGCATTCCTGGATGTCGCCGAGGGGAGTCGCCGTGGCGTGGGTGCTGACGATGTCGATGTCCCGTGCGCCGACCCCGGCCCGTTTGAGCGCCGCCTGCATGCACTCGATGTGCCGCTGGGCGTTGGGCAGGACGAAGTCCGACGCGTCGGAGTTCATGTGGTAACCGACGATTTCCCCGTAGATCCGGGCGCCGCGGGCCTCGGCATGGTCCAGACGCTCCAGGATGAACACGCAACCGCCTTCCGAGCAGACGATCCCGTTCCGGTCGCGGTCGAAGGGGCGGGACGCCTTGGCCGGGTCCGGGTGGCTGGCGAGCGCCCCCTGGCTGGCGAAGCTGGCGAAGATGCCGAACGTGTGGATGCTCTCCGACACCCCGCCCGCTACCGCCACGTCCACTTCGTCCAGCAGCAGCATCTGGACCCCCTGGATCAGGCCGGCGTTTCCAGCCGCGCAGGCGGCGCCGATCGTGTAGTGGGGGCCGGTGATGCCCATGTTCAACGTGACCTCGCCGGCCGGGGAGTTGGCGACCGTGCGCGGGTTGTGATGGTGCGACCAGAACTTGGTGTCGTAGTTGTACTGGCTGATGTTGTAGATCTCGTTCTCGGTCTCCACGTTGCCGTGCTCGGTGATGCCGAGGTAGACCCCGATGCGGCTCTTGTCGAGCGAGGGAAAGTCGAGCTTCGAGTCGGCCATCGCCTCCTGCGAGCAATAGATCGCGATGGACCCGGCCCGCGTGCCCCGGCGGACTTCCTTCTTCAATTGATACTTGAGGGGATCGTAGTTGCAGACGCCAGCCAGCACCTTGCCCATGTAGCGGGTCTCGAACCAGACGACGCCGGAGGCTCCCTTCAGGAGATTCGCCCGGTACTCGGCGAGGGTATTCCCGTTGGGTGAGGTGAGCCCGATGCCCGTGATGACGATGCGGCGGTGGTTGCTCATGCGGCCTGTAATGCCTTGATCGTCCGGTCCAACCCTTCCTCGGTGCCGATGCGCGGCGCGTAACCGAGGTCCTTCCGCGCCTTCGCAATATCGAAGTAATGCGAGGTGGCCAACTGGTCGGCCAGAAACCGGGTCATCCGCGGCTCTCCTCGAAAGGGGAGCACAGTATAGGCTATTTCCATGACGGCGCCAACAGTTCTGGCCATGCGGTAAGACATTTTTCTTCGGACCCTCGGCAGGCCCAGCCGTTCCAAGATCGTATTGATCCAGGGCCAGAGCGCCACGGGCATCCCCTGGGAAATGAAATACGCCTGGCCGTTGACCGGCGAGCCCTCGCCGAGCCGGTCCGCCGCCAGGAGATGCGCGTCGGCCGCGTTTTCCACATAGGTGACGTCCACCTGGTTTGTGCCGTCTCCCACTTGGACTAGGAGTCCCTGCCGGGCCCGGTCAATGATTCTGGGGAACAGATGGGGGTCGCCGGGGCCGTAAATCAGGTGCGGGCGGAGCGAAGCCGTGAGCAAGCCGTCTTTGCCGTTGGCTTGGAGGACGAGCCGCTCGGCTTCGGCCTTGGTGGCCGGATAGGCACATTCGAACTTTTCCGGGTAGGAGACGCGCTCGTCCGCGTGCTCCAGGTTGCCGCGGGCCGACACGACGCTCGGCGTGCTGGTGTAAACCAACTTCCGCACGCCCGCCTTCCGGCATCCGCTGAGGACGTGCTGCGTGCCGACGACGTTGGGGCCGTAGTACGACTGCCGCGAGCCCCAGTAGCCGGCGCGCGCTGCGACGTGAAAGACCGCGTCCATGCCCAGGCACGCGCGAACGACCGCCGATGCGTCCTGCAAGTCAGCCTGCACCAATTCCACGCCCATCTTCTCCAGGTCGGGATAAGGGCGGCGGCCCATGACCCTGACCTTGTCTCCCCGCGCCAGCAGCTTCGTGACAATGTGCCGGCCGAGAAAGCCCCCGCCGCCCGTGACCAACGCCTTCATCGCCGTTGCTCCACGGCCCATGCCGCCAGCTTATCCCGCGAAATTTTGACGTTGTGGCGCACGTCGACGGGGAACGTTCGGCGGAACAGCACCGACGCGATCCCAGCGGTGAGCGGATTGGCCGCACCCAGCCGCAGCAGTTCGTCGGCGAACCGTTTCGTTTCGTCGGCGCTTGCGGGAAACATGTCCGGATGGGGCTCGATGACGATCACGGGCCGCTGATTGCCGGCGGGACCGATTCCCACGAGGGCCGAGCGGAACACGTCGGGGTGTTGGTTGAAGATGGCCTCGCAAGGCACGGTGAACAGGGTGCCCTGGGCGGTCTGAACCCGATCGGCCTTGCGCCCGCAGAACCAGAGACGGTCGCGCTCGTCGAGGTAGCCGACGTCTCCCATGCGGTGCCACCAGGAATGACCATCCGGGATTTTGGCGAGCGCCGTCGCTTGCTCACGCTGGAAATATTCCCGCGTGACGGCCGGGCCTTTGACGACGAGCTCGCCGATCTCCCCTTGCGGGAGTACCAGTTTGTCGTCCCACGATGGTATGGCTTCGTCTGAGATGCGGATCACCCGCAAGGCGATGCCCGGCAACACCGTGCCGATGCAGGTGCCTCTGCCGGCGCGGCCCAAGGCCGCCGTTTCGCTGAGGATTTCGCGCGCGGTGATCGAGGAGACCGGCAGGGCCTCCGTGGCGCCGTACGGCGTGTGAGCGTCGGCATGGTTCGGAAGGATACGCTGAACCCGTTCCAGGATGGCGGGCGAGACGGGCGCGCCCGCCATGAGCACGCGTGTCAGCGACGGCAGCGTAAGGTTCCGCTCCACGCAGTACCGTCCGACCCGGTCCCAGATGGCCGGCGAGCCAAATGACTGCGTGATGCGGTAGGTCTGGATCTCGGCGATGAATTTCTCCGGGTCCACTTGGGCGGGATGGGCGGGGTCCATGTCGGGGACTACGACGGTGACGCCCATGGCCACGCTGAAGAGCGCGAACAACGGGAACGCCGGCAAATCCACCTCGCCTTCCTTGATGCCGTAGTGGTCGCGCAGCTCGCGCACCTGCGCATCGAACATCCCGTGCTCGTACCGCACGCCTTTGGGCGAACCCGTGCTGCCGGAGGTGAACAGGATCGCGGCTGCGTCATCAGCCCTTGTCGGTGCACAAGGGAACTCACGCCACGTGGAGTCGCGAATCTGCGCGAGTGTCGGCCCGCCCCAGAACCAACGCCGCCCGACCGTGACCGCCGTCTTGACGGACCGGAACGCGTGGGGATGCAACACCCGCGCCGCCTGCGCGATGGGAATTGCGATGAAGGCCTCGGGCGCCGCCTCTTCGATGCAGCCGAGGAGGTTCATCCTGCCCATGCCCGGATCGATCAGGACGGGGACCGCGCCCAGTTTGAAGAGCGCGAAGGTCAGACTGAAGAACTCCAGCCCCGGCCTCACCATCAGCACCGTGCGGGCGCCGCGTCCGATGCCGAGGCGGCTCAAGCCCCAGGCGTACCGGTCGCACTCCTCGTTCAGCTGCTGGAACGTGAGTGACGCCCCGCCATCCTTGGGAACGATGACTGCGGGCTGGGAAGGACGCTTGCCGGCCATCCGGGGCAAGTGAGCCGCGATGTTGAGAAGGGTTGGCTCGGTTGATGCGGTGGTGCGTGAGGCGATGGCTGTCATATTGGATGCTTTGAAAAGAACCCGCGCACTCGCGGAATGATCCGCTCGTGCGCGTCTTCGACCACGTAGTGGCCGGCGTCGGGAATCCGGTGGACGTCGGCGTTGGGGAACCGTTGCTGCCATTCGGCAAGAAAATCTGTGGTGAAGCACCAGTCCCGCTCGCCCCAGATGATGAGCATCGGGCGGTCCTTGAAGGCCGACAGTCCTTCGCCGATCCGCTTCACCAGTGCATAGGTTGGATGTGTCGGGCTCATCGGGATGTCCTGCACGAAGCGCAGGATCGCAATCCGATTCGCATAGCTGTCATACGGGGCCAGATAGCCGGCCTTCACGGCCGGGGTCATGCGTTCCAGCTTGGCGCAGGCCATGGAGGGCGCGAGGCCGGCGAAGGCATTGAGCCCGCGGACCGCCAGCGCGCCGAAGAGCGGCAGCTTGCAGACGTTGATCCGGAAGGGAATCCGGGCGGCCGGAAAGGCCGCCGTGTTGAAGACGACGAAGCGTTTGACCCGTTCGGGATGGCGCAGGGCATAGCCCATCCCGATGGGTCCGCCCCAGTCGTGCAGGAAGAGCGTCATGCGTTCCGGCTTGAGCGAGTCGAGCAGGGCTTCCAGGTTGGCGATGTGCCGTTCGAGCGTATAGGGGTGGTCCTGGGGCTTGTCGGAGAGCCCGCAGCCCATGTGATCGGGGGCGATGACGCGATGGGTCTTGCGGAACTCGGCGATCAGGGCGCGGTAATAGAAGGACCAGGTGGGATTGCCGTGGAGCATGACGAGGGGATCACCCGTCCCTTCATCAAGGTAGTGATACTTGAGGCCTTTGAGCGTCAGGTAATGGGACTGAAACGGATACAGCTCTCGGAAGGATTCCACGCGCCGCTACCAGGTGACGCCCAGCATCAGGCAGTTCAGGCCGCTGCCGATTCCCAGCAGGGCCAGCTTCTCGGCGCGCTGGACGTGGCCGGCTTCGATGCTGAGAGCCATAGTGATGGGCAGGGACACCGACCCCATGTTTCCCAGAAATTCGACGGTCGGGAAATCGATCGCGGGGTCCAGCTTCAGAGTCTCGAACAGCAGGCGGCGGTGCGCCACCCCGACTTGGTGGCAGAAGGTCTTGGACACGTCGGCGTCGCTCCAGCCCAGTTCCTTCTTGAAATCGGCCCACGTCCGCCCGGCCAGTTCGCAGCCCCGATGAAGGAGCTCCTCCGACTGCGTAGACATTTCCGGCCGGCTGCCGTCAGCCAGGCCCGTGTCGGCGCTGCCGCGGCAGAGGTGGTTCTGATCCGAGTCGGTCTGCACAGCGCCGCCGGCCAGGGCATGGCCGTGCTTGGAGACCGAGGCGTGGGTCATAACGATTGCGGCCGCCCCCGAGCCGATCGTGAGGGACGCGAAGGCGTCCTTGAATTTCTTCCGGGTCATGGTGGGATCGTCGAGGAGCTGCCGGATGGTCGTTTCGACCAGGGGCTTCCCGTTCTCGCCCGCGACGAGGAGCCCGCGTTTGATCTGGCCCAGCTCGATCATGTTGCCCAGCGCCACCATCCCGTTCAGCATGCCGAGGCAGGCGTTGGAAATGTCGAAAATCGTGGCCCGGGGCGCAATCTTCAAGCGCTCGTGGACGACGGACGCCGTCGCCGGCTCCAGAAAATCCCGGGACACGGAGCAGTTGATAATGCACTCGATCTCCTGCCCGAACACCCCGGCCTGTTCGAGCGCCTTGTTCCCCGCCACCGATGCGACGTCGCTCGGCGTCGTGCCGTCGTCCCAAAACCGCCGCTCCCGGATGCCGCTCATGAGTTCTAGGCGGCCATACGGGAGTTGCAGCCTGTCGTAGAGCGGCGCCAGACGCGCCTCGATCTCGGCCGAGCTGACGACGTGCTTCGGCAGCTCGTACCCGATGGACTCGATGCAGACGTTGGAATAGCGCATGGAGGTGCAAACGCGGCCCCATTCTAAACAAGGGCCCCGAGGGGGTCAAGGAATCTGTCTTGTAGGCGATTTGCTTTGGGCGCGGCGCAAGGCTAGAATCTGCCCGCGGAATCGACGCTGTGGGGATGGGAAGCTGAACGCGATGCCTGGAAAGACCGTTGTTGCGGAGCCGGCGCTCGCGGCCCCCGGGTTGGCCGCCGCGTTCACGGATGCTAGGGGCCGCCTCCAGTTCGTGCTGCTCCAGACACTCGTCACCATCGTGCTGTGCTATCAGGTCCTGTTCAGCCAGGAATCGTTTCTCTCGGCCGAGGTCAAGGAATTCATCGTTCTCGGGCTCCTGCTGTTCATTGCCGGCGTGCTGTTTCTGCCGGCCCGTCTGTGGGAGAGCGGGTGGCCCGTCGTGGGACTGGTGCTGGGCGACACGGCCGTCACGACCGCCATCATTTACCTCTCTGGTAACGCCGGATCTTCCCTGTACCTCACGTATTTTCTGGTCATGCTGATCGGGGCGTTCGCTCCCAGCCTGAAACAGATGATCGGGCTGTCCGTCATCCTGTGCGCCGCCTACGGGGCAGTGCTGTACCTGGATTCTCTCGAGACCGATTCGTTGTCCGAGGGGCGTCTGTTGGGCATCACGGTGTTGCTGATCATGGCGGTCTTCTACGGCGCGACGACGGAGACGGTGCGGCGTGAGCAGCAGAAGAAGGCCGATCTCCTCGCGCAGGTCAACATGCTCAAGCGGATCGAAGCGGAATTGCAAACCCAATCCGGCCAGGACTGGCTGACGGGGCTGGCCAATCGCCGGCGGTTCGACGAGATGTTCCAGCAGGAATGGAACCGTGCTCGCAGGGATGAGGCGTCGCTCGGGGTCCTCATGCTCGACATCGATTATTTCAAGCAGTTCAACGACACCTACGGGCATCAGGCGGGCGACAATTGCCTGCAGCGGGTGGCGAAAGCGATCGATGGGGTGGTGCACCGCCCCGGAGACCTGCCGGCCCGCTACGGCGGCGAGGAATTCGTGGTGGTCCTGCCGCAAACTGACGCGGCGGGCGCCGCCAATGTGGCGGAGAAGATGCGGGCCCAAGTCGCGGCGCTGCGCATTCCGCACGCGAACTCACGCGCATCCGATCGAGTGACCATCAGCGTCGGCGCCGCCGCGATGATTCCCACGGAGAAAGGCGAGCCGGCGACGCTTATCGCCGCCGCCGATCAGGCGCTCTACCTGGCCAAGCGCGAGGGACGCGACCAGGTGCGCATCCACGGCGGCGAGAGCGTCGGCAAGAAGTCTTAGAGTCGCCGGTCGGCGGGAGAACTATACGGAGGTCTTGGCCGACTGGCCGGCGCAGAGGTACTGGTCAACCGCCGCGGCCATCTTGCGGCCCTCGGCGATGGCCCAGACGATGAGGGATTGGCCGCGCCGCACGTCGCCGCCGGCAAAGACCCCTTCCACGCTCGACATGTAGCGGGCGTCCACGGCGACGTTCCCGCGTGCGTCGTACTTCACGCCCAGGCCGTCCAGCAGACCGTTCTTCACCGGACCGGTGAAGCCCATCGCCAGCAGGACCAGGTCCACATCCATGTCGAAGTCGGTGCCCGGCACGGGCGTGAACTTGCCGTTCTCGAACGTCACCCGCTGAGCGTGCAGCTTCGTGACGTGGCCGTTGTGGCCCGTGAACTTCGTCGTCGAGACGCTCCATTGGCGGTCGCAGCCTTCCTCGTGCGCGTGCGAGCTGCGGAGCTGCATCGGCCAGAGCGGCCAGGGCGTGGAATAGGCCCGCACGGGCGGAGGCTCGGGGAGCAGCTCGAACTGGTGGACTTCGCTGCAGCCCTGCCGG
>CAYYLQ010000025.1:0-20852 GCA_964472655.1 uncultured Nitrospirales bacterium
TTGGGCGTCTTGAAGCCCTGCGTGAAGATGATGAAGTGGTGGATCAGGCTCTCCATGTCCCGCATCACCTTCTGCTTGGGCGGGGGAATGATCTGGGGCGCGTCGGCGATGATGGGCCCCTCCGGCATCTGCTGCAGGCACTGGCGAATGATCTTCGCGCTCTGCCGCATCTCCTCCAGGCGAACCCAGTACCGGTCGTAGGTGTCGCCGTTCTTGCCGACGGGGACTTCCCACTCGACCTTGTCGTAGGCGCCGTAGGGCTCGGCCTTGCGGACGTCGTAGGCCACGCCGGACCCGCGGAGCACCGGGCCGGTGCAACCGAAGTTGACGGCGTCCGCGGCGGAGATCACGGCGACGTTCTTGGTCCGCGCCAGCCAGATGCGGTTGGTGAGGAGCAGCTCGTCGTACTCGTGCAGATGCGCGGGGAACGTGTCCAGGAAAGCGCCGAGCCGCTGGATGAGGTCCGGCGTGAAATCGCCGTCCACGCCCCCGATCCGGTAGTAGTTCAGGGTCAGGCGTGCGCCGCAGAGCTTCTCGAACAGATCCAGCAGGACCTCGCGCTCGCGGAACGTCCAGAAGAATACCGTCATAGCGCCGATGTCGAGCGCCTGGGTGCCGAGCCAGAAGAGGTGTCCGATGATCCGCTGCATCTCGGCGACGATCGTCCGGATGTACTCGGCGCGCGGCGGCACCGTCAGGTCCAGCAGTTTTTCCACGGCCCGCACGAAGGCGTAGTTGTTGGTCATCGAGCAGACGTAGTCCAGCCGGTCGGTGTGGGGGATGATCTGTTGGTAGGCCAGGCCCTCGCAGAGCTTCTCGACGCCGCGGTGCAGGTAGCCGAGGTCCGGCGTGGCCTTCACGATGCGCTCGCCCTCGAGCTCCAGCACCATGCGGAGCACCCCGTGCGTGGCCGGATGCTGCGGGCCCATGTTGAGCAGCAGTTCCTCCTGACGCCGGACTGCCTTGACATCCTTGTGTAGCCCTTCGGCCTCCTTCAGGAATGGGCGGTGCTGGGCTTCGGGAACTTCCTCCGTCACCGGCGCGGCCGGCTCGTCGAGCCGCGGCAGAAACGGGAAGGTGCTGCGCCAGCCCCGGCCCTCCGTCGGGAAGTCCTTGCGCAGCGGGTAGCCTTCGTCGTAATCCTCCGGCAGAAGGATGCGGCGTAGGTCCGGGTGGCCGGCAAACTTGACGCCCATGAGGTCGTAGACCTCGCGCTCCAGGAAGTTGGCGCCCTTCCAGACCGTCGTGACCGTCGGAATGGTCGGGTCGTCTTCCGGGAGCCGCGCCTTGAGACGGAGCCGGTGGTTGCGCGAGAGCGACTTGAGCAGGTAGATGACCTCGAACCGGTCTTCATCCTCCGGATAATCCACCGCGAGCATGTCCGAGAGCATGTCGAAGGAGGCCTCAGGATCGTCGTGGAGAAAGCGGGCGATCTCCGGGATGGCCGCCGGCTTGACCTGCGCGACGAGGTCCTTGTACGGGCCTTCTTCGCGGACCGCCAGCACGGCGTCCGGGAAGCGTTCCGCGAGTCTGGTGAGCAGCGCGTGCATCGGGTTATTTGACCAGGATCTTTTCCTTCATCATTTTCTTCTGGAGCAGGATCAGGCCGTCTAGGAGCGCTTCGGGGCGCGGCGGGCAGCCGGGCACGTACACGTCCACAGGCACGATCTGGTCCACGCCCTGCACGACGCTGTAAGAGTTGTAGTGGTTGCCGGAGGTCGCGCAGGAGCCCATGGAGATGACGTAGCGCGGCTCCGGCATCTGGTCGTAGATGCGCCGGATCACCGGCGCCATCTTCCGGCAGACAGTGCCGGCGACGATCATCAGGTCGGACTGGCGGGGCGAGGCCCGGAAGACGCCCGCGCCGAAACGGTCGATGTCATAGCGTGACGACACCGTGGCGATCATCTCGATGGCGCAGCAGGCGAGCCCGAAGGTCATTGGCCACAGCGAGCCTTTCCGGCACCAGTTGATGGCGGCGTCCAGGGTCGTCGTCACGATATTGGCGTCCAGCGACCGGTCGATCAGTCCCATTCCAGCGCCCCCTTCTTCCAGGCGTAGAAGTAGCCCACGAGCAGAATGACGATGAACAGCAGCATCTCGATCAGGCCGAAGAGTCCGAGCTGATTGAAGACCACGGCCCAGGGAAAGATGAAGACGGTCTCGATGTCGAAGATCACGAACAGCATCGCGATGATGTAGTAGCGCATCGGGATGTTCGTGCGCGCGTCGTGGAACACCGGTGCGCCGCTCTCGTAGGGGGCCAGCTTGGCCTTGTAGGGATGGGAGGGGCGGACGAGATAGCCGGCCAGGATGGAACCCACACCGAAAGCGGCCGCGACCAGCATGAAGATCAGGACCGGCAGGTAGTTCGCAGGAACCAGGTCCGGCGTCATTGCGCGGCAGCCTCCATCGTGCACCCTGGGCTCAGGCCGGCCTCCAGGGCGTCCAGGAAGAACGGCCGCGACCGCAAGCCGTCCAGTCGGGGCGCGGGCATTCCTTTGTGCTGGACCAGGACTTTGAAGGTGGTGCCCATGCCGTCGGGCTTCAACAGGTTTCGCATCGCGACCGAGTCGGGCGATTCGGGATCGATGCCTGCAAAGGCGGACTCGATGCCGAGGCCCATCAGGAAGTGCAGCTGATTCGTGAAGCCGGTGACTGCGAGGCCGGCGTCACGGCCGGTCAGCGCCAGGCTTGTGAAATCCGCATGCGCCGTCATGTCTTGATACCCGACCAGCCGGTACGGCGAATCGGAGACGCGGTGTCGGTGGTAGCAGAGCAGCGTGCCGGTCTTTCTGGATGGAGCGTACAGGTCGGCGGCAGTGTGGCCGTAGTCGATCGTCAGGACGAGGCCCCGGCGTAACGCCGCGCCGACCTGCCGCATCCACGTGAGTGCGGCAAGGTTCACCTCGGCCCGCTGGCCGGCTTCAAGCACGACGCCGAGACGCTCAAAATAGGTTTCCAGCGCGGCAGAAAAGGGCGGAGCTTCGATTTCGATGAAACGGCTTCCGTCCCATCCGACGTAGATTTCACGCAGGCCCAAGGGCCGCATGACCACACGGTGCACGGGGAAAGAATCCACCAGTTCGTTGGACAGGATCACGCCGGTGACCGACTCGGCGGGCAACGCGCTCAGGGCCGTGGCCCAGGTGATGCGAGTGCCCTCGTTTAGGAGCGGGCGCAGATGTTCCTGTTGCGCCGCGATCATGGCGGGACTGCGTTCAACCAGCATGTAACGGATGCGGGAAAGGAGCGCCGGGTTATTTCGCCGGTACGAGTCAAGCAGGTACCTGGCTAGGAGTCCCTTGCCGGCGCCCATCTCCACAATCGTGAAGTCGCCTTCCCCCTCCCGATATGATGGCGCAATTACCTCAGCCGCTTGCACGACCTGCCGGCCGATCAATTCAGCAAAGACGGGATGCACGTCGAGGCTGGTGTAGTAGTCGCCCTCGCGCCCGATGCGGGAGCCGGGGGTCATGTAATAGCCGAACTCGGGGTCGTAGAGCGCGGTTTCCATAAAATTGGCGAAGGAGAGGGGCCCGTCCTGCGTGATGCGGGCGGTCAACTTGTCGACAAGCCCGGGGTGACCGATTTCCACCAAGACACTCCTTCGCTGCCGCGAGCAAAAACCGTCTCGAAAGAGGGGTAACGATAGCCCAGGTCTTCCGGTTAGTCAAGCCGGAAGGCATTGTATGAACAAGGGGTTGGAGCCTTTCAAGGCGCCGGATAAAATCGGTTCTCAGCGGAATGGCGATAGGCTGAACAGCCTACTGAAAAAATCAGATGGTCAGACATTCCGGCCGAACTCCGGGTACATCCTGTTCAGGCACTCGGGGCAAATGCTGTGGCTGAAGTCGGCTTCGGAATGGTCTCGCACGAAGACCTCGACCACGTGCCAGCCGCCCTCGTCGTCGCGGATTTTTTTGCAGTGGGAGCAGATGGGAAGCAGTCCTCGCAGGACCTTGATGTTGGCCAGCGCGTCCTGAAGCTCGGTGATCAGACGCTCGCGTTCCTTCTGCACGCGTTTGCGCTGGTTGATCTCGAATGTGAGTTCGTCATTCAGCTTGTCGGTCTGACCTTTCGCGTCGGCGAGGTAGGCGACCAGATCCCGGTTTTCAAACCGCAGATTCAAGGACGCGATGATCGTCTGGTGCATGGTCCGTGCGATGAACACCATGAGAATGGCATACAGCACCGTCATCCCTCCCATGGCGAGATGGAGGTCGTCGCCTTGTACGAGAAACTGGATGGCGAGCGGAATGAGGACGGGTACAGCGAACAGCAGGAACCCGGCCATCATTGCGGAGCATGCCGCCACGGACCCGGCCGTCATGCCCGCCAGCACGAAGGCGATAAACAGTTGATGAGGGAGCGACCCTGGGGGAAACAGGAAGACCCCGACGGAGCCCCACCCCAACCCGGAGAGCGCGATTCCGGCGAGATACCATGTGCCCCAGCGCGATTCCTTGATGGGCGACGGCGATGTGCGCCAATACTCCTGCCTCAGCCAAACACGGCCCAGCGAGAGGATGACCATGTAAATCAGCCACCCGACGAGAACCGCATGCCGAACCTTATCCCAGAGAATAAAGACTAGGATCGGCACGTTCACCAGAATGGCCGCGAGGGCCATGGGCGCTTTGGCGTAGAGGAGCTTGACTTGCTCCGCGCGGATCATCCGATCCCGCTCGCCCAGGGCTTGGAGCGCCTCTGTCACGGCTGGTCTGCGATGCAGAGACGGTTCCGGCCGCCTGCCTTGGCCCGGTACATGGCTTCGTCGGCCTTGCGGACGAGGTCTTCTTTCGTTTGCGCGTGGTCGGGGAATCCGGCGAGGCCGATGCTGGTGGACATGTGCACGTTGATCCCCGCGTCTTGCAGGAACACATGGGCGCCCACCGACTCATGCAGCCGCTCGGCCACCATGTGGGCGGTGGCGACGGTGGTTTCCGGCAGGATGACCACGAACTCGTCCCCGCCGTAGCGGGCCAGGATGTCAACGTCGCGGACGCTGGCCGCCATGATCTTCGCCACCTCGGCCAGACACTGGCTGCCGAGCAGGTGCCCGTAGCAGTCGTTGATCGTCTTGAAGTGATCCAGGTCCAGAAAGATCAACGCCATGATGGACCCGTAGCGCCGGCAGCGGCGGACTTCCCGGTCCAAGGCCTGTTCCAGATAGCGGGAGTTGTACAGCTTGGTCAGCTCGTCGATGACGCCGAGGCTGGCTGCCTGTTCATGCAGGGTCGCCCGCTCCAGCGCGATGGAGGCTTGCTCAGAGAGATGCGTGAGGAACCGCAGATCCTGGCGGTCGAACGGCTTGCCGATCTTGTTCACCATCTCCAAGACCGCCACAGGACGCTTCTTGCCGAAAATCGGGACGCAGAGAATCGACCGGGTGACGAACTTGTTCGCCCGGTCGATATCCGCAAGAAACCGCCGGTCCTTGCCGGTGTCGGCGACGATCGCGGGCTTGCCGTGCTGGGCGACCCACCCGGCGATCCCCTGGCCGGGCTTGATGCGCTGTCCTTTGAGCCGCCGGGCCTTGGGCCCGCCGACCATGTCGAAGATCAGCTCCTGGGTGGAGGCATCGATTAGGAAGAGCGACCAGGCCTCGCATCGGACCATCGTCTTGGCTTTGTCGAAGATGATGCGCAGCACGGACTTGGGCTCGCGCGCCGATGCCAGGGCATGGGTTGTGTCGACGAGAAAGCGAAGCTCGCGCACGAGCGCCAGCATCCTGGATTGCGCGCCGGCTGAAGACTTGCGGGCTGGTTGGCGGCGGCGAGCGCGGGACTTCGTGAGCGTAGGCATGGCGTTTCCGGTGAGCGCTCAGGCTCCGTGGCACTTCTTGTATTTCTTCCCGCTCCCGCAGGGACAGGGATCGTTGCGCCCGACCTTGTCTCCGCTCCGGCGGATGGTCTTGTCCGCAGTATTCCCCTCGGTGGCCTGTTCGCCGCGGTTCAGCGCAAGGGTCGGAGGCCGGCGCGGTCGCTCCATGGCGGGGGGCGGCTGTTCTCCCTGGACGACCTGGACGCGGAACAGGTGCTCCAGGACGTCCTGCTTGAACCGATCCATCATCGCGGCGAACATGTCGAAGCCTTCGCGCTTGTACTCGATCAGGGGGTCCTTCTGGCCGTAGCCGCGGAGCCCGATACCCTCCCGCAGGCTGTCCATGGCGAGCAGGTGGTCTTTCCAGAGGGTGTCAATCGTCCGCAACATCACCATCTTTTCCAGATACCGCAGCAGGTCCGGGCCCAGTTCCTTTTCCTTCGCCTCGTACGCTGCGCGGATCTTGCGGACCAGTTCCGCGCGCAGGGCCTCGAAGCCGATGTCCTTGGTATCGATCGTCCCATCCTTGAGATCGATCGAGAACTGCGCGTAGCAGGCGTCAGCCAGGCCTTTCAGGTCCCACTCTTCCTGGTACGTGTCCTTCGGGCAGTACACGTCCAGCAGGCCGTCCAAGATCTCCTCGGCGTCCGCGATGATGTCCTCGGACAGGTTCTCTCCACTGAGGATCATGCGCCGGCGCTCGTAGACGACCGTGCGCTGCTTGTTCATCACGTCGTCATAATCGAGGAGCTGCTTGCGGATTTCGAAATGATGGGCCTCGACTTTCTTCTGGGCGTTCTCGATGGCGCGGGTGACCATTTTGGCCTCGATCGGGACGCCTTCCTCCATGCCGAGCTTGAGCATGATTTTGGAGATGCGTTCGGATCCGAAGATGCGGAGCAGGTCGTCTTCCAGAGAGAGATAGAAGCGGGAGGAGCCGGGATCGCCCTGCCGTCCGCAGCGCCCGCGGAGCTGGTTGTCGATCCGGCGGCTCTCGTGGCGCTCAGTGCCCAGGATGTGCAGGCCGCCGCAGACGACGACGCCCTTTTTTTCCGCCTCGCATTCGGCCGTGATCTGGGCCAGTAGCGCGGATTGCCGCTCGGGCGGCATCTCCGGGTCCGCGTACATCGCCTTCTTGAACAGGAAGTCGGGATTGCCGCCCAGGAGGATGTCGGTCCCGCGGCCCGCCATGTTCGTCGCGATGGTGACGGCCTCCTTGCGGCCGGCCTGGGCGATGATCTCGGCCTCCTTTTCGTGGTGCTTTGCGTTCAGGACGCTGTGCTTGACGCCGTGCCGGACGAGATAGCCGGCGAGCCGCTCGGACTTTTCGATCGAGATGGTGCCGACGAGCACCGGCTGGCCGCGCTTGTGGCAGTCCATGATGTCTTCAACGATGGCGTTGAACTTCTCCTTCTCGGTCCGGAACACGACGTCGGGGAAATCCTGCCGGATGTTGGGGCGGTTGGTCGGGGCGACGACCACGTCGAGGTTGTAGATCTTGGCGAACTCGCCGGCCTCGGTGTCGGCCGTGCCCGTCATGCCGGCGAGCTTCGTGTACATGCGAAACAGGTTCTGGAAGGTGATCGAGGCCAGTGTTTGGTTCTCATTGGCGATCTTGACACCTTCCTTCGCCTCGACCGCCTGGTGGAGGCCGTCCGACCAGCGGCGCCCGGGCATGAGCCGCCCGGTGAACTCGTCCACGATGATGACTTCGCCGTCCTTGACGACGTAGTCCACGTCGCGGCGATAGAGCACGTGCGCCCGCAAGGCTTGGACCACGTGGTGCACCAGGTCCATGTTGGCCAGGTCGTAGAGGTTCGTGACGCCCAGCGCCCGCTCCACCTTCTCGTTGCCCTCTTCGGTGAGCGCCGCCGTCTTGGTCTTTTCCTCGATCGTGTAGTCCATCTCCCGCTTGAGCGAGGGGATGATGCGATCGATGCGGTAGTAGAGGTCGGTTGAATCCTCGGTCGGGCCCGAGATGATCAGCGGCGTGCGGGCCTCGTCGATGAGGATGCTGTCCACTTCGTCCACGATGGCGAAATTCTGCTCGCGCTGGACGCATTGCGTCAGCTCGCCTACCATGTTGTCGCGCAGGTAGTCGAACCCGAATTCGTTGTTGGTCCCGTAGGTGATGTCGGCGCGGTAGGCCTCCTGCCGGGTGCAGGGACGCAGGTGCTGGAGGCGCTTGTCCTCCGCCTCGTAAGCTGGATCGAACAGGAACGATGCCTCATGCTGGATCACGCCCACGGAGAGCCCCAGGTTGTGGTAGAGGGGGGCCATCCACTGGGCATCGCGTTTGGCCAGGTAGTCGTTGACCGTGACCAGATGCGCGCCTTTGCCTTCGAGGGCGTTCAGGTAGATGGCCAGCGTGGCGACCAGGGTCTTCCCTTCGCCGGTTTTCATCTCGGCGATCTTGCCTTCATGCAGGATCATGCCGCCGATGAGCTGGACATCGAAGTGGCGCATCCCAAGCTTGCGCTTCGACATCTCCCGGCAGACCGCGAAGGCGTCCGGCAACAGCTCATCCAGCGTGGCCCCGCCGGCCAGCCGCTTCTTGAACTCCTCCGTCTTGGCGCCCAGGTCCCGGTCTGAGAGGCGAGCCAGCGCCGGCTCTTTGGCGCCGATTTCGGCGACCGCCGGACGCATGCGCTTGATCTCGCGTTCGTTCTTGCTGCCGAAGATCTTATTGAGCAGAATGTTGATCATGCCGGTCCAAAATCCACGACCCCATCAGTATACTGAAATGCCAGGAACAAAGAAACAGCAGATACCCGTAGTTGACCGAAGGGGGCGGCTGCGAGAGAATGCGGGCATGAGGGGCGAGCGCGGGAACATCGGCATTTTCATTCTGACCCATCTCCTGGTCGCGATCCTGGTGGGGTTCCTTCTCTGGAGCATCTTCCCGCCGGAGTGGAAAGAGTTCCTGCGAGAGGGGCCCTGGGGCATTGCGGCGGCGGTTCTGGTATGCGTCCTCGTCGCGTGGTCGATCGTCAGGGGCGTGCTCGAGCGCCGCGGACATAAACACGCCCATGACCGCGTCGCGAAGGTCTTCCTGGACGCCACCGACCCGGCGCTGCAGAAACGGGCCGCCCTCTGGCTCGTCGAGCACGACCGGGATCATCCCCAGCGGTTGGCCGACGCCGGACCCGGCCTGTTCGACGTCCTGCTGCGGATCATGAAGACCGACTCCGAGAAACTGGACCGCACCCGTGCCGCCAACGGTCTGGGAGTGCTGGACGATCCGCGGGCGATCGCTCCCCTGCTGGTTGCCACGAAAGACGAATATGCTTTCGTGCGCGCCGAAGCGGCGCTGGCACTCGGCAAGCTCAAGGCGACGCAGGCCGAGAAGCGGCTGCGCGAGATGGTCGAGGACGACTGGGACGCCAATGCGCGCGGGAGGGCCCGGGAAGCTCTGGAGCGGATTGCCGGATAACGATGAAGGAGAAGGGCGCATGTTGAAGTATGTGCTGGTTGTCGGAATTGCGGCGGGGTTCCTATTGGGCGGGGCGGAGTTCGGGAACGGAGCTGAAAAAAAAGCGGCGTCTTCCAAAGAAGTCGCCGGCAAGGACGGCGCTCCCATGGTCCTGGTTCCGGCCGGGGAGTTTTTGATGGGCAGCACTACGACGATGATCGAGGAGTGGAGCAAGATCGACGACTGCGGCCCGAACAAGCAGTGCAACCTGGAGGACGAATTTCCCCAGCATCCCGTGATGTTGGACGCGTTTTTGATCGACAAGTTCGAAGTCACCAACGCCCGCTATTTCAAGTTCGTGCAGGCCGCCAAGCACCGTCCTCCGGTCAACCCCAAGGATGCGCAGGATCGGACGCGGAATCTGTGGGAAGGGGGAAAGGTTCCGCCATCGGTCGCCAACCTGCCGGTGGTGAACGTGGACTGGAACGACGCCAAGGCCTACTGCGAGTGGGCGGGCAAGCGCCTTCCGACGGAGGCCGAATGGGAAAAGGCGGCGCGCGGGCTGGACGGCAAGGTATTTCCCTGGGGATCTGACTGGGACCGGACCCTCCTCAACAGCGCCAGCATGTGGGCCGCTCGAGACCTGCTGAGCTATGAGGTCTGGGCAACCTGGTGGGACGCGAAAGGCTTCGATCTGCTTGAAGCCAAGACCCTGGCGGGTATGCTGAAGCCCGGCGGGAGCTTTCCCGGCGGCGCCAGCCCCTACGGCGCCTACGACATGGCGGGGAACGTCTCCGAATGGGTAGCGGATTGGGCGGGGCCTGACTTTTACCAAGCGAGCCCTGACCGTAATCCGAAGGGTCCCGACAACGGAGAAAAGCGGACATTGCGGGGCGGCTCCTGGTACAACCATGCGAACGGGGTCCGCACGGCCCTCCGGCGCGCCGAATATCCCACGCACCGCGCCAACACCATCGGCTTCCGTTGCGCGAAGACCGCGTCGTGAAACGGGCGCATTGACAGAGCCATTCGAGAGCCGCTAAGATGGATTTCAGTTCGTAGGGCGCATCAATGATCAGTTCGTATCTCAGGCCGATCGCGCTCGCGCTGACAGTAGCCATCGTCCTTATGCTGGGGGCGACCACCGGCAGCGCCTTTGCGCATGAGATCCAGCACGCGGCCCACCACACGGCGGGCATGCATGGGTCGGGCATCTGCGCATGGATGTGCGCGTCGGCCGGCGCGGTGGCGACGGCCGCCATCTATGCGACAACCGCTACAATCAATGAAGAAAACGCGCTGCCGTTCCTGAGCGGCCTGCGCTCGTTCGACTGCTCTTCGACGCTCCAAGCCCGCGCGCCTCCCGTTCTTCTCTAATTCCGTCTCACTAGAACCTGGGTCCGCACCTGGTCCGGCGCTTTGCCGCAGGTTTCGGCCCCCAGCGTGTATCCATTGACGGTATGAGAAGAGTGAGGACGCGATGGGAGCGAAAGGCTGTATCCGGCCGGCGGCCGGAGTCTGGATCTTTATTCTGGCGATGGCTTTCTCGATAGGTGGAATATCAAGGGCCCACGCCAGCTGCGGTTCGGCTGCATGTTTTATGGTTACGGGCGAGGAAGGAGCGGTTCAAGGTAAAGGCAAACTGTCGGTAGGGCTCCAGTATGCGTACACGATTTCCAAACTTGCGCCGGGCGTGAGCGGCCGGGTCACATCCGTAGATCAGGAAAACCGGGTATTAGTGCAGAACGAACACTTCGAGAACCGGACGATCGCCGAGATTACCACCCTGGATATCAACTACGGATTGACCAATAACTTTACACTGGAAGTCCTCGTGCCCCACAAAAGATTGGAGCACACCCATACGGTTGAAATCGGGAACGACAACGGCGGCGCCGGGGACTATGAGAAGTTCCAGAATGCGGGGCTTGGAGACATTCGCCTCAACGGGAAATATAGCTACCTCCCGACGTTGCGAAGCCTGGTCGTGCTGGGGTTGGGGGTGGACCTGCCGACCGGCGACTCCCATGCGACCTCCAATGTCGATCCCACCAAGTTGCAGGAACCTACGCTTCAACTCGGGCGGCGTTCGTTCGGGATTGCGCCTGCGATCTACCAGTCCTATGAAATCATTCCGCACGTGCTGGACCAGTTCGCCAGTGCCTCGTATCAACATTCGTTTACAGGGCCCAACTCGTACCGATTTGGGGACACGTATATCCTGAGCGGAGGTCTGAATTGGAAGGCCCTTGAGCGTCTCACACTGACTGGCCAGTTCAACTGGCGGTACGCAGTCCACGACTCGTTTGTTGGCAGCTTGGCGAGGTCCCAGACACCCAATGATCCGACATTTCCGGGCGATCCAATCGTGATCGATCCTACGATTCAGCGCCGAGCCATCGGAACTACTGGTTCGACCATGACTGCGTTCTCGCCGGGCATTTCCGTGCAGGTGCGCCAGAACCTCAGGGCCTATTTCTATACCCAAATACCGATTGCGCGGGATTTCAACGGCGGGTTGATCCCGGATGTGGGGTATCTATTCGGCCTGTCGATGTCCATAAACTGATGCGGGGTTGATGCATGAAACGCGTTCTCGTTTCCGTCGTGATGGTCGTGGGCTTGCTGGGCCTCCTCGGCATGGCCGCGCGTCCGCCGCTGATCGGCGGCCCGGCGCCGGAGATCGTGCTCAAGGATCTCCAGGGCCAGGAGATCCGGCTCTCTGATCTGCGCGGCAAGATCGTACTGCTCAATTTCTGGGCGACCTGGTGCAAGCCCTGCAAGGAGGAGATGCCGGCCATGCAGGCGGTCTACGACAAGCTCCGCGATCAGGGGTTCGTGGTGCTGGCCGTCAATGAACTGGAAGATACGGAACGGGTCATCGAACACATCCGGACGCACGGCCACACGTTCCCGGTGGTGATGGACCGCGACAACCGCGTGGCGAACCGCTACGGCGTGGTCGGGCTGCCGGCCAGCTTCCTCGTGGACCGCCAGGGCATTGTGCGGGAACACATCTTCGGTAATCTTCTGACTGAAGAGCGGATCGCCGATTTGGTCCGTCTATACGGAGGGGCCGGCGCCTCCTTGCATCGCTGATCGCCATGCCCTGCGGTTGAACCCGGCGCACGGCTTGCGCTATGGTACGGACATATGGGCATCGGAAACGTGCGAAACCGTGCGATGGCCGTACTCGTGGCCCTTGTCGTTCTCTGGGCCGGAGGCGCCTCCGCGGCGACCGACGAGGCCCAGCGGTATTACAACCAGGGCATGCAGCAGGCCTCGCAGGGCAAGTACGACGAGGCGGCTGAGTCCCTCCGCAAGGCGATTGAAATCCGTCCCAAGTACGAAGAGGCCCTGCTTGAGCTGGCGCAACTCTACGATCGGCAACGGGCCTTTGGCAAAGCGATGACGGTCTACGGGCAGCTGCTGGCCCTGCGGCCCGATCATCAGGAGGCCCTGTACGCGCTCGGCTACCTGTACGAGTCCCAAGGCAAGAGCCAGGAGGCCAAGGAGTTGTTGACGCGACTGGTCACGCTCAGGCCGGACCACGCCGAGGCCCACTACCTGCTGGGGCTGATGGCCGAAAAAGCGAACAGCTTGGCCGAGGCGGAACAAGCCTACAAAAAGGCCGTCGCGGCCCGGCCGGCCTTCGTGGACGCACATTTCACCCTCGGATTTATCTTGAAGTCGAAGGGCGAACTGGAACCGGCCGCCCAGGAGTTCAGGACGACGGTCAAGCTCAAACCGGATTACGCCGAGGCCTACATGAACCTGGGGGTCGTGTATGCCCTCCAGCGGAAATTCAATGACGCCGAGCAAGCCTACGAGGAGGCCATCCGCCTGAAGCCGACGATGGCGGAGGCCTATTACAACCTCGGCGTGTTTTATGAATTCCACATGCGGGATACCGGGCGGGCGCTCGCGACGTACAAGAAGTACCTGGAACTGGGTGGGACCGATGAGAGGGTCCAGCGGATTGTGCGCGAGGTGAGAGGATGAGGTCATCGGCCTGGACGGCCGTTCTGGGCCGGGAGTTCGGCCTGCCGGTCGCGCTCTCCGTGACTTTCCATGGCCTGGTCGTGGGTATGATGGCCATGGGCGGGTTCCCGTTCTCGTCTCCGACGACGCCGGTGCAGCCATCGGGGGCCACGGTGGATTTGGTGTCGCTTCCGCCGCAGCCGGTCGGGGAACCTGCGGGTGCTTCTTCAGTCGTGCCAGCCGCGCCGCTCGCGCGACCGCCCGATCCGATCCCGGCCTTTCAAGAACTCCCTCGGATTCCGGCGCCCGCCGTATCTTCCGCCAAGACGTCCGCGGCGGTGCCGCTCGCCGCACCGGAGCCGACGGAGTCGCTGGCCTCGTTCACCGAGAGCGTGGGGTCCGTGCCCGTCCGTCGTCCCCTTCCCGCCGCCTCATCCGGACCGACCCGACTGCTCCGGGACTCCGTGGCGGAAACCGGTTCTGTCCGTTCAAGAGTGCGCTCGGGGAATAACCCGCATCCCCCGTATCCCCGTGCAGCCCGCGAAGCAGGATGGGAAGGCACGGTCGTCCTACAAATTCTGGTCCTGCCGGACGGCACGGCCGGGAACGTCACGCTGCACAAGACGTCCGGTTATGCCATCCTTGATGAAGCGGCGCTGGCCACCGTGAAAGGCTGGCAGTTCGTTCCGGCCATGGACGGCAATTTCCCTATCCAGAGCGTCGCGCGCCTGCGGATCCGTTTCGATCTGAAGGCAGCCAACTAAGACCGGCTCACGGCTTGAGCTGGCCGGCGATCTCGGAGAGATCCCTCGGATACAGCGCGATCTCGATGCGGCGGTTGGCCGTGCGCCCCTCCTCCGTATCGTTGCCGGCCACGGGCTTCGTGTCGGCATACCCGACTGCCGACAGGTTCGCCCGGTCCACGCCGCCTTCCTCGATAAGATAACGCACGACGCTGGTGGCGCGGGCCGTGGACAACTCCCAATTGGTCGGGTACCGCTCTTTGAGCTTGGCCCCGATCGGCACGTTGTCGGTATGTCCCTCGATCCGAATTTGTTTGTCGGGCACGTTCTTCAGAATATCGCTGACCTGCTTGAGCACCTTGAGGCCGGCTGTCTTCACCTGGCTCTGACCGGAGTCGAAGAGGACGCGGTCCACCATGTTGATCGTCAATCGATCCTTGACCTGCTTGATCTTGATGTCGCCCTTGGCGATCTCGGCTTCCAGCGACTTGGTCAGCTCCTCGTGCGTCCGGTTCAATCGTTGGATCTCGGCCTCCTTGGCGGCGCGCTCCTGCTCCAGGCGAGCCTTCTCCGCCGCTTCGGCTTGCAGCCGCTCTTCGAGCTGCTTAGCGAGATCGTTGGCGCGTGCCCTTTCGGTTTCGAGTTCGCCGGCGCGCTTTTGAAGCCGTGCGATCTCTTCCTTGGCCGTCGTGGTCCCGCTCATGAGCGCCGCGATGCGGGCGTTTACATCAGCAAGTTGACTTTTCAGACTGGCGGCCTCGGCGGCCGCCTGTGTCTTAAAACTTTCGAACTCCGCCGCGGTCTGGGCCGCGCCCTTGCGCGCCTCTTCAAGCTCAGCCAGCGACTTCTTGTGAGTTTCCGTGCTGACACAGCCAGCCACCAGCGCAGCGCACAAGACCACTCTCACGACTGTTCGGATCTTCATGTGATGCCCTCCTTCGCGTCTCGGGCGGATGTCGTGCCGATTATCCTGAAGGCGGCATGCTAACTATTTTCTTGTGCAAAGGCAATGCGGATCACAACGGCGATCGTAAATGTCCAGGCTTGTCTGTTGATGTCCCAAGAAATCCTGACGTTGTTCGGATTCTGCTACAATGCGTCCGCTAACATGGTTGTTGCGCGACCCTATCTACATCAGATCAGCGTCTCCGACGGCGGCGTGCCCAAGCTGCCGGTGCCGGAAGCGCGCGTCACCGTCGAGGGCGTGGCGGGGGACCGCCAGCGCAATCGCGAGGTTCACGGCGGCGTGGACCGGGCGGTCTGTCTCTTTTCCCTTGAAGTGATCGAAGCCCTGCAGGCCGAGGGCCACATGATCAAGCCTGGGTCCAGCGGCGAGAACCTCACGATCGCCGGACTCGACTGGTCCCGACTGAAGCCGGGAGACCGGCTGCGGATCGGTGACCGTGTGCGGCTGGAAATCGTGAAGTACACTGAGCCGTGCAGGTTCAACGCGCAATGGTTTTGGGATGGGAATTTCAACCGCATCAACCAGAAGAAACATCCCGGCTGGAGCCGGGTCTATGCGCGGGTGTTGGTCGATGGCGCGGTGCGGTCCGGTGACGCCGTGATTGTTGAGGAACGGTAATGCAGCGTGTCCTGGAACCCGAGTTGATGGACGATCCCGCGCAGTCGTTGGCCTACGCGAAGGCCGACTTCGAGGAGGAAAACCGGGGCTTCGTCGAGCGTTTCCTGGAGTGCTTCCCCGATATCAAGGCCGGGCACGTGCTGGATCTCGGCTGCGGGCCAGCCGACATTCCCATCCGCCTCGCCCGCGCGCTGCCGGAGTGTCGGGTCACCGGCGTGGACGGATCGGCGCCCATGATTGCCCTGGGCGTTGAAGCGGTCCGCACGGCCGGCCTGGCCAACCGCATCACGCTGCGCTGCGAGCGGATTCAGGAGACGGTTCTTGCGGAGCGGGCCGACGCCGTGATCTCCAACAGCCTCCTGCACCATGTGCCCAACGCGCTGCAGTTCTGGTATGCAGTCAGGCAATTGGCCAAACCGGGAGCCGCAGTGCTGGTGATGGATCTGTTGCGTCCCGATTCGCCGGAGGCGGCGCAGGCCATTGTGGACCGATACGCCGCCGCCGAGCCTGCCATCCTTCGCAGGGACTTCTACAACTCCCTGCTGGCGGCTTTCACGGACGATGAGGTGGCGGCCCAGTTGACGGAGATGAACCTCAGCCGTCTGCTGATCGACGTCCCTGACGATCGCCACTGGGTCGTCGGCGGGAGGTTGGTATGAAGCAACCACAAGAGCAATTCCGCTCGTTCAAGGCGTCGGCGCTGTACTGTCCGCAATGCCGGCAGGCCACCCCGGTCCGTGAGCGGCTCCTGCTGATCCTGCCCGACGGCAACCTGTACGAGTATCGCTGCGCCCATTGCGGGACGTCCACCGGCTCCAAGACGGAAAAAGAAGGAAAGAGTCCTCGCATCGGAGGCTAACGCAGCGTTTTCCCTGGGCCCAGCACCTGCCTTGCGCTCCAGCCTACCGCGCAGTACGCTATAATCATCATTAGGAGATCAATCGCGCCGGCTGCAGTCGGCGGCGGGCGCATCGCATGCGAGGCGTCCCGATGGCGGCGCTGAACGTTCGCATCCCCCCTCCCGGTCCTCAGGCCCGTGCTTTCCTGCGTCGCAGCGGCCGTTACGTCGCTCCCTCGGCCACGCAGGCCTATCCCCTCGTCGTGGATCGCGCCGCAGGTTGCCACGTTTGGGACGTGGACGGGAACTGCTATCTGGACTTCACGGCGGGCGTCGCCGTCGGTGCGACGGGGCATGGCCACAAACATGTGACGGGAGCGATCATGGCGCAGACCGACCGCCTCGTCCACTTTTCGTTCGCGGATTTCTTCTACCCTTCCTATATCCGCTTGGCCGAACGTCTGGCCGGACTCGCTCCGGGCCGCGATCCGAAGCAGGTGTATTTCTGCAACTCGGGAGCGGAGGCGACGGAGGCGGCCATCAAGCTCGCCCGCCACGCGACGCGCCGGCCGTACATTCTGGCCTTTTACAACGCCTTCCACGGGCGCACGCTCGGCGCCGTCTCGCTGACCGCCAGCAAGGCGGTCCAGCGCCGGGGTTTCGCGCCTCTCCTGCCGGGCGTCTTCCACGCGCCCTACCCCGATCCGTACCGGAGCGGCGTCGGCGATCCGGGAGGGGAATGCTTGCGCCATATCGAGGAGGTCCTATTCCGCACCGTGCTGCCGCCGGAAGAGACGGCCGCGGTCTTTGTCGAGCCGATCCAAGGGGAGGGCGGCGTGATCGTCCCGCCGGATGACTTTCTGCAGGGGCTCCGCCGGCTCTGTGACCGCTATGGGATTCTGCTGGTGGATGACGAAGTGCAGGCGGGTATGGGACGGACCGGCAAGTTCTTTGCAATCGAGCATGCGGGCGTCGCTCCCGACATCATCTGCATGGCGAAGGCCTTGGGCGGCGGCTTGCCGCTGGGTGCCATCATTGCTCGCAAGCGGGTGATGTCGTGGGAAAAGGGGTCGCATACGTCAACCTTCGGAGGCAACCCCGTAGCCTGCGAGGCCGGCCTTGCCACGATCGAGGTGATCGAGAAAGAGGGGCTGATGCGGAACGCCGCCGACCAGGGGACGTATATTCAGGAGCGGTTGCGCCGCCTGCAGCGACGGCATCGGATGATCGGCGACGTGCGTGGTCGCGGACTGATGATCGGGGTTGAATTGGTGCGGGACCGACGGACCAAGGAGCGGGCGGTGGCCGAGCGCGACGCCGTCGTGCTGAAGGCCTTTCGGCGGGGGCTCCTGTTGCTGCCCTGCGGCAGGAATTCGTTCAGGATCAGTCCGCCGCTGAGCATTTCCCGCCATGAAGTGGAGGAAGGGTTGGCGGTCCTGGAAGAGGTGCTGCCATGAAAACACTGGTGAAGAACTTTATCGGCGGCAAGTGGGCGGGCGCACGTGCGGGGCGGACCTTTGACAGCCGCGATCCGGCTACGGGTGAAGTGGTCGGACGGTGCGTGGACTCGGGACCCGAGGATGTCGAGGAGGCGGTGGCAGCCGCGACGGAGGCGTTCGAGAAGTGGCGGTGCATGCCCGCGCCACGACGTGGCGAGATCCTGTTTCGCGTGGCCGAACGGCTGATTCACGACAAGGAGACCATGGCCCGCACGGTGACCCGCGAGATGGGCAAGGTGCTGGCCGAGGGAAAGGGCGATGTCCAGGAGGCCATCGACATGGCCTATTACATGGCGGCGGAAGGACGGCGCCAGTTCGGCCTAGTCGTGCCTTCCGAGCTTCCCGACAAGTCGGCGCACTGTATGAGGGCGCCGGCGGGGGTCGTCGGTTTGATCACTCCCTGGAATTTTCCCGTTGCCATTCCCGCATGGAAGGTCTTCCCGGCGCTGATCCTGGGCAATACGGTGGTGCTGAAGCCCTCGCCCGAGACGCCGGTCACCGCCGCACTCTTCGTCAAAGTCCTGGAGGACTGCGGAGTGCCGCCGGGCGTGGTCAATCTGGTGTTGGGGAGCAGCGCCGAATTGGGAGAAGCGCTTGTGCGCCATCCGAACGTCGCGCTCATCTCGTTCACCGGCTCCACGGCGACCGGGACCAGGGTAGCGGTCGAGGCGGCGTCCCGCCACAAGCGAGTGGCGCTGGAGATGGGCGGCAAGAACGCCATCCTGGTCATGGAGGACGCGGATGTTGAACTGGCCGTGGACGGGATCACCTGGAGCGCGTTCGGGACGACGGGCCAGCGCTGCACGGCCTGCAGCCGGCTCATCGTGCACAGGGACGTAAAAGAGAGGCTGACGCGGCTGCTGCTCAACCGCATGGCGAAACTTTCCGTAGGCAACGGACTGAAGCCCGGCGTCGACATCGGGCCGCTCGTGAATCAGACCCAACTGGAAAAAGTGCAGCAGTATGCGCAGGTAGGGCAGGAAGAGGGGGCGCGTCTCTTGACCGGGGGCAAGGCACTGTCGGGCGGAGAATACGCCAAGGGCCATTTCTTCGCGCCCACGCTCTTCGATCACGTGAAACCGTCGATGCGGATCGCCAGGGAGGAAATATTCGGGCCAGTGCTGGGGATGATCGAGGTCAAGGATCTCGATGAAGCTGTTGCGGTCAACAATGACGTGGAGTACGGGTTGTCCTCGTCGGTGTACACGAGGGACATCAACCGGGCGCAGCGGGCGATCCGCGATATCCGGACCGCCATCGTGTACGTCAATGCCGGCACAATCGGCAGCGAAGTCCACCTGCCGTTCGGCGGGATGCGCCGGACCGGCAACGGGCATCGCGAGGCCGGCCAGGCGGCGCTCGATACCTTCAGCGAATGGAAGACGGTTTACGTCGATTACAGCGGGCGGCTCCAGCGAGCGCAGATCGACAAGGAATAAGTGATGAAACGCGCGACGGGAAAGAATGTTGCACTCGAGACGTTGATTGACGGCCTCATCAAGGATTACGCGGCGCGGAACCTGGCCGCGCGGGTCCTGCAGGCCTCGCTGGATGAAGTGGGGATAGGATTCCGGCCGGTGGTCGACCATATCACGATCAGGACACTGGACATTGACCGGCGCGCCGAGGAGTTCATCCGGCTGGGGTACGGCTACGCGGAGACCTTGAACTACGATGACTGGTTCGCCAAGGTGTACCGGGCCCCCGGATTTTTGCCGTTGTTCGTGGACCAGGCGTACCCGGATGCCCGGGGACGAACCAGCATCATTCCCGGGTGGGTCGAGAAGTTCGGCGACAAAACCCTGCACCATGTGGCGGTTCAGGTGGAAGACATTGAGTGGGCCATCCACCGGCTCAAGGCCCAGGGAGTGGTCTTTACCGGTGAGATCGTGGGCGCGCGCGGCGCGCCGCTGCGGCAGATTTTCACGGCGCCGGAACGGATTGACGGGATTCCCTTTTCGGTGCTGGAACTGACCGAACGGCATCATGGGTTTCTGGGCTTCTCCCCGCCGCAAGCCAACGCGCTGATGCGGTCCACAATGGAGGCCGGCTGAAATATTTTCATGCTTGTCTGGGGAGGGAAGTTTTTGTATAATCCACTCCCACTCGGTCATCCGAGGCTTACCTGATCAAGGAGGGAGCAATCGTGAAAGGGATGCGGACTTTTTTCCAGACGCTGTTTGTTTTTCTCTGTGCCGTGGGCGTGACCCTTGCCGAAGAAGCCGCGAAGGGTGCGGCAAAGGAAGATCCCTATGCGGCGATGTACACGATCTGGTACGTGCTGATCGGGATCATTCTGGCCTGGGGCGTCTACGACGCGTTCTTTCGCCCTGTCGACTAATCCCACAGCCTGTTAGCGTGGGGCGCTGTAGAGCCTGACGGGCGTTATGGAGCCTTGCTGATCGTTGGTTCGTAGAGGATCTGGATGCTGTTGCCGTCCGGGTCTGCGAGGTAGCAGGAGTAGCTGCCGTCCCGGTGCTGTTTCGGCGCGTTCACGATCGCCACGCCGTTCTGTTCCGCCCATGACGCCCAGGCGTCCACGACCCGCGGGTCGCTTGCAATAAATCCGAAATGGTCCAGCGGAGAGGCCGGAGCTGCTGCCTGTCCTTCGGCAGGCGCGTCCGGCGCTTCGTGCAGCGCCAGATTGTCGGTCCCGGAACTCAGATAGCAGTTCTGCGGGTCCGGCTCCCAGACCACTTTCATTCCGAAGATGCGGCGGTAAAAGTCCTTTGCCTTTCGGATGTCCTTCACCCGTAGCGCCAAATGGCGCAGTCCTTTTAGCGGCGGACCCACGTTCTCCTTCATGCACGATCCTCCTCTGGCCTCTGTTTTTTCCGCGTCGGACGTATCATAATGGATTGCGTTGCCGGTGAGAAGCATCTAGCATGATGCAACGCGAGGACTGACCGACCCATGCAGACCTGGAACCGGCCGGATCCGCTGACGCGGGATCTGATTCACCTGCTCA
>CAYYLQ010000026.1:0-20414 GCA_964472655.1 uncultured Nitrospirales bacterium
GCCTTGTCGATCCCGCGCTTGATGTCCATCGGGTTCGCGCCGGCCGTGATGTTCTTGACGCCCTCGCGGTAGATCGCCTGTGCCAGCACGGTCGCGGTGGTGGTCCCGTCGCCCGCCACGTCGCTGGTCTTGGACGCCACTTCGCGGACCAACTGGGCGCCCATGTTCTCGTAAGGGTCCTTCAGCTCGATTTCCTTGGCCACCGTGACGCCGTCCTTGGTGATCAGCGGCGCGCCGAACTTCTTATCCAAGATGGCGTTCCGGCCTTTCGGCCCCAGCGTCGCCTTGACGGCATCCGCCAGCTGGTTCACGCCTCGTAAAATCGCAGCCCTTGCATTCTCGCTGTACTGAATCTGCTTCGCAGCCATTTCCGTCCTCCTTGAATGCTTTTCGCTGGTCAGCTCTCCGCGCGAGCGGGGCAAGCTGATTATTTGTCAAAAATGCCCAGGATGTCCTCTTCCTTGATGATCAGGTAATCCGTGCCGTCTACGTTGATCTTGCTGCCGGAGTACTTGTCGAACAGGATGAGATCCCCTTCCTTCACGGACTTCACGTCGGCGCCGATGCGCTCGACTTTCCCCCGCTGGGGCTTCTCTTTTGCGGCATCCGGGATATAAATCCCGCCGGCCGTGCGCTCCAATTCCTCGGTGTAGCTGACGAAGCACCGATCCTTAAGGGGCTTGAACCCCGCGGCTGCTTTCGATTCCTTCTCCTTGATTCCCGCTCCCATAGCACGCACCCTCCTTGTTTAACGCTGATCCTCGTGATCTGGATTGAGTTTGTACAAAATTCCGCAGTACAGCGGCCTTTATAAAGTCGGTTTCGGCCCAATCAACCCCTCCGGCCGCTTCCAGGCGTATTTTTTTACATTGCCCGCTCCACACGGTCATCCCGCTTCAGGGGACGCAAGTCCTTGAAAATCATCCATGATTTCAGCAATTCCACAGCCTTCTGCAGCTGCGGATCGTCGTCGTCTTTCTCTTTTGACTCCTTATCTTTTCCCGGCTCCTTCTTCCCGTCCTTCGATTCCGGCTTGGGCGCCGGCTGGCTCTCCGGCTGATTCTCCGGATGGGGCAGCGCCCCCTCGCGGCCCGGCTCCCGGAGCGTCTTGTCCAGGTCCCGCTCCCGGATCGGGGGTGTCGCGGACGGTTTCCCCTTGATCACAATATCGGGTGCGATCCCGATCCCGTGAATGCTGCGCCCTTTGGGCGTGTAATACTTGGCCGTCGTCAGGCGAAGGCCCGAACCGTCCCCGAGCGGCAGAATGGTCTGCACCGAACCTTTCCCGAACGTCTGCACGCCGACAACGACCGCGCGTCCCCAATCCTGCAACGCCCCGGCCACGATTTCGGAGGCGCTGGCGCTCCCTTCGTTCACCAGCACGATGATCGGATAATCCTCCGGCTGCTCCTTGACGTGGGAAACATAATCGTCCTTCCGGCCCTCGCGGGTCTTGATGTAGACAATCAGCCGGCTCAGGCCGACGAACTGCTCCGACACTTCCACGGCGGAGTTCAGCAGCCCGCCCGGGTTGTTCCGAAGATCGAGAATCAATGATTGCATCTTCTGCTCGCGCAGCTTGCGGACCGCGTTCGCCACGTCTTTCGCGGACTGGTCCTGGAACTGGGTCAGCCGAACGTAGCCGATATTGCCTTCCAGCATCTTGAAGCGGACGCTCTCTATCTTGATGATCTCCCGCACCAGGCCGAACACCAAGGGTTCCGCAACCCCTTCGCGCTGGATCGTGAGGGTGACTTTCGTCCCCTTCAGGCCCCGCATTTTCTGCACGGCGTCCAGGAGCGTCATGTCCTTGGTCGACTCCGTATCCACCTTCACGATGAAGTCGCCCGCCTTGACTCCGGCACGCTCGGCCGGCGTGCCATCAATCGGCGCGATCACCGTGAGACGGTTGTCCTTCATCCCGATTTGAATGCCGACCCCTCCGAACTCGCCCTTGGTCTCGACCTGCACTTCCTTGTAGACCTCGGGAGGCATAAAAGCGGAGTGTGGATCCAGCGTCGCGAGCATGCCCCGGATCGCGCCGTAGACCAGATCCTTGGTCTTGACCTCCTCGACGTAATGCTTTTGCACATGCGCGAGCACCTCGGTGAAGGTTTTCAGCTCTTCATATGTCTCGGTCGCGAGCACGGTCCGGTCCCAGCCTTTGCCGAGGAACACCCCCAGAATCAGGGTCCCCAGAAACACCGCCACCCATCCCGCTTTCGTTGTCAACGCCTGCTTCTTGCCTTCCATCACCGTGCTCCTTTTTCCTCGGACCTGGACTTATCGCCGCCGCGCCAGCCAAGCCAGCGGATCCAACGCTTCGCCGCCTTGACGCAGCTCGAAATACAACGTGCTCTCACCGGTCAGCCCGGTGTCGCCGATTTCCCCGATCGGCTGGTGGCCCCTGACGCTGTCCCCGACGTTGACCAGCAGCTTCGACGCGTGGGCGTACAGGGAGAAAAACCCCTCGCCGTGATCCACGATGGCCAGCAGCCCGTACCCGCGCATCCAGTCCGCGAAGGCCACGACGCCGTCGGAGACGGACCGGATGACGGTGCCCTGGCTGGCGCGGATCTCAATCCCCTTGCGCTGAACGTACGTATTGAACTTCGGGTGCTTCTGGCGACCGAACAGGGCCACCACGTCCCCCTCGGTCGGCCAGCCGATCCGGCCCTTGAACCTGGCCAGCCCCTCGCCGGCCGGCGCCGTGCGCGCCGAGGCCGCCGCCTTGCGGCGTGCCTCGAATTCCCGGAGCAAGCCCTCGATGCGCTGGGCGGACTTTTCCAACTCCTCGACCGCCTTGACGTACATGATCTTCTCGCTCCGCACCCGCGCAAGCAGCCGGTCTTTCTTCGTCCGCTCTTCCTTGACGGCCGCCAGCTTGGTGGCGATCTCCTGCCGGTACCCTTGGAGTTCCCCGCGGACCCGCAGCAGATGCGACTCGGCCGACTCCAGCCGGGCGCGGTCCACACGATGGCCTTCGAGCAACTGGAACTCGCGCCGCGAGATCCACCGCAATGACGCCAGCCGGGCCTGCAGATCATTGTACCCGCCGGACGCGAGCAGCAGCTTCAATTGTCCGTTCGGCCCCTCTTTGTACATCACCCGCAATCGGCTGCGGATCGAACCCTCCCGCTGCGCAATCCGTTCACGGAGGCGATGGAGCGAGGCATTCGTGTCCGCGATCTCGCGGTCTTTTCCCCGCAGCTTCGCGTTCACCTGCGCGAGGCCCTCGCGGCGGAGTTTGATCCGATGGTCCGCCTCTTCGAGTTCCTGGAGGACCGATGCTTCCTTGCGCTGGGCCGCATCCGATTTTTGCTTCTTCTCCTTGATCTCATCTTTCAGCTTTTCGAGCTGCTGGCGCTCTTTCCTGATCTTATCAGATAACGGTTCGCTGCGATCCGGCGCGGCCAGCACGGGCGCACTCGCCATGAAGGCCACCAACGCCGCTGACGCTACGATCCGCATCAACTCCTCGCGTCGCGAAGCTGGAGCAACGACACCAGGCTTCCCAGACACCCCAGCATGACCCCGAGCAGCAGGAACGCGACGGCCACGCGATCAGGAAGAAACGCCAGGCCCCGTCCCATCCCCCAAAAGGTTCCCTTCAGGGCCAGTTTGTTTTCCGCCAGCCCGAACAACGTGCGCAGCAGAAACAGCGAGCACACAGCGCCCACGCCGCCCAGCAACGCCCCTTCGAGCACGAACGGCGTTTTGATGAAACCCGTCGTCGCGCCGATCAGTTTGAGAATCTCGATCTCTTCGCGGCGCGCGTACAGCGTCAGCTTGATCGTGTTGGCCAGGATCGTGACCATGGACGCGGCCAGCACGACGCCGATGCCCACGCCCAGCACCCGCAGGTACCGGACCGCAACGGCCAGATTCTCGATCCAGTCCTGGCTGTACAGCACCTCTTCGGCTTCAGCGCGCGCCTTGAGCGACTCGACCAGCGCACCGACCTGCTCCGAGGATCGATAGGCGGGGCCGACTTTGACGACCAGCGAGGCCGGGAACGGATTGTCGCCGAGTCCGTCGAGCAGCCGCTCTTCCGAGGGAAACTGCGCCCGGAACGTCGCGAGGGCCTGCTGGCGGGACACGAACTCGACCGCCGCCACGGCCGGATCCTGGCTCAATTCATCCCGCAACTGCGCGACCTCTTTGGGAGACGCCGTATCGCGGAGATAGATGATGACCTTGATCTCGTCCTTCAACGAACCAAGCGCCTCCTGGACGTTCAGGTACAGGAGCAGAAACACGCCCATTCCCAGCATGGTGAACGTCGTCGTGGCCAACGCGATGAACGTGGTGGTCCGGTTGGCCTTGATGTTGTCCACTGCTTCGCCCAGGAGGTAGCGGAACCGGGTCAGACTTCGGGGCATCCGTCCTCCACCACACGGCCCTGGTCCAGCCGCACGATCCGGCGCCGCAAGCGACGCAACAGGTCGCGATTGTGCGTTGCGAGGAGCACGGTCGTGCCTCGCGCGTTGACCGCCTTCATCAACTCCAGGATCTCGCCGGACAGCTCCGCATCGAGGTTGCCCGTCGGTTCGTCCGCCAGCAGGATCTGCGGATCGTTCACGACGGCGCGTGCCAGGCACACTCGCTGCTGTTCGCCCGCCGACAGCGTCAAGGGCAGCGCATGCAATTTGTGCCCCAGCCCGACGGCTCCCAAAGTCTCGGTGGTCTTCACGCGCAACACGCCCTCCGGCACTCCGTTGACCTTCAACGCCAGCGCCACGTTCTCGAACACCGTCTTCTTCGGGAGCAGCCGGAAATCCTGGAAGACGAACCCCATCGTCCGGCGCAGAAGGGGAACGGCGGATTTCCTGAGATGCAACAAGTTCCGGTTGTGCACCAGGATCTGCCCTTCATCGGGGGTATCGGCGCAGAAGATCAACCGGAGCAGGGTCGTCTTGCCGGCCCCGCTGGATCCGGTGAGAAAGACAAACTCCCCCTTCTCAATCTTAAGGCCGACGTCCTGGAGGGCCGGCCGGCCGTTATAGGACTTAGAGACATGAAAAAACTCGATCATGCGGTGGAACGGTTTGCCGGCGCATCAAACGCGCCGGGCAGCAGTTCAATCCGTCTGGTCTTGGGATCGGCGCCCCAGATCAGGACAACGTCGAACCGACAGGACCGCTCTCCGAGCCGCCGGCTCACTACGTACTGCTGGGCCAGCCGGGCGATCCGGGCCTGCTTGGCGGACGTGATGGCCGCCGCGGGCCCGCCGAACCGGTCGTTGAGCCGAACCTTCACTTCGACGAACACCAGGGTGCGTCCCTCTTCCGCGACCAGGTCGATTTCCCCCAACCGCGTCCGATAGTTCCGATCCAGGATCCGGTACCCGCGCGTTTCCAGGAAGGCGGCGGCCGCGCGCTCGCCCTCCGAGCCGATCGCGGTGCGGACGCTCATCGGACGGCGGCCTCCCGGACCGGCGCGAAACTGCGCCGGTGCAATGCGCACGGTCCGTACCGCTCCAGCTGACGCAGGTGCTCGGCGGTACCGTACCCTTTGTGCGCGAGGAATCCGTACTGCGGATAGCGGACGTGCGCCCTCGCCATCAGCCGGTCGCGGAGGACCTTCGCCACGATCGAGGCGGCGGCGATCGATCGGCACAACCGGTCGCCCTTGATGACCGCCCGCTGTTCCGTCGCAACTCCGGACAGAACGATCGCATCGAGAAGGAGATAATCGGGAGAAGGGGTCAGATAGTGGACCGCCTGGACCATCGCGAGGCGGGTGGCCTCCAGGATATTCAGGGCATCGATCACGTCGGCGCCCACGACTCCTACGCCGATATCCACGGCCGTCGTGAGGAGTTGCGTGTAGAGCGTTTCACGTTGCCGCTCGCTCAGCAGTTTCGAGTCCCGCAGGCCCTCCAGATGGCACCGGCGCGGCAGAATGACCGCCGCCGCCACGACGGGACCGGCCAGCGGACCGCGTCCGGCTTCATCCACGCCGGCCACGCGCCGGAATCCGCGTGTCCAGGCTTCGCATTCGAACAGATCATCGGGGTCCAACGACACGTGGTCCCCCACCCGCCCTCAGGCCCCGGCCTTGACGGGTTCCGGCGCGGCGGCCGGCGCGGGCTTGCCTTCCGCCAAGTACTCCCGCTCGGCCACCCGGGCCGTCTTGCCCTTCTTCGATCGCAGATAGAACAGCTTGGCCCGACGGACCCGCCCCTGGCGCACCACGTCGACCCGCTCGACGATCGGCGAATGGATCGGAAAAATCCGTTCGACGCCCACTCCGTATGACACTTTGCGGACCGTGAAGGTTTCGGCGCTCTGCCCCCCCTTGCGGCTGATGACCACGCCTTCGAACACCTGCACGCGTTCCTTCTCGCCCTCCACCACCTTCACATGGACCCGGACGGTATCGCCGATCTCGAAGACCGGCGGGGTTTTCTTGACCATCGCCGCATTTAACCGCTGAAGCCGATTCATGACAGTCTCTCCTCTCTCTCGTCCTGCTCGCCCGTCAGGCGCTGCCTTCGCGCGAGAATTCGTTCAACACTTGCCGGTCCTCCGGCGTCAACTCCGCCCGCTTCAACAAGTCGGGCCGCTTGGAATAGGTATTCCAGAGGGACTGCGCCCGGCGCCAAGCGCGGATGGCCTCGTGGTCGCCGGAGCGTAGAATCTCCGGCACCTCCAACCCTCTGAAGACCGGCGGGCGGGTGTAATGGGGATGGTCCAGCAGCGAACCCGCGAAGGACTCCTCCTGGGCGGACTGCCCGTCCCCGAGCACCCCCGGCACCAGGCGGGCCGACGCATCCACCACGATCAACGCCGCTAGTTCGCCGCCGGTCAGAATGTAATCGCCGACGGACAACTCCTCCGGCGCCAGGCCCTGCCGGACCCGCTCGTCGATGCCTTCATAGTGTCCGCACACAAACACCACGCGCCTCACTTCCGCGGCGAATTCTTCCGCCACCGCCTGGGTGAACAACCGGCCTTGCGGCGACATCATGACCAGGCGAAGGTCGCCATGCCGGGCGCGCAGATCATCCACGGCGCGGAAGACCGGCTCGGGCTTGAGCACCATCCCCGCGCCGCCGCCGTAGGGATAATCATCCGCGACCTTGTGCCGCCCTTCCGCATACTCGCGCAGGTTCACCGTGCGGACATCCACGAGGCCGTTCTCCCGGGCTCGCCCCAGGATGCTGGCGCCGACCACCGCCTCCACCATATCGGGGAACAGGGTGAGAATGTCACACTTCATCGTTGGGCTCTTCATCCAGCAGTCCCGCGACCCGGCGGATGGTCATCAACCGTCCCTCCACATCCACCGCGCGGACCACCTCTCTAGTCGCAGGAATCAAGTGCTCTCGCCCGTCCGCCCGCCGCACCACGAACACCGCATTGGCTCCGGTGGGAAAGATGTCCGCCAGCGTTCCCAGCGGCATGCCCTCTTCCGTCCGGACCTCCATCCCCACAAGATCGTGCTGATAGTACTGGCCGTCCGGCAGCGGCGCCGACCGGTCTTCCGCGATCTGCAGGAAACTGCCGACAAGGGAGGCCGCCGCCTCGGGCCGGTCGATGCCCTCAAACGACACAAGATAATCGTTCGCCATCGGCCGAACGGCTCTCACGGCCAACTCCCGCCGGGCGCCGCCCGGCCCCTCTACCGTAACCTGCGTGAGCGTTTCGAAGCGGTCCGGCACGTCGGAAAGCGACCGCACGCGCACATCGCCGCGGAGCCCATGGACGCGCACGACCTGGCCGATCGTCACCAATTCCCGCTCGCCTACTCCAGAATTTCCAATACGCACCGTTTCCCCAACTTCGTCCCCGCCGCGTTCAGGATCGTCCGCATCGAACGCGCCGTCCGTCCCTGTTTGCCGATCACCTTGCCCAGGTCGTCCGGGGCGACCCGCAGTTCGATGATCGTGGTCTTCTCTCCGTCCGTCTCCCGAACCGACACGTCGTCCGGTTTATCCACCAGGGCTTTCGCTATCAGCTCGATCAACGCTTTGAGATCGTCCATCGCCGCACCTCCTGGTCGGGTGCGGACTCCCAATGCCCTCTATGTCTTGGCGGGCGCCGTCTTTAATTGCTTGAGCACACCGGCTTTGCGCAGCAAGTGATGGACCGTCACCGACGGCTGGGCTCCCTTCTTGATCCATGCCAGCACTCGCTCCTGCTTGATCGCAACGGCAGCCGGCGTCTTCAGGGGATCGTACGTGCCCAGGACTTCGATGTACCGCCCGTCTCTCGGCATCCTGGAATCCGCTGCCACAATCCGATAAAAGGGCCGATTGTGCCGGCCCCCTCGCGTAAGTCTCAATCGCACCACGTAGTTACCTCTCCTCTCTATGTTAGGCTGCGCACACTCATGAAAACATCTGCGTCGATCTGCCGACCTTCCGTCGTCCGCCCTGCCCGGACAGTAGCTTCATCATCTTGCGCGCGTCGAGATACTGCTTGAGCAGCCGGTTCACGTCCTGCACCGTGGTTCCGCTCCCCTTCGCGATTCTCTTCTTCCGGCTGCCGTTGAGCAGGGTATGGTCGCGTCGCTCCCGCGGCGTCATCGAGTCGATGATCGCGGCCGTACGCGCGATCTCGTGTTCCGCCTTCGCCTCGCCGGCGGCGTCCTTCAGCCGCTGCCCGCCTGGCAGCATGTCCAAGACCTGCTCCAACGACCCGAGCTTGTTGACCTGCCTGAGCTGCTCCCGAAAGTCTTCCAGGGTCAGGGTGTGCGCCTGGAACTTCCGGGCCATGGCCTCCGCCTGGTCCAGATCAACGACTTCCTGCGCCTTCTCGATGAGCGACAGGACGTCTCCCATTCCGAGAATGCGCGAGGCCATCCGGTCGGGGTGGAACGGTTCCAGAGCCTCCAGCTTCTCCCCCGTGCCGAGAAACTTAATCGGCTTGCCGGTGACGGCCTTGATCGAGAGTACCGCGCCACCCCTGGCATCGCCTTCGACCTTGGTCAGGATCACGCCGGTCAGGCCCACCTGCCGATCGAACCGTTCGGCCATGGTCACCGCATCCTGCCCGATCATCGCGTCGGCGACCAGGAGCACTTCGTGCGGGGCCGTCTTCGTGCGGATCGCGACGAGCTCTCCCATCAATTCGTCATCGATGTGCAGGCGGCCGCCCGTATCCAGAATCACCAGGTCGAATCCCTGGACGCGGCCACGTTCGACGCCGGACGCGCAGACGGAAACCGCGTCAGTCCCGGACGTCTCGGCTCCGTACACCGGCGTCTCAAGCTGCGTGCCCAGCATAACCAACTGCTCCACCGCCGCAGGCCGCCGGGGATCGGCCGCCACGAGCAGCACACGCTTGCCGTTCCCCTTGAAATGCCGGGCCAGCTTCCCGCACGTCGTGGTTTTGCCCGCGCCCTGAAGCCCGACCAGCATAATGACCGTCGGCGGCATGGACGCGAGCGCCAAGCCCGTCTGTTGTTGCCCCATGAGGGTGCAGAGCTCTTCCCAGACGATCTTGACCACCTGGTGCCCCGGCGTCAGGCTCTGGAGCACCTCCTGACCGACCGCCTTGACACGGACACGCTCGACGAACTCCTTGACGATCTTGAAGTTGACATCCGCCTCAAGGAGCGCCAGCCGCACCTCTTTGAGGGCTTCCGTAATCGTCGCCTCGGTCAAGACGCCGTGGCCGCGGAGACGCTTCAAAATACCATCAAGTTTCGCTGACAGGGCTTCGAGCACGGCAACTCCTATTTATTGAAAATAATTAAAGATTTTGATTTTTTAGTCTACTGGAATGGGGCGCGAGCTGTCAAGGCGATTCCAGGATCGATCAGGAGCGAGCACGCAGTTGCCCGGCAACTGCCGCGTCGGCCGACCAAAGACCGGAAACACCGCATTGAGTCAACGTGCGACAGCTTACTCAAGATTGCGCATTAGCTGGTGTTTGCCTAGGATTTTGGCTTGACTTCCGCGGAGAATCTTGCGTAGAGTTCGCCCGATCGTTTCTTCAGAAACAGAGACAGGACATGAGGTTGCGGCTTGCGTAAATCTCCCTGGATCCTGGTCACCTGCGTCATCATCGGCGGCCTGCTCGGCGGCTTGCTCGGCGAAACCCTCAGCGCGCTCTTCCGTCCCGGCGTCATTCAAAACTTCTTCACCCAGGCCGTCCACCCCGGCCTCGCGCCTCCAGTGACACTCGATCTCTGGCTGCTGAAAATCACTTTCGGGTTCACTCTGAAGATGAACCTCCTCACCTTCATCGGCATCCTGCTCGGCGTCTTCGTCTACAAGCAGATCTAACGTCACTCCTTCACGCCCAGTTCCAGGGCCTGCTGCTTGAGGGCTTTGATCTGGTCGCGGATCTGCGCCGCGCGCTCGAAGTTCAATTCCTTGGCCGCCGCCTTCATCTCCGCGCCCAGACGTTGCAACAGTGGACCCGGGTCCCCGTCGGGCGCATAGGCCGGCGCCTCTTCGGCGGCCACCGGCACGGTCACGTAGTCGCCTTCCGACGCCTCGTACAGCGTTTTGGGAATGCCCTTCTTGATGGTTTCCGGCGTAATCCCATGCTCCTTGTTGAAGGCCGCCTGCAGTTTGCGGCGCCGCGTCGTCACCTCGACAGTGCGTCTCATGGATTCGGTGACAATGTCTCCGTAAAGAATGACCGATCCGTTCACGTTGCGGGCCGCTCGGCCGGCCGTCTGAATGAGCGACCGCTCCGAGCGCAGGTACCCTTCCTTGTCCGCGTCCAGGATCGCCACCAGCGAGACTTCGGGAATGTCCAGGCCTTCCCGCAACAGATTGATGCCGATCAGCACGTCAAACACTCCCTTGCGTAGGTCACGGATGATCTCCGTGCGTTCCAGCGTGTCGATGTCCGAATGGAGGTACCGCACCTTCACGCCGAGATCGTGGTAGTATTCGGTCAGGTCCTCCGCCATGCGCTTCGTCAGCGTCGTCACCAGCACTCGGTCGCCATGCGAGACTCGGTTCTTGATCTCCGCCAGCAAGTCGTCCACCTGCCCCTTGGCCGGCTTCACCGTAATGTCGGGGTCCATCAGGCCCGTCGGCCTGATGATCTGTTCCACAACCAGGTCACCGGCCCGCTCCATCTCATAGGGGCCCGGCGTGGCCGACACGTAAATCGCTTGCCGGACGCACCGCTCGAACTCGGCAAATTTCAGCGGCCGGTTGTCGATTGCCGAGGGCAGGCGGAAGCCGTAGTCCACAAGGCTCTTCTTCCGCGAGTAGTCGCCGGCCTGCATCCCCTGCACCTGCGGGATCGTCGCGTGCGATTCGTCCACGACCAGGAGATAGTCTTTGGGACAGTAATCCAGCAGCGTCGGCGGCGGCTCGCCCGCCTGCCGCCCGCTCAGGTGACGCGAATAGTTCTCGATCCCGTGGCAATAGCCCATCGCCCGGACCATCTCCAGATCGAACCGCGTCCGCTGCTCGATGCGCTGGGCCTCCAGCAACTGGCCGTTGCGCTTGAACTCGGCGATCCGCGCGTCCAGTTCTGTCTCGATCCCGCTGAGCGCGCGGTCGAACCGGTCCGGCGGGATGAGGTAGTGCGTATTGGGATACACCGGGACTTTGGAGAGGCGGCGGAGCGACTTGCCGGTCAGCGGATCGATCTCGTGGATGGCGTCCACCTGGTCGCCGAAAAGCTCGACGCGCAGGCTTTGATCGTCCGAAGCGGCGGGAAAGATCTCGATGACATCCCCCCGCACTCGGAAGGTCCCGCGGTGAAAGTCCAGGTCGTTCCGCTGGTACTGGATCTCCACGAGCTTCTTGAGGATCGCCTCGCGCCGGATCTCCATGCCTTCTTCCAGGTACAGCAGCATGTCGTGGTACACCTCGGGCGAACCGAGGCCGTAGATGCACGAGACGGAAGCCACGATAATGATGTCGTCGCGCTCGAACAGCGACCGGGTCGCCGAGTGCCGCATCCGGTCGATCGCGTCGTTGATCGAGGCGTCCTTCGCGATGTAGGTGTCGGTGGAGGGGATGTACGCTTCGGGCTGGTAGTAATCGTAGTAGCTGACGAAGTACTCGACGGCGTTCTCCGGAAAAAAGCTCTGGAACTCGCGATAGAGCTGGGCCGCGAGGGTCTTGTTGTGGACGATGACCAGTGTGGGCTTCTGGACGCGCGCGATGACGTTCGCGAGCGTGAAGGTCTTACCAGAGCCGGTCACGCCCAGGAGCACCTGGTGTGGGAGCCCGCGCTCGAGCCCCTCGGCGAGAGTCTCGATCGCCTGCGGCTGATCTCCCGCCGGCTGAAAATCTGAAACGAGCTTGAACGTGCCCATGGTTCTTTCTTGGCCTTCCGAAAGCCTAGCACAAGGACGCCTTGAATGACGACAGGCCCCATTGCAAGCACATGGAGAATGCGGTAGGTTCGGGGAACGTATGTCGTGCCGATGACTCCCGTGCCTTCCACGCCCGAGCGAGCGGCCTGGCTGGCGCTCACCCCCGCGCTCGCGACGCTCGGTTATTACGCGCTTCCCTCTTCACTCCGACAAAACCTGTGGATCACGTTCGGCCCGCAGTTACTGGCGTATACGGCATTGGCCTTGTGGGCCCTTTTGAACCCAGGATGGAGAGCGGCCCTCCGCTTAGACACCGACGGCGTCGGACCAAACGTGAAGTGGGGCGTTCTCGTGGGCGTCACGCTGGGCATCGTGAACCTGAGCCTGATCTTGCAGGTCATTCCGGCGCTCGGAGGCGACATTATATTTCTTCGGGAAACGCCCCACGCGCAAGCGCCGGTCTGGGTGATGTTCCCGCTCGGCATCGCAGCGATCGGCATCCTCATCGAGCTGAACTTCCGAGGCTTCCAACTGGGCCGTTTGCTCACGCTCTTCGGCGATTCGCTCTACGGCAAGATCGGCGCCATCGTCGTCTCGGCGCTGGTTTTCGCCCACGATCCGTTCATGGTCCGCGTCTTCCAGCACCTGCATGTGATCGCCGTGGGGGACGGCCTCGTCTGGGGCATTCTGCTGTTGCGGACGGGCAGTCTCTATGCGACCATGGCCGCGCACACCGTGGAAGTGTGGATTCTCTACGTCTGGCTCAAACTCTGGTTTGGATGAGGAGATCATTCGCATGAAATACGCGCTCTACTTCATCATCGGCGGCACGGTCGTCAGCGTCTCCACCTGGGCGGGCAGCCTCGGACGTAGTTGGCTGGCGGCCTTCGTCACCACCTTTCCGGCCCTTACCGGATTGACCTTCATCTTGATGTACCTGAACGCCGGCGTCGAGCCCACCGTTCCCTATGCCAGGCACCTCCTCTATTTCATCGTCCCGTGGGTCGTCTACGTCGGCTTCTACATCGTCGCGATCGACCGTCTGGGGTTTTGGCTCACATGGGCGAGCGCCATCGCCCTCTTCATCGCCGTCTCAGCTTTGACCAAGCTGGTCGCGTAGTTTGCTTGCGGCCTTTTGACCGTTTTGACATAATACGCAACGGTAATGAACCTACCCGGCGGAGGGAGCACCCGTGGCTAGACTAGGCGTCAACGTCGATCACGTGGCGACCCTTCGCGAGGCGCGTGGCGGGAAAGAGCCCGACCCCGTCGCGGCCGCCGTGCTCGTGGAGATGGGCGGCGCCGACGGGCTCGTCGTGCACCTGCGGGAAGACCGCCGCCATATCCAGGACCGCGACCTGCGGCTCCTCAGGGAGACCGTCCAGACCAAGCTCGATCTCGAGATGGCGGCCACGGATGAGATGGCCCGCATCGCCATGGAGGTCAAGCCCCATCTCGTTACCTTCGTCCCGGAGCGCCGGCAGGAGCTCACCACCGAAGGCGGCCTGGACATCGCCGGGAACAGTCAGCGGATCAAAGACCTGATCACCCTCCTCCACCAATGCGGGATCGCCGTCAGCCTCTTCGTGGATCCCGTCCTCGATCAGATCAAGGCCGCCCGCCGCGTGGAGGCCGACTGCGTCGAACTGCACACGGGACGCTACGCCAACGCGGCGGGGCTCAAGGAGCAGGACACCGAGTTCGAAGCCGTCGCCCAGGGCGCGCGCCTCGCGTACAAGCTGGAGATGGCGGTCCTCGCCGGGCACGGCCTCAACTACCGGAACGTGCGCCGTCTGCGGTCCATCCCCGAGATCGTCGAATACAACATCGGCCACAGCATCATCGCCCGCGCCGTCGCGGTCGGGCTCGAACGGGCGGTCCGGGAGATGAAAGACCTCCTGCGCTAACCAATGGAACTCGTCACCGCCGCGGAGATGCGCGAGTTGGATCGCGCCGCCATCAAGGGGCGGAAAATTCCCAGCCTCCGCCTCATGGAGAACGCCGGGGAAGCGGTGGTCCGGGCAATGGAGCGGCACTTCGGCACCCTGCGCGGCAAGACCGCCACCATCATCGCGGGCAAGGGCCAGAACGGCGGCGACGGCTTCGTCGTGGCCCGGCTCCTCCGCAAGAAAAATTGCAAGGCGCGCGTGGTCCTTCTGACATCCTCTTCCTCCCTTACAGGCGACGCCGCAACGAACCTGAAACGGTTTCAGAAGGCCGGCGGCCGGTGCCACGCGGTGGACAAGGAATCGGCTCTCGACCGCGTGCTGGCTCCCCTTCTCCAAACCAGCGAGGTGTTGGTGGACGCCATCTTCGGAACCGGCTTGAATGCGCCCGTGAAAGGCCTCTCGGCATCCGCCATCGCCATGATGAACGCCTCCGGCCGCCCGATCGTCGCCATTGATCTGCCGTCCGGGCTCGACGGGGATACCGGCTCCGTTCTGGGCACGGCCGTCACGGCGGCCCTCACCGTGACGCTCGCCCGCCCCAAACGCGGGCTCTTTCTCGGCGCCGGCCCGAACCATGCCGGTATGATCCGCGTCGCCGATATCGGCATTCCATCCGACCTCATCAGCGGCGCGAAGATCCACGTGACGTTGCTGGAGGTCGCCGACATTCGTCCGCTGCTCCCCAAACGGCCGCGCACGGGACACAAGGGCACGTTCGGCCATGCCGGGATCATCGCCGGCTCGGCCGGAAAGACCGGCGCGGCCGCGATGGCGGCCATGGCCGCGCTCCGCATCGGCGCGGGGCTCGTCACGGTCGCTGCCCCCCGCAGCGTCTCCGACGTGCTGGAGGCCAAGCTCTTGGAGGCCATGACCCATCCCGTCCCGGAAACCGAGGCGCGCACCTTGTCCAAGCAGGCGCTCGCGCCGTTGCTCGCATTCGCCGCCGACAAGACGGCGCTGGCCATCGGACCGGGGATCGGCCGGCACCTCGAGACTCAGGCGCTCGTGCACAACCTGCTCGTCGAAGCAAAGCGCCCGATGGTGCTGGACGCCGACGGCCTCAACGCCGTCGCCGGCCACGCGGACATGCTGGGCCGGGCGTCCGGGCCGCTGATCCTGACGCCTCACCCGGGCGAAATGGCCCGCCTGCTTGGGACGACATCAGCCGAGATTCAACGCGACCGGCTCGGCGCGGCTTCGCGCCTGGCGCGCGAGCGGAACGTCTGCGTGGTTCTCAAGGGGGCGGGCACCGTCGTCGCGGCGCCAGACGGCCGCCTGGCCGTCAACTCCACCGGCAACCCCGGCATGGCGACGGCGGGCACGGGTGACGCGCTGACCGGCATCATCGTGGGCCTGCTGGCGCAGGGCCTCCCCGCCTGGGAGGCTGCGTGCGCGGGCGTCTTCCTGCACGGCCTGGCCGGCGATCTCGCTGCGGCGGAACAGGGCGAAGCGGGATTGATCGCCGGGGATGTCATCCGGGCTATCCCGCAGGCTACTCGGCACGTCTTGACCGACAACGCACCGGGAACATGACCGCCATTCCGGCTCGTCCGACAGCCATGGAACATGCCGTCGTCGTTTGGGAAACGACTTCTGCGGAAGCGACCCACGCCATCGGAAAACTCCTGGGAGAGTCGTGCGCCGGAGGGGAAACCATCGCCCTCATCGGACCGCTGGGCGCCGGCAAGACCTGTCTGGTCCGAGGCCTCGCCGTCGGGCTGGGCGCGCCGGCGGAGGCGGTGACCAGCCCCACGTTCGTCCTGATCCACGAATACGCCGGACGCGTGCCGCTCTACCATGTTGACCTGTATCGACTCGATGAACGTGACGCGGTGAACGGGCTCGGTCTGGAGGAATACATCGACTCGGCGGGCGTCACCGTGATCGAATGGGCGGACCGGGCTCCGACGGTGCTGCCGGGCGCCCACCTGCGAATCACGATCGAGCACTTGGGGGGCGATCGGCGACGCGTAACGCTCCATCCGCAGGGCGCGCGACCGGTGGAACTGGCGGCGCAGGTCGTCGCGCGCCATCCGGTTCGACCGGGGATGGGCGGCGCATGAAACAACTCTGGGCACCCTGGCGTTTGGCCTTCATCGAGCAGGCCTCGCACGGTTCCGGATGCATTTTTTGCGAGAAGCCGGCCCGCAAGCGGGACGGCCAGTCATTCATTTTACGGCGCAGCCGCCACGCCTATGTGCTGATGAACATCTACCCGTACAGCAACGGCCATCTCTTGATCGCGCCCTATCGGCACATTGCGTCTCTCGAGAAACTGCCCGAGCCGGTGCTGCTCGACATGCTGCAGCTGGTGCAGCGGTCGCTCAAAGCCATCGGGAAGGCCTACTCGCCCGAAGGGTTCAACATCGGCGTGAACCAGGGCAGAGCGGCGGGCGCCGGCATCGAGCACCACATCCATCTGCACGTCGTCCCGCGGTGGGGCGCCGACACCAATTTTATGCCGATTCTCGGTGAGACCCGTGTCCTGCCCCAGCATCTGGAGGCATCCTATACGCGCCTGAAAGCGGCGTTCGGCGAAAAGCGGACGACCGCGGCCCGCCCGCGGAGGAAACGGGCGACGCGACGATCCCGGCAGAGATGATCGCCCATGGTACGTCTGATCCTCGTCGCCCTCCTCATCGCGCTGTGCGTCACGTTCTTCCTGCAGAACCGTGAAGAAGAAGCGTTGCTCCATTACTTCGGGCAGTCGTCTACGGCCCCCATCTACAAGCCCATCCTGAGCGCCTTCGGCGCCGGCTTGTTGATCATGGGCATTCTCTTCTTCCCCGCTTGGATCAAGCTGCGCATCGAGCTGCGGCGCGCGCGCACCGCCCTGCACCTCGCCGAGGAAGAACTGGACCGTCTGCGCCCCGCACGGACCACTCCGCTCCCGCGCTCGCCTGTGCCGTTGCGTGACTACGACGAGGATGAGGATGCCCCCTGATCTTACGCCGCTCATGCGGCAATACCGCGAGGTCAAGCAACAACACCCAGAGGCGATCCTGTTTTTCCGGGTCGGCGATTTTTACGAGATGTTCTACGAGGACGCCGTCGAAGGCTCGCGCCTGCTGGACATCGCACTGACCTCGCGCGACAAGAACAAAGCCGACCAGGTGCCGCTGTGCGGGGTCCCCTATCACGCCGCCACCGCCTACATCGCGAAGCTCCTGCGGGCGGGCCGCTCGGTGGCCCTGTGCGACCAGGTGGAGGACCCCCAGACGGCCAAGGGCCTCGTCCGGCGGGAAGTCGTGCGTGTGTACACGCCGGGCACGCTGATCGAGCCCGATTTGCTGGCCGCGGGAGAACCGAACTACCTGGCGGCGCTCGCGCCCGGCCCGGCCGGCGTGGGTCTGGCCTGGCTGGACCTCTCGACCGCAGAATTTCGCGTGCTGGAGCTGGACGCTCCCTGGGCGGACGCCCTCCGCGACGAGCTGCTACGGATCGAGCCGCGGGAGGTGCTCGTTCCGGATCACGAGGCCGAGCGCCTTCGCGCCGTCCTCAGTTTCACCCCGGCCGCCATCACGCCGACCCCGGAGTCGGTCTTCCACCACGCCGCCGCCCGCGCGCTCTTGCTGGAGCACTTCTGCGTTGCCGCGCTCGCCGGTTTCGGGTGCGACGACAAGCCGCTCGCCGTGTCCGCTGCCGGAGCTCTCCTGCAGTACGTCAAAGAGACCCAGCCCGGCGCCTCCCTCTCACACATCGCGCGGATACAGGCCTACACACGGGGCAGCGCGATGATCTTGGACCGCGCCACCCAGCGCAATCTGGAATTGGTCCGGCGTCCGGCGGACGGCCAGGTGGACGGATCCCTCCTCAACGTCCTCGATCGGACGGTTACACCGCTCGGGGCCCGCCTGCTGCGGGAGTGGCTCCTGCATCCCTTGACCGAGCGTTCGACAATCGCGCCCCGGCAGGAAGCCGTCGCCGATCTCCACGGCGATCTGAACCGGCGAAGCCGCCTGCGGACGGCCTTGCGAGGCGTGTCGGACCTCGAGCGACTGATGAGCCGGATTGTGCTGGGCGCCGCCAACGCCCGCGACCTGTGCGCGCTCAAGGACTCGATCGTGGCCGTTCCCGACATCAACCGCCTGCTGGCCTCGTGCACCGCGCCCCTTCTGCGCGAGCGGGCCGAGCCCTGGGACGATCTCGCGCAACTGGCCGCAACGATCGACCGCACGCTCCGGCCGGACCTTCCTCCGTCGGTCAAGGAGGGTGGCCTGATTCGCGATGGGTTCAACGCCGACCTTGATGAACTGCGCGCGATCAGCCGAGACGGCAAAGCCTGGATCGCCCGCATCGAAACGCAGGAGCGGCAACGTACCGGCATTGATTCCCTGAAGGTCCGGTACAACCAGGTGTTCGGCTACTACATCGAAGTCACGAAACCGAATCTGCCGCGTGTGCCCGTCGAGTACATCCGCAAGCAGACCATCGCCAACGCCGAACGGTTCATCACGCAGGATCTGAAGACGCTCGAAGACAAGGTGCTGGGCGCTGAGGACCGCATCCGGGCTCTTGAATACGAGCTCTTTGACGTCCTCCGCCGCCAAGCCGCCGCCGAGGCCGCGCGGGTGCAGGCCCTGGCGCGCACGCTGGCCCTCGCCGACGCCGTTGCCTCCCTGGCCGAAGCCGCGGCGGAAGGCGGGTACTGCCGCCCCGAACTCGTCGAGAGCGACGCGCTCCTGATCAAGGACGGCCGCCACCCGGTGCTCGAACGCCAGGCGCTGCCCGGCGGGTTCATTCCCAACGACGTGCAGCTCGGCGGCCCGGACCGGCGTCTCCTGATCATCACCGGTCCCAACATGGCAGGCAAGAGCACGTACTTACGGCAAGCCGCGCTCATCGTGCTGATGGCACAGATGGGCGGGTTCGTCCCGGCCAAGTCCGCCTCGATCGGATTGGTGGACCGCATCTTCACCAGGATCGGGGCGGCGGACAATCTCGTGGAGGGCCAGAGCACCTTCATGGTGGAAATGACCGAGACCGCCAACATCCTCCATCACGCCACGGCGCGCAGTCTGATCATCCTGGACGAGATCGGCCGGGGCACGAGCACGTTCGACGGGTTGAGCATCGCGTGGGCCGTCGCCGAGTGTTTGGCCGACCGCGGCCGGATCGGCGCCCGGACGCTCTTCGCGACGCACTATCACGAACTAACGGACCTGGCCGGCACGCACGCGGGCGTCCGCAACTACAACGTAGCGGTGCGGGAGCGAGGCGAGGAGATCCTGTTTCTCCGGAAGATCGTGGAAGGCGGCGCCGATCGCAGCTACGGCATCCACGTGGCGCGCCTGGCCGGACTCCCGCGGGACGTTCTCGTCCGGGCGACGGAAGTCCTGGCGCGGCTCGAAAACGGCTCGGCTCAGGACGTCGCCGGTCAGTTGGGATTGGACCTGCCTCTCAAGACTGCGCCCGATCCGACCCTTCCGGCACCCCATCCGATCCTGGAGGAAGTCCGTCAGATGGACCTGTTCGGCATGACGCCCCTGGAGGCCATGAACAAGCTGGCGGAGATCAAAGAGCGGTTGGAAAAAGAAGAGACTCCGTAGAAACAAAACGGGCGGCAGACTCTCAAGGCCTGCCGCCCGTCTTATTTAGAGCTCTCTCTGGTTCTTAATGCGCAGGCGCCTTGGCAGCGTCGTCAGGCGGACCGGCGACGCAACCCACTGGTATCCGCTTAAAGGTCACGTGCTTGCTTTGCATGGTGCTGCCGCCTGGAAGGTCCGCGCCCAACACATCAGTCGGCACGCCGGGCTTGCCCTTTATGACGCCGCACTTTGCCTCCAACTTCGGGAAGTTTGGTTGCGCGGGCATGGTCGTCTGGCCCTTGAAGGTCGCATCCGATCCGCCAGCCACGACGCCGGTCCAGAGCTTGTCGTCCACGTCCTTGACGCTGGTCGCCACGCGTTTGTTCTGCTCCACTTCCTGCACGGTCATTTCGACCACATCGCCCTTTGTCGTGGGCGCAACGCTCGCCGCCGCCGCCGGGCCGGGAGCCGAACGGGCTTTGGACTTCAGCATTTCGAGGTCTTTGCCGGACGCAAAGACGCGCATGTTCTTACCGGGGAGCATCATCGCCCAGAACTGATTGATCTCGCCGCTGTTGCGGACACCTTTCCAGACCCAATTCACCCAGACCGCGTCCTCATACGGATCCACGATGATCACGCGGGCCAGGATGGTCCGGGGCTGGCTGAAGTCTTCCTCAAAGCGCTCTGAAAA
>CAYYLQ010000027.1:0-17856 GCA_964472655.1 uncultured Nitrospirales bacterium
GTTCCCCGAACAGCTCCAATTCGAACCGGTTGCGGGAGCTCGGCGAGCATTGCGGCGTGCCCTCCTATCTCATCGACTCGACCGCCGACATCGATTCGGCCTGGCTGCGGGGCATCAAAGCGGTCGGGATCTCCGCCGGGGCGTCGGCCCCCGAGGTGCTGGTCACCGAAGTCGTCGATTACCTCAAGGCGCACGGCGGCGAAGTGGTCGAGGAGGTGACGGTGGTCGAAGAGGACGTTGAATTCCTCCTGCCCAAGGAACTGATCTCCGCCGCTGAAATCACCCGGACTTAAAGGACGACACCGCGTGGGCGCGGCGCGGCAACCCCGCTCAAAAAGCGGCAAGACACCATCCCGACGCCGTCGGGCTTCGCCTCCGATTCCCGTTTCGCCCGCCCACAAGCGCAAGTTCCGGGAACGCCTCCTCAAGTGGTACGCGCAGCATGGCCGTGACCTGCCCTGGCGTAAGACCGCCGCCCCATACGAGATCCTTGTTTCGGAGATCATGCTTCAGCAGACCCAAGTGGACCGGGTCCTCCCCAAGTACCGGGAATGGCTGGCGAAGTATCCCACGATGGAAGACCTGGCCGAGGCCCCGCTTTCAGAAGTGAAAAAAACCTGGTACCCGCTCGGATATAACATTCGCCCGATCCGGCTCCACTCCATTGCGCGGGAATCGGTCGTCCGTTACGGCGGCACGCTGCCGAGGGATCCCGACCGCCTGCTGGCCTTCAAAGGCATCGGGCGCTACACGGCCGGGGCGATCCGGGCGTTCGCTTTCAGGGAGGATGCGCCCATCCTGGATACCAACGTGATGCGGGTCCTGCACCGGGTCTTTGTGGGAAAGGGTGATGCGAAAAGGCAGAAGACCGCCTTGTGGGGCCTGTCCGAGGCGATGATTCCGAGGGGCAAGGGCTATGATTTCAACCAGGCGCTGATGGACTTCGGAGCTATGGTGTGCAGCGCCCGCGATCCCTATTGCCTACTCTGCCCGATGAGTGGTTTTTGCAAGGCGTATCCGTTTCAGCGGGATCGGTAGTGGCTGCCATCCAACCCATCCAGGTTGCGGCGGCTCTGATCGTCCAAGAGGGCCGGTATCTGCTCACACAGAGGCGGGCGGGCGTTCACCTGGGAGGCTTCTGGGAGTTCCCGGGAGGGAAAAGGGAATCGGACGAATCGCTGGAAGACTGCCTGCGCCGGGAGCTGCGCGAGGAACTCGACATCGAAATCTCGCGGCCGGTCCTGTTCCGGGTCATCCACCATGAGTATCCGGAGAAGGCCGTGGAGCTGCATTTCTTCAGGTGCTCGATTGTGAGCGGGCTTGCTCGACCGTTGGGGTGCGCCGACCTCCGATGGGTCGCGCCGGAGGAGTTGCCACAGTTCCCCTTGCCGCCCGCCGATCAGCCTCTGGTGGAAGCGCTGTGCGGAGAAAGGTTGAAGAATCCGTGAAAGTGGTGCTGGACATCGAGACGGTGCAGGCTCCCAAGGAGGAATGGGCCAGGCTGGCGGGAGTCGATGTGGCCGCGACCGACAATCTCCTGGAAGCGGGCGAAGCGGCCCAGCAGGACAAGGACTATGACCGGTCCTCGTTCGACGGCACCTTCAGCCGGATCGTGTGCATCGGGGCGCTCGCCTTCTCGGATTCAATGCAGCCGCAGGGAGCCCTGGCCTGGTACGGCGGCGGAGAAAAAGCACTGCTCCAGCAATTCTGGGATTGGATCGGCAGGAACCGGCCCGGTCTGTTCATCACCCACAACGGCCTGGGCTTCGACCTGCCCTTCATCAAAAAGCGGTCGATCATCCATCAGGTCAAGCCGACGGTCGAGATCAGCCTGGCCAAGTTCCGGATCGAGCCCGTCTACGATACCCTGGCGGTCTGGAGCAATTGGGAAACGCGGGGCTGGGTGAAGCTGGATGTGCTGGCGCGGGCACTGGGAGTGGAAACCAAGTCCGGTTCCGGCAAGCAGGTCGCCGACATGTGGCGGGCCGGCCGCGGCAAGGAGATCGCCGAGTATTGTTTACAAGATTGCTATGTGACCTATGCCTGCTACTCGAAGATGACTTTTCGGGAGCCGCTCAAGTCGGCGGAGGTTTTGGTCAAGAAGGAACTGAGCGAGGTCACTTAGGTTGGTACTATCGCCGAACTGCTCAACGCTAAGACTTCGGATAGACTTTTGTGAAGGGGTGGACTTCGTGGCGGACGAAGACGCCCTGGGTGACATAGGGATCACCGGCGGCGAAGGCCTTGGCTTCTTCCAAGGAAGCGGCCTCGATGACAATGAGGCTGCCCGCTCCGTCAGTGAGCGGCCCGGCTAGGATCACCTTACCGGCCTTGTTCAGCGGGTCCATCCGGTCCAGGTGGGCCTGGCGATGGAGCTTCCGTTTGGCCTGACCGTCCGGGCCGTCGTACCCGATGATGACGAAGATCACCCTTCGCTCTCGGTCAGGGTTTCGAGGGGCTGGCGGCCCGCGTAGCCGTCTTCGACCTCATGCCAGAACCGGATTTCTGATTCGCCCAGCTTCCAGCAAAGGTAGACGACGCGGCCGTTCATCTGGTAGGGAAAGTCGCAGAGACCGATGTCGAGGTCCTTGACCAGAACCCCCATCTCCTGGATGGCCTCGACGCTGTCGCTGATATGCTCAAGGGCCCGGATGTAGCGGGGGCCGGCGAAACTGCCCCCATTGGCCTGGGCGTTCGCGCTGGCCTTCTTGATCTCCCCATGGGAGTGGACCAGGACTTCCTTCTCCTTCTTGACTGCCAGCAGCTGTTCCTCAAGCTGGGGAAGCAGTTGCTTGGCTTCGGTCAGGGTGAAAGTCCGCTCATCCATAGACGGCTCATGATAGCAAGGGGGGCCGATGCTCGTCAAACCAAGCGGGCGGCGTTTGGGGGCGCTCAGGAGGCCCTTCACATTAGGGTTGACAAAGGGCCGATCGGCGGCTATGCTTATGTCCAGATCAGGCTGTAAAAGCCGACCACCCCGTGATTCTTCCCCAGGCTAGTTCTTAATGAAACCACGGCTTTTTATCCGTGTAGATGGTTTTGGCTCCGTTAAGAAAGAGTAGCGTATCACCTGCGTTGATGGAACTCGCCGCATTGCTCCAATGCCGACGTCGTTTGTCCAAGCAACGGAGTGAATGGGCCGGGCCGGTCCTTTAATTGTCAATAGGAGGTAAGGGAGTGATATGTCCCAAGGGGCGACAACAAAAGAGGCGGTCATGTATCTGACCCAACTGAAACAGCGCAACATCACCGAACTGAACGAGGTCGCCAAGGACCTGAAGATCGACGGAGCCGCGAACCTCCGGAAGCAAGAACTGATCTTCGCCATTCTCCAGGCCCAGACCGAAAAGAACGGGGTCATCTACGGAGAAGGGGTGCTGGAGACGCTCCCAGACGGCTTCGGGTTCCTCCGGGCGCCCGATTCCAACTACCTCCCCGGCCCCGACGACATCTATATCTCGCCGTCCCAGATCCGGCGGTTCAATTTGCGGACCGGCGACATCGTGTCCGGCCAGATCCGCCCGCCCAAAGAGAGCGAACGCTACTTTGCCCTCCTGAAGGTGGAGAAGATCAACTTCGAGGATCCGGAAATCGCCCGGGACAAGATTCTGTTCGACAACCTCACCCCCCTCTATCCGGAGGAACGGATCAACCTGGAGCACGATTCAGCCGAATACTGCACCCGCGTCATGGACCTGATCACGCCGATCGGGAAAGGACAGCGCGGGCTGATCGTGGCGGCCCCCCGGACCGGCAAGACCATGATGCTGCAAGCGATCGCGCGGGCGATCATCAAGAACCATCCGGAGATCGTCCTGATCGTCCTGCTGATCGACGAGCGGCCCGAGGAAGTCACCGACTGGCAGCGGCAGGTGAAGGCCGAGGTCATCAGCTCGACCTTCGACGAGCCGGCCCAGCGCCACGCCCAGGTGGCCGAGATGGTCATCGAGAAGGCCAAGCGGCTGGTGGAGCACAAGCGCGACGTGGTGATCCTGCTCGACAGCATCACCCGCCTGGCCCGCGCCTACAACACGATCGCGCCGCCCAGCGGCAAGGTCCTGTCCGGCGGCCTAGACTCCAACGCCCTGCAGCGCCCGAAGCGGTTTTTCGGCGCGGCGCGCAACATCGAGGACGGCGGGAGCCTGACCATCATGGCCACGGCCCTGGTGGACACCGGCAGCCGCATGGATGACGTGATTTTTGAAGAGTTCAAGGGGACCGGCAACATGGAAGTCCATCTGGACCGCCGTCTGGCCGACAAGCGGGTCTTCCCGGCGATCGAAATAGGCGCGTCGGGCACGCGCAAGGAAGAGCTGCTGGTGGATAAGGAGCGGCTCAACAAGATGTGGGTGCTCCGCAAGGTCCTCAGTCCGCTAGGCACGATCGAGGCCATGGAATTTTTGATGGACAAGCTCGGCGGCACCAAGACCAACCGGGACTTTTTAGACTCGATGAACCGTTAACCGGAGAGGAGTGCGCGTGCCATGAAAGCTGGGATACATCCGGAGTACAGCGAAGCGACGATCAGTTGCGCCTGCGGGTACAAGCTGAAGACCCGCTCGACGGTGGGCGACATCAAGGTGGACATCTGCTCCAACTGCCATCCCTTCTTTACCGGGATGCAAAAGATCGTGGACTCCGAAGGACGTGTGGAGCGTTTCAAGAAAAGATACGCGCGCAAGAAGACCACCTGACGGCGGCGGTCCTATAAATGGCATTCCCGGCAACGCCTGCCTCCCGTGGGGCAGGTGTTGTTGTTTTTTGAGAGAGGCGAAGTCATGCCGGCCGTGAAAGAATCACCCCTTCTGGCCAAGCTCGAAACGGCCGCGCAGCGGGTGGGAGAAATCGACCGCACGCTGTCGGATGCCGCCGTCCTGTCGCAGCCGTCTCAGATCCAGAAGCTGAACAAGGAACGCGCGGAGCTGACCGCGCAGGCGGATCTCTATCACGAGTATTGCGCCGTGCTCAAACACATCGTCGAGGCCGAAGAGATGCTGGGGGACGCCCGTGTCGAGCCGGGCATGAAGGATCTGGCCCGTGAGGAGTTAAGGGGACTGGAGAGCAGGCGGGTCGAACTGGACGTCCGCGCCCGCGAGCTGCTGATTCCGAAGGACCCCCGCGATGAAAAGAACACGTTCGTGGAGGTGCGCGCCGGCACCGGGGGCGACGAAGCGGCCCTCTTCGCCGCCGAGCTCGTTCGGATGTACCAGCGGTACGCGGAACGGCGCCGCTGCCGGGTCGAGGTGATGGACTCGAACGTCACCGAGATCGGCGGCGTGAAGGAGGCCGTCCTGCTGATCGAGGGCAAGGGCGCCTACAGCCGGTTCAAGCACGAGAGCGGCGTCCACCGGGTCCAGCGCGTGCCGGCCACGGAAGCCAGCGGGCGCATCCACACGTCCACCGTGACGGTGGCGGTGATGCCGGAGGTCGAAGAAGTGGACGTCCAGATCAATCCCAACGATCTGAAGATCGACACGTTCTGCTCCTCCGGCGCCGGTGGGCAGAGCGTGAACACGACCTATTCGGCCGTGCGGATCACGCACATCCCGACAGGGGTCGTCGTGACGTGCCAGGATGAGCGGTCGCAGCTCAAGAACCGCAACAAGGCGATGCGCAATCTCCGGGCCCGCATCATGGAAGCCGAACGGGAGAAACAGGAGAGCGAGATCGCCCAGCAGCGGAAATCCCAGGTCGGCTCGGGCGACCGAAGCGAGAAGATCCGGACCTACAATTTCCCACAGAACCGAGTGACCGATCACCGCATCGGGCTGACCCTGCACCGGTTGGACCAGGTCCTCGCGGGCGATCTGGATGAGATCATCGAGGCGCTGATCGCCGCGGACCAGGTTGTGGAGACGGAGGAGAAAGGTCAATGAGTGCGGACGTTGCCACAGCAGGCGTAGCCATCGGCGCACTGCGCCGGCAGGCCCGTGATCTGCTGGAGGACGCGGGCATCGCGAATGCCGTTCAGGAGAGCGATTGGCTGCTGTCTGCCGCCCTGGAAGTGCCTGCGTATGCGCTGATCCTGGACGCCGCACGCCCGGTCTCCGCGCGCCAGGCCGAACGGGCCTGGGCTTTCATCGGGCGCCGCGCGGCGCGCGAACCGATTCAATACCTGTTGGGCACGCAGGAGTTCCGTGGTCTGGACATTACTGTGACGCCGGACGTGCTGATCCCCAGGCCGGAGACCGAACTCCTCGTTGAGGAAACGCTCAGGGCCGTCGCGGGCCGCGGTGCTCCGGTGATTGCCGACGTGGGGACCGGGTCGGGCTGCATCGCCGTGGCGGTGGCTTGGGAACGGTCCGACGCGACGGTCTATGCGCTCGATCTTTCGGCGCCTGCGTTGAGCGTCGCTCGCGCCAACGCGATTCGGCATGGCGTTGCAGATCGTGTCAGGCTTGTCCGAGCTGATGTGCTGGAGGCGTTTTGCGCCGCGAACGTGGGGGCCTTTGACGTCATCGTCTCCAATCCGCCCTACATTCCGGAGCAGGAATTGGACGGGTTGCAGCCGGAAGTCGCCTGCTATGAACCGCACATGGCGCTGGCTGCCGGCCACGACGGGTTGGTCTATCATCGTCGACTCATTAATCAATCTCCCGCGCTGCTGAAGCGAGGCGGAAGACTGATCGTAGAAATGGGATGTGGCCAGGCGCAAGATGTGACGCGCCTGGCGCGTGCGTGCGGCGCGTTCGATTCCGTCGAGTGCCGCAAGGACGCGGCCGGGATCGAGCGGGTGCTCTCCGCCAAGCGTGACGGTCAAAGAGGGTCGTGATGGACTGCATGGTCATTCAGGGAGGCCGGCGTTTGGCGGGCGAAGTCTGCATCAGCGGGGCCAAGAACGCGGCCCTTCCGATCCTCGCGGCGACGCTTTTGGGCAAGGGAACCTGCACGTTGACCAACATACCCGCCGTGCGGGATGTGGTCACGATGTCGAAGGTGCTGACTCATCTCGGCGCGAACGTGGAGGCCGCAGGGGACCGCTATACGGTGTCGCTTGATGCGATCGCATCCCGCGAGGCTCCTTACGACCTGGTCAGGACGATGCGGGCCTCGGTCATGGTGCTGGGCCCGCTCGTCGCGCGATGGGGCGAGGCGGTCGTCGCACTCCCCGGCGGGTGCGCCATAGGGGCGAGGCCCATCAACCTGCACCTGGCCGCGCTCGAGAAAATGGGGGCCGAGATCCGGATCGAGCACGGGAATGTGCACGCCCGGGTGCGCGGCCGGCTGCAAGGCGCGAGGATTTACTTCGACCTGACGACCGTCACCGGCACGGAGAACATCATGATGGCCGCCTGCCTGGCGGAGGGGACCACGGTCCTTGAGAACGCCGCCCGCGAGCCGGAGATCTCCGATCTAGCGAATTTTCTGAGCAAGCGGGGCGCGCGAATCTCGGGCGCCGGCACCGACGTCATCACGATCGAAGGCGTGCCGGAGCTGCGCGGGGCGGATCATGAGATCGTGCCGGATCGCATCGAGACGGGCACGTATCTGGTCGCCGGCGCCATTACGGGCGGCGAGGTCCGCGTCGCGCGTTGCCGGCCCGATCACTGCGAGGCCCTGCTCGCCAAGCTCAGGGAAGCGGGCGCGGAGCTGAAAGTGGAAAAGGAAGCGATCCAGGTGCGGGCCGGCGGGAAACTCCGGGCCGTCGATTTAAAGACCCTGCCGTATCCGGGCCTGCCCACCGACATGCAGGCCCAGATGATGGCCCTGATGGCGGTCGTCCGTGGGAGCAGCGTGATCACCGAGACCGTCTTTGAAAGCCGCTTCATCCACGTGCTGGAGCTCCAGCGCATGGGCGCGGATATCCGGATCGAAGGGAACCATGCCGTTGTCACCGGCGTCGAGCGTCTGGGCGGCGCGCCGGTCATGGCGTCCGATCTCAGAGCCAGCGCCTGTCTCATTCTGGCCGGACTGGCCGCCGAAGGCGAGACCCGCGTGTCCCGCGTCTATCACCTGGACCGGGGGTACGAGCGCCTTGACGCCAAACTGACCGGACTCGGGGCGCAGATCCGCCGGGAGGCGGAGCGGGTATGACGGACACCCTCGCGATTGCCCTCTCGAAGGGAAAGCTGCTGGAGCCGGCGCTCGATCTGTTCAGGCGCGTGGGGCTTGCGCCGAAGGATGCCTCCCCCGACAGCCGCCGGCTGATCTTTGAGCACCCGGCCAGCGGGACGACGCTCATGATCGTCCGGCCCAGCGACGTGCCGACCTACGTGGAGTACGGTGCGGTGGACGCGGGGATCGTCGGCGCGGATGTGCTGATGGAACAGGCGAGCGACGTCTATGAGCCGCTCGACCTGGGATTCGGGGCCTGCCGCCTCGCCGTGGCCGCTCCCGAGTCCGCCGTTCAGCGGAACGGGAGACATGCGACAAGGCTGCGCGTGGCGACCAAGTACCCGAATCTGACGGAGCGGTACTTTACGCAAAAGGGCATTCCCATCGAGATCATCAAACTGTACGGGTCGGTCGAACTCGCGCCGTTGGTGGGATTGGCGGACCGCATCGTGGACCTGGTCTCGAGCGGCAAGACTCTCCGCGCCCACGACCTCGTCGTGACGGACGTGATCACGGAATCGACGGCCCGCCTCATCGTGAACCGGGCCAGCCTCAAGTTGAAGCCCAAACGGGTGAACGGCTTGATCGAGGCGTTGCGGGCGGGGCTGCAAGGGGGACGTTCATGAAGGTCTTGGCGGTATCGGATCGCTCTTACAAGGCGGCCGTGAAGAAGATCATCACGCGCTCGAACCTGGGCAGCGGCAAGATCGAAGCCGCGGTGAAGACGATCCTCAAGGCGGTGGAGCGGGGGGGCGACAGCGCGGTCAGCCGCTATACCCGCAAGTTCGACAAGGTCTCCCTGAAGCCGGCCCAGTTCCGGGTGAATCCGGATCAGATCAAAGAGGCCTACTACAAGATCCGCAAGGAAGAAGGGGACGCGCTGCGGTACGCGGCCCACCGCATCACGGCCTTTCACGAACGGGAAAAGCCCCGCGCGCAGACCTGGATGTGGCAAGACGGGACTATCACCCTCGGGCAGACGATCCTGCCCCTGAACGTCGTCGGACTCTACGTGCCAGGCGGAAAGGCCGTGTATCCGTCCTCGGTGCTGATGAGCGCGATCCCGGCCAAGGTGGCCGGCGTGAAGCGGATCGTCATGTGTGTGCCGGCGCCCAAAGGGGAGCTGAGCCCGTACCTGCTGGTGGCGGCGGACATCGCCGGCGTGGACGAGGTCTATCGCATTGGGGGCGTGCAGGCCATCGCGGCCATGGCGTACGGGACCAAGACAATTCCCCGCGTGGACAAGATCGTCGGGCCGGGCAACATCTTTGTGGCGACCGCCAAGCGGCTGGTGTACGGCACCGTGGGCATCGACATGATCGCCGGGCCCAGCGAATTGCTGATCGTCGCCGACGAGGGGGCCAATCCCGCGCATGTGGCGGCGGACCTCCTCTGCGAAGCGGAGCACGACGAGCAGGCCGCCGTCTGGCTGGTGACCACCTCCGCTCCGCTGGCGAAGGAAGTCGTCAAGCAGGTCAAGGAGCAGCTCAAATCCCTGGCGCGCCGGAAAATCGCCGCGCGCGCCGTCGGCCAGCACGCAATGGTGTTCGTCGTCCCCACGATGGACGAGGCGATCACCTTGGCGAACGAGATCGCCCCGGAGCACCTGTCGCTCTCGGTGGAGAATCCCTTCGCGTACATCGAGAAGGTCCGCCACGCGGGGGCGCTGTTCATCGGGCGGCACACGGCGCCGGCCGTCGCCGATTACGTGGCCGGGCCGAACCACATCCTTCCAACGGGGGGCTCGGCGCGCTTTCACTCGGCTCTTTCACTGGAGGCTTACGTGCGAAGGTCCAACATCGTTTCATACGCGAAGGAGGATCTTTCCAAGGCAAGGGACCACATCGTCCGCCTGGCCCAGATGGAAGGATTGGACGCGCATGCCCATTCCGTGGAAGTCCGCCTGCGATGAAGCGCGCGCGGCGGGCCACGATCGCACGGAACACCACCGAGAGCCGGATCACGATCGGGCTGGGCCTGGACGGGACCGGCAAGCGCCGGATCAGCACGTCCATTCCCTTCCTGGACCACATGCTGGACCTGCTGGCCAAGCACGGCTTCTTCGACCTCACGATCAAAGCCGCGGGGGACACGCACATCGACGACCACCACACGGTGGAGGACATCGGCATCGTGCTCGGCGAGGCGCTGAAGAAGGCGCTCGGCAAGAAGGAAGGGATCCGCCGGTTCGGGACGGCCTGGGTCCCGCTCGACGAGACGCTGGCGCAGGTGACGGTGGACCTCAGCGGGCGGCCCTATCTGGTCTATAACGTCAAGCTGCCGCACCGGCGCATCAAGGGTTTCGACCTGTATCTCTTCGAGGATTTCTTCCAGGCCCTGACGACGCACGCGGCCATGAACCTGCACGTCAACGTCGCGTACGGGCGGAACCCGCACCACATCATGGAGTCCATCTTCAAAGCCCTGGCGAAGGCGCTGGATCAGGCGGTCGCGGTCGACGCCCGGGTCAAGGGCGTGCTCTCGACGAAAGGCAGCCTGTGATCGCGATCGTGGATTACGACATGGGCAATCTCAAGTCGGTCCAGAAGGCCTTCGAGGCCGTGGGGCACCGGGCAGCGGTCACACGCGACCCCAAGGCGATCGCCGACGCGAGCCACGTGGTCCTGCCGGGCGTGGGGGCCTTCGGCGATTGCATGCGCAATCTCGAACGGTACGGATTGGTCGAGCCGGTCACGAAGGCGATCGCCGCCGGCAAGCCGTTTCTGGGCATCTGCCTCGGGTTCCAATTGCTGTTCAGCGAGAGCGAAGAGTTCGGCCGGCACCGCGGGCTCGGCGTGATCCCCGGCAAGGTCGTGCGGTTTCCGTCGAACGGCTCCCCGGCCCGCTTGAAGGTGCCGCACATGGGATGGAACGCGATCGCGATCGGGCAACGGCCGCCCGTGCTCGAAGGCGTCCCCGACGGCGCCTTCATGTATTTCGTCCACTCGTATTACGTGGTGCCGGACGACCGGGCCGTGGCCTGCACGACGACCGAGTACGGCACGCCCTTCGTGTCCAGCATCGCGCGCGACAATATTTTCGCCTGCCAGTTTCATCCGGAGAAGAGCCAGCAGGAAGGCCTGCGGATCATCCGGAACTTCGGGGGTCTCTCGTGAGGACGCGCGCATTGCTTCCGGCCGCCATGCTGGTGGGCGCGCTGGCCGGATGCGGCGCGACCACGTCGGAAACGGTCACCACTCCGCAGATCGAGCAGTACCGAATCATGCGGGTCGCCGTGCTCCCGTTCATGATGTCGCCGCCGACGCCGGGGCAGGAGAGAGGGTACGCCGCGCCGGCGCCGCCGCCGATCGCCGGCGACAAATTGGCGGAGCTGTTCTACCGCAAGTTGAACACCCGCGAGGGCTTGGCTGTCGTCCCTCCCCAACTGGTTCGCGACGCAATCCCGGCGATGCCGGCGACGGAGGCCGATCGGGCGTTGCTTCGGGACATCGGCGAGCGGCTGGACGTGGGGGCCGTGCTGGAGGGGACCGTGAGGGTCTACAGGGAACGGAAAGGCAGCGCGATCGGCCTGGAGCAGCCCAGAGACGCGGCTGCCGTCGGGTTTTCGGTTCGGCTCATCAGCGTCAAGGACGGCAAAATCCTGTGGATCGGAGACTATTACGAGCGGCAGCGCCCACTCACCGAAGACTTGTCGGGGTTTCTCGAACGCGGGGCGCGGTTCCTGACGGTGGAGGAACTCGCCGACTCCGCCGTTGACCACGTGCTGCGAGGCTTTCCCTTGGGTACGCCGGTTCCAAGGCATCGGGTTGACTCGGGGGCCGCTCCGTGATCGTGATCCCCGCCATTGACCTCAAGGACGGGCGCTGCGTCCGGCTGCGCCAGGGGCGGATGCAGGATGAAACGGTGTACTCGCAGGATCCGGCCGAGGTGGCGCGGCGCTGGGAGACGGAAGGGGCCCAACTCCTGCACGTCGTGGACCTGAACGGGGCCGTGGAAGGGACGCCGCGCAACCGCGCGACGATCGAAAACATCCTGAAGGCCGTCACCATCCCGGTGCAGGTCGGCGGCGGCATCAGGACGCCGGAGATGATCGAGTCGTATCTCTCGTCGGGAGTCGAACGGGTCGTCCTCGGCACCGCGGTCGTCCGCGACCAGCCGCTTCTTACGGAGGCCTGCCGGCGCTTTCCCGGCCGCGTGATCGTCGGTGTGGACGCCAAGGGCGGCAAGGTCGCGGTACAGGGCTGGACCGATATGGCCGATCTCGACGCCGCGGACTTCGTCGTCCGGCTGGCGGGCTTGCCCGTGTACGCCGTGATCTATACCGACATTGCACGGGACGGTATGCTGGAAGGCCCGAATCTTGAAAGCCTGCAGCGCATGGCGGACGCCTGTCCGGTGCCGCTGATCGCCTCAGGAGGGATCACGCGGACGGAGGACCTCCGCCTGCTGCGCGCGCTTGGGCCAAAAGTGATTGGGGCGATCCTCGGGAAGGCGCTGTACGAAGGCCTGCTCGATCTGCGGTCGGCGATGACCGCCGCGAAGTGAGAGGGTAAGGGGGCATTTGCGTGCTGGCCAGGCGCATCATTCCCTGCTTGGACGTGAAGGAGGGCCGCGTCGTCAAAGGGGTCGGGTTCGTGAACCTCAAGGACGCCGGCGACCCGGTCGAGGCGGCCCGCGCCTATGACGCGGAGGGCGCCGACGAGCTCTGTTTCCTGGACATCCTGGCGTCCCACGAGGAGCGCAAGATCTTCATCGACGTGGTTTCCCGTACGGCCGAGCAGGTCTTCATGCCGCTGACGGTTGGCGGCGGCGTGCGCGCGCTCGACGACATCCGCGACCTGCTGCGGGCCGGCGCCGACAAGGTGAGCATCAATACGGCGGCCGTCCAGCGCCCGGAATTCGTCCAGGAGGCGGCCGAGCGCTTCGGCACCCAGTGCATTGTGGTGGCCATCGACGCGAAGCGGGCGGGCGACCGTTGGGACGTGTTCACCCACGGCGGGCGGAAATCCGCCGACCTGGACGCCGTCGAGTGGGCGCGCAAGATGGCGTCGTTCGGCGCAGGCGAGATTCTCCTGACCAGCATGGATCGGGATGGGACGAAGGAAGGCTACGATCTGGCCCTGACCGCCGCCATCGCCGCCGCCGTCGAGATTCCGGTCATCGCCTCCGGCGGCGCGGGCACCCTCGAGCACCTGTACGAAGGATTCGCGAAGGGCCGGGCGGACGCCGTGCTGGCCGCCTCGATCTTCCACTACCGCCAGCATACGCTCCGCGAGGCCAGGGACTATCTGCGATCCCGGGGGATCCCGGTGAGGAACAACTGATGGACGCGGCGGCGATCTCGGCGCTGAAGTTCGACGAGAAGGGGCTGATCCCCGTGATCCTCCAGGACTGGCGCGACGGGACGGTGCTGATGGTCGCCTACATGAACCGCGAGGCTCTGCAGAAGACCCTGGAGACCGGCATCGCGCATTTCTGGAGCCGCTCCCGGCAGGAGTTGTGGGAAAAGGGCGCGACCTCCGGCCACCGCCAGCAGGTCCGCGAGGTCTTCGTGGATTGCGACCAGGACACCCTGCTGATCACGGTCACGCCGGACGGGCCTGCGTGCCACACGGGCGAGCGCGCCTGTTTCTTTACCAAACTCTCGGATCTCACGGATTCCTGTGAGGGCGGCGCCAAAACCGCCGAGGCGCAGGGGGGCGTGCTGGACCGCCTGTACGAGACCATCCTGGAACGCAAGCGAGCGCCGACTCCTGAATCCTACGTGGCGTCGCTGCTGGCCGCGGGGCAGGACAAGATTCTCAAGAAGGTGACGGAGGAAGCCGGCGAAGTGATCCTGGCCTCGAAGGGACGCAGGCGCGAGGAGATCGTGCACGAGTCGGCCGACCTGCTGTTCCACCTGCTGGTCGCGCTGGGCTATCACGAAGTGCCGCCGACCGAGGTCTATCAGGAGTTGGCCCGGCGGTTCGGGCGGAGCGGGATCGAGGAAAAAGAGTCGCGGAAGGCCAAATGAGCGATTGCGTCTTCTGCAAGATCGGCTCCGGCCAGATCCCGTCGAAGGTCGTCCTGCAGGACGACGATGTCCTGGCCTTTGACGACCTCAACCCGCAGGCGCCGGTCCACGTGCTGGTGATCCCCAAGCGGCACCTCGGTTCTTTGAGCGAGGCGGGCGCGGGCGACCAAGCCTTGTTGGGCCGTCTCTTGGAAGCCGCGACCCTGGTGGCCAGGAAAAAGGGCATCGCCGAATCGGGCTATCGGGTGGTGGCCAATACGGGCCGGAACGGGGGTCAGACGGTCTTTCACCTGCACCTGCACGTGCTGGGCGGCCGCCCAATGACCTGGCCTCCCGGCTAAGGCTGTTTGGGCGCCGGAGTTCTTTGACGCAGGCATCGTTTTTTTGTTAACGTTACCAGTTTGAGTGTCTGGCCGGATGCGGGAGGCAGGGTGGATAGAGGGCTGATTCCAGAAGACGTCATCAGCCGGATTCGCGATCGGGCAGACATCGTCGAAATCGTCCAGGCTCACCTCTCGCTCGCCAAGGCGGGGCAACACTGGAAAGGCCTCTGCCCGTTCCATTCCGAGAAGACCCCTTCCTTCACCGTCAGCCCGTCACGCCAGATGTTCCACTGCTTCGGCTGCGGGGAGGGCGGGAACGTCTTCACCTTCCTGATGAAGATCGAGGGGGCGAGTTTCCCGACGGTCGTGCGCGCGCTCGGCGAGAAGCTGGGAATCCGCGTGGAGGAGAAGCCCGCGTCGCCGGCGGCGAAGCAGCGAGCCGAGCAGGCGGAACGACTGGTCGTGTTGAACCGCGCCGCCGCCGACTTCTTCCACCGGACGCTGCTGACCGATCCGGCCGCCGAACCGGCGCGCGCGTACCTGCGGGACCGCGGGATCACGGCGGAGACGATCGAGCGGTTCGGCATCGGGTACGCGCCCCAGTCCTGGGACGGTCTGCTGAAGGCCCTGGCCAAGACGGGCGGCGGCGGCAAGGAGAAATGGACCGTCGAGGACCTGGTCGCGGCCGGTCTGATCGTCGCGCGGGAGCAGGGCAGCAAAAAACCCTCCGACGCGTCCGGCTACTACGACCGGTTCCGCGGGCGGGTCATGCTGGCGATCCGCGACCTCCAGAAACGCATCATTGGATTCGGGGGACGCGTGCTCGATGACGGCGTGCCCAAGTATCTCAACTCTCCGGAAACGCCGCTGTTCCGAAAGGGGCGGACGCTCTACGCGCTGGAGTCGGCGCGGGAAGGCATCGCGCGTGAGGATCAGGTCGTCATCGTCGAGGGCTACTTCGACGCCATCGCGCTCCACCAGGCCGGCCTGACCAACGTGGTCGCCACCCTGGGCACGGCGCTCACGCCGGAACATATCGAAGTCATCCGGCGCTTCACCCGCCGGGTTGTGCTGCTCTTTGATCCCGACGCGGCCGGCGTGCGCGCGGCCTTGCGCACCCTGGACCTCTTTCTCGGGGCGGGTCTTGCCGTCCAGGTGGGCAGCCTGCCGGCGGGCGACGATCCCGACACGTTCGTCCGGTCCCGCGGCGTCGAAGCCTTCACGGCGCTCGTTCAGAAGGCGCCCTCGTTGCTGGACTTCACCGTGGCGGGCAGCCTGACGACCGATCGTCGGGGGAGCGTGGAAGAGCGGGTGCGGTGCGTGGAGGAGGTCTTGGCGCTCCTGCAGAAGCTGAGCAATCCGGTCGAAAAAGCCGCCGCCATCCGGCACGTCGCCGACCGGCTGGGCATGGATGAGAAAGTCCTGCTGGAACGGTATCGGAGCCTCCCGCGAAAGGTTGCAGCCGAAGAACCGCAGGTCGAGCAGGAGGCCGCTCCTCTTCCGAAAGACGAGGAAGTCCTCGTGCGGCTGCTTCTCCATGAGAAGCTGACGACGGAGATGGCGGCGCAGCTCGCGGCCGACGATTTCACGGACCCCCGCGTCCGGCGGCTGATCTCGTTGGCTCTGGAAGGGCGGGACGCGCCGGGCGACGTCGCGGTCAACGCGCTGATTGTCCGGGCGCAGGAGGACGGTGTCTGCGGGAGCATCGTCCGGGCGTACGCGCTCAGCGAACTGCCCTACGACGATGCCGGCGCGGCCTTCCGCGAAAGCCTGAAGGCCCTGAAACTCAAACGCATCGTGAACGAAATCCAGGAAGTCAAAGCGGCCCAGAGCGCCGCCGAGCGGGTCGGGCAGGCGGAAGCTTCACGCACCCTCCTGCTCAGGCTGAACGCGCTGCAACAGGAAAAGCAGCGCTTGCTCGGCGCCGGGCCTTTACCACTGACCGAAGTCGGGAGCGTCAATGCCTAAGGAAGAAAGAACCGAAGAAGTCAAACGCCTGATCTCCATGGGCAAGGAGAAGGGCTTCCTGACCTACCGCGATCTCAACACGAATCTGCCCGCCGATCAGGTTTCGACCGACCGGCTCAGCAGCCTGATGACCATGTTCGGGGAGATGGACATCGAGATCATCGATTCCCCCGAGGGGGAGCGGTACCAGCAGATGATGTCCGACGGCGAAGGCCCCTCCGAAGACGCCGAGGACGCCGAGGAGACGGAAGAAGTCGAGGAAAAGAAGATCGACCTGACGCCGGGAGACCTGGCCCGCACCGACGATCCGGTCCGGCTGTATCTCAAAGAGATGGGCAGTGTTTCGCTCCTCAGCCGGGAGGGGGAGATCGAGATCGCCAAGCGCATCGAGGAGGGCAAGCAAGACATCTCGACGGTGGTCTTCGGGATGCCCATGACGGTCAAGGCGCTGTTCGCCCTCGTGGACCAGGTCAGGGCCAAGAAGATCCCGGCGCGGGAAGTGGTCTCGGCGGGAGTGGATGAGGAATTCGAGGAAGTCGTCGAGCAGGACGACGACGAGCTCCGCAAGAAGACCCTGGACGCCATCCGCAAGGTCAAGCCGTTCACGAAGGGCCTGCTGGCCCTGTACGCCCGGAACCGGAAGCCCAAGATCAGCCCGGCCAAGCGGAAAGAGCTCAAAGCCAAGCTGAACGAAGCCAGGCGGCTGGTCGCGGAAAAAGTGGATACGCTCAACCTCCATCCGGCCCAGCGCGAGAAGTTCATCCAGCGGGTGCGGGACCTGGCGCACGAGATCGCGGCCTGCGAGCGGGAGCTGGCCCACTGCCGGCGCCGCCTCGGCGTGGTAGGTGACGAAGGCAACGCCCTGCTGGTAAAGCTCAGCCGCGGGCGGCAGGCCATGATCGCGGTCCGCCGCAAAACCGGCGTCCACGTGGAAGCCCTCCACGAGATCGACAAGGCGGCCCAGCATGCGCGCCGGCGCATCCGGGCCGTCGAGGCCGAGGTGCTGGTGCCCGCCGAGGAGCTCCGCGAGGGGGTGAAGCTGCTGGCGCTCGCCGAAGAGCGGGTCAAGCGGGGCAAGGCCGAGCTGGTCGAGGCCAACCTGCGCCTGGTGGTCAGCATCGCCAAGAAGTACACCAACCGCGGGCTCCAGTTCCTGGACCTGATCCAGGAGGGCAACATCGGTCTGATGAAGGCCGTGGACAAGTTCGAGTACAAGCGGGGCTACAAGTTCAGCACGTACGCGACCTGGTGGATCCGCCAGGCGATCACCCGCGCCATCGCCGATCAGGCCCGCACGATCCGGATCCCCGTGCACATGATCGAGACAATCAACAAGTTGATCCGCACCTCCCGGCATCTGGTCCAGAAGCTGGGGCGTGAGCCCTCGCCGGAAGAGATCGCCGAGAAGATGGACCTCCCGCTGGACAAGGTCCGCAAGATCCTCAAGATCGCCAAGGAACCGATCTCGCTGGAGACGCCCATCGGCGAGGAGGAAGACAGCCACCTGGGGGACTTCATCGAGGACAAGAAGGCCAT
>CAYYLQ010000028.1:0-16515 GCA_964472655.1 uncultured Nitrospirales bacterium
TGAAGAAGTGGAAATGGGTCGTCTCGGCCAGCTCCCGGAAGGACTTGGGCTGGCCGAACGTCTCGTCCGAGCCGAGGTAGTGCTTCGCGAGCCCTGTATAGGAGAGGCCGGTGGTGCTGTGCGCCCAGTAGATGGTGAACAGGAACCCGGCGAAGAGGGTGAGAATGAACAGGGTATAGAGCAGGCGGATGTTGTGGTCGGTGTCGAGGAGACGGAAGCGAGTGTTGAAATTGCGCATGATGGGTTCAGCGGCGGTTGCGGTAGAACTCGTCGACCAGGACGAGGGCGCGTTTGACCCCGGCGCTCACCGAGCGCACCGACATCGTCGCGCCCGTGATGTTGATGATGTCTTTGTTGATCCGGATGGGGTCGAGGGGGGTCTTGCCCTCATATTGGGAATTGAATCGCTTCATCCGGACCTCGCTCCCTTTGCTCTCACGGTACACCAGAATCTCGACAGCGGAGACGCTGCCCTCCGGGGTCACGCCGACCATGTAGGTGATCGGGCGGTGCTTGCCGATCGTCTCCTGGAGCACCGCGTAGCCGTCCACTTTGCCGTTGGTTTCGGCCTTGAAGGCCCGGAAGGATTCCTCGGGGAATTTCCAGCCGATCCGTTCCTGGATGCGCGCCTTCTGCTCGAGGGTCAGTCGGAGTTCCTCGGCCCGCACTTGTTGGGATTGCGGGAACAGCAGCTTCAACGCCTGCTCTTCGGTCAGGTAGACTTCGATGCTGCCGAGCTCTTCCTCGGTCAACCACCGCTTCAAGTCCGGGTCCCAGGTCCGCTTGCCGGGTTCTGCCGCGATGGCCAGAGGAGCGAGGGCAATCCATAACGGTAGCGCTGCCGTCAGCACCATTCTCAACATCCTTTTTCCTTGAGCCGCCGGGCGATTTCCAGGGCGCGGCATCTTAGCATGGTTAGAAATACGTCGCCACCGAAAGGAGCAGCGCGTCGTTGTTGATGCGATTCATCTTCCCGTCTTCGAAGTTGAACTGGTAGTCCAGTCTGAAGACCGTATCTTCGACCGGCCGGAAATTCAGCCCCAGCGTCAGACGCTGCACATCGCCGGGTCCCCCGGCGACGTCACGATTCGTGTTGACGTCGTCCCATCGGATCACCCCCGTGAACGTCGAGGAGTCTTTAAAATGCGTCGGCAGCCAGCGTTTCAGCGCTTCGGGCATGAAGTGATAATTGGCCTGCACGTAGAATCCGCCCATTCGCTGGGGCAGCAAGTGACCGGCGAAGGTCGGATCGGGGGCCGGATTGCCGAACAGGTCCTTGGAGTTGTCCTTGGCGTAGGCCCAGGCAGCTTCCCCGATCAGCTCGAACGGCCCGCGCTGCAGCGTCCAGTCCACGGCCGCGATGCTCAAGGGTCGATGGTTGATAGGAGAATAGTTGCTGTAATATCCCGACCCGCCGATTTCGATGCCGAGCACCGGACTGAATGCCAGGCGTCCCACGACGGCCTTGCCGTTGTTGTTGTCCAGGCCGTCGTCCGTCGTGGAGACCCGCTGGCGCGCGTCCCGGAGGCTGGCGCCCGCGGTGATGACCGGGGTCCCGTCGGTCCGGTAGCCGCTGGAGCCGTTCGTCACGTACAGCTCATAATCCAGCTTGGACAAGCGGCTCGGATAAAAGGTTCCGTAAAAGCCGGCGCCGGCCTCGGACATGGTGCTGGGGATGACCAGCGTGCTGACGAGCGGCCGGTCTCCCAGATCGTTAAGCGGGGAGTCATGCAGGAGGTTGAACTTGCCGACGGGCAGCAGAATGATGCCCGTACGGAAGTTGAGCTTTTCATGGATCAGGTAATCAATGGTCGCGAATTCCAGGCTGACCTCGATGCCCGAGCCGTCATTGGACCTTGACCGGATCCCATGCTCGATTTCGACCTCGGCGGCGACCTTCAAGCGGTCGGTGACGTCCGAGTAGAAGAACGGCACGAACCGCTGCTGATCGAACGTGCTGCTGGTTCCCACCCGGCTGCCGTTGATGGTGGTACCATTGTCGATGCTGCTGTTCTTGGCCGACCGATACAGCATGTCCATGTAGCCGCCTAGGGTCACCTTCGGCGACGACACGAACGGCTTGGCGTAGATTGACTTGCCGCCGCCGGCTCCGGAGAACGTATAGGCAGGGGGTTTCTCACCGTCCTTCGTCTCTCTGGCCTTCTCTTTGTCTTTCTCCTTGTCTTCTTCCTTCGCTTCCTTGGCCTCGTGCTTCGTCAGCTCCTCCACTATCTTTTCGAGACGCTTGATCCGTTCCTCGAGCGCTTTCTCGGTCTTCTCGTCAGCCATCGCTTCGAACGGGGCGCCCCCCAGGAGACAGGCCGAGAGGACCCCGATGATTGCCAATCGCTGCATACTGTCCCTCCTTTGATAATGGAATTGCGATTCGTTCTCAATTATATGCACAAAAAAAGGCTAGCTCTTGGGGAAGGTGACGACGTGCGTGGCCACGATCTTGAGCTCGACGGACGTGCCGATCGGGTACACCGTGGTGGACGTTTCGCTGCTATGGAGTTGTTGCCCTGAGGGCAGGAGCACGGTGTACAGGTTTTCGGACCCCCTGAATTGCCGTCCCGCGATCTGGGCGACGCCCGGAGAAGCCGGCGCGATGTGCACGTCGTCGGGGCGGATCATGAGTTCGACCGCCGCACCGGCCGGATGCCCGGCCACGTTTTCGAAGACGCCCACTTCCGTGTGGATCTTGCCGTTGTCCACCCGGCCCAGAAGGAAGTCGGCCTGGCCGACGAAGTTCGCCACAAAGGGGGTGGCGGGAGTGTGGTAGATGGACTCCGGGTTGTCAACCTGCTCGAGCTGGCCGCCGTTCAGGACGGCGATCCGGTCGGCCATTGCGAAGGCTTCATCGTGATCGTGCGTGACCAACACGGCCGTGATGCCGGTTCGCCGGAGGATCTCCTGCACTTCCTCGCGCATCTGCCCACGCATGTCCGGGTCCAGGTTGCTGAACGGCTCGTCGAGCAGGAGCACGACTGGCTTGGGCGCGAGCGCGCGGGCGATTGCGACGCGCTGCTGCTGGCCGCCGGACAGCTCATGGGGATACCGATCCTTCAGGTCGGCCAGGCCGACGAGGTCCAGCGTCGTCGCGACCATCCGTGCGGCCGTCTGCGGCTCCAGGCGCCGCAACCCGAACGCGACGTTCTGCGACACGGTGAGATGGGGGAACAAGGCGTAGTCCTGAAAGACCATCCCCACGCCGCGCTCTTCAGGCGGGACGCAATGCTTCCCGTTGCACACCAGGCGTCCGGCGATCCGGATCTCTCCCGCCTGGGGATGCTCGAAGCCGGCGATGGCCCGGAGCACGGTGGTCTTGCCGCAGCCGCTCGGGCCCAGAATGGACAGGGTCGCCCCTTCCGCGACGTCCAGAGAGAGATCGTAGAGGGCCGGTTCGACGGCGTTGGGATAGGTCAGCGACAGGCGGGAGAGCTCGATCAGCGTCATACGATCTTCTTTTCCCGCAGACGCGTCACCACGAGCCAGGGCAGCGCCGTGAACGCGATGAGGAGCAGCGCCAGCGCACCCGCTTTCGCGTACTCGGCTTCCACCGTATGGATGTAGATCCGGACCGGCACGGTGTCGAAGCCGGCCGGCCGTAACAGCAGAGTGGCGTCGAGTTCCTTCATGGCGGCGATGAACACCAACGTCCAGACCGCGAACAGCGTGGGGCGCACGAGAGGGGCCAGCACCCGGCGCAGCACGATTCCCGGCGAAGCGGCCAGCGAACGCGCGGCCTCTTCGAGATGCGGGTTGATGCCGGCGAGCGCCGCGTCGATGCCCTGGACGGACTGGGTGAGAAAGCGGATCAGGTACGCCACGACGAGGATGCCGACCGTTCCATACAGCCAGGGCAGGTACGTGTTGTACAGAAGGATCAGGCTCAGGCCGAGGACGGTGCCGGGGATCGCGTAACCCACCTGGACGGTTCCCGAGAGCGCCGTGCCGGCCGGCCCTTTGGTGCGCCCGGCGGTAAAGGCGATGAGGAATCCGATGATCATGGCGAGAGTGGCGGCTGTGCCGGCCAGCGCGAGGCTGTTTTTGACGAACCCCCACTGTTCGCCCAGGACACCCAGGAACTGACCCGCGGTGCCGGTCTGGGCGATGAGCACGCCCACCGGGATGAAGACCGACAGGCTCAGGATCCCGCCCGCCAGTGCGACCGCGGGCCAGCGCCACCGGCCGAGATGGACGGGACGCGCGACGCGCGCGGTGCCCGTGATCGTCACATACGAGCGCCGGCTCAGCAGGTACCGCTGGCTGACCAGCACCGCAAGAGTGATGAGGACGAGCACGAAGGAGAGCATGGCGGCGGCGGCCTGGTCGAACCGCGTGTTCAGATGGTGATAGATCGCGGTGGTGAACACCTGCACGCGGAGGAGCGACAGCGATCCAAAGTCGGAGAGCGCATAGAGAAAGACCAAGAGCCCTCCCGCCAGGATGCTCGGCCGCAGCATCGGCACGGTAACCCGGCGCAGCACGCCTAACGGGCCTTCGCCCAGCGAGCGGGCGGTTTCCTCGACGGAAGGATTGGTGGCTTCCAAGGCTGCGCTGGCCAGCAAGAAGATGTAGGGATAGGTGAAGAGGCCCAGGACGAAGACGCCGCCCCAGAAGCCGTAGATGTTCATCCACTGCTGAGGGGAGCCGGTGAGCGCCGTCAGCCAGGTATTGAACGATCCGACGGGGCCCAGGAGCGCGATGTAGGCCATGGCACCGATGTAGGAAGGGATGGCAAGCGGGATCACGGCCAGCCCTCGGCAGGCATTGCGGAAAGGAAGATCGGTGCGGACCACCAGCCACGCCAGAGGCAGGGCCAGCGTCATCGCCCACACGGTCGCGAGCGAAGCCAGGGCCAGTGTCGTGACGGTCAGGCCCGCCAGCGAGCCGATTGGAAGCGCTCCCAGAGCGCTGGCTTGAACCGCCGAGGACGCGAGGTAGATCAGGGGCGGGAGAATTAGCAGACCTACTCCGGCCAGCAGCACGGTGGTTCCCACCCGGGCCAACCAACCCGATGCCGGCTCCGGCATCGGACTCGCCAGGGCTATGGGGGCGGTCTGCGTCATGTCACCAGTTGGGATCGAGCGATGTCAGCAGCGTGAGCGTGGCCTCTTCCAGATCGGCGAGTCGTTGAGCCGAGACGGCGGTCCGCTTGATGGATTTGAGCGGGAACACCACGCCCGCGTCCGCGTTGTCGACCAGGGGAATCTCGTAGTCCTGCGTCACGAGGATGCGCTGGCCGTCGGGCGACAGGACGAAGTCGATGAACTTCTTGGCGGCCTCCGGATTGGACGCACCCTTGATCACGGCGGCGACGTTGGGATTAACCGGCGTGCCCCAGCCGCTCGCGTCCTGGTCCGGGTAGACGACGCCGACGGGCAAATTGTTCTGGCGGGCCAGGTAATAGTTGGGCGAGTTGGTCAGGCCGATCGCAAACTCACCGCGCCCCACGCCTTGCCAGACCTCCGTATTGTCCGTCAGGATTTTGAGGCCGTTGGCCTGCAGACCCTTGAGGTAGTCGCGGGCGGCCGCCTCCCCTTTGGCCGCGACCAGCGCGGTGGCCCACGCCAGCGTCGTCCGCTCGCGAGTGCCTGCGATGGCGAGCTGCCCCTTCCATTTCGGATCGGTCAGCGCGAAGATGGACCGCGGCGCGTCTTTTTCGGGGACCAGATTCTTGTTATAGAGGATGATCCGGGCCCGCCCCGAGATGCCGGTCCAGGTGCCGGCGGCGCTCTTGAAGTCGGCGGCCACGGCTTTGGTCGCAGCCGACTGGTACGGCTCCAGGAGACCGTCCTTGGTCAGGATCTCCACGATCCCGCTTTCCGTAGAGATGTAGAGGTCGCCGCGCGGGCGGGCCTTTTCCATGCGGATCTCGTTGGCCAGGCCCGCGGTCTTACCGACCTTGAGGTCCACCGGGATGCCGGTCTGTTTCGTGAAGGCGTCCACGACCGGCTTGATCGCCTTTTCCTTGCGGCCCGAATAGATCACGAGCCGGTCCGGCGCGGTCTCGGCCGGAAGCGGGTACAAGGTCACGCTTATACCCAGCAGCAACGCCGTAGCGGTCATCCTTCTGAAAATAGAATGGATAGCTAGGCGCATGTCATCCCCACAAAAAGGGTTAACGTTTGCACTGCCTACACAGGCCGTAAAGCTCCAGCTTATGGGTCGTGATAGAGAAGCCGTGCCGCGCCGCGACCTGATCCTGCAGGCGTTCGATGTCGCAGTTCTCGAACTCGATGATGGCGCCGCATTGGGTGCAGATCATGTGGTCGTGATGGCGTTTATTGACGACGTTGTCATAGTGGGTCTGCGAGCCGAAGTGCCGTTCCTGGGCAATGCCGGATTCACACAGGAGGTTGAGGGTCCGGTAGATGGTCGCCAAGCCGATGTGCGGCTTGTGGCGTCCCAGCATCCGGTAAAGCTGTTCGGCCGTCACGTGCTCATTCCGCAGGAACGCGTCCAGGATAACCTCGCGCTGCTTTGTGACCTTCAGACGGTGCTTGGCGAGATGGTCTTGTAGTTTTGCCAGTTCTTTGGCGTGCTTCATATCGGCCCGGCCCCAGGCTTCAAATTGAGAACGATTATTAATACCATATCCATTTTTTCCGGTCAAGCTTCCCCTGCGCGGGTGCGGAAGGGGGTGTTTGACAAGGCGCGCGCGGCTGTGGCCATAATCCGCCGTGCGTTCGCCCACCGACACCACGATCGATCGGCTGCTCCTGCTCTACCTGTTGAAGGTGGCCGCGCCCTTCGGTATCGACGGCGACGTCAAGTTTCAGCAGCTCGTGTTCCTTTCTGAACTGCAATTGTTCGGCACGCAGGCCAAGGGCTTCCATTACCGGTTCTTCCGCTACGCCTACGGCGGCTACAGCAAGGAACTGCAAGACGACTTCCTGGCGCTCGGCGCCAAGAAGTTTGTGGACCCGGCCGCCTGGAAGCTCACGGCGGAAGGCGAAACGGTCGTCAAGGTGTTTCCCTCCGCAGTCGCCGGCCATGCGCAAAACGAGAGGGTCGCGACCGTCATCCGGGAGATCGTCAGGGCGTACGGCAAGTACGATAGTGCGAGCATCGTGCCCGCGGTCGAAAAAATTGAACTGATCCTGCCTGAAAAACCCGACGCCGACGCCGAGGGGGTGTCCCAGCAGGAGACCCTTCCGCTCGGCCATGTCTCCTTCCACGCGACGCTGCTCGTGCCTGAGCGGATCGAGACGTCCGTGGAATTCAAGCTGAAGGACGATCTGCTCGCGGTGCTGCAGGACATCTTGAAATGAGCCGCTCTCTGGCGGTGATCGGCGCGGGGGCGTGGGGGACGGCGCTGGCCTGTCTCCTGGCCGAGAAAGGCGAGCGAGTCCGGCTCTGGGCGTTCGAGCCCGAGGTGGCCGCCGGGATCGTCGCCATTCATGAGAACAAACTCTACCTCCCCGGCGTGTCCTTGCCTGTCGCGCTGGAAACCACCACGTCGTTGGAGGAAGCGGTCTTCGGCGTGGAGGGGGTGATCTTTGTGGTGCCGTCCCATGCGGCCGCCGGCGTTGCGGCCGCGCTCGCGCCTCACCTACCGGCCGGTGCGCCCATCATTACCGCGACCAAGGGGATCGAACCGAAGGAGCTCCGGCTGGTGTCGGCGCTCCTTGAAGAAACGCTGCCGCCGTGCCGCGGGCCGGTATTTGCCCTCTCTGGCCCGAGTTTCGCGGTGGAAGTGTGCCGGCACCTCCCCACGGCGGTCGTCCTGGCCGGCCCCGCGGGCCCACAGGCTGCGGCGCTGCAGGGCCTGTTGATGACGCCGACCTTCCGCGTGTACCTGAGCGAAGACCGGTGCGGCGTCGAGCTTGGCGGCGCGCTGAAGAACGTGGTCGCGGTGGCCGCCGGCATCGTGGACGGCCTCGGCTTCGGACACAACACCCGGGCCGCGCTCATCACGCGGGGCCTTGCAGAGATGGTCCGTCTGGGCGTGGCGATGGGCGCCGACCCGCGGACCTTCGCCGGACTGTCCGGGATGGGGGACTTGGTGCTGACCTGCACCGGGGCGCTCAGCCGCAATCGGGCGGTCGGGGTCCAGGTCGGCCAGGGCAAGAAGCTGGCGGATATTCTGGCTGGCGCGCGAACCGTGGCGGAAGGGGTGGGCACGGCGAAGGTCGCGCTGGCGTTGGCCGGGCGCCATCACGTGGAGATGCCCATCGTGCGGGAAGTATGCGCGGTCCTTTTTGAAGGCAAGGATCCCCGGCGGGCCGCCGTAGATCTGATGGAACGGGCCGCGCGCCCTGAGTTGGACCGGACCTGACGGCCTTGACCGCTACCTGACCTCTAAACTCCCGCGTCTTTTCCAGGATGTTTCCCGCGTGAGCGGCCCGTTCTTTCCCGGCACCATCAACTTGGCCTGCACCTGATAAGTATAGAAGCCGCCGGACACGACGCGCTTGGTATGGTCGGTGCCGTCCCATGTCTGGACGATCTTGATCTGGCGGGGGTTGTCGTTTTCGCCGGCGGCGTCGGGCGCGGTCTTCTCCGTGAGCGGTTGCTGGCTTTCCAGGACTCGGATCGAGGACTTCGACGGAGACGTGATGATGGTCGTCACGTTGAGGAGCGCCTCTCCCGGAAGCGTCTTCGGCAGTTCCACCGTGATCGTCAGCGTCAGCGACTGTCCGGCCACCACGAAGGGAAGAGGCGCCGGGTTCACCGAGAGGATCTTCAGGTCGGGCATGCGCACCGGGGCTTGGGGCTTGGCGGCATGGCTGAGCCCGTCCCCGGCCGCCAGAAGGCACAGCATCGCCGCAACCGCACAGAGGGCCTGCGTTGCTACTGCCTTTCGTCTCATAATGAGCGGGAGATGGTGGGATTGCGCGAAGTGTGGACCATTACCGACGAGGTTGAATAGCACAGCGGGTAGCCACTGTCAACGCATGGTAAAGGCAGGCACGCTTTGCTAAGATGCGGCCCTATGCTGTTCTCCTTGCTGCTCTTTATCGTCGCGATCGGGGTCATCCTCGGCGGCGCCGCGGTCTTCACGAACGGCGTGGAATGGCTGGGCCGCCGGCTCGGCATCTCCGACGCCGCCATCGGGAGCATCCTGGCCGGCGTTGCGACCGCGCTGCCGGAGACGCTCATTCCGGTCATCGCGATCTTCTTCGGGGACAGCAAGGCCGAAGCCGATATCGGCATCGGCGCGATTCTCGGGGCGCCTTTGATGCTCGGCACCATGGTCCTTCCCCTATTGGCCGGATTTCTCCTGCTCCTGAGCCAGATGAAGAAGCGAACGGATCAGTTCGAATTGAACTACCACGCCGTTCGTCTCGACCTGATCTTCTTCCTGCCAGCTTATGGCGTGGCGTTTCTGGTGGCCGTGATGCCGGTACCGACCTTGCGCTTTGTAGCAGCAGCGGTGCTTCTGCTCATGTACGGTTGGTATGTCAAGATCCATTGGACGAGCGGGGAGGTCAGTGGACTGGAGCTCAGCCCCTTGTATTTCTCCCGCCGGGCCGGCCGGCCGGCGACCGGCGCAATCGTTGCGCAGGCCGCCGTGGGGCTGGGTCTCCTGGTCGGGGGCGCCCACCTGTTTGTCCACGTCGTCAAAGATGCCGCCCTCGGCATGGGCGTCTCGCCGCTCGTGCTGTCCCTGATCGTCGCTCCAATTGCAACGGAATTGCCGGAGACGATGAACAGCTTCTTCTGGGTCTATCAAAAGAAAGACACGCTGGCGGTCGGGAACATCACGGGGGCTATGGTGCTGCAAGGGGCCATTCCGGTCTCAGTGGGGTTGATCGGGACTGGTTGGAACCTGGATGCGGCCTCTATGGCCAGCATCACACTCCCGATCATCGCGATGACTCTCTTTCTCGCTCAAATCCAAATGACCGGGCGGTGGCAGCCCCGCGTGCTGATTTCAATCGTGCTCCTGTATGCTGGATACATGACGTACCTGTTCTTCCGGTGAGCCTGGGCAATGAGCCGGCGTGAGACAAAGACGGAACGAGAGAACGTGAGCAACGACGCGGCCGGGCGGGAGACAAGCCTGATCCTGTGGGTCATCCTCGGCCTGAATTGGGGCGTGGCGGCGGCGAAGCTGATTTACGGCTGGATGACCGGCTCTGTCAGCATGCAAGCCGACGGGATCCATTCCTCGTTCGACGGCATGTCGAACGTGATCGGCCTCATCGGCTTATGGGTAGCTGCCCACCCGCCGAACGCGGGCCACCCGTACGGCCACAAGAAATACGAGACCTTCGCGGCAGCCGCGATCGGCGTGCTGCTGTTCGGGACCTGCCTGTATATTCTCCGCAACAGTTATCTCCACTGGCGCGAAAGCGTCGTGCCGGAAGTGACCGGGCTCAGCTTCGCGATCATGCTCGGGACCATGGCCGTCAACTGGGGCGTCATGACCTGGGAGCGGCGGCGCGGCAAGGCCCTGCAGAGCGAGATCCTAGTGGCCGATTCGCTCCACACGGCGAGCGACATCCTTTCGTCTCTGGCGGTGCTGATCGGCCTCGCGGCCGTCGCGGCGGGCTATCCGCTCTTGGACCCGATCGCGGGCGTGGTCATCGCGGGCTTCATCGGCCACACGGGCGTGCTGGTCCTCAAGGAGGCGTCGCAGTCGCTCTCGGACCGGGCGCGCCTCGATGCCGAGGCGATCCGGAGAGTGGCGCTGACGGTGGATGGCGTGCGCTGCTGCGACGGCATCCGGACGAGGGGCATGGCGCGGCACGTCTTCATGGACCTGTGCATCCACGTCGATCCGACGATGACCATCGCCCACGCCCATACCGTCGCGCATAAGGTGGAGGATCAGCTCAAGCAGACGTTCCCCGGCGTGGCCGAAGTCGTGGTGCACGTGGAACCGGAGGACCATGGATGACAGGCATCTCCGTGCGCTGATAGGAGAACGCCATCCAACTTCCTCGCCGGCCGCTCTCCGGCAGGCTGAAGACTACCTCATCGAACAGTTCAAGGCTCTTGGCCTGGACGTTTCGACCCATTCGTTCGGGGCGCTGGGGGGCACGTATCGCAATGTCATCGGCGCGCGTTCCGCCTCGCATCCTTCGCCGGCAAGCGACGCGCCGCTCATCGTCGCAGCGCATTATGATACGGTCGAAGGCTCGCCGGGAGCGGACGACAATGCCAGCGCGCTGGCCGTCATGCTGGAAGTCGCCCGTTGTCTCCGAGATGTCCCCCTGAGCCGAGCCGTGCAGTTCATCGCCTTCTCTCTGGAGGAGCAAGACTTCATCGGCTTGGGGAGCCTGGCTTATGCCCGGTCAGTGAAGAAGGCCGATCGCAAGATTGCCGGGGCCATCGTGCTGGAATGTGTGGGCTACGCGTGCGAGGCGGAAGGCTCTCAACGGAAGCCGCCTGGTGTGCCGATCGCCGTGCCGTCGGCGGGGGATTTTCTCGGGATTGTGGGCAACACCGCGTCTACGTGGCTGGTCCAGGCCGTGGAGGCCGCGGCGAAACAGGGCGCGCCCGATCTCAAGACGGTTTCGCTCGTCGTGCCAGGCAATGGCGAACTGCTGCCGGACACCCGACGCAGCGATCACGCGGCCTTCTGGCATTACGGCTATCCGGCCGTCATGCTAACCGACACCGCCGACTTCCGCAACCCGCATTACCACCTGCCGACAGATACCCTCGACACACTGGATCTCGAGTTCATGGAAAAGGTTGCCAGGGCCGTGACGGCTGCGGCGATTGATCTGGCGGGTACTGGGATTAAAAAATCGGTACAATAAGCGGGATGAATGCCGTTAAACCCCTTCTCGGCATCACGATGGGCGATCCGGCAGGGATCGGGCCGGAGGTGATCGTCAAGGCGCTGACCCGTCCGGTGGTCCGGCGGCTGTGCCGTCCGGTGGTCATCGGCTCGCCCGAGGTGCTGGCGAAAGTCGCCGGTGCGCTGAAGGTTCCAATCAAGGTCCGACGGGTGACGGATCTGAACGGCAAGATGCCGGCCGGCGTGATTCCCGTGCTGGACCCTTTGTCCGAGCCGCTCGGCTCCTTCACGCCGGGCCGCGTCTCAAAGGAGACCGGCGCGGCCCAGGCGCTCTACATCAAGGAAGCGGTCCGGTTGGCGCTCGAACGCAGCACCGCCGGCATCGTGACCGCGCCCATCAATAAGGAGGCGATCAATCTCGCGGGCTATCCCTATCCGGGCCATACCGAGATGCTGGCCGACCTGACGGGCGCCAAGGAAGTCGGCATGATGATCGTCGGCGGACCGCTACGCTTCCTGTTCGCCACGACGCACGTGGCCGTCAAGGACATGCCGGCGTTGCTGACGCCCGAGCGTGTGGAGTGCGCGATTCGATTGTGCCACCTGGGATTGACCACGCTGTTCGGCATCAAGAAGCCACGGATTGCGGTGGCGGCCCTCAATCCCCACGGCGGCGAGGGCGGGCTGTTCGGGACGGAGGAACGGAGCGCCATCGCGCCCGGCATCGCAAAGGCCCATGCGCAGGGAATTCCCTCGGCCGGGCCCTTGCCCGCAGACACGCTGATCGGCCAAGCGGCCCGCGGCCAATACGATGCGGTGGTGGCCATGTACCACGACCAGGGGCTGATCCCCTTGAAGCTCGCCGCCTTCGGCAAGTCGGTCAACATCACCGTGGGCTTGCCCATCATCCGCACGTCCGTGGACCACGGCACCGCCTACGACATCGTCGGCCGGGGCAAAGCGGACGAGGGGAGTCTTCTCGAAGCGATCCGTCTCGCCGCGACGTTCGCCAGCCGCCGATCGCAGTAATGGCACGTGCGGCTCTCGGACAGCATTTCCTGATCGACAAGAACATCGTCCGCAAGATCGTCCGGTCGGCGCAGCTGCAGCCGGGCGAGACGGTCCTGGAAATCGGGCCGGGCCGGGGCATCCTTACGGAAGCGCTCCTCGACGCATCGGGCCAAGTGGTCGCGATCGAGTTGGACGCCGACCTGTGCGCACATCTTCACGAGATGTTCGGGGCCCGTCCCAGCTTCCAGCTGATCGAAGGTGATGCGGTCACGTTCGATTATGCGCGGGTGCCGAGCCCGTTCCTGGTGGTCGCCAATCTGCCGTACTATGTCTCCACGCCTCTTTTGTTCCGGCTGCTGGAGCAGGGGCGACGGGTGGACCGCATGGTGCTGATGCTGCAGGAAGAAGTGGCGGCGCGGCTCGCCGCGGCTCCCGGCGGCAAAGAATACGGCGTGCTGTCGGTCGCGGCGCAGTTCCGGTGCGACGTGCGGCTGGCCTTCAGGGTGCCGGCCTCGTGCTTTCGCCCTCGGCCCCAGGTCGGATCGGCCGTCGTCTCGCTCACCCCATTGGCGCGGCCGAGGGTCGCGGTCCGGGACGAGAGCCTTTTCTTCAAAGTGGTGCGCGGAGGCTTCGCCCACCGGCGCAAGGCGCTGCCGAATTCGCTGCGCGATGAAGGCTTCGAAGCGGCGAGGACGGCCGCGGCGCTGGAGAAGGCCGGCATTGATCCCCGTCGACGGGCGGAGACCTTGAGTCTCGCAGAATTTGCCGCGCTGGCCGATTCGTTCTCCTGAAATTCTATGCGAAAAACCGGAACAAATATGTTTTACTATAACGCGTCGACGGCAGCCCGCGACTTCGGGAAAAGAAAATGAGTCTTCTCGTGACAGGTGCCTGCGGTTTTATCGGACATCGGATCGCCCGGACTCTGCTTCAACAGGGCCAGAAAGAACTGATCCTGGTCGACGCCCGGAGTTACCTGCGCACGCGGGATTGCGCGAAAGGCCTGGAAGGCCTGCCGTTCATTGACCGGGCCGAACTCTTCGACCGATTGCCGGACCTCACGGGCGTGGAGGCGGTGTTGCACATGGGCGCCTGCACCGACACGGGACAAACCGATGAGCAGTACATGGAAACGTGGAACACCGGCTACACCCGAAAACTGTGGCGATGGTGCGCGGAGAAAAAAGTCCCGCTGGTCTACGCGTCCAGCGCAGCCACCTACGGCCGCGGCGAGCACGGCTATTCCGACGACCACGCGCAAATTGCCGGGCTCGCACCGCTGAATCTGTACGGCAGGAGCAAGCACGATTTTGACCGCTGGGCCCTGCAAGAGTCCCGGACTCCTCCTGTCTGGCACGGGCTCAAGTTCTTCAACGTGTACGGCCCGGGCGAAGATCATAAAAACCGGATGGCGTCCCCGATCTACCACGGGTTTCATGAAATCCGGAAAACCGGCAAGATGACGCTGTTCCAATCCCACCGGGACGACGTTCCCGACGGCCAGCAAAAGCGCGACTTTGTTTTCGTGGATGATGCCGTGCGGCTCTGCTTGTTTTGTCTGAAGCGGAAGCCGGTCTCCGGCATCTACAATTGCGGCACGGGCGAAGCGCGGAGTTTTCTCGACCTGGCCCACGCCTTGTTTCAAGCCCTGGGATTAAAACCCAGTATTGAATGGGTGCCGACGCCGGAGAGGTTCCGAAACGGCTACCAGTACTTTACTCAGGCCAACATGAGCAAGGCGAAGAAAGCCGGCTACGATGCAGCGTTCACGTCGTTGGAAGAAGGCGTCGCGCAATATGTGCGATGGCTTCGAGAAAACTCCGGCGCTTAAGCGCCGGAAGCGTTCACCATGCCGGCAGTGGCTCACTTCCTATCGGTATCCCATATATTGAGGTCAGAACCGAAAGGCCTAGACGCTGGCGAAGGTCCGATAGTCCTTTTTTCCTCTCGAAAAAAGCAAAAAACTTACCGGTACGGCTGGAAATACCGGAGCGAGGCCTTATACTGATAGTTCGTGTGAAAATTTGGAGGATCCGATGCGTAAGTGCAAGAAGTGTAAAGGTGCGATGTTCCCGGAGCGTGTGCTTGATATGTTGGACGGGTTAGTGGCCCATTTCTACGCCTGCGCCAATTGCGGTCGGCGGGAAGAGGCCGAGCATTGCATCCAGCCCATGCATAAAGCTGAAGTTGCCGGAGCTGTCCGCTCCTGATCGACGACTCCCCGTTGCCGCTCCGTTCATCCCTCTAGCAGTTCCCACCAGGATTGACACCTGGCGGAAGCCGGGCGTAGCATTGTTTCGAAAGGAGGAGGTGTTCTTATGGAAGACCTTACTCCCCCGGACCATGTATGCCCGCCGACGGCGGCGCATCTCTCGCCACGGTGGGCCTTCTGCTTGGTGCCGAGCCGCCTCGCATAAGCCTTCAATCCGGTGTCTCTAGGCACGAGATCGCCGTGGCGATCATAAACGGATGAGGCTGGGCAAGCGGAAACCCCGAAGGGGTAGAGGCGTTCGGTTCGCATCACCGACGGAAGCGCGCCACTCTCCGCCAACGGCGGGTTCCACACAATAAGGCGAGTTCATAACGGCTTGACGGCGCCCTAAGCGCCACGATGGGCTATCTTCCCGGGAAGGTAGCCCGTTTCGTTTGCCCCACAATGACCAGTGGAATCATTGATCTCTCGCTACCGCATATGGTAGTCTCCCCGATATGGCCGCTGCCGGCACCACCAAAAGCGGTGCAGCGGAGAACCGACATGAGATGGTGGGCGTGGTCTTTCTCACCATGGCCCTCCTGCTCGGTCTCTCGCTGCTGTCCTACTCGCCCCGCGATCCCATTCTGTTTGAAGAGTCGTTCCACCCCGAATCCATAGACAACTGGATCGGCAAGGTCGGCATGACGCTGGCCACCGGTGCCTTCTCGGCCGTCGGCGGCGGAGCGTATCTCTTGCCGATTGCCTTGGGAGTGCTGGGATTCCGTTGCTTCCTACGCGGGGGGACGGCCGTCACGCTTCGTAGCGCGGGAGGCTTCACCGCGATGCTGCTTTTTTTGTCTATGTTGCTGGCGTTCCGCCTGCGCGGCATCCCCACGCTGGGAAGCGGGTGGATACAGCTCGGGCTCGCCGGCGGCCATGTCGGCGGAGTCCTCGGCGAGCTGCTCGTGGCGTATTTCGCCCCCGTCGGCGCGCACATCGTCGTCACGGCCGGGTTGCTCCTCTCCGTCTTGATTGCCACCCCCGTGTCGCTGGTGACGGTCGCGCAGGAGGCTGCGGAAGCCACCACCACGCTGCGCGAATGGGCGCAGGAGCGGTGGGCGCAGTTACGTGCGAGGACGGCCGAGAAGCCCCGCAAGACCAAGGAGCGGGCAGTGAAGATTATCCGGGCCGAGTCGATCGCGCCGGCCGGCGAGGCCGTTGGCGACATCGGTCCCGTCGAAGTCACCTCTGTGGAGATGCCGCAAGAAGCGGCGCCCGTCCATGAGATCCCGCCGGAACGCCGCCGGCGGCGGAAGAGCCCGCGGCGCGAAGAACTCCCGACGCAAATGCTGCTCCCTGAAGTGGTCAGCGGGCCCGGGTATGTGCTGCCCGACGCGGTGACGTTGCTCGGCGACCCTGCGACGGCGGTGGAGCGGCTCAGCGACGAGGAGATTCGCGCCCAAGCCCAGATTCTGACTCAGGCGTTGGCGAATTTCGGGATCAACGGCCAGGTGATTCAGACGCACGTCGGTCCTGTCGTGACCATGTACGAATTCGAGCCGGCGCCCGGCGTCAAGGTGGCCCGCATCGTGAACCTTGCCGACGATCT
>CAYYLQ010000029.1:0-13493 GCA_964472655.1 uncultured Nitrospirales bacterium
CGCCGATCGCGATGGACCAGGGGCTGCGGTTCGCCGTGCGCGAGGGCGGCAAGACTGTCGGCTCCGGCATCGTCACCGAAATCCTGGCGTAACGGTTTAAGGGAGCGGCATTCATGCGCGAGATCATTTCGTTGGCGTGCACCGACTGTAAGCGGCGCAACTATTCGACGATGAAGAACAAGAAGAATGATCCGGATCGGCTGGAGCGTCGCAAGTATTGCCGCTTTTGCCGCAAGCACACGCCGCATAAGGAAGCAAAATAGCGTTGCGGAACAGGCGGGACAAACTTAGGGGCATGGTGTTCAACGGTTAGCACGTCGGTCTCCAAAACCGAAGGTCTGGGTTCAATTCCTAGTGCCCCTGCCAAACGAGTTCGCTCGACCGGGAGTGATCGAGTTTGGGCGCGGCGGGATCAAACCTCCAGGGCTGAAGGAATAGGGTCGAGAAGCTAGAAATGTTCAAGCAGTTATGGGCCGACATCACCGAGTTTCTCACCGATGTCAGGTCGGAACTGAAAAAAATATCGTATCCGACTCGCAGTGAGACGATCGGGTCAACGACGGTGGTGATCGTGCTGGTGGTCATTGTCTCCGTCTTTTTGGCGTTGACCGACCTGCTGCTTGTACGTCTGCTGGGGAAAATCATTTGAGCGCGAGTGAGACGGTGGGCAAGAACTGGTACGTGGTCCATACCTACGCGGGTTATGAGGGACGGGTAAAGGCCAGCATCCTCGAACGCGCCAGCCAGATGGGGCTTCAGGACAGGATCGGTCAAGTGCTGGTTCCCACAGAAGATGTGATCGAAATCAAGGAGGGCAAGAAGCGGACCTCGACGCGCAAGTTTTTTCCCGGCTATGTCCTGGTTGAAATGGACATGTCGAATGAGTCCTGGCAGATGATCAAGGAAACCCCGAAGGTGACGGGGTTTGTGGGCGGCGGTGCACAGCCCATTCCTTTGACGACTGAAGAAGTCGACACGCTGCTCAAGCAGATTGATACCGGCACGGCCGTACCACGCCAGAAGGATGAATTTCACAAGGGCGACAATATCCGTATCATCGACGGCCCCTTCCTCGGATTCAATGGAATGGTGGATGACGTGGATCAGGAGCGCAGCCGCCTGAAAGTCTTGGTGAGCATTTTCGGTCGCGGAACGCCTGTCGAACTGGGGTTCCTGCAGGTCGAGCGGTTATAGGGAGTCCATTATGGCGAAAGAAATCAAGAGCCTGGTCAAGCTACAGATCCCGGCCGGGAAAGCGAATCCCGCTCCGCCCGTCGGTCCCGCCCTGGGGCAGCACGGCGTGAACATCATGGAATTCTGCAAGCAGTTCAACGACAAGACCAAAACTCAGGAGGGATCCATCGTTCCGGTGATCATCACGGTGTACACCGACCGGAGCTTCACCTTCATCATGAAGACTCCGCCGGCGTCGGATCTTTTGAAAAAGGCGGCCGGCATCATCAAGGGGTCGGGGGTGCCTAACAAAGATAAGGTCGGGACAGTCACGCCGGCTCAGGTGAAGGAGATCGCGCGGGTCAAAATGCCCGATCTCAATGCCGCCGATTTAGCGGCGGCGGCCCTGATTATCGAGGGGACGGCGCGCAGCATGGGTATTACGGTCGCCAAAGACTAGGACGGGGAACGAGCAATGGGAAAGAAATGGAAAACAGCCGCTGCGCTGGTTGAGCCGAAGGCGTATGGGCTTCAGGAAGCGGTAGACGTGTTGAAGCGAGCGTCGTATGCGAAGTTCGACGAAACCGTCGAGATGGCCTTGCGTCTCGGCGTCGATCCGAAGCGCTCGGACCAGATGGTCCGGGGATCGGCCGTCCTGCCGCATGGAACCGGCGTCAAGGTGCGCATCCTCGTCTTTGCCAAGGGCGAGAAGGAAATCGAGGCGCGGGAAGCCGGCGCCGATGTCATAGGCGGTGAAGAATTAGTGGAGAAGGTAAAGGGTGGGTGGTTGGAGTTTGATCGGGCCATCGCCACGCCCGATCTGATGGGGGCCGTCGGGAAACTCGGGAAACTGCTGGGGCCCCGCGGGCTCATGCCCAATCCAAAAACCGGGACGGTCACCTTCGAAGTCGCCAGGGCGATCAGCGACATCCGCAAGGGCCGGGTCGAATACAAAGTCGAGAAGGCCGGCATTCTCCATGTCAGGGTCGGGAAGGTGTCGTTCGAGGCGAACAAGTTGTGCGAAAACGCCATGGCCATCGTTGATTCGGTGATCAAGGCCAAACCCGCATCGAGCAAGGGGCGATATCTCAAATCGGTGACCCTTTCGGCGACGATGGGTCCTGGCATTCCGTTGGATACGGCCACGCTCAGCAAAGTGTTGGCGTAAACGGCGTGGAGGTGGGGAGACAGTAGCATATGCGCAAGGAAGAGAAAACAGAGGCGATTGCTGAGTTGCGCGAGAAGTTCAGCCGGGCGCGGGTGGCCCTCCTGACCGAGTGTACGGGGTTGGAAGGCAACGAAGTCACCGAACTGCGCCGGCAGCTTCGCGGCGCCGGCGCCGAACTCAAGGTCGTGAAGAACACGCTCGCGATTCTGGCGTCTGAAGGAACCCCGTTGAGCGTGGCCAAGGATCACTTCCGCGGCCCCCTGTCCGTAGCGATCGGCTATGACGACCCTGCCTTGCCCGCCAAGGTGTTGCGCGATTTCATTGCCAAGGAAAAGCGCGATAAGAAAATGCGGATCACCGTCGGGGTGGTCGAAGGCAACCTACTTGATGCGGCACGGGTAAAGGCCGTCGCGGACCTGCCGTCGAGGAAGGCCCTTCTCTCGCTGCTGCTGGCGGGCTTGCAGGGGCCGCTGGCCGGGCTGGCGGGAACGATGAGCGGAATCGTAGTCAAATTTGTTGGAACGTTGATAGCCATTAAAGAGAAACCGAAGGAGGATTCCATGTCTGGTGCAACGGCGACGAAACTGTCGAAAGAAGATTTCATTAAGATGGTTGAAGGAATGACCGTCCTGGAGTTGGACGACTTTGTGAAGGCCTTGCAAGAACGGTTCGGCGTCACGGCTGCTGCGCCTGTGGCGGCGGGGGCGGGAGGGGGCGCGGCTGCGGCTGCGGCGCCGGCAGAAGAGAAAACGGCCTTCGACGTTATATTGGCCAATGCGGGGGACAAGAAAATTCAGGTCATTAAAGTCGTGCGTGAACTGACCAACCTGGGTCTCAAGGAAGCGAAAGACCTGGTGGAAGGCGCACCCAAGCCCGTCAAGACTGGAGTGTCCAAGGAAGAGGCCGAGACGGTCAAAAAGAAGCTGGAAGAGCAGGGCGCCAAGATCGAGATCAAGTAGCGGGCGTTCGGGTATCCCTGAGTTCACCAGCCGTTCCTTGTCGCAACAAGGGGAATCGGCCACTATCCGAATTGGGGGCAGTCCATGTCGGACATGACGGGCAGCAGTTTGATCGAGCGCAAAGACTTTTCCAAGATCCCGCGCCATCTCGAAATCCCGGACCTTATTGAAATCCAAAAACGGTCCTACGACTGTTTTTTGCAGATGGAAGCCGAGCCGGACCGACGCGAGGACCGGGGCCTTCAAGCAGCCCTGACCAGCGTGTTTCCCATTGCGGACTACAACAGCACGGCGGTGCTGGAGTTCGTCAATTACAGCTTGGGAACGCCCAAGTACGACGTGCGGGAGTGCATGGAGCAGGGCATGAGCTATGCGGCCCCGCTCAAAATCAGGGTCCGCCTTGTCGTTCTTGACAAGGAAGACAAGTCGCCTACCAAGCGGGTCCTGGATGTGCGCGAACAAGAAGTCTATATCGGCGAGCTACCGCTGATGACGGACCGTGGCACGTTTATCATCAATGGGACGGAGCGGGTGGTGGTCAGCCAGTTGCATCGGTCGCCCGGGGCGTTTTTTACCCACGACAAGGGCCGCACGCACGCCAGCGGGAAAATTCTCTTTTCGGCTCGAATCATCCCCTATCGCGGCTCCTGGTTGGATTTCGAGTTCGATACCCGGGATATTCTCTATGTCCGGATCGACCGGCGCCGGAAGATGCCCTCGACCATTCTGCTGAAGGCCTTCGGGTATACCAGCGATGACCTTTTGCGAATGTATTATCCCGTCGAAGAGATCCACGTTCAGAAAGCAAAACTGTGGCGCAAGCTCGACCCTGAAATTCATCACGGGTTGCGTGTTCCGCACGATATGAGCGAGAAGGGCGGCAAGGAGCCCATCGCCCGCGAGGGCTCGAAGCTGACGAAGGCCATCATCAGCCGCCTGAAGGCGGCCGGGATCAAAGAGATTGAGGTCAGGCCCGATGACCTTGTTGGGCGCACCATTCTGGTCGATCTGGCCGAAGGGTCGTCGAAAGAGAAGATTCTGGAAAAGAACCACAAGTTGACGGGTGATGTCCTCAAAAAAGTCCTCGCAAGCAAGATCGAATCATTCAAGGTCATCTATTTGGATAGCACCACGACGCCTTCGGTGATCGAGGATACGCTGGAGACCGAGAAGACGACCTCGAAGGAAGAGGCCATGGTCGAGATTTACAAGCGCTTGCGCCCCGGCGAGACGCCTTCCATCGAGACGGCGCGCGTCCTGTTCGAAAACCTCTTCTTCAACCCCAAGCGGTACGACCTGTCGCCCGTCGGCCGTTTGAAGCTCAACAAGAAGCTGGGTCTCGATCTCCCGCTTGAGAAACGGACGCTGACGGCCGAGGATATCGTCGAAGTGGTCCGCTATCTGGTGAGTCTGAAGGCCGGCAAGGGAGACGTCGATGATATTGATCACCTTGGCAATCGCCGCGTCCGGTCGGTGGGCGAGCTCTTGGAGAATCAGTTCCGTCTGGGGTTGGTCCGCATGGAGCGGAGCATCCGGGAACGGATGAATCTCCTGGACATGGAGGCTGTGCTGCCGCATGACCTGATCAACGCCAAGCCGGTGATCGCCGCCATCAAGGAATTCTTCGCCAGCAGCCAGCTCTCGCAGTTCATGGATCAAACGAATCCTCTCGCCGAGATCACCCACAAGCGCCGCCTGTCGGCCTTGGGCCCCGGAGGCCTGACGCGCGAACGCGCGGGGTTCGAGGTCCGTGATGTCCACCCGTCGCATTACAGCCGGATCTGCCCGATTGAGACTCCTGAAGGCCCCAATATCGGGTTGATCACGTCGCTCGCCACGTATGCGCGTGTCAATGAGTTCGGGTTTATCGAGGCTCCGTACCGAAAGGTCCGAAAGGGACGGGTGACTGACGAGATTGAGTTTCTCTCGGCGATTGACGGCGACCGGTACCACATCGCCCAGGCGAATTCCGATGTGGACACCGAGCAGAAGCTGACCGCCGAAAATGTCTCCGCGCGTTATGGGGGAGATTTCGTGGTCGTGCCTCCCGACAAGGTCGAGTACATGGATGTCTCGCCCAAGCAAACGGTCAGCGTGGCGACGGCACTGGTCCCCTTTTTGGAGCACGACGATGCCAACCGCGCGTTGATGGGGTCCAACATGCAGCGACAGGCGGTCCCGTTGGTCCAGACCGAGGCCCCGTTGGTCGGGACGGGCATGGAAACGATCGTGGCGCGCGATTCCGGCTATGTCGTGTTGGCTCAGCGCCCCGGCGTGGTGGAGAGCGTGGACGCCACTCGGATTGTCGTCAAAACCGAATTACGAAAGCGGGAAGCCGGGAGCAAGAAACACGAGGTCTGTCTGGACACCTACGATCTGATCAAGTTCAAGCGTTCCAACCAGAACACCTGCATCAACCAAAAGCCTGTTGTCGCCGTGGGACAGACGGTCAAACGAGGGCAAGTCCTGGCCGACGGCCCAGCCATCGATCGCGGGGATCTGGCGCTGGGCCGAAACGTGCTGGTGGCCTTCATGCCGTGGGGTGGATACAACTTCGAAGATGCCATCCTTCTCAGCGAGCGCCTGGTCCGCGAGGATGCCTTCACCTCCATCCATATCGAGGAATTCGAGGTCGAGGCTCGTGAAACCAAGCTGGGCAAGGAGGAGATCACACGGGACATTCCCAACGTTGGAGAAGATGCCCTGCGCGACCTCGATGAGAGCGGCATCATCCGCATCGGAGCCGAGGTCCGGCAAGGGGATATCCTGGTCGGGAAGGTCACGCCGAAAGGCGAGACCCAGCTCACCCCTGAAGAAAAATTGCTGCGCGCGATCTTCGGAGAGAAGGCAGGTGATGTCAAGGACACCTCGCTCACCGTGCCGCCCGGCGTGGAAGGGATCGTCGTAGACGTCAAGATCTTTTCGCGAAAGGGTCTTGATAAGGACGAACGCTCCAAAAGTATCGAGAGCGACGACGTACTCCGGATCCAGCGCGAGCACCAGGACAGCCTTCGCATTGTGGAGGAGGAGAAGAACAAGAAGATCCGCAAGCTGCTGCTCGGCAAGGTCGTTGCCCGCGATCTCATGGACGGGGAAACAGGCGAGATCATCCTGAAGCGGAAGGGCAAGATCACCCCCGAAATTCTAAAAAAACTCAGCGACGATGAAGTACGCCGGATCGTCCTGAGCGATCTGGAGGACCAGAAGGAGGTCGACGAGACCGAGCGTTTGGCCAAGGAGCAAATCGAGATCCTGCAGACGCTGTACGACGATAAGGTGGGACGTCTCCGGCGAGGCGATGAACTGCCTCCAGGAGTGATCAAGCTCGTCAAGGTCTACATTGCGATGAAGCGGAAGATTTCGGTCGGCGATAAAATGGCCGGTCGGCACGGGAACAAAGGCGTCGTTTCACGCGTCCTGCCGGAAGAGGATATGCCGTACCTGCCGGACGGCACGCCGGTGGAAATCGTACTCAATCCATTGGGGGTTCCGTCCCGTATGAATGTCGGACAGATTCTCGAGACTCATCTGGGCTGGGCGGCCAAAGCGCTCGGTCTCTGGGTGTCGAGCCCTGTGTTTGAGGGCGCGTCGGAAACGGAAATCAAGGCCTTGCTCAAAAAGGCGAAACTGCCTGAGTCGGGGCAAAGTGTACTGCACGACGGCCGCACGGGAGAGCTGTTTCAGAGCCCTGTCACGGTCGGGTACATGTACATGTTGAAGCTGCACCACCTGGTCGACGACAAGATCCATGCGCGCTCGATCGGGCCCTACTCACTGGTAACGCAGCAGCCGCTCAGCGGAAAAGCTCAATTTGGCGGACAACGGCTGGGCGAGATGGAAGTGTGGGCGCTTCAGGCCTATGGAGCCGCCTCAACGCTGCAGGAATTCCTGACGGTCAAGTCCGACGATGTTCCCGGTCGCTCGCGGATGTATGAAGCGATCGTCAAGGGCGAGCCATTCCTGGAGCCAGGTTTGCCGGAATCATTCAACGTCTTGGTCAAGGAGCTCCAGAGCCTGGGGTTGGATGTGGAACTGATCAAGGCAAAATCTTAACGGGGGTAGAAGCTTGGAAGGGATTTCCACAGTTTTCGAAAAGCCGCGCGATGGCGTGTCGTTCGACGCGATTCGCATCCGATTGGCGTCTCCGGAGAAGATCCGCTCGTGGTCCTACGGCGAGGTCAAAAAGCCGGAGACCATCAACTATCGTTCGTTTAAGCCCGAGAAAGACGGGCTGTTCTGCGCGAAGATTTTCGGTCCGACCAAGGACTGGGAGTGCAACTGCGGCAAATACAAACGGATGAAGCACCGCGGCATCGTCTGTGACAAATGCGGCGTGGAGGTCATCCAATCGAAAGTCCGCCGCGAACGCATGGGGCATATCGAACTGGCCGCTCCGGTCGCGCACATCTGGTTTCTCAAAGGCCTGCCGAGCCGGATCGGCACCTTGCTGGACATGGGCTTGAAGCAACTGGAGCGCATCCTCTATTTCGAGAGCTATGTCGTCATCGATCCGGGCACGACGGACTTGAAAGAGCAGGAAGTCCTTTCGGAGGAGCGATACCGGACGCTCATGCAGGATCCGCCGTCCGGCTTTAAGGCCGGGATCGGTGCGGAATCCATCCGGGAGCTTCTGCGGAAAATCGATATCGATGCCCGGTGGGCCCTGCTCCAAAAGAAGGTCAGGGAAACCAATTCTTTGGCGCAAAAGAAGAAATACATCAAGCAAATGCGGGTTCTGGAAGCGTTTCGGAAGTCGGGCAACAAGCCGGAGTGGATGATCATGGATGTCATTCCGGTACTGCCTCCGGAATTGCGCCCCTTGGTTCCCTTGGACGGGGGCCGGTTTGCCACGTCCGATCTGAACGATCTCTATCGCCGCGTGATCAACCGGAACAACCGGCTGAAACGTTTGATGGAGTTGAAGGCGCCGGGAGTGATCATCCGCAACGAGATGCGGATGCTCCAGGAGGCGGTGGATGCGCTGTTCGACAACGGTCGGCGCGGTCGCGCGATCCGGGGCCCGAACAAGCGGCCGTTGAAGTCCCTGAGCGACATGCTGAAAGGCAAACAGGGGCGGTTCCGGCAGAATCTTCTCGGGAAACGCGTCGACTATTCGGGGCGGACGGTCATCGTCGTCGGCCCCGAGTTGCGGTTGCACCAATGCGGGCTGCCCAAGAAAATGGCCTTGGAACTCTTCAAGCCGTTTATTTTTCACAAGCTCGAAGAGCGTGGCGCGGCCACGACGATCAAGAGCGCAAAGCGGTTGGTAGAGAACGAGAAGCCGGAAGTTTGGGACGTCCTGGATGAGGTGATTAAGGAACATCCCATCCTGCTCAATCGCGCACCCACGCTGCATCGTCTCGGCATTCAGGCGTTCGATCCGATCCTGGTTGAAGGCAAAGCGATTCGCCTGCACCCGCTGGTCTGCGCAGCCTTCAATGCGGATTTCGACGGCGATCAGATGGCCGTTCACGTGCCGCTGTCGGTCGAGTCGCAAATCGAGGCGCGGGTGCTGATGATGTCCATCAACAACATCCTGTCTCCTGCAAACGGCAAGCCGATCACGGTTCCCTCGCAGGACATGGTGCTGGGCTGCTATTGGCTGACGCGCGAGCAGTTGGGCGCCAAGGGCGAGGGCAAGATCTTCAGTTCTTCCGAAGAAGTCCGCATGGCCTACGACGCGGGCGAGATCTCCGAGCATGCTCGGATCAAGGTCCGCGGGCTCACGCCCGTCAGAGAGGCAGGGATGACGGAGGAGACCATTCATAATCCGAAGCGATGGAAACACTATACAACGGTCGGCCGTGTGATTTTTGGGGAAATCCTGCCTGCCAGCATGCCCTTCGATGAGGTCAACCGGCTGATGACCAAAAAGGAACTGACGAAGCTGATCGATACGTGCTATCGCCAGGCCGGACCCCGGGATACGGTCGTGATGCTGGATCGCATCAAAGACTTGGGGTTCACCTACGCGACGCGTGCGGGAATTTCCATCAGTATTGACGACATGCTCATTCCCGCCAAGAAAGGAGATCTCATCCGGAAGGCCCAGGACGAGGTCGCGGAGATCGAGCGACAGTATGCCGATGGGTTAATCACCAATGGCGAGCGGTACAACAAGGTGATCGATATCTGGGCGCATGTGGGCGAACAGGTCGCCAATGAGATGATGAAAGAACTTGGAGCGGAAAGCGGTGTCGGAGAACGGCGCAGCTTCAATCCGATCTTCATGATGGCGGATTCGGGCGCACGGGGCAGTACCCAGCAGATCCGCCAACTCGGGGGCATGCGCGGACTGATGGCGAAGCCTTCCGGCGTCATCATCGAAACCCCGATCACCGCCAATTTCCGGGAAGGATTGACCGTGCTCCAATACTTCATCTCGACGCACGGGGCGCGGAAAGGATTGGCCGATACGGCGTTGAAAACCGCCAACTCCGGCTATTTGACCCGCCGCCTGGTCGACATCGCACAGGATGTCATCGTCAGCGAACAGGATTGCGGAACCAACGAAGGCATTTTCGTGACGGCGCTGGTGGAAGGCGGCGAAGTGATCCAGCAGCTTGGCGATCGTATTCTGGGCCGCATCGCGGCCGAAGATGTCCGTGATCCGGTCACCGGCGAACTCATCGTCGGAGCGAACGAAGAGATCACTGAAGACAAGGCCGTGACGATCGTCGAGGCGGGATTGGATCGGGTCAAAATCCGGTCGGTACTGACCTGCGAATCCCGTCGCGGGGTGTGTGTCAGGTGCTACGGACGCGATCTTGCGCGGGGCAAGCTGGTTGAGCGCGGCGAACCGGTCGGTGTCATTGCCGCGCAATCGATCGGTGAACCGGGAACTCAATTGACGATGCGCACGTTCCATATCGGTGGAACTGCCAGCAAGGTGGTCGAGCAGACGACCTTGGAGTCCAAGCACACGGGGACAGTGCTCTATTTAAGCTATGACTCCAAGAAAAACGCCGATCTGCCGAATCCATCCATCGCGGTGAAAAATAAAGACGGCGATTGGGTCGTCATGAGTCGGACCGCCAAGATCGCGGTCTATGACGAGTCAAAGCGTGAGCGCGAGAAATACCCGGTTGTGTATGGAGCGAAAATTAAAGTCAAAAATGGAGGGACTGTCACTGTCGGGCAACGGTTGGTCGAATGGGATCCGTACTCGCTTTCCATTTTGACGGAAGTCGGCGGACGGGTCGCGTTTGGTGACATTACCGAAGGCGTGACCATGAAGGAAGAGCTCGATGAAGTGACCGGCTTGTCGCGAAAAGTCATCATCGACCATCCCGGAGCCACGTACCGGCCCCGGATTTCAATCAAGGATGAGGCGGGCAAGACGGCCAAGATTCCGAGCACCAACGCGGTCGCCCGCTATTTGCTACCGGTTGGGGCCCACATTTTTGTCGAAAAGGGACAGACCATGTATCCGGGCGACGTCTTGGCCAAGATCCCGCGTGAGACGACCAAAACCAAAGATATCACGGGAGGGCTGCCGCGGGTGGCGGAGCTGTTCGAGGCTAGGAAGCCGAAGGAACATGCCATCATCAACGAAATCGATGGGAACGTAGAGTTTGGCGGGTATGTCAAGGGGATGCGGAAGATCATCGTCCGTAACGACATGGGCGACGTCAAAGAGTATCTGATTCCCAAAGGCAAGCACATCAATGTCCAGGAAGGTGATTGGGTCAAGGCCGGTGAACCCCTCATGGACGGATCGGCCAACCCGCACGACATCCTGGATATCAAGGGGCCCAAGGAACTGCAGACGTATCTGGTCAATGAGGTTCAAGAGGTTTATCGTCTCCAAGGGGTCACGATCAACGACAAGCATATCGAGATCATTGTCCGCCAGATGCTACGAAAGGTTCGAGTGGAAGATCCCGGCGACACTGATTTTCTCGCCGGAAGCCAAGTGGACAAGTTCGTCTTTGCCGAAGAGAATGAAAAAGCCACAGGAAAAGACGGAAAGCTTGCGGTGGCCAAACCTGTTCTGCTGGGGATCACGCGGGCGGCCTTGACCACTGAAAGCTTCATTTCGGCGGCGTCTTTCCAGGAAACCACACGGGTCCTCACCGAAGCCTCCATCAACGGCAAAGTCGATCACCTGCTGGGCCTCAAGGAAAACGTCATCGTGGGCCGGTTGATTCCTGCCGGAACCGGCCTCGCCGATTATCGGGACACGTTCGTTGTGGATGAAATGGAAGAGCCCCCCGCGCTTTCCAAGCCCGAAGCCGCTACGACGGCGCTCGTGACGGATTCCGAGTGATCGAGTAGAGATAAAATATGTCTAACTATCGCGAAATAGGCGGTTTTAGGCTTGACACAGAGGAAGGAAACCTCTAAAATCCGCAGGCTTTGCGTCTTTCGATGGTGCGTGTAGGAAGAAGGGGAGAGAATGCCGACGATTAACCAGTTGGTGAGGCATGGACGGAAGCTCACCAAAGGAAAAACTAAAAGCCCTGCCTTGATGAGATCTCCACAGCGACGTGGCGTCTGCATCAGGGTATACACGACGACCCCTAAGAAGCCGAATTCAGCCTTACGGAAAGTTGCGAGGGTCAGACTTACGAACGGCATGGAAATTACGTCCTATATTCCCGGCGTCGGTCATAACCTCCAGGAACATTCGATCGTGCTGGTCAGAGGCGGTCGCGTGAAGGACCTTCCGGGAGTCAGATACCATCTCGTCCGCGGCGCCCTGGACGCGGTGGGCGTCCAAAATCGTCGGCAGGGGCGTTCCAAATACGGGACCAAACGTCAGAAGGCGGGGGTTGCCTGAGCATGCGAGAGAGGGCGTAAGATGCCGCGGCGGCACAGCACGACTCCACGGGAAGGGGCGCCCGATCCGCGGTTTCACGACAAATTGATCGGCAAATTTATCAACGCGCTCATGCGAAAAGGGAAGAAAAGCACGGCCGAGCGGGTCTGCTACGGGGCGTTTGACCTGATTCAAGAGCGGTCCAATGAAGATCCGCTGAAGATTTTCAAAACCGCTATCGAGAACGTCAAGCCGGTTGTCGAGGTCAAGTCACGACGGGTGGGCGGCGCATCGTATCAGGTGCCCGTGGAAATCCGCCCTGTCCGGCGTGTCGCCTTGGCGTTCCGCTGGATACAGGAATCGGCTCATGCGCGCGCGGGCAAGAGCATGGAAGATAAGCTGGCGCGGGAGTTGGCGGATGCCGCCGCCAATACCGGAGCGTCAGTGAAGAAACGTGAGGATGTGCACCGGATGGCCGAGGCCAACAGGGCGTTCGCCCATTATCGGTGGTGAGAAAGGAACTGACGCGGTCTGCCGGTAAGCTAGCGCGGGTGACGTTCTAGTCAACACGCCTGTCAGACAGACGACGCAGTTTAGAGATCCTTGCACATAAGTCGATGTGCTGGTGACCGGGAGTGCCAGCAGGATCGTCGAACGCCGTTACCAATGTGTGGACGGCGAGTATGGGGGGAGTATGGCGAAGGCGAAGTATGAGCGGCGCAAGCCGCATGTGAACATAGGGACGATCGGGCACGTGGATCACGGCAAGACGACCCTGACGTCGGCGTTGACGAAGGTGGCGGCGGACAAGGGGATGGCGAAGTTCATCAGTTACGATGAGGTCGCCAAGGCCTCGGAGTCGCAGGGGCGGCGGGATCCGACGAAGATCCTGACGATTGCGATCAGCCACGTGGAGTACGAGACGGACAAGCGGCACTATGCGCACGTGGACTGTCCGGGGCACGCGGACTATGTGAAGAACATGATCACGGGGGCGGCGCAGATGGACGGGGCGATCCTGGTGGTCAGTGCGGCGGACGGGCCGATGCCGCAGACGCGGGAGCACATTTTGCTGGCGCGGCAGGTGGGGGTGCCGTTCATCGTGGTGTTTTTGAACAAGGCGGACAAGGTGGACGACAAGGAGCTGTTGGACCTGGTGGAGTTGGAGGTGCGGGAGCTGCTGTCGAAGTACGAGTTTCCGGGGGACAAGATTCCGGTGATCACGGGGTCGGCGATCAAGGCGGTGGAAGGGGACAAGTCGCCGATCGGGGTGCCGGCGATTCTGAAGCTGTTGGAGGCGGTGGACACGTACATTCCGACGCCGGTGCGGGCGGTGGACAAGCCGTTTTTGATGCCGATCGAGGATGTGTTCACGATCAGCGGGCGGGGCACGGTGGTGACGGGGCGGTGCGAGCGGGGGATTGTGAAGGTG
>CAYYLQ010000030.1:0-13371 GCA_964472655.1 uncultured Nitrospirales bacterium
CCCACGATGGTGGCCCCGGCGGTGCGGTGCAGCTTCGCGTCCCCGAAGTCCGGCGCCCACTCCGGGTTCATCCGCATCCGCTCGGCCAGTTCCTCGAGCCCCCCGCGGCGGATGTCTTCGATATGGGTCCGGAACGGAGTCTTCGCGGCATGCTCGTAGAGAAAAACCGGAATGTGCAATTCCTCGGCGAGGCGGCGTCCCACGATCCGCGCCAGGTGCACGCAGTCGTCCATCGTGACGCTGCGGATCGGCACGAAAGGGATCACGTCGGTGGCGCCGACGCGGGGATGCTCGCCGCGATGCGTCGTCAGGTCGATGCGGTGCAGAGCCTGCTCGGCCGCGCGGAACGCCGCTTCGGCGACGGACTCGGGCGGGCCGACGAAGGTCAGGACGGAGCGATTGTGGTCGGCGTCGCTCTGTCGGTCCAGCAGGACCACGCCCGGGACGGAGCGGATGGCGGCGACCAGCGCATCAATGGTCTCGGGCTTTCGGCCTTCGCTGAAATTGGGGACGCATTCGACGAGACGGTCCATGGTAAGCCCCACCGTAACGAGTGCGCGGAAGGTCTGTCAAGGGGCTCAGAGTTGACGATTAGGGTATCTTCGTGATACCGTTTCCCTTCCAACCATGCTGATTTACAAGGGTTATGGGCGTCATGCGCCGCGATCCCGTCGCGGCGGGTGACGCCATCGAAACCTTTAGAGGGGAGAAAAGACGGCGATGAAGCTCACGGGTGCCGAGATCTTTGTGGAGAGCCTGAAGCGCGAAGGGGTGAAGACCATCTTCGGCCTGCCGGGCGGCGTGGTGTTGAAGATCTTTGATGTCCTGCACCAGCAGAAGGACGTCGAGGTCATTCTCACGCGGCACGAGCAGGGCGCGGGCCACATGGCGGAGGGCTACGCCAAGGCCACGGGCAAACCGGGCGTGGCGCTCGTCACATCCGGCCCAGGCATGACCAACATCGTCACCCCGCTCGTGGACGCCTACATGGACTCGGTGCCGATCGTCGTCTTCACGGGACAGGTCCCGACTGCGCTCATCGGCAACGACGCGTTCCAGGAAGCGGACAACGTCGGCATCAGCCGGCCTTGCACCAAGTACAACTTCCTGGTCAAGGACGTGAACGATCTGGCACAGACTATCAAGGAAGCCTTCTACATCGCCATGACCGGACGGCCCGGCCCGGTGCTGGTGGACATTCCGAAGGACGTGGCGATGAACAAGGGGGACTTCCGGTATCCGGACAGCGTGTCCATCCGGGGCTACAACCCGACCTACGAGGGCAACAAGTGGCAGATCAAACAGGCCGTGGACGCCATCCACAAGGCCAAGAAGCCGATCATCTACGTCGGGGGCGGCGCGATCTTCTCCAATGCGCACGCGGAGCTCCTGGAGTTCGCCGAGCTGACGCAAATCCCGGTGGACATGACGCTCATGGCCCTCGGCGCGTTCCCCGCCACCCACCAACTGTCGCTGGGCATGATGGGGATGCACGGCTCGTACGCCTCCAACATGGCGGTCCACTACTCCGACCTGGTCATCGCGATCGGCGCCCGCTTCGACGACCGGGTGACCGGCAAGGTGTCGGAGTTCTGCCCGGAGGCCAAGGTCATCCACATCGACATCGATCCGACGTCGATCCGGAAGAACGTGCATGTGGACATCCCGATCGTAGGCGACGTCAAGACCGTGCTGCGCGAGCTGAACGCGCAGCTCAAGGCGACGCCGAACGGTCATTCCATCGAACAACGCAAGCCCTGGTGGAACCAGATCAACGAGTGGCGGACCAAGCATCCGATGGGGTACAAGCAGCCCCCGGACGCGAAGATCAAGCCGCAGTACGTGATCGACCGCCTCTATCAGCTGACGAAGGAGAATGACCCGATCGTGGCGACCGACGTCGGCCAGCATCAGATGTGGGCGGCCCAGCATTTCCTGCTGAACAAGCCGCGCAAGTGGCTGACCTCCGGCGGCCTGGGCACGATGGGCTTCGGGCTGCCGGCGGCGATGGGCGCGCAGGCGGCGTTCCGCGACAAGCTGGTGCTCTGCATCGCGGGGGACGGCAGCATCCAGATGAACATGCAGGAGATGGCCACGGCCATGGTGAACAAGCTGCCGGTGAAGACCTTCATCATGAACAATCACTTCCACGGCATGGTGCGCCAGTGGCAGGACCTCTTTTACGAGGGCCGGTATGCCTCGTCCTACCTGGACACGGTCCCGGACTTCGTGAAGATGGCGGAGGCCTTCAACGCGGTGGGGCTCCGGGCCACGAAGGTGAACGAAGTGGACGACGTCATCAAGGAGTCGCTGAAGACCGACAAGCCGGTTCTGGTGGACATCGAGGTGGACGCCTACGAGAACTGCTACCCGATGATCCCGGCCGGCGGCTGCAACCACGAGATGATCCTCGAAGACCCGCCGGAGATGAAGCGCGGCGAAAAGCCGGCGTCGAAAGTGGCCGGCGAAGATAAAGACACGGTCCTGACGGCCTAACGTCGAAAGAAGGAGCGATTCGTGGAGCACATCATCTCAGTCCTGGTGGAGAACAAGTTCGGCGTGCTGTCGCGCGTGGCCAATCTGTTCAGCGGCCGCGGCTACAACATCGAGACCCTGTCGGTAGCGCCGACGCTCGACCCGTCCATGTCCATGATGACGATCGTCACGAAGGGCGACGACAAGATCATCGAGCAGATCGTCAAGCAGCTCAACAAGGTCATCGACGTGATCAAGGTGGTGGACCTGAACGAGGCCGAGTTCGTCGAGCGGGAGATGGCGCTGATCAAGATCCACACGCGGCAGGAAGACCGGGCCGAGGCACTCCGGGTCACCGATACCTTCCGGGGCAAGGTCGTGGACTCGACGCCGACCACCTACACGATCGAGATTACGGGGGACATCAAGAAAGTCGAGGCGGCCATCGGTCTGCTCCAGCCCCTGGGCATCAAGGAAGTGGTCCGGACGGGCCGGGTCGCGATCGCGCGCGAGCAGGTACGGCCGGCCGGCGCGCAGCCCAAGCGCGTCTTGAAAGAAGAGAAATAATTTCATCCGTACGCGTACGGCAGAAGGGGACCGATCATGCTGACGATTTATTACGATAAAGACGCCGACCTGAAAGTGTTGAAGGGCAAGACGATCGCGATCATCGGGTTCGGCAGCCAGGGCCACGCCCACGCGCTGAACCTGAAGGAGAGCGGCATGGACGTGCTCGTCGGCCTGCGGGAAGGCGCCTCCTGGCAAAAGGCCGAGCGGGCCGGGCTCAAGGTCATGCCGGTGGCCGACGCTGCGAAGCGGGCGGACGTGGTGATGATCCTGGCGCCGGATGAGATGCAGGCTGGCATCTATCGCGCCGAGATCGGCCCGAACATGAAGAAGAATTCCTATCTGGCCTTCGGGCACGGCTTCAACATCCATTTCGGCCAGATCGTGCCGCCGCCCACGATCAACGTGTTCATGATCGCGCCCAAGGGGCCCGGCCACCTGGTGAGGTCGGAATACACGAAGGGCAGCGGCGTGCCGTGCCTCCTGGCCGTCCATCAGGACCCGGCCGGCGACACCAAAAAGATCGGGCTGGCCTACGGCTCCGCCATCGGCGGCGGACGCGCCGGCATCATCGAGACGAACTTCCGGGAGGAAACGGAGACCGACCTCTTCGGCGAACAGGTGGTGCTGTGCGGCGGGCTGACCGCACTCATCCAGGCGGGCTACGAGACACTGGTGGACGCCGGCTATTCGCCGGAGATGGCCTATTTCGAGTGTCTTCACGAAGTGAAGCTGATCGTGGACCTGATCTATCAGGGCGGCATCGCCAACATGCGCTATTCGATCAGCACGACGGCCAAGTACGGCGACGTGACGCGCGGGCCCCGCATCATCACCGACGAGACCCGGAAGGAGATGAAGCGCATTCTGGAGGAGATCCAGAGCGGGCGGTTCGCCAAAGAATGGATGCTCGAGTGCCAGGCCAACCGCCCTCAGTACAACGCCCTGCTCAAGCGCGGCGAGGCGCACCCGATCGAGGAGGTCGGGGGCCGGCTGCGCGCCATGATGCCCTGGCTCAAGAAGGATCAGCTGGTCGACAAGACCAAGAACTGATCCATGGCTGATCGCGCGCGGGGCTGGCCGGTTGCCCGGGAGGGACTGCCCCTTCTGACCGTCGCCGCGGCGCCTGCGGTCGCGGCCTGGGCGCTCGGCTGGACGGCCGCGGGCGTGCTGTTCGGCGCCGCGGCGCTCTTCACGGGCTGGTTCTTCCGCAATCCTCCGCGCCGGATTCCGGGCGAGCCCAACCTGGTCGTGTCGCCGGGCGACGGCCGCGTGCTGGCGGTGGCGGAAGAAGAGGAGCCGCGCTTCCTCAAGGCGCGGGCGGTGCGGGTGAGCATCTTTCTGAGCCCGCTGAACGTGCACATCAACCGCACGCCCTGCGCGGGGCTGGTCAAGGCCATCGGCTATGTTCCCGGCAGGTTTCTGGTGGCGAGCCGACCGGAGGCGACGCTGCAGAACGAGCAGACGGCGGCGTTGCTCGAGACGGACGCCGGATACCGTATACTCTGTGTGCAGGTCGCCGGTTACGTGGCGAGGCGGATCGTCTGTTGGCTGTCGGAAGGGGAACGCGTGGAACGAGGCGAGCGGTACGGGATGATCCGGTTCGGCTCGCGCATGGACCTCTACATGCCGATCGGGACGCAGGTGCGGGTCAAGGCCGGAGACCGGGTCACGGGAGGCGAGTCGATCATAGGAGTGCTGCCATGAGAATGCGCACGTCGCTGCGGGAACGCCGCCGACAGGTCATCTACGTCGTGCCGAACCTGTTCACGACGGGGAACCTCTTCTGCGGCCTGTACGCCATCATCGCCGTGTTCGGCGCCGACTACGTGAAAGCCGCCGCGGCCATCCTGGTCGCGCTGATCTTCGACATGCTGGACGGCCAGTCCGCGCGGTGGACCAAGACGACCAGCCAGTTCGGCATCGAGTACGATTCGCTCGCCGATCTCGTGTCGTTCGGCGTCGCGCCCGGCGTGCTGATCTACTCGTGGGCGCTGAGCGGCTACGGGGTGATGGGGCTCGCGGTCGTCTTTGCCTTTGTGGGCTGCGGTGCGCTCCGGCTGGCGCGGTACAACGTGCTGACGGCGACGTCGGACCCCCGTTACTTCCTGGGATTGCCGATCCCGGCGGCGGCGGCCGCCTTGGTTGCGCTCATGCTTCTGGACCACCACATCTTGCGTCTCGGCCAGGAGGTGAAGCCGGTGCTGATCCTGATCGTGGCGCTCGTCCTGGCCTTCTTAATGGTCAGCACGATCAAGTATACGAAGTTCAAAGGCATGCAGCTGCGGGCGGGGGAAGGCTTCATGTACCTGGTCTGGGCGGTGCTGGGGATCATGCTGATCGTCGCGGCGCCCCAGATCGCCCTGTTCGCGCTGTTCGCCGGCTATGCGTTGTCGGGCGTGGTGATGCTGGCGGTCAATCTGGTGCGCCGGACGGCCCGTCGCGGCGTGGAACCGGAACGGGCGCCGGGCGAACTGAAGGAATGAGATGAGTCGTCTGATCCGCATATTCGACACGACGCTGCGGGACGGAGAGCAGTCGCCCGGCGCGGCGATGAACCTGGACGAGAAGCTGATGGTGGCCAAGCAACTCGCCCGTTTGGGCGTGGACATCATCGAAGCCGGGTTTGCCTACAGCTCGCCCGGCGACTTCGAGGCCGTGCGGCGGATCGCGCACGAAGTGGAAGGGCCGACTATCTGCAGCCTGGCCCGCGCACGTCCGGAAGACGTAGACCGGGCTTGGGAGGCTTTGAAGGGCGCGCCGAAGGTCCGCATCCACACGTTCATCTCGACGTCGGACATCCACTTGAAGCATCAGTTCCGGCTCACGCGAGACCAGGCCCGCGAGCGGGCCGTTGAGATGGTCATGCGCGCCCGCGGCTACGTCGAGGACGTGGAGTTCTCCCCGATGGACGCCACCCGCTCGGACCCGAAGTACCTCTATGAGGTGCTGGAGGCCGTGATCGCGGCTGGGGCCATGACGGTCAACATCCCGGACACCGTCGGCTACGCGACGCCGCTCGAGTTCGGGCGGCTGATCCGCGGCATCCGGGAGAACGTGCCCAACATCAAGAAGGCCGTGATCTCCGTCCACTGCCACAACGACCTCGGCGTAGCGGTCGCCAATTCCCTGGCGGCCATCGTCGAGGGCGCTGGCCAGGTGGAGTGCACGGTCAACGGAATCGGCGAGCGCGCAGGCAACGCGTCGCTGGAGGAAATTGTGATGGGGCTCCGCACGCGCAAGGATTTCTACGGCGCGGACACCAAAATCGTCACGGAGGAGATCGTCAAGTCCAGCCGGCTCGTGAGCAAGATCACCGGCATGGTGGTTCAGCCCAACAAGGCGATCGTCGGGGCCAACGCCTTTGCGCATGCCTCCGGCATTCACCAGGACGGGCTGCTCAAGGAGAAGACGACGTACGAGATCATGCGGCCGGAGTCCATCGGATTGGGCAAGAGCACCATGGTGATGGGCAAGCTCTCCGGCCGGCATGCCTTCAAGCAGAAGCTGGAGGAGATGGGCTACAAGCTGACCGACGACGAGCTCCACAAGGCGTTCGACCGGTTCAAGCGGCTGGCTGACCAAAAGAAGGAAGTTTACGAGGAGGATCTGGAGGTCATCATCTCGGAAGAAATCCAGACCATTCCGGAGACCTATCGGCTCAAGTCTCTCCACGTCGAGAGCGGGACCGACATGACGCCGACGGCTCGGATCGAGCTCGAGATGGACGGCAAGGTCGTCAAGCAGACCGGCAAGGGCGACGGCCCGGTGGATGCGGCCTACCGCACGATCGCCGCGATGACAAAAACCAAGAGTACTTTGTTGACGTACGTCGTTAAGGCCATCACGGGCGGGACGGACGCGCAGGGCGAGGTGATGGTGAAGGTGGAGGAGGGGCCGAAGACGGTGACCGGCCACGGCGCCGATACGGACATCATCGTCGCCTCCGCCAAGGCCTATCTGAACGCCCTCAACAAGCTGGCGTACTGGAAGTTGAAGAAGGAAGACAAGATCTACTACGGCGAAGCGTAACCGCCCAGACTCGTCCCTTTTCTATTTGAACAGCTTCAGCATCCCGCCGAGATAGCCTTCCTTTTGCGTGACCTGCTCCAGCTCGCCCGCGTCGAGCCAGACGCCGTGGCAGTTCATGCAGCGGTCGATCTTGACGCCTTTATAATCGAGCTCCGCGAGCTGATGTCCGCACTTGGGGCAGTGCATGTAGTGAAGGGCTTTGAGCTTCTTCTGTTCCTCATCGGCCATGCGGGCCTGTCTCTCGGCGGCTTCCTTCTTCATCCTCTCGACGGCCTGTCGGGCGAAGTACTCCTCTTCTTTCTCGCTGGGTTTTCCCATGGATCCACTGGCCATGCTGTTCCCTCCCGTAATGATGTCAGACATCGTGTTTCGCTCGGCGCGAGCGGATCGCGAGGAAAATCGAGCGGCCGGCCTGCACGGCGACATAGACGAACAACCCGAAAAATACGGCTTTCCAGCCGATCGTCTGCCAGCGGTCTGGGGCGGAGCTGTGCAGCATGAATCCGAGGGCGACGTGTCCCCCCAGCCCGAAGCTCAGGGCGAAGATGATCCATTCCCTCGCCACGACCGTCTTGCGCGTCGGTGTCATGGCTCCCCCTTATCAGGAAGCCTTGGACGCCGTCAAGCGTAGTGAAGACGCAACAGTGTCTGAGTTGATAGACAGTCCTTGCTCCATTCGGGAGGACACTGCCGCACATCCGGCAGGCAGCACTTTTCGTAATAAACATGAAATCAAGGAGTTGGGTTTTTTCATTGCCTGGAATTCATGGTTTCCGATCTGGCATCCGCTTTGCGTATATCTATGAGTGACAGTAATGATCGGCCAGGGCCGGTTCGAAAGGAGGTTGGCCATGCGTTGCATACGTTGTCGTGGCCTGATGGTGAAAGATCAATTTTACGATATGCTGGATGACAGCGGGCGCCTCAGCTTTTACGGTTGGCGGTGCGTCTGCTGCGGCAACGTACTGGATCCCTTGATTTGGCAGAACAAGCGCGGGCGACGTTCTTCGCCGGCCCGTGTTTGATCCAGATCGGCCAGTGCTGGTTGAAAACCACCCGTTGTGGCTGAGCCGGCCTATTTCTTAAGCCGAGGCCTGCCGCGATCTCTTTGATTTAACGGAACATCCCACCCCCAATCTACTGGCATTCTTCCTGCTCATTTTTATTGTAAGTTCCTGCGGTCTGCTTGAGAGGCAGCGATACGGGGTTACCTCTCATAGTGATATGCGAGGCGAGTCATGAAGAACCCCAGGACAATCATCATCGGAGGGTTGTTGCTGGCGCTGGCGGCGCTGGCGCTTCCTTCGTCCGGCGCGGCCCGGATCTTTGGCGACGTCGTCACGGTCGAACAGCTCAGCTTTCACCCCGACACGCTCACCGTTCCGGGCGACAATTTCGCCGTCCTGGTGGTGCAGAACCGGGAAGACGCGCCGATTCAGCACGAGGTAACCTCCCCCAGCCTGTTTGAATCGGGGACACTCATTCAAGTGCAAGGAACGGGCAAGATCGAATACAGCGGCAAACGCGTGTCCCGAGTCGTGCTCAATCCCGGCGAAGAAGCGGTGATCTGGTTCTATGCCGAGAAGGGAAAGACCTACCAGTTCCAATGCACGCTCAACGGCCACTCCATGCAGGGAACGATCCGCGCCGCTTCGTAGCCGCCCTTCCCTGCAGTCTCGCTTCTGCGGGGCAATCCGCAATGGAAATCGTCACGGACTTGGAGTAGGATAGGGCTCGTCTATGGCGAATGACCACAAAGATTCCAAGCCGGCAGAACCCAAGAAAAAAGAGCTCTCCGTGGTGCCGCATCCGTCGGAGCAGGAAGATATTTCCGACGCGATGGAGGACTTGTTCGACGAGGAGACCGTCAAGCACCAGCACGGTCACGCCGAGCCCGAAGGCGATTAGCGCTCCGTTCCATGCTGCAGGAGATGATCGAGGAGGTCGAGAAGGCCAACGAGAGTTTTTACCGGGCCTTTGAGAGTCTCGACATCAAGAAAATGGATGAGGTGTGGGCCAAGGAGGACTACGTGACCTGCATCCATCCGGGTTGGAGTCTGCGGTCCGGCTGGCCGTCCGTCCGGGACAGCTGGGTGATGATCTTCAACAACACGTTCTCGATGCAATTCCGGCTGAGCGACGTCATGATTCAGGTGGCGGACGACGTGGCGTGGGTGCTCTGCATGGAGAACATCACCAGCACCAGCAGCACGGAAGGCGAGGAACAGGAGTCACGCGTGCTCGCGACGAATCTCTTTGAGCGACACCATGGACAGTGGCTTGTCATTCACCACCATGGTTCACCGGTGATGTAGGAATCTACCCGACTCTCAACGCTTCCCGCAGTTCCGTCAAAATCCCGAGCGCTTCGAGGGCATCTTTCTCGGTGGGCAGGCTGCCGGCCTGGCTGCTGGGGACGGCGTCGGGGTAGGTCAACGGGATGAGGTACTTGTCGAGAGCGTAGCAGCGGTCCTCAAAACGCGACAGACTCTGGTCGGCTTCCGCGCAGAGCGCCAGCAGTTCTGCCAGATGCCTGGCGAGCGGGATCGGGCGGTGGCGCTCGGCGAGGAAGGCCTTCAGCGATTTGGCCGCGGCCTGTTGGGCGTGCAAACAGACCTGGTTCCAGAGCCTCAGGCCCTTGGCCGCCTCTGCCATGGCCACATCCTCGGCCGCGAAAGCGGCCCACCTATTTTCGGCGCTCATAGGCCACGGCTCCCTTGTAGATGATTTCGTCCAGCACGAAGACCCGCCGTTCGTCCACCAGGCTGTCGAGCTCCGCCGGCGTATAGACCAGCACGTCCAGGCCGACCTTCGGGCGGACCAGCCGGAGCACTTCCTCCGTCCGCTCCAGCAGGGGCTTCTCCGTCTTCTTGATCACCACGAGGTCGAGATCGCTCCACTTGTGAATGTTCCCCTGCGCGACCGATCCGAAGAGGATCAGCTTTTCCGGTTCATATTCCCGGATCAGGATGGCGGACATCCGGTGGAGTTCCTGCTCGAGACGGAGAGCGCGCTGTTCGGCCGCGGCCTCCATGCTCCCTACGAACCTTTCACGAAGGGTAGGGCGTGGACCGTGGCAGGCTTCCGTTCTCCGTTGATTTCCACGGTCAAGGCGGTGCCGGGCGGCGTGAAATCGCGCAGCGGAAAGCCGAAGGCGAGAACCTTGCCGAGCGACGGCGAGCGGACTGCGCTGGAGACCCAGCCGACCTCGCGCTCTCCGCTGAAGAGCTTGGCGCCGGATGGAGGCACCACGGCTTCTTCCAGGACAAGGCCGACCAGGCGTCTTCGCACAGAGCCATAAGTGTCCATCCGGGCGACCACCTCCTGGCCCGGATAACAACCCTTGGAGAGACTGAAGGCTTTCCCTTCCAGGTTGGCTTCCGGCGGGACGATATTTTCATTGAGGTCAGGGCCGGCCTTGGGGAGGCCGGCTTCCAGGCGCAAGGTTTCCGAGGCATGGGTGCCAAATGGTTTCAATCCCATCGTTTCTCCGGAGGCCCACAGGCGGTCCCACGCCGCTTGCAGGCCCTCGGCCGGAAGGAGAATCTCCACATCATGCTCGCCGGTCTCTTCAGCGCGGATCAGCAGAGCGCTGTGTCCCTCGATCTCTCGAGACACGAACGACAGCGGTTTGAGCGCCGCCAAGTCCGCACCGAATGTGCTCTTGACGAGATCGAACGTCTTGGGGCCGCTGACCAGCAGGAGCCCCCAGCTTTCGGCGCAGTTGTCCATTTTGGCCTTGGTGCCGTACAGCAGGAACTTGCGCAACGTCGAAAAGGTGAGGTCGCCGATTTCTCCCACGTCTTCCAGCATCAGGCCCTCGCCGAGCTGGTACACACGAAAGTAGGAGAGCATCTTCCCCTTGTGCGTGAGCAGACTTGAATAGACGCCTTGTCCCGTCGTCAAGGGCAGGATGTCGTTGCTGATGATGCTCTGGAGCCACTTCATCCGGTCGTCGCCGGTGATGCGGATTTTGCCGCGTTGGGAGAGGTCCGTGATCCCGACCCCGCGCCGCACAGCCAGATGCTCGGCGGCGGCGTCGCCGTAGTCGGCGGCCACTTCCCAGCCGTGCTGTTCCGTGAACGAAGCCCCGCGCTTCGCGTGCTCGTCGTAGAGGCGCGAACGCTTCATACCCTCTTCACCACCTCCTGGACCAGCTCAAGGGTTCGGGAGGAAAATTCGTTCCGGGACACAATCTTGGTCACTCCCAGCTGCTGGGCCCGCCTCCAGTTGTCCACTTCCTCGTGGTTGGCGAACGCCAGGACCGGGATCGTCTTCGACCGGTCGTCACCTTTGAGGGCTTCCAACGCCTTGAAGGCATCCAGCGACTCGTCGTTGATGTTCAGGATGACCGCGGCCGGACGGAGCGTGCCGGCTTTTTCGGAAACCTCGTCCTGCGTCCGGGCCCTTTCGAGCTGGTAGCCTTGCGGCTTCAGGGCATCCCGGAGTTTGGTATAGAAAAACACGTCGCTCACGGCGACGAGGATGGTTTTGTTATCCATGCGGTGCCATCCGTTCTAATTCATCATGGCCCGGAGGCGGGTGAAGGCCCGCTGGGCCAGATCGTACTGGGGATTGATCTTCAGCGCTTTCTGGTAGCAGGAGATGGCCTTCTCCCAGTCCCGTTTTTTCTCGTACACGCGTCCCAGATTGAGGTGCGGGAACGCGGGGCTCTCGTAGCGCTTGGCACGCGTCGCCCGTTCCAACCACTCGATCGCGTCGTCGAGCTGTCCCTTTTCAATGAGGTAGGCGCCGATGTCGTTATAGGGGTTGCCGAAGTCGGGGTCCACCGCGATGGCGCGGTGGCAGTCCTCGATCGCCTCGTCGAGCTGGTTCATGAAGCTGTAGGTCCAGCCTCGGAAGGTATAGGCTTCGGCGGTCGGGTACAGCTCGATGGAGTCGGTGTAGAGTTTGATGGCCTCCGCGAACTCGCCTTTCATTTGGCGTTCGTACGCTTTCCGAAAAAGGTCCCAGGCGGCCTTCTGGTCGTCGTCGGCGCCCATCGGGTTGTCGCCCGGAGGCTGGTTTTTCGTGAGCCAATTCATGGTCTGGGGGTGTCCGCGCGGAACGCGCTATTCCTGCTTGAGCTTCTTTCGGACGAGCTCGGCGGCCCGCCGGCCGGAGAGCAGCATGGCGCCGAACGCGGGACCCATGCGCGGGGACGCGTCCACGGCGGAGACCGACAAGCCGGCTAGGAAGCAATTGGGATAGACCTCGCGGGTGTTCTCCACGACGAGTTCCTCCGAACGCTCCACCCACATGGCGCCGTTGCCCGGCACCGCCTTGTGCAGGCCGCGTCGGTTCAAGAGCGCGACGACGACGGCGTCGTGGCCGGTGGCGTCCACCACGATTTTGGACTCGAGCGCGATGGGGTCCACGTGCACGGCGTCGTGGCCCGCGTGCTCGACGGGGGACCAGTTCACCACTACGCCTTCCAGCACGCTCTCGCGGCGCAGGATGAGGTCGATGACCTTGGTCAGATTCAGCACCTTCACGCCGGCGTCATAGGCGGCGGCGATGAGCTTGGCGGTCGCGTGGGGCGGGTCCACCATGAACATGTCGTCGCATTCCTTGATGCGCTTGGCGGGGATATGGAGCTCATCCAGGATCTTGTCGGCGGGCGCGCAGATCGTCGCCTTGTTCATGAGGTACCCGCCGGACCAGAACCCGCCGCCCAAGAACAGCGCCTGCTCGATGAGGAGCGTCTTGAAGCCGAAGGACGCGAGGTCCCTGGCGCAGAGCAGCCCGGAAGGGCCTGCGCCCACGACGATGACGTCGCTCTCGATGAGCCGGTCGAATTCCTGAAAGTATTCCCGGGCAATCTGCCGGGTGATGTCGCGCTCCCGCAGGGGCGCCGTCCATTTATTCTTATGCGCCATGATGGGCCTCGTGCTATTGGTAGATTTCCAATCCCGCCTTCTTAAATTCTTCCGATTTTTCCTTCATGCCAATCTCGATGGCGGCCTGCTCGTCCAGGGCCTTCTCCTCGGCATACTTCCGGACGTCCTCGGTGATCTTCATCGAACAGAAATGCGGCCCGCACATCGAGCAGAAGTGCGACGTCTTCGCGGCGTCCTGCGGGAGGGTCTCGTCATGGAACGACTTGGCCGTATCGGGATCGAGCGAGAGGTTGAACTGGTCCTCCCAGCGGAATTCGAAGCGGGCCTTGGACAGCGCGTTGTCGCGCGCCTGCGCGCCGGGGTGCCCCTTGGCCAAGTCGGCCGCGTGCGCGGCGATCTTATAGGTGATGACGCCGACTTTCACGTCCTCCTTGTCGGGCAGGCCCAGGTGCTCCTT
>CAYYLQ010000031.1:0-13113 GCA_964472655.1 uncultured Nitrospirales bacterium
CTACGACGGCGGGCCGTTCTTCTCGCCGGACAGCAAGCGGATCGTGTACCGGGCCTATCATCCGACCGATCCCGGCGAGGTTGCCCGCTACAAGGAATTGCTGGCGCAGAATCTTGTCGAGCCGAGCCGGCTGGAGATCTTCGTGATGGACGCCGACGGAGGGAATCAGCGGCAAGTGACGAGGAACGGCGCGGCCAATTTCGCGCCTTTCTTCCATCCGGACGGCCGGCGCATCATCTTCTCGTCGAACGTGCACGACCCGCAGAAGCGGACGTTCGAGCTGTTCCTCATAGGTGATGACGGGCAGAGCCTCGAGCAGATCACGTCCAGCGGGGGCTTCAACAGCTTCCCGATGTTTTCCCCGGCCGGCACGGCGCTGGTATGGGTATCGGACCGAGGGGCGAAGGAGAAAGGAGAGTTCAACATCTTTCTCGCCGACTGGGTCCCATGAAGGCGTGGCAGCGGCTCGTCTTCAGTCTGTCCGCCCTAGCCGTTTTTGCCGTGATCGGCGTCAAGCTGCACGAAGTGGACATGCCGGTGGCGCGCTTCGTGCGCTCTTTCGACATCGATGTTGTGAACCAGCTTGGCGATGCGGTCGCTCTCCTCGGCCAGGGCGCGGTGATCGGCGTGGCGTTTGCCCTGATCGGGCTGATCGGGTGGAGACGGCAGCGCGATGATCTGAAAGAAATGGGTGTCCGCGGCGTCATTGCAGTGCTGGGCATTGCGGCGATATCCCAACTGCTCAAGCATCTGATCGGCCGGCCGCGCCCCCGGTTCGCGCATGGGGATGAATTCGTCTTGGGGCCGTCGCTCGATGCCGGGCTGGACGCCCTGCCTTCCGGCCATGCCTTCAATGCCTTCGGCGCGGCCACCGTCGCGGCCTGGTATGTGCCCGTCCTGCGTGTTCCGCTGTTCCTGACGGCCGGGCTGGTCGGCCTGTCACGAATCGTCCGCGGCTCGCATTTCCCGACCGATGTTTTGGCAGGCGCGGCGTTGGGCGTGCTGATCGGGAGTCTCGCGGCGGTCGGCTTCAAGCGCTGGAGCGGGGACGCACTGCCGGGCCTTCTGCGGGTCGGCGTTCCCCTCGCGGTCGCCGTGTTTCTGATCGTCTGGATCGTTCTCCATCCGATGCCCCCGTGGTCCATGGAAATCGGTCACGTGAGCGCGGGCGCGGCGCTCGTGCTCGCGGGCGGTCTCCTGCGAGGCTTCGCCGGCCTTGGCGGCCCGCTTCGAACCGCCGGGAATTTGGCGCTCCTGTTCGGGATTGCAGCGGCCGGCGGGCCTTGGTGGGGCGGGCTCCTGCTGCTGGTGGCGCTGCTGCCGATGAGTTTTGCATGGCTTCAACCGGAAGCGCCGGCGGTTTCCACGGGCGCGCCATTCTGGGGCCGGCTTCCTGTCTGGGGGCGGGAGGCGCTGACGATGGGCTCGGCGCTGCTGGCGATCGCCGCGCTCCGATTCGTGAAGGGATTGCTGCCGCTCGCGTGAGCGTGCAGCTCACCAGGTCATCGTGCCGGTTTCGTAGTGGGCGGGATGATGATGGCGAGCGTCATGGCACCATCGGTTTTCTGGCCAGGAGCACGTACCCGTTTCGGCTCAGGATGATCGGATAGGCCGACGCGGGGGCGGGAAGTTGGGCGCGGAGGCGTTCCTGCGTGAGGATCATGACCTGGCCTGGCCGTTCCAACAGGAGGCGGAGCTTCTCCTCCTCGCCCTGCTTGATGACCTCGATGCAGGGCTTCGCCGCCGAACAGCGACGCCTGGCGTAAAACAGGAGGCTGGGTTTCGGACGGCCGTAGGCCACGAGCGTGTCGGTTGGGTCCAGGTTCAGGCCGGCGACGGCGGCGAGCTCCTGGGGCGGCGCGATGAAGTGCCGGTTGAATTGCGGCAGCGCCGCGGTGAGGACGACGAGCACGCCGCCAGCCATCACGGCCGATGCGATTCCGATGCTCAGGCCTGTCCGGCCCGCCGTCAGGGCCGCGTAGCCGAAGAGGCCCATTCCGACGAGGATCAGGAAACCGATGGCCGTCGGCGTCCAGCCCGGCCCGATCTGCGCCGCGGCGGGGAACTCCAGCGCGATCTGCGCGTTGAAGCGGTCGTAGGCCCAGTCCAGTCCGATGAACGCCAGCCCCAGGCAGCTCCCGATGCCGAGCGTGAACCAGAGGGAGAAGCGTCCCCATCGGCCTCCTTCATCCGACAGGAGGCGGTCCCAGGAGGCGGCGACCAGCAGGGCGGCCGCGGGAAACAGCGGTGCGATGTAATGGGGCAGCCGCGTGGACGACAGGGTGAAGAAGAGGAACACAGCGAGGATCCACACGCTGCAGAGGACCTTCAAGGCCGGTTGCGGATCCTGAATGGAAGCGGCTCGAGAACCGCCTAGAGATGCGCCGAGCGCGGCCGGGAGAAACCCGCTCCAGGGGAAAAATCCCAGCAGCAGGATCGGAACATAAAACAAGACGGTTCCTCCGTGCCCGCCGATAATGGAGAAGAAGCGAGTGAGCGTGTCGCCGCGCGCCGAGTCGGCGTACCCCGATCCATGGAGCATGAACATGGCTGTGTACCAGGGCGCCGCCACGGCGAAGAAGACCAGCGTGCCTGCGACCGGCCGGCATTCCCGGAGCACGTCCCGCCAGCGTCGCGTGAGCCAGAGGTAGGGGAGGACGGCCAGAAGCGGCACCACGATCCCGACGGGACCCTTGGTGAGCGTGGCCAGGCCCATCCCCGCATAGAATCCCCAGTACCAGCGCTTGGCCTTGCCTTCTCCCCACATCGCCAGGAAGAAGCTGAAGATGCTCAGCGTGGTGAAAAAGATCAGCACCATGTCGGTCAGCACCATCCGCCCGATGGCGAGGATCTCGAAATTCAGCAGCAGCATGAGGGCGGCCCGGAAGCCGACCGCTGGCCCGAGAATGCGCGATGCGAAGGCGTATTGCATCCACACGAGCGCGATGCCGAAGAGGGCGGAGGGCAGCCGCGCCGTGAATTCGCTGACGCCGAACGCGCGGTACGAGCCGGAGATGAGCCAGTAGAGGAAGGCCGGCTTGGCGAAGCGGGGCGCGCCGTTCAGCGTGGGCGTGATCCAATCACCGGACTCGACCATCTCGCGGGCGGCCTCAGCGTTCGATCCCTCGTCGCGATCCGTCAGGCCGAGTGTGCCCAGCCCCAGGAAGAACAGGAGAGCGCAGAGGAGGAGGAGCAGTGCCGGACGGGCGTACGAGCCCATCAGGTTTTAGGAATAGAAGGAGGCGCAGTCGCCGTTGCGACGTCGGAGGCAGGCCGGTTCCGGTAGATCAGCATGAGGTTGCGGAGATAGACCAGCGCCCCGAGGGCCTGTCCCATGATGAAAACCGGGTCCTTGCGGTAGATGGCATAGGCGAGGGTGATCAGGCCGCCGCTCAGGCTGAGGTACCAGAAGGAGAGCGGGATCGTGCTCTCCCGCTCCCGCTCGGACCGGAACCACTGGACGATCCAGCGGGCGAAGAACAGCCCCTGGCCGCCGAAGCCGATGATGAGCCAGACGGTCTCGGCGCTCATGCCCGGTAACGGTAGATCAGGCACCGCCGCTGCATCCACCGGACGGCGATCAAGTCGCGCAGGCTCTTGAAGATCCGGTTGCCGATGCCGTACTTCGACTGGCCGTGGGCCCGGGGAAAGTGCGCGACCGGCGTTTCCGTCACCGTGAACCCGTGCATGCGGGCGAGCGCGGGAAAGAAGCGGTGCATGCCTTCGAAGAGCGGAATCCGCTCCACGACCCGGCGTCGGAAGATTTTCAGCGAGCAGCCGGTGTCGTGCACGCCGTCCTGCGTGACTGCAATGCGGACGGCGTTGGCGATCCGGGAGGACAGCCGCTTGACGAGGTTGTCGTGGCGGTCCCGGCGCCACCCGCAGACGAGGTCGTACTCTTTCGCCAGGGGCAGCAGTTTTAGAATGTCGTGCGCGTCGTACTGGAGGTCGCCGTCCAGCGTGGCAATGAGCTCGCCGGCGGCCCGGCGGAAGCCGGCGTCGAAGGCCGAAGTCTGCCCGTAGTTACGGTCGAAGTGGAGGGCGCGGACTTCCGGGTAGTCGCGGGCGAGCTGGTCGAGGAGCGGGCCGCTCCCGTCCGTGCTCCCGTCGTCCACGTACAGGATCTCGAACGACGGCACCTGTCCGGACAGGGCCTTGAGGATCTGGCCGGTCAGCGGGGACAGGTTGTCCCGTTCGTTGCAGATCGGAATGACGACCGAGAGATAGGGGCTGGCGGACGCGGGCATAATGGGAGTATCTAATCAAACCCGCTTGCTATGCGTCAAGGCCCTTCGCTAGAATCCGCGCAGTCATGAGCATTCTTCCCGCGGTTGTTGCCAACGAAGACACGCCTCCCCAGCTCATCGGCGAGTTCAAGCCGGTGGACGACTGGCAGGTCCACCTTAACGCGTTGTTCTACGGGCTCAGGGGAAAGCAGGTCCGGGATTACTACCCGACGTTGGCGAGCGCCGACTACCGGCTGGCGCATGCGCTCGCTGTGGACTTCCGCGACCACTGGACCAGGCAAAAGAGCCTGCCCCAGACTCTCATGGTGCATGAATGGGGCTGCGGCAACGGCAACCTCGCGGCCTGTTTCCTCTCGTATCTCAAACAGCTGGACGTGTCCGGCGGTCTCTACCCGAAGATTCACTATGTGCTGGTGGACGACCAGCGGGACAACCTCCAGGCCGCGCTGGCGCATCCCGACCTCCAGCCGCACCGCGGGCGGGTCTCTACCCTCCAGGCGGACGTCCAGGACCTGGGCGGCGTCAAGGACGGCAGCCTGCACTGGATTCTCTGTAACGAGCTGTGGAGCGAGCTCCGCACCAAAGTCTTATTGCGCAAGGACGGGGAGATCATTGAAGAACGGCTCCAGCCGAACCTCAGCGAGGCCAAGTACAAGGAGTTCGCCGACTGGTCCGCGTTCGTGCGGGCCTTCGCGGCGCGGGATGTGGCCGTGCTCAGGAACGGGCCCTCCTTCCTGGACGAGATCATCTGGGAGAAGGACTACCAGCCCGTTGACTGGAAACACGTGCCCTACCGGAAGACCATCACCGATTTCATGAAGCCGATCGACGATCTGACCCTCATGCCCGCAAACTTTGGCGCCTTCGCGACGATCAAGGAAGCCCGGCGCCTGCTGGCACCCCAGGGAGGTTTTACCAGCCTCGACGCCGGCACGCCCGCCATGGACGTGCTGACGGACCCGGACAAGCCCTGCTACGGGCTCCACGGCGGGCAGTACACTTTCATCGTGAACTTCGCGCTCTGCGAGGTCATTGCGAAGCAAGTGGGCGTCAAGGAGGTGACCGTCGAGCAGCAACGGGAGTTCGTGTCCCGGATGCTGGGCCTGAACCTGATCGCCGTCGTGGACCTGCTGGAGACCTATCCCTCCCCCCGGAAGCTCAAGCCCTGGGAGCAGGACCGGCTGACCCTGAAGACCCTCAAGGCGCTGGACGGGGCCTATCGGTCTCGATACAGCCGGACCATCGACTACCCGATCCGCCCGGACACCCCCGGGCCTGAGCGGGCCGAGATGGAGGCGCTCCTCAAGGGGCTGCCCACGGCGGGGGTCCCGGACACGATCGCCTATTTGAGCGAGGAGGAAGTGCTGGGGGCTGTCACGGACCTGGAGGCGTTGGGCTTCGAACGGGCCAGAATTCAAGAGCTTCTGGCGGCCGGCGCTCGGCGGGAGATCGAATACCATCGGTTCTCGTTCTTAAATACGTAAAGGGGGCCCGATTTCATAAGAAAAGCAGGGGAAGACCCTCTACGAAATTATTTTCTTGATATTGCCAAAATCCTTGTGCTAGCATCCCGGCGATTTTATAAGAGACTGGAAAACCAGGTTTTCTAGCGGGAGGTGTATCCGCCTGTGTTTGGTTTCGGTTGGATGGAGTTGCTGCTGGTCCTGGTGATTGTCCTCGTGGTGTTCGGGGCCGGCAAGCTTCCCCAATTGGGTGAGGGGCTCGGCAAGGCCATCAAGGGGTTCAAAAAATCCGTGCATGAGCCGGAGCCGCAACTGGATGCCCAGGCCTCTGTGGCGACGCCTGGGCCACAGGACGCGGGCAAGGCTCCGGGCCGTACGTAAAAGAGAAAGTTTCACGGCCATGTTTGGCCTGGGTGTCACAGAGATTCTCGTTATCCTGGTGGTGGCCTTCCTGCTCTTCGGGCCGCAGCAGTTGCCGGAGGTCGGGCGGCAGGTCGGCAAAGCGGTCAAGGGCTTGAAGGAAGCCACGGAGGACGTCAGGAAGTCGGTTGAGCCGGAGTTGAACCTGATGCAGGCCGAGATGAAGTCCGTCGAGCAGGACCTGGAATCGTCCATGAAGGAAGCGGAGGAATCGATCAAGAACCAGGCCGAACCGGCCGAGGAAGCGAAGAAGGCGTAATTCGGGACTATATAGGGGAAGCGAGAAAAGGCACAGTGAGTCAGAAGGGCAAGGGGCACAGGGTACAACCAAACAGGAGGGTCGTTATGTGTAATGGGAAAAGGCTTTCGGGGTGGATGGCCCTGGCCGTCTTCGCGGTCGGGGGCGTGATGGTCGCCACCGACCCCGCGTTCGCGAAAGTGGACACGGACGCATTGACCATCGGAGGGGAAGCGCGGATCCGGTACGAGATCCGGAACAACGCGAGTTTTAACAGTAACGTGGGTAAAAACGATAATGAGAGTGCCGCCAGCCATCGGGTTCGGATCAATGTGGGGTATGACCTGACCCCGGATGTTTCCTTCTTCGCGCAGATTCAGGATGCCCGGATTTGGGGATCAGAGGGCCCCGGTGGCATGTCTGCGGCGGGACAGAGCGGGATCGGCACCGTATCGAGCCAGAACAACGCCGCGAGCGGCAACGGTGTGGACCTGCACCAGGGCTATATCCTGGTGAAGAATCTCTTCTTGCCGGGCCTGAGCCTGAAGGCCGGTCGGCAGGAGATCATCTACGGCGACCACCGGCTCTTCGGGAACTTCAACTGGAGCCAGGTCGGCAACTCGTTTGATGCCGTCAAGCTCAGCCATTCCACCCAGATGGTGGATGTGGACGTCTTTTGGGCACGGATCGCTGAGACAGAAACTGGTGGCGGATGCGCCGGACTTGCCGCGAACTGCAGCGGCGTGCTTTTCAATGCGACCGGTACCAAGGGGACGACCAGCCAGGACATCTATGGGCTGTATGTGACGCTGAAGCCCATCCAGAGCTGGACGATCGAACCCTACTACTTCCTGCTCCAGGACACGCGGTCGGTGGCGACGCTAACTGGTGCGTGTGCTCCTGTAGCATGCTCCTTTGGGAATACCCCGCAAGCTCCTGATCAAACGCGGAGCACGCTGGGCGGTCGGATCAACGGGAAGGCTGCCGGATTGGATGCGACCGGTGAGTTGGCCTGGCAGTTCGGTGGGATTGGGAACAGCGGCGCTGCTCCTGTCACACAGAACCACACCATGCACATCAACGCGTGGGCCGGAGCCTTCAGAGCCGGCTACACCTTCGACCCAGTTCCCATGAAGCCGCGAGTTGGTGTCGAGGTGACCTATGCGTCGGGCGATAACTGTCAGCACAGCGGCGCAGGGGGCGCATCGACGTGCAACGCCAACGGTAAGTTCAACACCTTCGACAACCTGTACCCGACGAACCATTTTAAATTTGGCGCGATGGACCTCGGTTCGTGGAGAAACATGGTCACGTATCAGGGGGTGTTCGACGTGAAGCCTGACGCGGTCAGCAAGTTGCAAGTGAACTTTGCGATCTTGCGGCTTGCCAACCATCTCGACAACTGGTACCGGGCTGGTCAGGTGGCGTACGGCGTCACGAGCGGCGCCAATACGGCGTCGTCAATCGGCCGGGAGCTGGACATCCACTACTGGCGGACCATCAAAGAGAAGTTCAAGTTTGATATTGGGGTAGGCCATTTCTGGGCGGGCGACTACTTCAGGACCAGCAACGGAAACAACATCAACGGCGCTGGAGCTGCTACGGCCACGAACCAATATGGTTCGGGACAGAACTGGGGCTATGTGATGGGGTCGGTGCTGTTCTAAGCTAAGCGGCTCATCACGGCAGTGACGAGGGGCCCGGTTCCGCCGTAAGGCGGGCCGGGCCCCTTAGTTTTTGTTCCCCTTGTGGTGCGGATTCTCTCGATCCATCGCCCATTGCATGGGGTTATCGGCGATATATTGCCGGATGCAATTTAATTCCTCCGCGTTTCGGATGATGTGTTCGTAATAATTCCGTTGCCATAATCTGCCGAAGAATGGCCTCCAATCCCATTGAACCACACCATGACGATACCGAGCGGTTGTCAATGATTTGAAACGATGAACAACATTGATCAACGACATCGTAGGGGCAACCCCCTGTGGTTGCCCCTTATCAGGGCATGCACGCCCCTTATCAGGGCAGGCACGGGGGCCTGCCCCTACAGTGGTTAACATGATAATCCCATGCAAATGATTGGGCATAACAACGAAAGCATCAATATTGACCCCGGGATAATGTCGCGGCAATTCGTTCCATACAGATTGAACCATTTTCCCGACAGCGTTTGGTACCGTTACCCCATTCACAACCTCCCCGAATAAACATTCCCGGCCCTGCGTGCACACAGTCACGAAATAAGCCCCTGGCCTCGCATAATCGAATCCAGGCAAGCGGATGGAATGGCGAGAGTGTTTGTCAGGGGCATATTTCCCAGCCATGCACTATGTGACACGCGAGGCGGGAAGATCGTAACTTGCCAGTGGCAAACGCCAGTCTGGTTGCGGTATCATGGCATCGAGTCCAGGGGCCAACATCCATTTGAGTTCATTGAGGGTTAATCATGAAAGCTAGGATCAATTTTCTCTTCGGCAGCGGGCTGACAGGGGCGTTCATCGGAGTGGCGCTGATGCTGACTCCACCGGCGATGACCGACAGCAAGGCCGCCGGCGTGCCGCCGCAGTTGGCCCAGGGATTTTCCTCCATCGTCAAGGCCGTCACGCCGGCGGTCGTCAACATCCAGGTTACGCAGGGCGAGCGGGTGCGTGCGCCTCGCGACCCGCGCCGGCGCGACCACGAAGGCCCGCCCGGCCGTCCCGGTCCCGGCCCCTTCGGCGGTCCCGGCGGTCCAGGTCCCTTCGGCGGCCCGCCCGGCGAGCCGGATGAGCCCGATCAAGGCCCGCCGTTCGGCGGCCCTCCCGGCCGTCCCGACATGTCAGGCGGGTCGGGCGTCATCATCGATTCGAACGGGTACATCGTGACCAACAACCACGTGATCGACCGCGCCTCCGACATCAAGGTCTATCTGCACAACAAGAAAGAGTATCAGGCCAAAATCATCGGAGCGGACCCGAAAACGGATCTGGCCGTGATCAAGATCGAGGCCACAGGCCTCCCGCATCTCAAATGGGGCAGCTACGATGAGCTCCAGGTCGGCGACATCGTCCTGGCAGTGGGCAGCCCCTTCGGCCTCTCGCAGACCGTCACGATGGGCATCATCAGCGCCCTCGGGCGCGGCAACGTCGGCATCGCCGATTACGAAGACTTCATCCAGACGGACGCGTCCATCAATCCCGGCAACTCCGGCGGCGCGCTGGTGAACCTCAAGGGCGAGCTGATCGGCATCAATACCGCGATCTTCTCCCGGACGGGCGGCAACGAGGGCATAGGGTTCGCGGTGCCCGTCTCGCTCGCCAAGAACATCACCGACAGCCTTACCAAGACGGGGAAAGTGGTCCGGGGCTGGCTCGGCGTGGCCATCCAGGAGATCACGCCGGACCTGGCCAAGGCGTTCAAGGCGAAGGAGCAGAAGGGCGCCCTCGTCAGTGACGTGAACGAGCAGGGTCCAGCGCTCAAAGCCGGGATCAAGCGCGGCGATGTGATCGTGGAGTTCGATGGCAAGGAAGTCCAGACGGTCAGCGAGCTGCGGAACCGCGTCGCTCAGACGCAGGTGGGCTCGAAAGTCCCGCTGAAGGTGATCCGGGAGGGGCAGGAGAAGATGCTCACGATCCATATCGGCGAGCGCCCGACCGACGCCCTGCTGGCCCGCGGCACGGAGCCCGGCGCCGCTCCCCCGGAGAGCGCCGAGGTGCGCAAGGCGCCCCTGAACGTCCTGTCCGATCTCAAGGTGAAGGCGATCGACGAGGAGGCCAGGACGCAGCTCAACATCGGCGCGAAGACGGCCGGCGTGCTGGTCGCGCACGTCCAGGCCGGGAGCCCGGCGGAACAAGCCGGCCTGCAGCGCGGCGACGTGATCCAGGAGGTCAACCGCAACCCGGTCACGGGGGTCAAGGACTACGACGCGGCGGCCGCCAAGATCAAGAAGGAGGAGAATGCGGTCCTCCTCGTCAACCGCCAGGGGAACACGCTCTTTATCGTCATCAACCCCTAAACCCCATGGCCGGCCGCTTCGAGAAGTTCTTCAAGGGCGTTCAGGACCGGGTCTTCACGCCGCTCGAAGACCCGAAGATGCCGCTCACCCAGCACCTGGAGGAGTTCCGGGTGCGGCTCACGCGGGCCGTCGTCATCCTGGCCATCGTCTTCTCGTGCGCGTTCTACTTCTCGGTCCAGGTCATGGACTGGGTGCGCATCCCGCTGCAGAACGCGTTCGTTTTCGTCAAGTTCAGCGACCAGTACACCCTCGACGGCATCCTCAAGAGCGGCAATCTCGGCCAGCTGGTGACGTGGCTGTCCTCGGGCCAGCTGGTGATGAAATGGCAGCCGACCGCGCTGGAGAAACTCCCGTTCATCTTCCTCTCGCCCGCCGAGGCCATCTGGAACAACGTCAAGGCCTCGATGGTGTTCGCTGCCTTCCTGGTGATGCCGTATCTCCTGTGGGAGACCTGGATGTTCTCGTCGCCCGGCCTGCTGGCCCACGAGCGGCGCTTCGTCCTGCCGTTCGTGATCATCAGCAGCGTCGCGTTTTACCTGGGCCTCGGCTTCTGCTATTTCGTCGTCCTGCCGTTCGCGCTGAACTTCCTGGTCCAGTACGGGATCGACTCCGGCTTCGTGCCCCAGCTGTCCATCGCGTCGTTCGTGGGCTTCATCCTGTGGTTCCTACTAATCTTCGGGCTGATGTTCGAGCTGCCGCTGGCCATCACGCTCATGGCCCGGCTGGGCTGGGTGGACGCCGTGATGCTGCGCCGGTACTGGAAGTGGGCCCTGGTGGGGTCGTTCGTGGTGGCGGCGATCCTGACGCCGACGCCCGACCCCTTCAACCAGTCCATCATGGCGGTGCCCATGTATGTCTTCTACGAGATGGGCATCGTGGGCGCTCGGCTGTTCGGGAAGAAGAGACCGGCGCCGGATGTCGCGCCGGCGGCCTCCACGGCCGCCGCCGCGGCCGGCAATCGGTGATCCGGGTCGCGATCCTGGTGGTCAGCAGCAAGATCGCCGGGGGGCAGGAGGAGGACACGGGCAAGGCCGCGCTGGTGGAGCTCGTCCAGTCCATCCCCGCGAGTCTCGTGTCTTACGGGGTCGTTGCGGACGACCGGAAGGCGATCCGCGAGCGGCTGGTGTCGCTGTGCGAGAGCGATACAGCTGACGTCGTGCTGACGGTCGGCGGCACCGGCGTCCGCCCCACGGACGTGGTGCCGGAAGTGACCCGCGATGTTGTGGAGAAGGAGATTCCCGGAATCGGGGAGGCGATGAGACAGGAGAGCATCAAAAAAGTGCAGACGGCTCTGCTGTCGCGGGGCACGGCGGGGGTCTGCGAGCAGGTCTTGATCGTCAACCTGCCGGGCAGTGCCCGCGGCGCGCGGGAGAACTTGGCCGTCGTGCTGCCGGTGCTCGAGCATACCGTCGAGAAGATACAAGGGAGATAGCATCCACATGCCCGGAGAACTGCCCATCATCCAGCACGCGGCGTCGCAGCCCTGCACGTACCTGTGGGCCTGCGCCCTGTGCGACGAGAACGAGACCTGCCAGAAGGACAAGGAGGGCCACAGCCGCTGGCTTGTGAACAAGCGGATGGCGGTCATCCGCAACAAGGTCCTGGTCATGAGCAACAAGGGCGGCGTCGGCAAGAGCACCGTCACGACGAACCTGGCCGTGAGCCTGGCGCTTCTGGGCAAGGAAGTGGGCGTTGTGGACATGGATATCCACGGCCCCAACATCCCCAAGATGGTCGGCGGCGAGGGCCAGAAGCTCAAGATCAGCGCGAACGGCGGCATCATTCCCTTCCAGGCCTATAACATCAAGGTGGCCTCGATGGCCTTCCTGCTCCAGAACTCGGACGACCCGATCGTCTGGCGCGACGCCTACAAGTACGAGTTCATTAACCAGCTCATCGGCGGTGTGGAGTGGCAGGAGCTAGACTACCTCCTAGTGGACCTCCCGCCGGGGACGGGCAACGAGTCAGTGACCACCATGGACCTGATCGGCGACGTGACGGGCTGCATCATCGTCACGACGCCCCAGGAGGTGGCGCTGCTGGACTCGCGCAAGTCGGTCAACTTCGTCAAGGACAGCGAGCTGCCGATCATCGGCATCGTGGAAAACATGAGCGGGTTGTCCTGCCCGCACTGCCACAAAGAGATCGAGGTCTTCAAGAAGGGCGGCGGCGAAGCGGCGGCCAAGGAGATGGGCGTGCCGTTCCTCGGCCGCATCCCGCTCGATCCGGAGGTGGGCATACACTGCGATTCCGGCGAGCCGTTCGCGATGTTCTGTTCCGACACCGAGACGGCCCAGGCGTTTCACGACATCGCCAACAAGGTGGACGACTTCGTCCGCAAACGGGCGGGCGGCCAGATGGCGGCCCCCAAGAACAAGCCGGGATTCTCGCCGATCAAACAATGAAAGACAGCCTCACACGCCTGGAAGATGCCCTGAAGACCGTCCTGGCGGCGGTCCCCGTGCTGGGCGTGGAGAAGGTCAGCCTCCTCGACACCCTGGGCCGCGTCCTGGCCGAGGACATCGTCGCCGAGCGGGACAATCCGCCCTGGGACAACTCGGCGATGGACGGCTTCGCCGTCCGCTATGAGGACATCAAGCAGGCCCACGCCATCACGACGCCGACAGTGCTGAAGGTGATCGAAGACGTGCCGGCCGGCACGTTCCCGGTGAAGACGGTGGGCAAGGGCGAGGCCATCCGGATCATGACCGGCGCGCCCATCCCGAAGGGCGCCGACACCGTGCTGAAGGT
>CAYYLQ010000032.1:0-12263 GCA_964472655.1 uncultured Nitrospirales bacterium
ATGTCAGACGTTCGATTGACCAGTTTGACGTCCGGCGGTGGATGCGGCTGCAAGATCGCGCCCGCGGCGCTTGCGGAAATTCTTGCCAAGGTCCCGCACCCGTTCCTCGATCCGGCGTTGCTCGTGGGTATCGAGACCAGCGACGATGCCGCCGTGTATCGTCTGAACGACGAGCAGGCGGTCGTCGCCACCACCGATTTTTTCATGCCGATCGTGGACGACCCGTACGATTTCGGGCGCATCGCCGCGACCAACGCGCTGTCCGACATTTACGCCATGGGCGCGCGTCCGATCTTCGCGCTCGCCATCGTCGGCATGCCGCTCGACAAGCTGCCGGTGAGCGTGATTCAGGACATTCTCGCGGGCGGGACCTCGGTTTGCGAGGCCGCGGGCATTCCCATCGCTGGTGGTCACTCGATCGATTCGGTCGAGCCGATTTACGGGCTGGTGGCGCTCGGTGTGATTCACCCGCAGCGCGTCAAGCGCAACAGCACCGCACGCGCCGGTGACGCCATCGTGCTCGGCAAGGCGCTGGGCGTCGGGATTCTCAGCGCCGCGCTCAAGAAAGGCGCGCTGCCGGAGGAGGGATACCGGCAGATGCTGGCCTGTACCACGCAGCTCAACACCGTCGGCCATCGGCTGCCGGAGATGGAGGGGGTGCACGCGATGACCGATGTCACCGGCTTCGGCCTGCTCGGCCATCTCGCCGAGGTCTGCCGCGGCTCGCGGCTCGCCGCGCGCGTCGCGTTCGAGTCGCTGCCGGTCCTCCCGACGGCGCTGTCGCTCGCACAACAGGGTTACAACACCGGCGGTGCCGCGCGTAACTGGGCAAGTTACGGCCATGACGTGCGGCTGCCGGACGAGCTCGCGCCCTGGCAGCAGGCGCTCCTGTGCGATCCGCAGACGAGCGGCGGATTGCTGGTCACCTGTGCGCCGCAGGCGGCCGACGAGGTACTGGCATTGTTTCGCGACGAGGGATTCGCCAGCGCCGCGGTGATCGGACGGATGCAGACCGGCGCGGCGCGCATTACCGTGGATTACCGGCTGGATTAGCGAAAGGAGACGGCATGTCAGGTACGCGAAGACGCCTGCGGGCGATACTCACCGGTGTGCTGGGAATGTCCATGGTCGTGGCTCTCAGCGCTTGCAAAGAAGACAACGCACGAACCTTCTCCTTCACGTATGAAGCGGAAGTCCCTGCCCAGCCGGCCGGCACCGGCTCGATCGATGTCTTCATTCCACTCGCCGCCACCGATGCCCACCAGACGATCCTCCGTCGCGACGTCAAGGCGAGCATCCCCGGTCGGGAGACGATCGAGAGCCGGTATGGCAACCGGTTCTGGCATGGGCACGTGGAGCGTTCCGACGGGAAGCCCATCACGGTCGTGGTGGACTACATCGTTCAGCGCCGGATGTTTGAGCAGCAGCGGCTGGCGTCCTCCGCCGTCAGAGCGTACAGCCAGAGCGAGCGTGAGGAGTTGGCGCTTTCCTTGGGCCCGGACCGCTTAGTTCCGATCGATGGCCCGCTCATCGATAGGGTGCGAGCCGAACTGCCTCAAACCGATCCATCGCCCCTCGCCCGTGCGCGGGCCATCTACGACTATGTGATCAATAACATGGAGTACAAGAAGGTAGGCGTGGGCTGGGGGAACGGCGACACCTTCTGGGCGTGCAGTGCGCGTTACGGCAACTGCACCGACTTTCACGCCCTCTTCATCTCATTGGCCAGGTCGGAAGGGATTCCAGCCCAGTTCGAGATCGGCTTCCCGATCTCCGAAGACCGGACCTCGGGCGTGGTCGATGGCTATCACTGCTGGACGGAGTTCCACCTGCCCGATGTGGGATGGTTCCCCATCGATGCGTCCGAAGCATGGAAGCGCAAGGAGCGCCGCGATTTCTATTTCGGCACGCAGCCTGCGGATCGCATCCAGTTCACCATCGGGCGGGATCTGGAACTGGGAGACGGCCACACCACCGGTCCGCTGAACTACTTCATCTACCCTCACGTTGAGGTGGCGGGAAAGCGGCTCGATAATGTCAAGCGCTCGTTTCGCTTTTCCGAGATCCCAGGCGCCGATGTCGCCCAGCAGTTAGCCTTGAGAGGATCATCGGCACGGCTTAACCTAGCGACTCCTTAAGGCGCTGCAGTCTCTTTAGGTCCAGCTTGATATAGATATGCTTGTCCTGGGTGACGGTCACGAGGCCGGGCTTGGCCCCGCGCGGCTTGCGGACGTGCTTGCGGTAGGCATAGAGGACTTCGCCCTGGCCGCTCTTGCGGAAGTCGCTGTAGTGCAGCGCCAGCGTCGCGGCGTCCAGCAAGGACTCCTTCCGTACTTCGGCCCCTTTCTCTAGCCTGAGCACCACGTGCGAGCCGGGTGCGCCGCTCGCATGCAGCCATAGGTCGTGGCTGCGCGCGAGGCCGAACGTCAGTTCCTCATTCTCCCGGCTGCTGCGCCCGACCAGGATCGCATCGCCTGCTTCAGTCACAAACCGGCGGAAGGGCTTGGCTGGCTCCTTGGCCTTGCGTGACGGTTTGGCTTTTTGATCCCGCCGGGGCGGTGCTTCGATCGGCAAATCCGCCGGCATGTCGTCCCGGTCGAGCGCGGCCAGGCTCTCCAGAAGCGCGGCGACTTCCGCCTGGGCGACGAGCAGGCGCGGGCGGATTTCCTTCTCGGCGTTGAGGAACTTCCGGTACTTCCGGAAGTAGTCGTCCATGTTGCCACGGGGGCTCTTGGCCTGGTCCAGCGGCAGGACGATCTCGGGTAGCGCGGGATCGAAGTAGTCTGTAACGGTGATGGATGCGGCGCCTTTGAGGATGTCGCCGAGGCGGGACTTCAGCAGTTCTCCATAGCGGTCGTAGGCGCGGTAGCGCTCCGCCCTGGCCAGGTCTGATTCCAACCCCTCAATGCGCCTGCCGACCTTCTTGAGCTTCTTGCGCAGGGCGGACCGGAGAGCCTCGATCTGCCGGGCTCTCTCCCGCGCCTCGTCTCGTTCCTCCACTACCTCACTAGGCGCCGAGCGCCTTCGCGGCTTTTTTCACGTCGCGGGGTTTGACGAACAAGATGGCCGCATAGCGGCCGGCGCCGGCGACGATGGCCTGCAGGGCGGTCACGTTGACCTTCGCGGAAGCGAGCTTTCCCGTAAGCGACGCGCCGGCCCCACGGCGATCGTCTCCTTCGATGAGAAAGCAGGCTTTGGGCCCCTGCACCTTCAGCTTGGCCCACTTGGCGACGGCTTTGAACGAAGCGGCGTCGGAGACCACGAAGTCGAGCTGGGCCTGACTGCCGCGAGGAAAACCGGAGAAGGCCAGCAGGTTCACGCCCGCGTCGCGGAGCGAACCGAGCACGCGCGCGGCCTGGCCGGATTTGTTCGCGGCCTTCATCTTGAAATACTGCGCAAGGCGAATAGTGTCTGCCATGGGTCACCTCCTGGGTTGGACGTTCTTTCTGGCGACGGCCACGCTGCGGCGAAGTCCCTCATGGCCGGCGCGCCGGATCGGGCTGTTGCAGAAGGCAGCGTGGAACTCGTTCGCGGATTGCCGGCCCAGGGCCTCCAGGTCCGGGTTCAACGTCAGGGGCGTGGCGCGGAAGGCCGGCTCCGCCGTCGGTCTCGCCTGGTGGTTGTAGGGACAGACGTCCAGGCAATCGTCGCAGCCGAAGATGTAGTTCCTCACAGCGGGCTGGAACTCCTTCGGGATCTCCCCCTTCCGTTCGATCGTCAGATAGGACAGACAGCGGCGCGCGTCCACGACATAGGGCTCGGTGATCGCCCCCGTCGGGCAGGTTTTGATGCAGAGCGTGCAGGTGCCGCAGAGATCGGCTCCGGACTCGTCGGGGAGCAGGTCGGCCGTTGTCAGGACCTCGCCCAGGAGCAACCAGGAGCCGTATTGCCCGGAGACGAGGTTCGAGTGCTTGCCGATCCAGCCCAGCCCGGCCCGCTGCGCCCAGGCCTTCTCCATGACGGCGCCCGTGTCCACGTAGGCGAGGCTTCGGGAGTCCGGCACCTCCGTCTGCAGGAACGACGCGAGCGATTCCAGGCGTTCCCCGAGAACACGGTGGTAATCCTCCCCGCGGGCGTAGCGCGCGATACGGCCCTGTCCGGGCCTGTCATCCGGCCTGTCGTCGGTGTAGTAGTTCATCCCGAGCGAGACGATGGAGCGGACACCGGGGAGGAGCAGGGCCGGGTTCTTGCGCTTCGCGGCGGTCTGCGCCATCCAGCCCATCTCGCCGTGATATTCTCGCGCGAGCCACTCGGCCAGCCGCGCGGACTCGGGGCGATCGGATGTGACGCGGCTGATGCCCACCGCCTGGAAACCCAGGTCGAAGGCTTGGCGCTTCACTCGCTCCGTGAGGGTCATGGGGCCTTCGGACAATCGAAGTAAACCGTGAATTTGGCGCTGCACTGGCGGTTCTGGCAGGCGCCGCAGGTGCCGGTGACGCGGGTCTTCCAGTCGCTCAGCTTATCGTCGAAGCGGCAGGAAATGCCGGGAGACTTTTCGATATCGGTCCAGTGCATCTTGGTGGACGCGTTGACGGCGACCTTGCAGGTCTGAGGAATGGGAACGTCGCACTGCTTGCCGCTGACGCCCTTCTTGATGTTGGCGACCTGGCATGAGCTGGAGGTCTGCGTCTGGCGTCCCAGAGGCTGGGCGTCGGCCCGGATGGCGGCGATGAGGACGAGCAGAACAAGACTCGTAAACAAGAGGCGCACAGACAGCATGGCATCATGCTAGCAGGTTCAAAACCCGCGGGCAACGGCGATAGCGCCGGCGGCTTCCGTAGTTGCGAAGTCTTGGCTGAGCAACGTTCTAAGGGCCGTTGCGCCGGCAGTGCGTTCGGATTAGACTGCCTGTGCTGAGCAAGCGGGACATTGCGGCCGTACTTTCACCGAAGCGGAGAGCGACATGATCATCAAAGACACTGAGTCGGCTGATATCAGAACTCCCACCGGGCCCATGCGCACGTACATTTTCCGCCCGGCGGCCGATGGCAAGTATCCGGGCCTGCTCCTGTACTCGGAGATCTTTCAGGTCACTGGGCCGATCCGGCGCACGGCGGCGCTGATGGCAAGCCACGGCTTCGTGGTCGCGGCGCCGGAGATCTACCACGAACTGGAGCCGGCCGGCACCGTACTGGCCTATGACGAGGCCGGTGCCGAGCGGGGTAACAAACACAAAATCGCCAAGGAGCTGTCGAGCTACGACAGCGATGCGCGCGCGGCTCTGGACTGGCTCAAGGCCTCGCCGCACTGCACAGGCAAGCTGGGTGTCATGGGGATTTGCGTCGGCGGGCACCTGGCCTTTCGCGCCGCCGTGAACGCGGATGTGCTGGCCGGCACCTGCTTCTACGCGACCGACATCCACAAGCGCGGCCTGGGCAAGGGCACGCGCGACAACACGCTGGACCGGATCGGCGAGATCAGGGGCGAGATGCTGATGATCTGGGGGCGGCAGGACCCCCACGTGCCTCGCGAGGGCCGGACGCTCATCTACAATGCCATGACCGACGCCGGCACGCACTTCCAGTGGCACGAGTTCAACGCCGCGCATGCCTTCATCCGTGACGAAGGCCCCCGGTACGACCCGGCCGCTGCCCAGATCTGTTACGGCATGGCGCTGGAGCTGTTCAAACGCCGGCTGGGCGAAGGGGACAAGCGCGCCGGTGGCCCGTCCGGGCCGACCGAGACCAAACACTAATCCGGGAAGGTGAACTCCTTCAGCTCGACTTTCTCCAGCGCCTGTTTGACGAGGCCGTGGACGTCGAGCCGGGACTCGGCCCGGCGGACGTCTTCCAGCTTGGCCTGAGTGGCGGGGTGGGGGGGGACGAAGAGCCGGCAGCAGTCCTGGTCCGGCTCAATCGAAGTCTCGAAGGTGCCGATCTTCTGCGCCTGCTCCGTGATCTCCACCTTATCCATGCCGATCAGCGGCCGCAGGAAGGGTAGCGTCGCTGCTTCGTCCACGACCGTGAGGTTGCCCGCGGTTTGCGACGCCACCTGGCCCAGGCTGTCGCCCGTCACCAGCGCCCAGCATTTGTTCTCCCGCCCGATTTCCTCCGCGATCCTGACCATCAGCCGACGGTAGAGTACGACTCGCAACGGCGCCGGCGCCGACAGCACGATCTGCCGCTGAATGTCCCCGAAGGGAACCAGGTACAGCTGGGAATGATATTGATGGCGGGTGAGGTGTCGGGCCAGCTCTTCGGCTTTGTCGGCGGAGGCGCGGGTGACGAAGGGATGCCCATGGAAATGGATGAAGCAGGCCCGACAGCCACGCTTCATCATGCGCCAGGCGGCGACCGGCGAATCGATGCCGCCGGACAGCAGGCAGGCGACTTTGCCGGACATGCCGACGGGCAGGCCTCCGGCGCCCGGGAACCGTTCGCAATAGTAATAGGCGCTCGCCCCCAGGATCTCGATGAAGACGGTCAGCTCGGGATTCTTCAGGCTGACGTGCGCGCCGGTGCGTTCCACGACGGCGGTGCCGACGTGACGGTCCACTTCCATGGAGGTCAGAGGATAGGACTTGTCGGCGCGCTTGGTGGTGACGCGGAAGGTATGGAATGGGAGGCCCTGGACGGTCTCGCAGATCGCCGCGGTCATCGCATCGATGTCGCCCGACACGTAATGGGCCGGGGCGAAGTTGGCAAGGCCGAACGTGGCTTCGAGCCGGGACTTGATGGTGGACCACTGAGCAGGGTCTTCCAGCGAAATCCTGATGCGTCCTGCCAGGCTCTCGACGTGGCAACGGCCGATCCCGCGCAGGCCCTCGCGGATGTTCCGCACGAGGCGGTCCACCAGCATGGGCCGGTTGCGGCCCTTCAGCGCGAGCTCATGGTAATGCGCGATGACGTAGTACATGAAGAGTTACTGGCCGAGCGATTCCAGATACCGCTCACAGTCGATGGCGGCCATGCAGCCGGAGCCCGCGGCGGTGACGGCCTGGCGATACACGTGGTCCTGGACATCTCCCCCGGCGAACACGCCCGGAATGCTGGTATGGGTGCCGTCGTGCGTTTTGATATAGCCCTTCTCGTCCAGCGCGAGCTGGCCCGCGAGCAGCTTGGTGTTGGGCGAATGGCCGATCGCCACGAAGACGCCGTCGCAGGGCTTCTCGGTGACCGCGCCGGTCTTGAGATCGCGAATCCGGACGCCGGTGACCACCGGATCGCCGAGGATCTCCTCAACCGCCGCGTTCCAGATGAAGCCGATCTTGGGGTTCTTCCGGGCCCGGTCCTGCATGATCTTGGAGGCGCGGAGCTGGTCGCGTCGATGGACCACCGTAACGCGCGTGGCGAACTTCGTGAGAAAGGTCGCCTCCTCCATCGCGGCGTCGCCACCGCCAACCACGATCAGTTCCTTGCCCCGGAAGAAAAAGCCGTCGCATGTCGCGCAGGTCGAGACGCCGTGCCCGAGCAGGCGCCGCTCGCCCTCCAGTCCCAGCATGTTCGCAGAGGCGCCGGATGTGATGATGAGCGTGCGGGTTTCGATGGTCTGTTCGTCTGCGATCGTGATCGTAAACGGCTTCCGCTTCAAATTCACGGCGGACACGTCGCCTTGCAGGAATTCGGTGCCGAACCGTTCCGCCTGGGCCCGCATTTCCTTGATGAGCTCGGGGCCCATGATGGCGTGGTGGAAGCCGGGGTAGTTTTCCACCTCGGTCGTGAGGGTCAGTTGCCCGCCGGCATGGACGCCCTCGATCAGGATCGGCGAGAGGTTCGCGCGCCCCGTGTAAATTGCGGCAGTCAGCCCCGCCGGCCCCGACCCGATGATGACGACGTTACGCATCGACATAGGATAAATCTAACACAGGGCGCCGGAGAGGTGAAGGGGCAGGTTCAGGCCAGGCGTTTGAGGTCGTCGTAGATGAGCCGGACTTCCTTGCGGAGCTGCTCGAGGGGAAGCGTGCCGTCGATGACGCAGTCCGCCAGTTTGACCTTGTCGGCCAGCGGCATTTGGGCGGCGATGCGCCGCTTGGCTTCTTCCGCCGGGAGGCGGTCTCGGGCCTTGAGGCGCGCCAGTTGGGTCTGCTCGTCGGCGGTCACGACGATGATTTTGTCCATGCGCTTGTGGGCGTCTGCCTCGATCAGCAAGGCGGCGTCATAGACGATGACGGCATGCGGCTCTTTCACGGCGATCCCTTTGCAACAGCGCTCTTGCTCCGCCGCCACGTCCGGGTGGACGATGGCGTTGAGCCGCGCCAGCTTCCGGGCGTCCCCGAAGACGGTTTTGCCGAGACGGTCGCGATCCAGCGTGCCGTCCGGGCGGAGCATCTCGCGGCCGAAGGACTCGACGATCCGCTGCAGGGCAGGGCGCCCCGGCGCGACGACGTCCCGGGCCAGTATATCGGCGTCTATAAGGCGCGCGCCACATTCCACGAACAGCTGCGAGACCGTGCTCTTGCCGGTCGCGATCCCACCTGTCAGGCCTGCCAGCAACATGGCGAAACTCTAGCACATTGCATCGCCGCGACAAAGCCCGGTACAATCCGGCGTCCATGAGCGCGAACCTGCTCGATGAAGCGATGAAAGCCCAGCTGGCCGTGGAGTGGGCGCGGTTCAGAAAGTCGCTCGCCGCGGCGGGCGACATCGGCGACGTGAACCTGGAGGAATGGCGCATCGTCCGGGATCGCGATCGGAAGGGACTGCCGCCGGCGCTGTCCCTAGCGGCGATCCAGGGGTTGCTCAAGCTGGAGAAATCCGGCCTGCGCGGGCAGGCAGTCCGGGGTGGTGAAGAGACGGCGCTTCCGACCATGAAGCAGGCCGCGCAGGCGCAAGCCCATGAAGTCCGGCTTGCGGACGCGGACCACAGCGAGGTCTACGCCGTGCTAGCCTATCAGGCCGGCCGGCGTTTGGGCCTGGATGAGGCGAAGGCGGCGGTGTTCGGCGACGCTGTGGCGTATTTAATGACCGGCTGGATGCAGACCCACGCGGAAGGCAGCAAGACGGACAGGGTCATCATGGAGTTCAAGAAAACGGCGGGCACGCCCCCTGAGGGCGGATTTCTCTGGAGCCAGTTGCAGTCGCTGTCCAGCCGTCAGGGGTTCAAGGCGATGGTAGAGTTGGCTCGGCTGATGGGCACCGCGGTATTCCGATGAGCACGCGGCCGTTCCTCGTGGTGCTGGCGTTTGTATGGTTCCTGCTGTCTGGGGGGGCGTTGGCCGCAGGAAGAGTCGTCATTGTGGCCCAGGACGGGTCCGGGGCCTATGCCGAGATCCAGACGGCGATCGACAATGCGTTGCCGGGCGACACGATCCTCATCAAGCCGGGGCATTATCGGGAGGACGTGGTCGTGCACAGCAAGGATCGGCTGCGTCTCGTCGGTGAATCGCGCGATACGGTCACGATCCTCGGTTTGAAACGGGTCGGCGCGTTCCGGATCGGCAAGTGGCCGTACGGCGCGAACGACATCGAGGTGCGCGACCTGACCATCTCGCAAAATGGCGGACTGGCCGTCGGCATCTTCAACGGCTCCAAGATCCTCCTGTCCAACGTTCATGTCCAGGGGCTGCTCTACGTCCAGCAGGCGAAGGACGTCCGCATCGAGCGAAGCCGGCTCGGCGGCAGCGAGACCACCGGCGTGTCGTTCTCGGATGCCCAGGGGGAAGTAGTCGGCAACGAGATCCGCGACAACGATCACGGGGTCACGGTCGCGGGCAAATCGGACGTCCGGGTGGAAGGCAACGTGATCGCGAACAGCGTCTATGAAGCCGTCGTCTTCCAGCCCGGGTCCAAGGGCGCGGTCGTCGGCAATACGCTCATCAAAAATGGCGGAGCCATCTCGGTTCAGGCCGGAGCCCAGGCCGACCTGAAGGGCAACACCATCGCCTCCGCTCCGTGAGAAATTTGTCGTCTGCTCGTGCCTAGTGTTGGCCGCTGCCCCCAGGGCGGCTTTTGGTGAAGTTCCTCACGATTTCCGCGGCCGCGTCCCGCCCGCCCAAGCCAAAGGCGATCGCCAAGCCCAGTCCGATCGTACCCATGGCAATTTGAACCGACGATGCGACAATGGCGGTGTTGAGACCGATCTGTTCGAGCGCCATGATCGACGCAAAGACCATCACCACAAGCCGCGTAATCTTGGACAGGGCCACACCCCCCTCGATCTCGTTGGCCGCCGCGGCATTTTGCACAATCTCGCTCAAAAAGTGGCCGACAAGCAACCCGCCCGCCAGCACGAGCACCGCGCCGATAATCTTGGGGATGAATAGCACAAATCGCTCCAGAAGCTGAGACACCACGGTCAGTTGTACCGCATCCGCTGCGGCAACCAGAAACACCAGGATCAGCAGCCAGTAGACGAGAAACCCTACGACATAAGCGGGTGAGCGACCAAAGCCCAAATGGGACAGGAGCTCATTCAACTTGATTCGTTCCGTATATTCATCAACATGGGAGAACTTGAAGAATTTCTCGACGCCGGCTCTCGTGCCTCGAGCCACCACCATGCCGATCAACAGCAGAAGCAGCGCCGCCAGCACGCCTGGGAGCTTGTTCACGATCGCTGTCCAGAGCTGTTGCAACGCATCTATCATCAAGGTCAACCATTCCTGAAACATTGTGCACCTCCTGGAAGGATGGTTTTTCGACGCGAGGTTAGGATACGCCAATATCCGTGGAAAATCGACAGGAGGTCGTTTATAGCGGCTCGATACAGGCCGCGTCGTCGTGGCCGGGGTCGTTGACGCGAAGGCTGACGGGCCAGGCGGTCATCTCCTCCGCAGGATAGGGGCGGAAGAGTGGCTGCAGCAACTGGGCCTGTCGGACGGCGGGATCGAGCCACACCGCATAATCCGTCGGAGCCAGGATCACTGGCATCCGGTCGTGGATGGCCTTGAGTGACGCGTTGGGCTCGGTGGTTAAGAGCGCGCACGATTCGACGATCGTTCCATCCGGTCCCGCCCAGCTCTCCCAGAGGCCTGCGAAGGCGAAAGGCCGCCCGCCGCGCAGGCGGATGTAAAACGGCTGTTTCCTCTGCCCCATCCGGCCCTCTCGCTGCCACTCGTAGTAGCCGTCGGCGGGGACCAGGCAGCGGCTATGTGCCAGCGGCCCCCTGAAGGCCGGTTTTTCTGCAACTGTCTCCGCGCGGGCGATGATCATCCGATTGCCGATTCCGGGATCTTTCGCCCACGAAGGGAGCAAGCCCCATCGTGCTAGGACGCACTCCCGGTTCTCTCGCGATGCGTGGACGCGGATGATGGCGATGGGCTGTGACGGCGCGATGTTATAGCGAGGCGGGAGGGAGGGAGACGTCGTGAGCTGAAAATGCTCGGCCAGGGCGTCGGTCAACGTCTTCAGGCTGTAGCGGCCGCACATCGGCTAGTCTTTAGCACGCGGTGGGGGGCCTGTCAAAACCCCTTTTCTTTTCCTCTCGCCATGCAGTACCCTGTTAGCGCAATCCTCTGTGACCAAAGGAGCATGTGACAGCATGGCCGGATTTCCGATAGAGCCAGCGGGCCGGATCAAGACCCTGCCGCCGTACCTGTTCGCCGCGATCGATGAGATGAAAAGGAAGGCCATCGCCCGCGGCGTGGACATCATCAATCTGGGCATCGGGGATCCGGATTTGCCGACCCCCGCGCCGATCGTCGAGCGGATGCGCCAGGAAGCGGGCAATCCCAAGCATCACCAGTATCCTTCGTACGAGGGGATGCTGAGCTTCCGGCAGGCGGTGGCCGACTGGTACAAACGGCGCTTCGGCGTCACGCTCGACCCGGCCGACGAAGTCCTCGCGCTGATCGGCTCCAAGGAGGGCATAGGCCACGTGCCGCTGGCCTTCGTGGATCCGGGGGATGTGGTGCTGGTGCCGAGCCCCGGCTATCCGGTCTATCCGGTGGGGACCGGCTTCGCGGGCGGCACGCCCGACGTGATGCCGCTCACCAAGGCCAATCATTTCCTGCCGGACCTGCAGGCCATTCCCAAGGACGTCGCGCGCAAGGCCAAGCTGATGTTCCTGAACTACCCGAACAACCCGACCTCTGTGACGGCTGGAAAGGACTTCTTTAAGCGCGTGGTCGAGTTCGCGAACAAGCACCGGATCATTGTTTGTCACGACGCGGCCTATTCCGAAATCTACTACGACGGACGAAAGCCGGCGAGCTTCCTGGAAGCGGAGGGGGCCAAGGAGGTCGGGGTCGAGTTCCACTCGCTGTCGAAGACCTTCAACATGACCGGCTGGCGGATCGGCTTCGCTGTTGGCAACAAGCAGGTGCTGGCCGGGCTCGGCAAGGTCAAGAGCAACCTGGACTCCGGCGTATTCCAGGCCGTGCAGGA
>CAYYLQ010000033.1:0-10489 GCA_964472655.1 uncultured Nitrospirales bacterium
GCCCCCCGCGCCGGCTGCGGCTGCTGCGCCACCCCCGCCGCCCGCGCCGGCTCAGGCCGCGCCACCCCCGCCGCCAATCGAGATGCCGGAGCCGGCTCCTGCTCCGGTCGTCGAGCTTGAGTTGGAGATCGAGCCGGAACCCGTGGCGGAGAAAAAGGACATCAATCCATTGTTCGCCGCCTTCTCCAAGGACGAATTCGGTGCGATCGTCGACAAGCTGGAACCGGTCGAGTTCATGGCCGGGGAGCGCATCATCGCCGAGGGAGACGAAGGCGACGCCATGTACCTGATCAGCAGCGGCGGAGGGAGGGTGGTCAAGGAGGTCGAGGGACAGGAACTGGTCCTGGACAGCCTCGCGGAGGGCGAGTTCTTCGGGGAAATGTCGCTGCTGGTCGGCGGCCCGCGCAGCGCATCCGTCTTCGCGACGACGGCTACCGAGGTGCTCAGGCTCAAGTCGTCCGATCTGTTCGAGATCATGAAGAAGTACCCGCACATTGAAACCGTGCTCGAAGAGTTTTACGAGAAGCGCTCCAAGGCGACCAGGCAGAAAATGAAGGAAATTCGAAAGTAAGAGGTTAGGAGAACAGCGTGATTATTCGGGTCCTCGGGTGTCACGGTTCCGAGCTGACCATTGATGAAGGCAATGGACGCGCCCGCGAATGCCGCACGTGCGGATTTCTCGTCAACGAGACCTGCATGGTGGACGCGGGGTCCGTCAGCGCCGGGTTGCTGGAGGCCGAACAGGGCAAAATCCGCCATGTCCTGCTGTCTCACGCGCACTTCGACCACATCAAGGGCTTGCCCCTTCTGGCCGATAACCTGGTGGGGCGCAATCCGCATGGACCGGTCAAGGTACGCGCGCTTCCGGAGGTCCTCGACGATCTGCGGCGGCATATCTTCAACGATGTCGTCTTTCCGGATTTCACCAGGTTGCCCACGCCGGACACGGCTCCCTTGGCGTATCAGCCGTTTGAAGAGGAGAAGGCATTCACGTTCGACCACCTGGAGGTAACGGCGGTCCGGGTCCACCACATCGTCCCCACGACCGGCTTCATCATCCGCGAGAGGGACACTGCGCTGCTCTATAGCGGCGATACCGCCGAAACCAAACGCATCTGGGAAGTTGCCGCCAAGGAGCGGCGCATCAAGGCGGCGTTTATCGAAACGTCCTTCCCGAACGACTTTCACGAGTTGGCCAAGGTCAGCGGACACCTGACTCCGGAGATGCTGGCCCGCGAGTTCGTCAAGATCGGCCGCCCGGATCTTCCCGTGTACATCTACCACCTCAAGCCTTCCTACCGCAGCGTCATCACGTCCGAGCTCAAGCGGTTGAACCTGCCCAATCTCTCCGTGCTCGAAGAGGGCCAAGTCGTCCGCCTCTGACCGTCACCCGGTATGGCCTGGTTCAAGAAAGAGCGTTCCGTGCAAGAGGACGATGACCGGAAAAAGGTCAAGGTCCCGGAAGGGCTCTGGCTCAAGTGCAACCACTGCCGGGCGATCGTGTACCGCAAAGAGGTGGAACGGAGCGCCAAGGTCTGCCCGAAATGCGAGTACCATTTCCCGATCTCGGTTGAAGACCGCATCGACCTGCTCATTGATCTCGGCACGTTCCGCGAGTGGTCTCCGGACCTGATTCCCGCCGACCCGCTGCATTTCAAGGACACCAAGCGCTATACCGATCGGGTCCAGACGGCCCAGCAGAGCACCGGGAAGAAGGATGCGCTGGTGATCGGGGAGGGCAGGATCAACGGAAACCGGATCGCGCTGGGGGTGTTCCACTTTGGATTCATGGGTGGCAGCATGGGGTCGGTCGTCGGCGAGAAAGTGGCGTTGGCCGCCGACGGCGCCTTGCGCGAGCGCATCCCGCTCGTGATGGTGACCACCTCGGGCGGCGCGCGGATGCAGGAAGGGATACTCTCCCTGATGCAGATGGCCAAGACCGCAGCTGCGGTCAGCCGGCTCGCCGAGGCGCGCATTCCGTACATCGCCATCCTGGCCGATCCGACGTTCGGAGGCGTGACGGCCAGTTTCGCCATGCTGGCGGATGTCATCCTGGCCGAGCCCAAGGCGCTCATCGGGTTCGCCGGCCCCCGTGTCATCGAGCAGACCATTAAGCAGCAGCTCCCGCAGGAATTCCAACGCGCGGAGTTTCTTCTCGAGCACGGTATGATCGACCTGATCGTGCCGCGGAAACGGCTCAAGGAAACGGTTTCGAGCCTCGTCGGATTCTTTTAGCGTCCTTTCCTAGGTGGAAAGGGGCCACGCGGATGCCGCTGCTATGGATGTAAGGGTCGAGCGGAGCATCAGGTATCTCTTCGGACTCCAAAGTCATGGCATCAAGCCGGGGTTGGCCCGCGTCCGTGCCCTGCTCGATTTCTTGGGAAATCCGCACCGCTTGTTCCGGGCCATTCACGTGGGCGGAACGAACGGCAAGGGATCCACGGCCGCCATGGTCGCCTCCGTGCTGGGGAGGCAGGGCTATCGCGTGGGGCTCTATACCTCTCCCCATCTCATCGACTTCACGGAACGTATCCAGGTCGACGGCCGAGTCATCCCTTCCGATCGCGTCTGGGCGATGACCGAGAAGGTCCGGCAGGCGTCCGACGCGTGCCTGTCAGAGCCGCCGACATTCTTCGAGGCGACCACCGCCATGGCCTTCGCCCACTTCGCCGAAGCGGCGGTTGACTGCGCGGTCATCGAGGTCGGTCTGGGGGGACGGTTCGACGCCACCAACGTGCTGATGCCGCTCGTCTCGGTCATCACGACGATCGGGCTGGACCACCAGGAGTACCTGGGCACCACGACGGAGGCCGTCGCGTTTGAAAAAGCCGGGATCATTCAACCGGGAGTGCCCGTGGTTGCCGGAAGGATCCCGCCGGGGCCTTTGTCCGTGATCCGCCGCGCAGCGGCCGATCAGGAGGCTTCCTGCGCTGTGCTGGGTGAGGAGTTCAGCGTCCGTGGTGTGGACGCCGGGCAGTTTTCCTATGACGGCAGGCGGTGCCGATACGACGGCCTGTCGTGTCCCTTGCCCGGACGGCATCAACTGGACAATGCCGCCTGTGCCCTGGCCGCGCTCGAGCTTGCCGGGACGCGCGGCTTAGCGGTCGGGGAAGAAGCCGTTCGCGAGGGGCTGCGTGCCGTTCGCTGGCCGGGCCGCCTGGAGCTCGTAAGCCGCAAACCCGACGTGTGGCTGGATGGCGCGCACAATCCGCAAGCGGCCGAAGCGCTGGCCGCGCACCTCACAACTTTGTCCGCCGGGCGCACAGCCGTCGCGTCGGGGCGCTTGATCCTGGTTGTGGGAATGATGCGGGACAAAGACCGAAAGGGCGTCTTGGTTCCCCTGGCGGCCGTCCCCGGTGTGAGTCATCTCGTCGTGACAAGCGCGGCGCATCCTCGGGCGGCCGACCCCCGGGAACTGGCGCGCGATTGCGAAGGATTGGGCGTGCCCGTCACCGTCAGGCCGATGGTGGTCGAGGCCTTCGCGTACGCCAAGAATCTGGCCGGCCCCGACGACACCATTTGCGTGACGGGTTCCCTACTTGTGGTCGGTGAGGTCAAGGCTGTTCTGGAGGGGACGACCGTGTCCGGACTCCGCGGATAATGGGGCTGGTGACCCTGCGGGCGTTCTTTCCCCCGACGATCCTGCTGCTTCTGTTGGTTGCCGCTCCAGCCTTCGGGGACGACGTGGCTTCCTCCCGTCCCGTCCATATCCAGGCCGATCAGCTGACATACGACAAAGCGACCAGGACCTACGAAGGCAAGGGCTCCGTGGTGGTCGTGCAGGGGCCGCTTCGCCTGGAGGCCGACGAAGCGGTGCTCAACATGGACACCGGCCAGGTCCAAGCTGTCGGGCGGGTGCACCTGAACGACGGGTTGCGCGACGTCCACGGCGAGCGGCTGGACTTCAATTTCAATACGACGAAGGGCGTCATCTTCCACGGCCGGCTGTTCGTGCTGGAAGGGAGTGGTGGCTTCACGGTCGATGCGAAGGTTATGGAACGCCTGTCCGAAGAGCAATACCGGTTGGAGGATGCCTCATTCACCACGTGCAGCGTTCTCGAAGGGGAACGGACGCCCTGGAAGTTCAAGGCCGATAAGGCCGATCTGGATGTTGAGGGCTACCTGTACGGGCGCAACGCGACGTTTTGCATTTTGGACGTGCCGGTTTTCTACTCACCGGTGGTCCTCTTTCCCGCCAAACATGAGCGGGCGACCGGTTTCCTCATGCCCGTCGTGGGTTCCAGCAGCGTGCAGGGTTTCAAGCTGCGGGAGGCGTTCTTTTGGGACATCAGCCCTAGTCAGGACATGACGGCCGGTCTGGATCACCGGGGTAAGTTGGGCACGGGCGCCGATCTCGAATACCGCTACACACCCTCGCGCAACTCTTCTACTTCCATTTGGACCAAGTATTTCCGAGACACTCAGCTGAGCACCACCCGCTGGGACCTCGTCACCAGGCACGTCACGAAGTTTTCGGAAGATCTCCAGGGGCGGATCGCGATCAACTACGTGAACCAGAAAACCAACTTACAGGTCTTGAGCGAGAATGTGCTGCAGCGAGTTGTGGTGTCCCAGGAGTCCCAGGCCTTCCTAAGCCAACGCTGGGACAACCAGGTGCTGTATGGGTTGACGCGCTACTCTCAGAACCTGACGTCGCTGTCGGACAAGACGACGCTCCAAACCTATCCCGAGATCGGGTACAGTCTCTCCCCCGCGCGCCTGGGTGGGATTCCGTTGTATGCAGGGGTGGACACCACGTTCGACAGTTTCTATCGCCAACAGGGCCTGGACGCGCGCCGCGGAGATCTCTTTCCTCGCCTGTGGGCACCGATTTCGATCGCGCGGTACGGCACCGTGACGCCGTTGGCCGGTTTCCGGGAAACCTTTTACAGCCGCGGGCAGCAGACCAGCGATCCCGTCACGAAGGAGGCCCCGTATCTCAGCCTGACGGCCGATACGCGCCTCAGCCGACGATTTCCGCAAGAGGGAGGCGGCACCGTGACGCACAAGATCGAGCCCTCCCTCACCTACGAATATCTCCCGCAGCCACGGCAGTCCGGGATCCCAGTCTTCAACGACGTGGACAGCTTCGCCAAGAAGAACCTCCTCACGTATTCGCTGACCAACCGCCTGTCCACGAGGGTCGGCGACGGCGAGACGCAACGCTACCTGGAGGTGGGGTATGTCCGGTTGACCCAGAGCGAGCATCTGACCTCGTCCCCTACAGGGAAGCCATGGTCGGACCTGAGAGCCGAGGGTATCGCGAGGACCCTGTACCCGCTTCCGGTTGAACTGGACGTGGATACGTTCTACGACCATGCGCTGGGGAAGATTTCGGCCGTCAATACTGACCTTCGTCTCGCTCTGACGAAGGAGTTGTTTCTGACCCTTGGCCAGCGATTCACGAGACCCGGTCCGGTGGCGGTCAGGGGAGACCTCTTTAACCCCATGACTTTGAACAACGTGCTCTTTCAGGATCAGACGACGCATTTCTACAACGCCGAAGTCGGGGTCGCGCTGCCGTACAACTTCTATGCCGTTGTGCGGGGCTATCTCGATCAAAATGCCCGGACCTTTCCGGAGATAGACTACGGGTTGTACTACGTCAACTCCAGCCGATGCTGGGGGGTCGGATTTTTGCTGCTCCAGCAACCCAACCAGACGGAATATGCTGTGCTGTTTACGCTGGGAGGAGTGGGCTACACGGAGTCGCCTTTGAGCGCCGTCTACGAGGGTCTCTTCCAACGCCTCGGACTTGATATCCAAAAGCTCCGTGACATGGCGCCGCCTCCTTCATCCATCAGACCGTTCTGAGGGGCGGGGTTCTTGCCCTGGCCGCTCTTGACAAGTTGTTGGGCAAGGTCCCCATAATCACGCATGCGTATGCGCTTCGCATGGGCGATTGCGTCAGTGGGTCTCTGGGGAATCGCGTGGGCCGGTGTCGGCACTCCGACGCCGGCGTCGCATACCGACAACGGCCGGCGCATCTTCCTCCACGGCATGACCTCTACAGGGCGGCTCGTGGAGAACAGCCATGGCATGGAAGGCGTGGGCTGCGCCATGTGCCATGGCGAAGAGGGCCGGGGTGGCATGATGCACGGCATTCCGGCACCCGACATCACCTTCTCGAGCCTGACGGACTCCAATGGACACGAGCATGCATTCTCGAACCGCCGTCACCCGGCCTTCACTCGGGAGACGATCAAAGCGGCGGTGGTCGCCGGCATTGACCCGGCGGGAAACACGCTCCATGAGGAAATGCCGCGCTGGATCGGCCTGAACGGCGCCGACCTCGAAGATCTGATTGACTACCTGCAGGCCCTGTCCAAGCCGCCCCGGCGGCTTCCGCCGAGTCCGGAGCGGATGTAGGCCGTCCTTTCATTGACAGCTTCTAAACGGGTAGGGTAGGCTACGTTCACGGAGACAGTCACTCGTCATTTCTGTGTGGAGGATATAGCGTGGGCAAGGCAATACCGGTGAGTGCAACGACGTGGGAGACGGAAGTCGGCAAGGCGAACAGCTTGGTCCTGGTGGATTTCTGGGCGGTGTGGTGCGGGCCCTGCCAGATGGTGGCGCCCATAGTCGACGAGTTGGCGACCGAATACGACGGCAAATTAAAAGTCTTGAAGCTCAATACGGACGAGAACCCGGACATCGCCGGGAAATACGGCATCATGAGCATTCCCACCCTGCTGTTCTTCAAAAACGGCCAGCCGGTCGAGAAAGTCGTCGGCGCCGTGCCGAAACGGGCGCTGAAGGAAGCGATCGACAATCTCCTCAAGGCGCAGACCGCCTGAAGTCCCCGTGTGCTGACGGAACTCCGCATCCGCAACTTCGCGATCATCGAAGAAATCGGGCTTGAGTTTGCGGAAGGGTTCACGGTCTTCACCGGCGAGACGGGTGCCGGCAAATCCATCCTTGTGGATGCGGTGGATCTCCTGGTGGGGGGGCGCGCGTCCGCCGACCTCATCCGGGCGGGCGCCGAGGAGGCCGAAGTCTCGGGCGTCTTCTCCCTCGCGCCGGGAAGCCTGATCATACGATTCCTGCAGGACCAGGATCTCATCGGCTCAGGCGAGAGCGAGCTGATTCTCCGCCGCATCCTGTCGCGGGCCGGCAAGAACCGCGTTCACATCAACGGCCGACCGGCGCCGCTCAACGTTCTCCAATCGCTTCGCGGCCTGTTGGTGGACATCCACGGCCAGCACGAGCACCAATCGCTGTTCAAACCGTCCGTGCAACTGGACCTGCTCGACGAATTCGGCGGTCTGGCCGCTCCGCGCGCGGACTATGCCACCGCGTTTGAAGCATGGCGCGGCCTTGAAACGCGCCTGACCGAACGGCGGGCGGCGCTGGCGGACCGGCAGGCGCGCGAAGACCTTCTGCGCCATCAAGTGGAAGAAATGGCCAGCGCGAATCTACACGCCGGCGAAGACCGGGAGCTTGAGCGCGCGCGCTTGCTGCTCTCCCAGGGAAGGCGGCTCGCCGAGCTGGTGCAGGCCACGTACGGGCCGCTGTATGAGGAGGAGCCATCCATTTTGCAGGGCCTGGGCGCGCTGGCCGGTTCATTGAAGGAGTTGGCTGCTATCGACAATGAACTGACGGAAGATCGGGACCGGTTCGCGGAGGCGGTGGCGCAGTTGACGGATTTGGCCCAGCGCCTGCGGGCCTACCGGGACAAGCTGGAGTTCGATCCGGAGCTGCTGGACAAGGTGGAAGAACGACTGGACCTGATCCGTCGGCTCATCAAGAAGTACGGCGGCTCGCTGGAGGAGGTTATCAAGCGAGGCGAACAGGCGAAGCGGGATCTGCAAGAGCTGGAATCCGGAGATGAGGCGCTCAAGGAGCTTTCGAAGCAGGTAACCGGCGCGCGCGAGAAGGTTGTGAAGCTGGCGCAGGTTCTGTCCCGCAAGCGGACGAAAGCGGCGGGTGAGCTGGAGAAGCGGCTGGAGCGCGGGCTGAAGGACCTGCGGATGGGCCATGCGCGCGTCCGCATCGCGGTCGAGCAGGAGGCCGGCGCGGACGGCCCTCCACTGACGTCAATGGGAAGCGATCGCGTGGAGTTCCTGTTCTCCTCCAACCTGGGCGAAGCGCCTCAACCGCTGGCCCGGATCGCCTCCGGCGGTGAGCTGTCGCGGGTGATGCTGGCGATGAAGACGGTGCTCGCCGAGCAGGACCGCGTGCCGGTCCTGGTCTTCGATGAAGTGGACGCCGGCATCGGTGGGGCCGTGTCGGAGGTGGTGGGCAAGCGGCTTCGCGAGCTGAGCCGGCACGGACACCAAGTCTTCTGCATCACGCACCTTGCGCCCATCGCGGCGCAAGCGCAGGGGCACTTCGCGGTGACCAAGGCGGCCAAGAGCGGGCGCACGGTGACGCAGGTGGAGCGGTTGGACAAGGCGGCACGGGTGGAGGAGGTGGCGCGCATGCTCGGCGGCGAGAAGATCACCCCCACGCTCCGCTCCACCGCCTCCGAAATGCTCAAACAAAAGTAAAAACCCCGGAAAGCCAAATTGGATTCACGGTTGTATCTGTTCGGATTCATGCCGGATCGCTAGAGTTCAGCTCTAATCCTCTGCTCCGCACGCGCATTTTGATTCAACATTTCAGCTGGTTATAACTTTCAGGTCGGCGTTTTTCTCTGTTGTGCCAACTTGGCATACCTGTTGCTCATTCTACTTGGCAGTGAGCGGAACGGAAAAGGAAAGGATCATATCGAGGATGAAAGGAGGTGAGTCAGATGGCATGGGGGATCGTAATCACGGGATTGACGATGGTGGGGATGATGGCGCTGGCAATCTATGATTTGGCGACGACCGCGCCGGCTCCGGATACCATGGAACGAAAGAACAGTACGTCCGAGAGCGTGAAGGCCAAAAAGGCGGCGTAGAGCCAAGCGGTTCATCGAGCGGGAAGAGCACGGCCGGCTCTTCCTACCGATGAGGAGAATTCCAAAGCCCCGTCATTTCTTTGACAGTTCCTCGAGTATCGTGCGCATCTTCTTCAGTTCCTCGCCGTAGCGGGTCCAGTCCTGGTCGCGGAGCGCGGCCTGGGCCCTGTTGAAGTGGTCGAGCGCCTGCTTGGCCAGAGCCGACGGTTGCGATGGTCCCGGCGGCGTCGCGGCAACCGCCGCGGCCGGCACGGCTTTTCCCGCGGCGCCTGCCCTGCCCGACGGTGCCGCGCCGCTCCCGAAGAGCCCTTCCAACGCCGCTTCCAGGTTCGCCTCCATCCGCAGTTGATTCCCGTACGCCACGATGACACGGCGCAGTTCGGGGAGCGCCCCTTCCGATGCCGAGAGGTAGAGGGGCTGCACGTAGAGGAGCGCGTCCTCGATCGGGATGGCCAGGAGACTGCCGCGGATCGCCTGCGAGCCGCGCTGGCTCCAGAGCGTCAACTGCTGCGAGATGGCCGAGTCCTGATCGATCCGCGCGTCTACCTGCCGCGGCCCGTAGACCAGTTTCTGTTTCGGGAACAGATAGACGATCAATTTCCCATAGTTGGGGGCGTCGGAACGGGCGGCCAGCCACGCCGCCATGTTGTCGCGCTTGGCCGGCGTGAAGGGCACCAGGAGGATGAACTCTTCCTTCCGCACTTCTTTGTGCAGGCCGGTTTTGGGGAGCTTCATGATCGTGTAATAGGGCTCCATGTCCTTGTCCTGCTTCTTGGGAATGTTCCAGAGGTCTTCCTTGTTGTAGAAGATCTGCGGGTCCTGCATGTGATAGGTGGCAAAGATGTGGGACTGGATGGTGAACAGGTCCTGGGGGTAGCGCATATGGGCCTTGAGGTCATCGGGCATCTGCGATACGGGCTTGAGGACGCCGGGGAAGATCCGCTGGTAAGCCTGGATCAGCGGATCCTGAGGATCGCTGACGTAGAGTTCGATGGAGCCGTCATAGGCGTCCACCGCGGCCTTGACCGAGTTGCGGATGTAGTTCCCGAGGCGGCCGAACGGTTGGGCGTAGGGCATACGGTCGCTGGTCGTGTAGCCGTCCACGAGCCATACCAGCCGCCCGTCCTTCGTGATGACCAGGTACGGGTCCTGATCGAGCCGCAGGTAGGGGGCGATCTTCGCGACGCGATCGCGGATGTGCCGGTGGTAGAGAATGCGGGACTCCGGCGTGAGATCGTTCGAGAGGAGAATCTTCAGGCTGCCGAAGTACGCCGCGAAGACGAGCTTGCGGGGAAACGAGAGTTCCGTCACGCCGCCTCGGCCGCGGTAAATCGCCGGCACGTTCTTTTCGCCCGAGGGGTAGTCGAACTCCTCGGCCTTCGTCCGCACGAAGACGTAGTCGTTGGGGATCTCGCCGTAGTAGAGCTCGGGCCTGGTCACCTTGAGGTCGATCGCTGAAACCGGGGGGATGTCCTGCATGAAGAACTCCGGCAGGCCCTCGGCCGAGATGCGGTTGACCGGACCCATGGCCACTCCGTAGCCGTGGGTGTACGTGAAGTGTTCGTTGATCCAGATCCGGCTCGGGAGGTTCTTGTAGGACAGCTC
>CAYYLQ010000034.1:0-10194 GCA_964472655.1 uncultured Nitrospirales bacterium
TGATGTTCTCCGCGATGTACGGCCGCTCCATCATGCTTTCGTTCGGCACGACCTGGAAGCGATGGACGAATTCGGGATAGAGCGAGAGCCCGACGGTCCCGGCGGCGAGGGTTAGCCCACCCAGCAGCAGCGCCGGTTGCCAGGAGCCGCGGAGGGCGAAGACGAGCAATGCGAGCGCCGTGAGAGCGCACAGGACAACGAGACCCTGCAGAATCGGCAAGGAAGCATGGATATCGGCGTAGACCGCGCCGAAGACGACGCCCCGCTTTGAATACAGGAGCTCATAGGCGTCAAGCCGGTAGCCCCAGGCCTTCACGCCGACCAGCGCCGCGGCCAACGTTCCCAGATGCAGGCGGACGACCTTCTCGATGTGGACGGTGCGCGCGCCGAGCACGATGCCGTGCGTGAGGAAGTAAAGGACTCCGGTTCCGACGAGGGCGGCGAGCAACAGCCCGAGAAGCCAGTCCTGAAGGTACGTCAGGAAGGGCAATGCGAAGACGTAGAAGCCCAGATCCTGTCCGAACAGCGGATCGTTCTGCCCGAACGGCACGGCGTTGCGGAAGAGGAGATAGTCTTCCCAATGGCCGGCGCCGCCGAGCGCTGCAATCAGGGCAAAGACGGCGGCCGCGCCGCCGACCGTCCGGGCCGGCCGATCCCGCAGCGGCGCGGCGAGTTGGAGCAGCACCAGACTGTCCACCGTTCCCCAGTAGCGGGTCGGCTGGTGCCGTCCGGCCAGGTACACGTTCGTGAAGAAGACGAGAAAGAAGACCGCTCCGAACGCGCCGCCGACCATGACTTGGGTGGACAGGAGAGTTGTGAAGACGGACTGGTAACCGACTTCGCCGAACCAGAGCCAGTCCACGTAGAGCGCGAGGGAATTGCCCAGCGAGAGGAACAGGAGGACGAAAAGGACGAAGAGGAGAGTGAGCCGCCCTGCGCTCATCGAGATAGAACGCTGGGAGGCACGCCCGCCTGGCGGGCTTCGTCGGGAATGGTGACGGTGACTTCGTATTCCTTATCGTGGATACGCTGCTCGAGCTCTTTGACGCGCGTCGCGACCTGCGCCTCTTTTTCGGGATCGATGCGGCTCCCTCTGACCCTCAGCTGGCTCACAATGCCCTCGTGCTCGGCTTGAGCCTGCTGACGTTGCTGTTTCAGGTCTTCGAGCTCTGTGCGGGCTTTCTGTATGCGTTCCTGCCAGCTTGCGTAAGGATCCTGGGAGCTTGCCAAAGGTGCTGGAGACGGGACGCTCTCGGATTGCGGGTTGGCAGGTGTGGTGGTAGTGGAGGAGCCCTCCTGGACTTTTTTCCGTTTGTGATAGGCCCAGGCCCGGTATTCCGGAGGAACCTTGTCCAAGCTGTCGGCGAGCCATACAGTCCCGTTTTCATCTACCCATTGATACAGGTCGGCGGCGCCGGCATCGGCCATGAAAACTGCAAGAAAAACAAGGGCAATCGCTCCTGCAAAGGTGAGAATACGACAAAGATGCATAGTTCATTCTAGCCTTGCATTTGGGGGGAAAACAAGTTAACTACATGAAGCTCACAGTCATGGAGGATTCGGAAATCAGATGAGCGACGCCATGTTGCCGATCAGGATCTCGGTGGGAGCTGTGACCCTGGATGCCGAGCTCAAACCCACCCGCACCGCGAAAGCCATTTACGATCTCCTGCCCATCGAGGCGGACAAGCATATCTGGGGCGACGAGTTCTATTTCAAGATTCCGTTCATCAAGGATCACCGCGAAACGGCCACGCTGAAAGTGGCCGTCGGCGACATCGCCTACTGGGGCAACGGCCAGGCCGTGGCGATCTTCTTCGGCCGCACTCCGATCAGCACCGGCTCCGATCCGACGCCCGCCGACCGTGTCAACCTGGTCGGCCGGGTCAAAGGCGATGCGACGGTTCTGCGCAATGCGATGGGTGCGACCAAGATCACGATGGAGAAAGCGACGTGAAACTCTCCAGGGAACGCGTGGCGGTTCTGTCTTCGTTGCTGGTGGACAAATTGGGAGCCGGCGGCATGATCGAGCCGGTCGGCGACCGCAAGGCGCTGGCCGCGTCGCTGGAGCGTGTCATCACCGATGAACTCAGCGTCGAAGACCGCATCAATATCGAGGCCAAGGAGCTGATGCGCAAGTACGAAGCCGAGATCGCCAAAGGCCGCATGGACGAGCACCAGGTCTTTCTGATGATCAAAAAGCAGTTGGTGAAGGAGAAAGGCGCGATTCTCTGATGAGCATGAGTGACGAGAAAGCGAGCCATCTGTCGCATCTGATCCTGAATCATTTCAAGGATCCGGCTCACGCGCGTCTGAAGGTGGAAGAGGTCGCGGTCCTGCGCGAGATCAAGCGTATCCTCGCCGCGGAGCTGAAGGTGGATGAAGAGATGGACGTCCTCGTCCGCCGCCGCTTGGCCTCCTATTCCCGTCCGCTGGCGGAAGGCTCGCCGGAGTGGGAGACGCTGTATCGCAAGACATTCGAAGAAGAGATGCGCAAGCGGAAGAAAGCATAAGGAGCGCGGAGACAGCCATGGCCGACGCCCGGCAGTCAGAAACGTTTTACCTCGAGCGGTTCGGGGTGACCGGACGCGAAGTCTTGGCGGCGATGGGCCGCGTCAAGGTCCGGGACGTGGATTACGCGGACCTCTATTTCGAGCACACTGTGGCCGAATCCATCTCGATGGAAGAGAGCCTGGTCAAAAGGGCCTCGAAGAGCATCTCCCAGGGGGCCGGGGTCCGGGCGACCGCCGGCGAGAAGACCGGCTATGCCTACTCGGATGAAATCACGCTGAAGCAGTTGGAGCAGGCGGCGGAGACAGCCCGCTACATCGCCCGCTCGCCGGCCGGAGCGGGAACGGTGCCGGCGATCCGGGTCGGACAGCCGGATCGGGACCTCTATCCCGTGACTCTGCCGGCCACCGAGGTGGCGACCCGCGAAAAAGTCGAGCTGCTGCAGAAAATCGATGCGCTGGGACGGGCGTACGATCCTCGTATCAAGAACGTCATGGCCTCGTTCAGCACCGAGTACAAGATCGTCCTGATCGCCGACTCGGACGGCAAATTGGTAGGGGACATCCAGCCGCTTTCGCGACTGCAAGTAAGCTGCATCGCCGAGGAACACGGCCAACGGCAGATGGGCACCTACGGCGGCGGCGGGCGGGGCGAGTTTTCGTTCTTCCTGGAGGAGGGACGCTGGGAACGTTATACGAAGGAAGCAGCCCGGCAGGCCATCCTCAATCTCAAGGCGGTGGATGCGCCGGCCGGCCCCATGACGGTGGTGCTGGGGGCTGGTTGGCCGGGTATTCTACTGCACGAAGCTATCGGGCACGGGCTCGAAGCGGATTTCAACCGCAAGAAGACTTCGGCGTTCTCGGACCGTATCGGACAGGCGGTGGCCTCCGGACTCTGCACGATCGTGGACGACGGCACGCTGGCGTTCCGCCGGGGCTCGCTGAACGTGGACGACGAGGGCACACCGACGAGCCGCACGACACTGATCGAGAAGGGCGTGCTACGCGGCTACATCACGGACAAGCTCAACGCGCGCCTCATGGGCATTCCGCTGACTGGCAACGGCCGGCGCGAGAGCTTTCAGTGCATCCCCATGCCACGCATGACTAACACTTTCATGCTGCCTGGCGAGTCCGCGCCCGAGGAGATCATCAGATCGGTCAAACGAGGGCTCTACGCCGTGTCGTTCGGCGGCGGGCAGGTGGACATCACCAACGGCAAGTTCGTGTTCTCGGCCAGCGAGGCCTACCTGATCGAGGACGGCAAGGTCACGACTCCGGTCAAGGGTGCGACTCTCATCGGCAGCGGTCCGGAGATTCTCAAAAAGGTCTCGATGGTGGGGAACGACACGAAGCTGGACGAGGGGATCGGCACCTGCGGCAAGGACGGCCAGTCCGTGCCGGTGGGCGTGGGGCTGCCGACGATCAAGGTGGATGAGATCACCGTCGGGGGTACACAGGTATGACGGCGATTGAGCGCAACCTGACGGACGGGCTGCTCGCGAAGGTGAAGCGCAAGGGCGCGACGGCGGCGGACGTGGTGGCCGTCGAGGGCGATTCGGCGTCGGTCCAGGTGCGGCTGGGCGCGGTGGACAAGCTCTCCAAAGCGCAGGAGAAGCGGCTCGGCCTGCGCGTCTATTTCGGCCATCGTTCGGCCGGAGCATCAACCTCCGACTTTGCTCCGGCGGCCTTGGACGACCTGGTTGAGACCACCTGTGCCCTGGCCCAGGCCGTTGTCGAAGACCCTCACGCGGATCTCCCGGACGGCGATGCCCTGGCGAAGGACCTCCCCGACCTCGACCTCTATGACGGCCAGACGCTGCCCATGGACCGCATGATCGAGCTGGCCACGCGCGCCGAACAGGCGGCCCTGGCGGTGGACTCCCGGCTGTCGAATTCCGATGGAGCGGACTTTAATACGTCTGATGGACGGATGGTCTTCGCCAACAGCCATGGCTTCTACGGGGAGTTCAAGAGCTCCAGTTTCTCTACGGCGGTGTCGCCGATCGCCGTCCAGGACGGATTGATGCAGCGCGATTACTGGTACGCCGTGGGCCGCAAGTTCGCCGCCCTTGACCAGCCGGAAGACGTTGGGAAGGAGGCCGGGCGTCGGACCGTCCGCCGCCTCGGCGCCCGCAAGGTCTCCACTTGCCGCGTTCCCGTTGTCTTCGACCCAGAAATGGCCCGCAGTTTCCTGAGCAATCTCTGCAGCGCCGTGAACGGGTATGCGATCTACAAGGGCGCATCGTACCTGATCGGCCGGCTGGGAGAGCGTATCGCTCCTGAGACGGTAACGATCTGCGACGACGGCCGGATGCCCGGTGGGCTGGGCTCGAAGCCGTTCGACGGAGAGGGGCTGGCGACCAGGAAGAACGTCGTCGTCGAGCGAGGCGTGCTCAAGACCTACCTGCTGGACACGTACGCGGGGCGCAAGCTGAATCTCAGCTCGACCGGCAACGCGTCCCGCAGCGTCGGCGAAGCGCCCTCGGCCGGCCAGACCAACTTCTATCTCGCGCCGGGCACGGTGAGTCCGGAGGAGATCGTGCGGTCGGTGCGGCGCGGGCTCTACGTCACGGAGTTGATCGGCTTCGGGGTCAATCTGGTGACCGGCGACTATTCCCGGGGCGCGGTCGGCTTCTGGATTGAGAACGGCGAGCTCACGTATCCGGTCGAGGAGATCACGATCGCGGGGAACCTCAAGGACATGTGGATGCACGTCGAGGCGATCGGCAACGACCTGGTCTTCCGAGGGCGCATCGCCAGTCCCACGGTGAAGATCGCCGAGATGACGGTCGCGGGAGGGTAGAGATGACGGGAAAAACAAGGAGGCAAACCATGCGTAAGAAAGCTGTCCTTGCGATAGTCACGATGAGTCTGTTCGCGTGGTGCTGGCCTAGCGCGGCAGAAGCGGCGGTTGATCGGGAGAAGCTCCTGAAGGACACCGGCGTCTATGGGACGTTTGCGGTCTTTAAAGTAGACGAAGAGTGGTGGAAGCTGGACAAGGCGGCGCGGGCCTCAGCGGCGGCCGAAGTCAAGGCCGTGTTCCAGAAGCACGGCGACAATGTTGCCACGGATACCTACTTGCTGCGGGGCCTCGTGGAGAAAGCCGATTTCTTTGTCCGGGTCCATTCCACCGAGATGCTGCACAACCAAAACTTCCTTGTGGACCTGATGGGCACGGCCCTCGGCAAGTACCTCGTGAACACGCACACCTTCAACGGCATCACCAAGGCGCCCAATTACGTGCCGAGCCTGCCCGATGATCTCAAAGCCGCGCTGAAGACGCCGCCCGATCCGGGTCCCAAGCCCTACGCGATCGTCGTGCCGGTCCGCAAGGACGCGGAGTGGTGGATCACGGCCCAGGATGGCCGTAACGCGATGATGAAGGAGCACACGGACGCCACGGTCGCCTATCTCAAGACGGTCAAGCGCAAGCTCTACCACGCGAGCGGGCTGGACGACCTCGACTTCATCACGTACTTCGAGACCGCGAAGCTGGACGACTTCAACAACCTGATCATCGCCCTGGAGCGGGTCAAGGAGAACCGCCACAACAAGCAGTTCGGCAACCCGACGTTACTGGGCACCATCCGCCCGCTGGACGAGATTCTCGAAATCCTCGCGCGGTGAGGCTGGGCTTAATTGTTCGTCGGAAGGATGATGGCGCCGACTTCGTTGGAGAGCAGGACGGTCAGCGTGTAAGGAGCGGTCTGGTCCCCGTGCGCAATGGCGTATAGGGACAAGAGTTGGGGAGCGGGCTCCGGGGGAAACGACAACAGAGCCGTGAACTCGATCCCCGGAGGGGCGACACGCGCATTGGCCAGACGGAGGCGCAGCGCCATCAGCACGTCGCGCACGCGAGCTTCGCGCTGATCCTCCGGAATAGTCTCTGAAGCCGTAATGCCCAGCATCCAGAGCGGCTTGCTGAGGGAGACCGACACCGGCAGGCCCACGCGGTGCGCAATGGGCGTGACGTCGATCAGGAAACCGGCCTGGATGGCGTCTTCCCTGGTCGGGATCGGAGTCGAGGCTTCCGATTCGGCCGCAGTCGCCTGAGGGGCAGGGACATCCTGGGGTTCGCTATCGGTTACGGGTTGCTCTTCGGAATGGACCGGGACGCCTAACGCGCCGCGAATGCCGTCGTACACGGCGCGGGCGGACGGAGACCACCGTGAGTCGAACGGAAGCCCCGTGAAGGCCGCATCCGCCGCCCTCTTTTCATCGTTTGTCAGCACGCGTGGCAGCTTTGTCGGTTGCATGCCAAACAGGTAAGTCCGGAAAAGGGCCCTGTCAAGCGGGGCCGCCGCCGGGCTTACCCGAACAGGTTCATCTGTTCGATCGGCGTGGTGGGCTCGGGCTGGCGGTCGAGGAACGCTTTCAGCTTGCGGAAATCTTCCCGCAGCGGCTCGTTCAGGCTGCCCTGGTGGAGCGCGGCCGCCGGATGGAGCATCGGGAAGACGAAAAAGTCCTGCACCTGGAAGGACTGGCCCCGCACCTTCATGATGCCGATTTTCTTGCCGAGGAGGGTCTGCATGGCGAAATTGCCGAGGGTGCAGACGACCTTCGGTTTGATCATCTCGATTTGCTGGAACAGGAACGGCTTGCAGGTCTCCACCTCGTCGGGCAGAGGATCGCGGTTGTCCGGCGGGCGGCACTTGATGACGTTGGCAATGTAGATGTCGGTGCGGGAGAGACCGGCGCTCTCCAGAAGCTCGTTCAGCAGCTTCCCGGCCGCGCCCACGAAGGGGATGCCCTGCTTGTCTTCATAAAACCCTGGCGCTTCCCCCACAAACATGATCCGGGCGTTGGGATTGCCCGTGCCGAACACGACCTGCGTCCGCCCGGACGACAGACGGCACCGCTGGCAGTCTTTCAGGGAGTGGCCGAGTTCTTGAAGCGTCACTGAATCCGTTTCTCCGGGCGGGACGTAATCATCATAGTTTCGGCTGTTTCCCAAGTCAATGCGATTTTCATCCGGCGCGACACTAGTCGCGCGTCGTAAGGGGAAAAATTGACGCCCTCGGAAGGGCTCTGCTAGACTCAGCCCTCAATGAGCAGCATGCCGAAGATTCAGGCCCTCCGGAGCAATATCGAGCGGGTCATCAAGGGCAAGCCGGCCGCGGTCGAGCTGGCCGTGGTCGCCCTGTTCGCCCGCGGGCATTTGCTGATCGAGGACGTCCCGGGTGTGGGAAAGACCACGCTCGCTCACAGTCTCGCGCGGTCGCTGGGCTGCTCCTTCCGGCGAATCCAGTTCACCAGTGATCTTCTGCCGTCCGATATTCTCGGGGTGTCGGTCTTCCATCAGCAGACCCAGGCCTTCGAATTCAAACCGGGCCCGATCTTCGCCCACGTCGTGCTCGCCGATGAGATCAACCGCACGACCCCCAAGACGCAGAGCAGCCTGCTGGAGGCCATGAACGACGCCCAAGTGTCGGTGGACAGCCAGACTTATCCGCTGCCCCAACCGTTCATGGTGATCGCCACGCAGAATCCCTGGGAACATCACGGCACGTTCCCGCTGCCGGAGTCGCAGCTCGATCGTTTCCTGATGCGGATCCGGATCGGGTATCCGGACCTGGCGGACGAAAAGAAGGTGCTGGACCGTCCCCAGTCGCTTCACCCGGCCGACGAGTTGGACCCCGTGCTCACGCTCCAGGAGGTCCTGGATCTGCAGGATCGGGTGGAAAAGGTTCGCCTCGACGACAGCCTGATGGAGTATTTGCTGGCCATCGTCTCCGAGACTCGCCGGAGCGATCTGATCGCGCTGGGAGTCAGCACGCGCGGAGCGATGGCGCTTCATAAGGCGGCCAAGGCGCTGGCCCTCGTCCGGGATCGCGACTACTGCCTTCCCGACGATATCAAGGATCTGGCGCCGATGGTGCTGGCGCACCGCGTCACGTTGCACGAAGGCCAGGGCGCCCGGCGACATCGTTCCGCGGAGGCCGAGCGGGTCATCCGGGACATTGTGGAGTCGGTGCCCGTTCCGCTGTAGCCTCCCATGCGGTTCGAGCGCATTCGCGAGTTCTTCCGCTGGTTCTACCGCTACCGGTCGTTGCGCGTCACGCCGGAAGGCGTGCGGTTTTTGCTTCTGAACTTGGCTGTCGGCCTGGCGGCCCTCAACACCGGCAACAATCTGCTCTATCTCCTGCTGGCGATGATGCTCAGCCTCATCGTCATGTCCGGCATCCTGTCGGAGCAATGTCTCCGGCATCTCGCCATCCGGCGGGTGATCCCCGACAACGTGTTCGCCAACAGCCCTGCGACGGTCACGCTGTCCATCGCGAACCGCCATCCGAAGCTTCCAAGCTTCTCGCTCCGCGTACTGGACATCGTCGAAAGACAGGCCGTGGACCGGGGCATCCATATCCTGCATCTGCCGGCCGGCGCGTCGGTTTCACAGTCATACCCGGTGCTATTCATGCGCCGGGGACGGCACCGGATCGAAGGAATCAAGCTCCAGACGCGGTTTCCCTTTGGTCTCTTCATCAAGGGCGCGAGCCTCTTTCTCAGCTCGGACCTGGTGGTGTATCCCGAGCTCCGTCCCTTGCCGGAGCGTCTCGTCCACGATCTCGTTGTGCTGGGGTATGACCAGGCCGTGTCCAAGCGGGGGCCCGGCGTCGGCCTCCACAATCTCCGCGAGTACCAGCATGGGGATGATTCGCGGACCATCCATTGGAAGACCACGGCGCGCCAGTCCCGTCTGACGGTCAGGGAAACCGAGACGGAAGACCTGCGGCAGGTCACCCTGGCGCTGCCCACGGCCGTTCCGGAAGACCGCTCCCCAGAATTCTTTGAACAGGCGGTCAGCTTGACGGCGTCGCTGGCGGCGTACTTTCAGCAGCAGGGTTTCGCCGTCCGGATGGTGGTCGGCGACCGCGAGATTGCGCACGGGGTAGGGGAGCCGCATCTCCATCGCCTACTCCATGCCCTGGCGCTCTGCGAGCCGGTTCCGGCCCGGCAGTCGGACGCGGCGGCCTTGGACGGATTTCGGACATTGGGAGACCGGGCGGCGCGCGGAGAGCTGACCATTGTGGTAATGCCCTGGCCAGATTCCGCCGTCGAGGCTGCCTGCCGGGGAGCGAGCCGGCTCGTTTCGGCCTGGGAGACGCGATGACCCTGGAGCGCGCCTTTCACTTCTGCTCGCTCCTGCTGGCCGCCGTGGCGTTCATCGGGCTGGTCCTGACCGACGAGGTTCCGGCCGGACTGGCCGTGCTGGGGCTGGCGGCTCTCGCGGTGACGATCGCCCGGACGATCGGATGGGGCGGCGACCGCCTCGTCGGCTGGATCAGCGGTCTCCCGGCGTCCGCCTGGACCGGCCTGCTGGTGGCGGTCTTTGTCTCCTTCGGCATCGACCTGCTGCTGATCTCGCGGGACATCCTGCCAGCAGCCGTGCACTTCCTCATCCTCCTGATGGTCGTCAAGCTGTTTCACCTCCAGCACCGCAAGGATTTTCTGCAGCTGTACGCGATCAGTCTGTTGGAACTCCTGGCCGCGGCCGCGCTCACGGTGGATCTCTGGTACGCGGCGGTCTTCATTGCCTACGTGTTCGCGGCGATCTGGACGCTCATCCTCTATCACCTGCGCAACGAGTCGGAGGAGGCGCACAAGGAACCCTCTCCGATCGCCAGACCGGTCACGACGCAGTTCTTCTGGACGACGAACGGCATCGCGGTCGTGTCCTTCT
>CAYYLQ010000035.1:0-9761 GCA_964472655.1 uncultured Nitrospirales bacterium
TGCGGCCACATGAAGGGCAAGCGGGTCATCCCGGTCGAGGAGCACGTGCAGAAGATCCGCGCCGCGGTGGACGCGCGCAAGGGCCGCGACTTCTTCATCGTGGCGCGCACGGACGCCCGGCAGGTGAACGGGCTGGAGGACGCGATCGCCCGGTGCAAGCAGTACAAGGAAGCCGGCGTCGACGCGCTCTTCGTCGAGGCGCCCCGGGACGTCAAAGAACTGAAGACGCTCGCGAAGGAACTGCCGCCGCCGCTCGTCGCCAACATGCTCGAGGGCGGCGTGACGCCGCTGCTCACGAAGGATGAACTGGAGAAGCTGGGCCTGCAATTGATCGTGTGCCCGTTGACCGCGCTCTACGCCTCGTCCAAGGCCATGCAGGACATGTTCGCGCTGATCAAATCAAACGGCACCACCCGCGACGCCCTGGACCGCCTGCTCCCCTTTCAGCAGTTCCACGACATCATCGGGCTCGACGATTACTACAAGCTCGACGAGAAATACCGGAGCACCGAAGGCGGATAAAATGCGGGGCCTGCTTTAGTCGGAGGCAAGGGCCGGGGCGAGCCTCAAATGCGCCGCTGGTTCGAGCGACTTCCGAGGCGCGGGAACGCGGAGCAGGAGGCTCCCCCGGCCTGCAGCCTTCTTATCTTACCGATCCGAATAACTTGTAGCGGTAGCGGGCGATGAGGCGGTAGGCGAGATAGGCCAGCGGGCGGATCAGCGGCGCCTTGAGGATGGCGTGCAGCGCGCGCCCTCCGCGCAGGCCCGGCACCAGCGGCAGGAACGCGTCCAATCCTTTGTTGACGGTTCCGTCGCCTTCGACGAGAAACGCCACATCGGGACGGCCCGGCTTGTAGTCGGCACCGAGCTTGCGGACGGCCTCTTCGCTCTGGTACGGCACGAACCGGACATCCTGCTCCACGCCGCTCCGCTCCAGTCCTTCCTTGGCCGTTACGCAGAGACGGCACCGGTCGTCGTAGATCAGCACGCGCATCACCCGCCCATCCCCATGATCTGTTCCGGCAGCAACGGCTCGCGCTTCGCCAGGGCGAGGTTGTCCCGGACGTGGTCCGCCTGCTTCATGCCGATCAGCGCCGTGCCGACGCCCGGCGTGGATCGGACAAACTGCAGCGACCGCTGGGCGTCGGTGCCGTTCCCCAAGACTTGATGGAGCTCGGCCGGCAGACCGTGCGCAAGCTTGCCCTGAAGAATCGGCCCGCTGATCATCACGTAGATGCCGAGCGCCTTGGCGGCCTCCAGCAGGCTCGCCGCCGACCCGTTGAGGTCCTGTGTCTTCTCGACAAGCGCCTCGAGCATGCCGAGGTTGTACGGCAGCTGGATCACCTTGAAGTGGTGGTGCTTGCCGCCGACCTCTTCCGCCAGGCGCACCAACGCCTCCAGCGAGAGATGGCCCTTGGCTTTGGATGGAACCCGGTACCCCTCCCACGTCGCGGTCCCGTATCGGCACAGCTTCCCCTGGGCGACCGCTTCCTCGAGCGTCGTGAACGCAGCGCGCATGCGCGCCATGAACTCCTCGCGGGACATCTGCTCGAGCTGGGTTTCCGGATTGTGCAGGTAGTACACGTCCAGACAGGCGAGCCCGAGATTGGCCAGGCTGGCATCGATCTGGTGGCGCAGATACGCCGGCGTCATGCAGTGGCAGTCGGCCACGACGTCCGACGGGCGGAAGATGCCCGGCGTCACGAAAGTCTTTTGGACGTAGGCGTAGCCGTCGCGCGGCGGCGCGCCGTCGTACGGGATGAAGCCGCCCTTGGTCGCGATCAGCACTTCGTCGCGCCGGCAGATTCCCGCGCGGATCATCTCGGTCAGAGCCCTGCCGATCGCCCGCTCGCTCCGCTGGCAGCGATAGTTGATCGCGCTGTCGACCACGTTGCAGCCGGCCCCGACGGCTTGCATGATCGCCGTGAGATAAAGCGCGTCGGTCGCGTCGTCGTGCTTGCCCAAATAGGTGCCGAGGCCGATGGAGGAGAGTGCCAGTGCGCCGAGCCCTTCACGGAAATGATCCGGGCGCGCGGCGCCGGCACCGATCAGCCGGTCGCGGTAGCGCCGCGTTCCCTCCGCCGTGGCGCAGCCGCTGAGGCTCACGCGCCGAACTGCTGCCGGCACCACCGCACGGCCTGCTCGATGTCGTCAGGCTTGCGGAAGTCCACCGCTTTCTGGAACGTCGTCGCCACGTATTCTTCGGTCATTTCGCTCGTTTCTTCGAACCCGGCGCCGCGCAGCGCCGGACGGAATTTCGCGACGGCCGGCTGCAGGTAGTACTTCGCTTGCTTGGCGACCTCGTCCGTACCCAGGTCCTCCGGCGTTCCCTCGGACATCAGGCTCTTGACGTCGTCGATGGCCATGCCCATCTGGCAGAGCAGGCGGCCGTCGGGCGTGATCTCCAGCAGCCAGCCGTCTCCGCCCAAATCCATTATCAGCGCGCCCGCCGCCTCCAATTCGTAGAAGGCCGGCAGGCTCCGGCGAAGCTGCGCGCGTACGCTCGCCCAGGCCGGGTCCATGGCGTTGGTGTCGCCCATGCATTCCTCCTTCGCTCCGGCGCCATTATAACGCTCTTGCGCTGCGGCTGCATTAACCTTGACCCAACGCGTCATTGCTCTTAGAATCCGGCCATGTTCGGAGTCTGGAAGCGCAAATCCGCGACGCCCGACGTCGTGCTCTACACCAGGGCCGACTGCCCGCTCTGCGACAAGGCCAAGATCCTCCTGAACGAGCTTCAAAAAGAGTTTCCCTTCAATCTCATCGAAAAGGACGTCGACAGCGAGGAGAAATCCAGGAAGTATTACGCCGACCGCATCCCGGTGATCCTGGTCAACGGCCGCGAGGTTGCCGGATATCCGCCGGAAGACAAGTGGGTGAAGATCGCCCTCAAAAACGCCCACCGTCTCGATATGCGCTAGCGCTCCAGGAAGGACGTGATGTCTCGCTTTCTTGCATACATGCTGTCGGCGCTGCTCCTCTTCGTCGGGTATCAGTGGTGGAGCAAACAGCAGGCGGCCCTGCTGTCTGCGCCCCAGCCGGCGGCCGCGCCCGCGCCCGTTCCCCGCGTCACCCTTTCCGGTTCCGCGCCTCTCCCGGCTTCCCCTCCGGCCGGGCAGGAATATTTCCAGGTGGCCGTGCGCATACCTGTGTCGCCGCACGCGGCGGCGCTGAACGAGATCAACGGCCTGATCGAGCAGGGCAAGGACGCGGAGGCCGAAGCCAAGCTGGCTGCCCTGCCCCCGGACGCCCTGGCCGACCCAGCGGTGAAAACCGCGACTGCCACCCTCTGGAACAACCTGGGCACGATCCGCGGGAAATCGGGAGGGTCGTCGGCCGCGGTATCGGCATACAAAACCGCGGTCTCCGTCAATCCCTTCGACCGCATCGCGCGAATGAACCTGACCTTCGCTTACTGGGAGCTCAAGGATCAGGCGCTGACGCCCGCTTTTCTGGAAGAGACGATCCGCCTGGTTCCGGACGAGCCGTTCACCCACCTCATCCTGGCGGAGCTGTTGATCAACAAGGACGACCTGCCGGGCGCCACGACGCACCTGGGGCAAGCCACTGAGCGCGCGTCCGCCGATCCCAAATTCCAGTCCTACCTGAAGTACATGACAGCGCGGGTGGACCAGACGGGAAAGGCCGAGCAGAAGTTCGTGGCCCGCGAGAGCGCGCACTTCACGGTCAAATTCGACGGCAACGAGGATCACACCGTCTGGAGCCGGGTCTCGGAGATCCTGGAGGACGCCTACCGGGAAATCGGCCAGAAGTTCAATTACTATCCCGGCAAGCCGGTTCTGGTGGTGCTGCACGCGCGGGAAACCTTCCAGGCCGCCACCGGCAGCCCGGCGTGGGCCGACGGGCTCTATGATCCGGTCCTGGGACGCATCAAGGTGCCGACGCAGGGCGCCCTGACCGACCAGGCTTGGCTGACCCGCGTGCTGCGCCATGAGTACGTGCACGCGCTGCTGCATGACCGTATGGGCGGGCACCTGGGGGCGGTGCCTACCTGGCTGAACGAGGGGCTGGCCATGCAGCTTGCGGGCGATCCGTGGCCCGACCTCGACAAGGTGATCCGCGGCCAGGTGACGCTGATCAAACTCTCCAGCCTGGAAGGCCCCTGGGTCGGGCTCCCGGCGAATGCCGCCACGGTCGCCTACCTGGAAGGGAACTCCGCCACTCTGTACTTGATCGACCGGTACGGCATGGACAAGGTGCGGGAGATTATCGGCCAACTCGCGGGCGGGCAGCCCATCGCCGCCGCCGTGCAGGACCGGCTGGCCATCACGTACGAGCAGTTCCAGCAACGCTGGATCGACGAGCTGAACGAGAAGCTCAAGACGGGACGATCATAGGCGCGCAAGAGAAAGGGAGGTTTCATCATGATTCCCTATCGAAGCCTCGCAGGCGCTAGCCTGATATGTTTTTTCGCGTTGACCGGCCCGGCGTCCGCGGGATGGGTCATTGATCAGGCCGCAAAGGGCGACCGTGAGGGACACAAGCACCAGACCATGCTCCAGGCGAATCAGATGAAGTGGGTCGTGCTCGACTCGGACGGGAAGCCCCTGTCGGCCTCCATCATGGATCTGAACGCCGAGACCTTCACCCATGTGAATTACCGGGAGCAGTCCTACATCACTTCCACAGTGCAGGAGTACGTGGAGACGATCCAGGGCGCCATGAAGAAGGCGAGCGGCGCGATGGAAGAGGCGATGAAGAAGGTGCCTCCGGAGCAGCGCAAGAAGATGGAAGAGATGATGAGCTCGCGCATGTCGCCAGGCTCTGCAGCCTGTCCCGAGCCGAAAAAATATGAGTTTCGAAAGACAGGCCAGCAGGACACGATCGCCGGGTACAAGGCCGCCGGCTATGAAATGGTGGTTGACGGGAAACCAAAGTCGGAATTCTGGATCGCCAAGGACATCACTGCCTGGAAGGAGCTGGACCCGAAAAAGCTTGAGCGCTTCATGACCGACCTGACGAAGACCGTTTCCCGCTGCGGGCCCGGCCAGAGGGGCCAAGCAGGACTCGGCAGGGATCAGGCGTGGAAGCTGGCCGGCGAGGGCTATCCGGTCAGGACGGTGGACCGGGAGGGCCAGACCAAGACGGAAGTCGTCAAGGCCGAGAGCCGCTCCATCCCGGCTTCGGAATTCCAGCCGCCGGCGAATTTCACCAAGAAGACTTTGAGCGACATGATGAAGCACGAGCGTTAAGGCGCGCGATGGAAAATCAACAGTCCTTCGATGCCTGGAAGACGCTGCTGCACGTGGGGTGGCTGGCGGCGCTGCTCGGTCTTACGATGGAGGTCGTCCTCGTCGCGCTCGCGGCCGGCTTTGGGACGCTGAAAGGCGCCAACCCGGTCCTGGCCGACCTCGTGCACAAAGTGTCCTGGTCGGTCGTCGTCTGTGTGGGGCTGGCCGTCGGCACCACGGCCAAGAAGGCGCGGGGGCCGGCAATGGGACTGGCGGGCCTGCTTGCCGCGCCCCTCGCGTTCGTCGCTGCGCGCTCGCTCCACAATGGCGCGATGGAGGCGCTCGGAGTTGCGGCAGCCGCCGGCGCCGGACCGTCGCTCATCCTGATCGGTCTGCTGAAGGGGCTTCAATATGGCAGCTTCGGCTTGACGCTCGACTGGGTCGACAAGAAACCGTGGGGCGGGCTGGCGGCTTACCTCGCGACGGGATTGGCCGTCGGCGTCCTGTTTGGCGGCGCGATGCTCGCGCTCCATATCCAGGCCGCGCCGCAGGCACCGCCGCTGCCCGCGCTCGTGTCGCGCGCGACCAACGAGTTCCTCTTTCCCGTCGGCTGCGCGTTCGTCATCTACGTCTCGAAGGCCATGAAGAAAACCGGCGGCCGTCCCGAAGGCCGCGTGCATTAAAGGAGGTGCGCCATGACGACCTATTTCATCCTCATCAACTGGACCGAGCAGGGCATTAAGAACATCAAGGACTCGCCCAAGCGCGTGGACGCGGCCAAGAAGGCGTTCAAGGACATCGGGGGCGACGTGAAGGCGTTCTACATGCTCCAGGGGAGCTACGACGCCGTGCTCATCGTGGAAGTGCCGAGCGATGACGCCCTGGCGAAGTTTCTTCTCAAGATCGGCTCTCTCGGCAACGTCCGGACGACGACGATGAAGGCCTACACGGAAGCCGAGTACCGGAAGATCATCGCCGCGCTCGGGTGAGCGTCAAACTCGATCCGTCAGCGGTTGCGAAGAACTGGCAGGCGCGGGGCTGAAGACATCTTCATCCCCGCCCGTACCCTCCACACCATCCGCAACATCGGCGGCACGACGGCAAGATGGCTGTACGGGTATAGATCATAGCAAGAACTGGCTGCTTAGCCGCTTCTCTCTTCTTCTTTCTACTAGACAATGATCGTTTATTTTGACACAAACATCTTTGATCACCTCGATCAACTTCTCTATGGCATAAAGCCGTGGGACGTCTATTGCCTAGAAAAAGCTGTTAAAGACGAAAAGATTAAAATCATTCTGAGCTACCTGAATATTGAAGAGACGCTCCCTATAGTGGAATCAAGACCTGATAGGGCCAAGTCCAGGATTTATCTGATGCTTCACCTGGCGGATCTAGCGGCCTATAAGCAGCTATACATAAAATCCCAGGAAATGATTCTTGGAGATGACATTCGTCATTATGCTCATGGCGCTACGATCTCATCACCTTTGCAGGATCTAGCCCCTTCCACTGAACTTGTTATTCGTAATATGGCCCAACCTTCCGGTCCCTACCTTAACGCCTTGCGAGAGATCGTAGGCGAGGTCCGTACTGACAAGGAGCAATTCAGGTCGTTTCTGGAAGATGCCCGAGCGAGAGTCTTAAAAAAGATGAAAGATAAAAAAGCCGTAAAATATAAGTTTGAGCGTTTTTGGGAAAACAATTGCGCTTGGCTAGCGGAAGGACTTGCGGCGAGGGCAGGAGTACTTGAAGAATGCAGAAGCAAGGGCGTGAAAGGATTACTCGATATCAAAAGCGTCCGACTGGCTGTGGGGGCATCCCTTTCACTTATTCACTCACACGTTTTCGAGAGCGTTGCCCCAAAACCGGGAGACAATAGGGATATCATCCACGCAGTTCTGGCCAGTACCGCACAGATATTCGTTTCACATGACGGTGATTTCTCGAACGCATTGCGGCGGATACCAAATAGAAACATCGAAGTTATGGATGTTCACGAGTTGGCGAGGCTCGTTTCCTAAGAACGAAAAAAGGGGCCGGCACCTTGCGGAGCTGGACCCCTTTTTTAGTGCGTGTGGGAGTCGGGCTGTAAGCCGGATTCTGTGCCGACCTTCCCTCGCGGAAAGATCGCGGTGATCATTTCTCTGGGGCCCGGATTGCTCCGAGCCTCGTGCGGCCTACCCGAAGGCCACGGCCGGGCCAGCCGTTGAGGAGCAGCACCGGTGTCCCGCTCCTCCTGCCCTCCTATTTGGCCTTGCTCCAGGTGACGCTTGCCGGCCAGCCGTGTCGCCACGGCCGCGGTGGGCTCTTACCCCGCCATTTCACCCTTGCCTGATCCGACGCTCTTTCGAACATCAGCCATCGGCGGTATGCTTTCTGTTGCGCCGGTGTCGGATCGCTCCGCCTGGGCGTTACCCAGCACCCTGCCCTAGGAGTCCGGACTTTCCTCCGGCTTTATTCAAGCCGGCGACCACCTGCCCGACTCCCACACGCGAGCACCATTATAGCAGAACGCCCGACGATATCCGAATCTTGCGACTGCATCCCGGCAAGGGCCAGGGTGAGCTTCGAATGCGCCGCTGGTTCGAGCGACTTCCGAGGCGCGGGAACGCGGAGCAGGAGGCTCCTCTGGCCCGCAGCCACAAGATCGAAGTTTCTTCTCCGTCAATTCTGTGATACGTTTCGCCACGATGACCACCGCCATCGGCTGGATCGGCATTGACGAATCGGGCAAGGGCGACTACTTCGGCCCCCTCGTGATCGCCGCCGTCCACGTCACCCCCCGCCTCGAAGATGACCTCATGGCCCTCAACGTCCGCGACAGCAAAAAGATCGCGGACAGCGTCATCCGGACGCTCGAAGTGGACATCAAGACCCTCTGCCGCCACAGCGTGATCGCCATCGGCCCGGAACGCTACAACGAACTGTACAAGCAGATCCGCAACCTCAACCGCCTCCTCGCCTGGGGCCACGCCAAGGCCCTCGAAACCCTCCTCGAACAGGTGCCCTGCGAGCGCGCCATCGCCGACCAGTTCGGCGACGAGCGCCTCATCCTGAACGCGCTCCAGGAGAAGGGCCGGAAGATCACGCTCGAGCAGCGACACAAGGGCGAGGAAGACATCGCCGTCGCCGCCGCTTCGATCGTGGCGCGCGCGGAGTTTGTCCGGCGATTGGAGCGGCTGGCCACCCAGTGGGGCGTACCCTTGCCGAAGGGCGCCTCGCAGGCCGTGGAAGTTGCGGCAAAGGCCGTCGTGAAAAAACACGGGCAGGAAGGCCTGGCGAAAGTCGCCAAGCTGCACTTCAAGACTACGAAAGCGGTGCTGGGGGAAACCTGACCCTACTCGGTCGTCTCGGCGGCTTCTTCGACTTCCTCAACGGGTTTTTCCGGGATGGGCACGATCTGGACCGGGTCGCCGGCCCAGTAGAGAATGCGGTTGCAGTAGGAACAGGTCAGGATCGAGGCGGCGCGCTTCACTTCCGCCACCACCTGCGGCTGGATCTGCAGCCGGCAGGCCATGCAGCATCCTTCCTTGTTGATCCCGGCCAGCGCCTGGCCTTTTTTGGAGCCCTTCAGCTTTTCGTAGTTCCGCAACAGCTTGGGCTCGACCGCGGCCATCAGAGCCTCGCGCTTCTGCCGGAGCCCGGCCAGCTCTTCGTCCAGCGCGCCCACGGAGCCTTCCAGTTCGGTCTCCTGGGCGGCGAACTTCTGTTCCGCCGCCTTCGCCGCGGCCTCGGCCTGCGCCAGTTCCTTCTTCTTCGCGTCCACCGCGTCCATGAGAATCAATATCTGCTCCTCGATCTCGCCCCGCTTCTTCTTGGCCAGCTCGACCTCGAGCAGGTGCGCCTGGTATTCCCTGTTCGTCTTGATCTCGCCCTTCGTCGTCCGGTCCTGCAGCTTGCTGATGGCCTGCTCCTGCTCGGCCAGCGCCTGCTCGCAGGCTTTGCGCTCTTTGCCGGTCGTCTCGAAGGTTTGCTTGGTGCTGTCGCGGAGGGCTTGGGCGGCTTGGAGGGGTTGGCGGGCGGCTTCGACCATCTCGGGGATGCGTCGCTTGCGTTCGGCCAACTCCTCCAGCCGGAGATCGGCCTCCTGCAAGGCGATCAGCCTCGCGAGTTGGTCTTTCATGGACGACCCGGACGATACGGCATGAACCACTCTCCTGAGCGCGGCCTCGGCGTGGTGGGCCCACCAGGCCTCGAACCTGGGACCAACGGATTATGAGTCCGTCGCTCTAACCAACTGAGCTATGGGCCCCTATAAACTTTCCACGAAACTCTTCAACTTTTTGCTGCGGCTCGGGTGGCGCAGCTTGCGCAGCGCCTTGGCCTCGATCTGCCGGATGCGCTCGCGCGTCACCGCGAAGTCCTGCCCGACTTCCTCCAGCGTGTGGTCTGTGTTCTCGCCGATCCCGAACCGCTTGCGCAGCACCCGCTCCTCGCGCGCCGTCAGGGTCTTCAGCGCGTTGTTGATCTGCCGCTGCAGGTCGTAGCGGATGGCGGCGTCCAGCGGCGAAATGGCCTTCTTGTCCTCGATGAAGTCCCCCAGGTGGCTGTCTTCCTCCTCGCCGA
>CAYYLQ010000036.1:0-9000 GCA_964472655.1 uncultured Nitrospirales bacterium
AGCTTCGCCGCGGCCACCATCTTCATGGCCTTGGTGATCTTCTGCGTGTTCTTGATGGACCCGATCTTGCGCCGCAGGCCCTGTAAGCTCGGCATGAGTCGTTACGCCTTCACCAGGTACGTCAGCTTGCCTTTGAACGCCGTCAGCATTTTTTTCAGCTCCGCCGTCAGCTCGTCGTCCAGTTTTCCCTTCGAGACGATGTCGCGCTGGATCTTGGAGTGCTCGCGCTTGACGTGATCCAGCAGCTCCTCCTCGAACTGGCGGACCTTGTTCACCGGCACGTCGTCCAGGTAGCCGTTGGTCCCGGCAAAGATGCTGATCACCTGGTTCTCCACTGGCATTGGTTCGTATTGTCCCTGTTTGAGCAACTCCACCATGCGGACCCCGCGGGCCAACTGGGCCTGCGTCGCCTTATCCAGCTCGCTGCCGAACTGGGCGAACGCGGCCATCTCGCGATACTGCGCGAGGTCCAGCCGGAGCGAACCCGCCACACCCTTCATGGCCTTGATCTGGGCCGAGCCGCCGACGCGCGAAACCGAGAGGCCGACGTTGATCGCCGGCCGGATGCCCGAATAGAACAGGTCGCTGCCGAGGTAGATCTGCCCGTCGGTGATCGAGATCACGTTCGTCGGGATGTACGCGGACACATCGCCGGCCTGGGTCTCGATGATCGGCAGGGCTGTGAGGCTCCCGCCGCCGTTCTCCTTACTGAGCTTCGCCGCCCGCTCCAGCAGGCGGGAATGCAGGTAGAATACGTCGCCAGGGTAGGCCTCGCGGCCCGGCGGGCGCCGCAGCAGCAGCGAAAGCTGCCGGTACGCGGTCGCATGCTTGGAGAGGTCGTCGTAGATGATCAGCGCGTGGCGGCCCGAATCACGGAAGTACTCACCCATGGCCGCGCCGGAAAAAGGCGCAAGGTACTGCATCGAGGCCGGGTCGCTGGCCGTGGCGGACACGATGATGCTGTAGGCCATGGCGCCGTTCTCTTCGAGCGTCTTGATGACGCGCGCGACAGTCGAACGCTTCTGGCCGACGGCGACGTAGATGCAGATGACGTTCTGGCCCTTCTGATTGATGATGGTATCCACCGCGATGGCGGTCTTCCCAGTCTGCCGGTCGCCGATGATCAGCTCGCGTTGGCCGCGCCCGATGGGGATCATCGAGTCGATGGCTTTAATCCCCGTCTGCAACGGCTCGCGCACGGGTTGCCGCTCGATCACGCCGGGGGCCCGGAGCTCGACCCGGCGGCTCTCCTTCGACTGGACCGGGCCCTTGCCGTCCAGCGGGTTGCCGATCGGGTCCACGACCCGGCCGACGACCGCGTTGCCGACGGGGACCTCCGCGATGCGGCCGGTCCGTTTGACGAGATCGCCTTCCTTGATGTTCTGGTCAGAGCCCAGAATGACCGCGCCGACGTTGTCCTCTTCCAGGTTCAGCGTGATCCCCTTGAGGCCGCCGGAGAACTCCAGCAGCTCGCCGGCCATCGCCCCGTCCAGGCCGTATATCTTGGCGATGCTGTCGCCGACCTGGAGCACGGACCCGACCTCCGCCACGTCCACCTGCTTCTCAAAGGACTTGACCTGATCCCGAATGATTGCACTGATCTCTTCCGCTTTGATCTGCATCCTTCGCTCCTTACGTCCGGGCGCCATGAAGGGCGCCCCTACAAAAAATCAAACCTTCGCCAGGGCGGACCGCAGCCTCAAGAGCTGGCCGCGGACTGTCCCGTCATACACCGTGCTGCCGATCCGGATTTCCAGCCCGCCGATCACGCCGGGATCGACGTGGACCGCTAGGTCGACCTGGCTTCGCGTGACCTGCTCGAGCTTCACACGGATGGCGGCTTTCTGCTCGTTCGTGAGCGGCCGGGCGGCCGTTACCTGGACAGCCTTGCGATTGGAGACCTGGTCGGCCAGCTTGCTGAACGCTTCGTTGATCTCCCGGATCTGTGCGATCCGGTTCTTGCGGACGACGTGCGCGAGGAACCGGCCGGTGATCGGAGGGCACGCTTTCTTGGCCGACAGTTGGGCAACAACGGCAGCCTTCTGCTCGCGAGTGAACACCGGGCTCAGTAGCAAGTTCCGGAACTCGCGTGAAGCCGAGAAGACCTCGGCCAGCAGGCGGAGGGTCTCCGCGGTCTGGCCGACATCGGCAGGCTCCTGCAACTCGAACAGGGCCTTCGCGTACCGCCGTGCAATCGCCGTCTGAATCACGTTCTCGGTAACCGCCTTCTGTAGCGTGGTTTCGGGCCGGCAAGCTCACTCAAAAAGCGGCGCACCATAGCACGAAAACCTAATGTCGTCAAGCACTTCGCCCCGTGTCAGGCCTTGTCGTTTCCGGCTTCGATGATGCCGCCGCCGAGAACCCGATCGCCCTGGTAGAAGACCGCCGACTGCCCGGGGCTCAGCGCCCGCTGGGGCGCATCAAACTCAATGCGCAGGCGTCCTCTTGCAAGCGGCCAGATGGTCGCCGGGACCGCCGGGCTGGCGTACCGGACTTTGACCTGCGCGCGGACCGGCTCATCGCTCTGCTCCATGCCGATGAGATTCAAGTCGCTGACGATGCAAGCGGCCTCCAGCAGTTCTTCCTCCCGGCCCACCACTACGGTGTTGCTCACGGTGTCCACGCGGACGACGTACAGCCGCCGGTCCGCCGCGAGCCCCAACCCTCGCCGCTGGCCCGGCGTGTAGAAGGGCACCCCGCGGTGCGTCCCCAGCACCGTCCCGTCCGTGCCGACGAAAGCGCCGGGCCTTGCGGCTTCCGGGGCTTCCTCTTCAAGAAAGCCGCGATAGTCGCCCTTCGTCACGAAACAGATCTCTTGGCTCTCCTTCACTTCGTCGGCCGGTAAACCGATCTCTTCCGCTTTGCTCCACACCTCATCCTTCCGCATGCCGCCTACTGGAAAGAGGAGCCGGGGCAGCCAGCCCCGGTTCAGGCGGTAGAGGAAATAGCTCTGGTCCTTCTTGGGATCGCCGCCCTTGTGGAGATGCAACCGGCCGGATTCGTCCGGGACGACTTGGGCATAGTGGCCGGTCGCGACATAGTCCACCTCCAACTCCCGGGCCACGTCGACCAGACTGCCGAACTTCACCCGTTCGTTGCAGCGCACGCAGGGATTCGGGGTCTGGCCTGACAGGTACCCCTGGATAAAGTCCTGCACGACGGCCGAGCGGAAGCGCCCGCGAATGTCAACAACCCGGTGCGGGATGCTCAACCGTTCGGCGACATAACGCGCGATGCCGATCTTGCAACAGCCTCGTTCCTGCCACTTCTTGGAAGTCGTCGCGTCGTCCTCGGTCTCCCAGGTCTGGAGCGTGACGCCCTGCACCCGATAGCCCTGGCTCACCAAAAGCGCGGCGGCGACGGAACTATCCACCCCGCCTGACATCCCTACGACAACGGACTTCATGGACGTCAGAACGCCTCCCCCCGCTGAGAGACGCGAACTTTAGGCGCCTGGGGAGCGACCTCGCGGGCTGCTTCCAGTCCCTTTTCCTTGGCGCGGCCCTCAGACTCGCAGGTTCCGCGAAAGCACACGCCTTCCTCCACTTGGACGAGGGGCGCGATCACGTCTCCGCGCATCACAGCGGTCGGGAGCAGGTGCACCCGCTCCGTTGCCATCACGTTTCCGGTGACCGTGCCGCTGCTGACGATCGTGCCGGCGCTGACGTCCCCTTCGACGACCGCATGCTCGCCGAGGATGATCGCTCCGTTCGAGCGGATTTCTCCCGAGACCGTGCCATCGATGCGGACCGTGCCCTCGAAGGTCAGTATCCCCTTGAACTCGAACCCGCGGGCCAGAAAGGTGAACGTCTCCTGCCCGGCCGGCGGGATTTCTTTCTTCTTGCCGTCCGATCCAAACACGCCGTGCTCAGTTTGCTCCGCGCGCCCGCGCCACCGCTGGTTGCTGAGCCGCCTCTCGCGCTCCTTCCAAGGTCCTGACCTCTCCCCGACCCTCGGCATCACACGTGCCGCTGAAACGGACCCCTTCTTCAATGGAAAGAAGCGGCGTCTTGATGGTCCCGATCACTATACCGGTGGCCAGGAGTTGAACCCTTTCTGCGGCGACGATGTTGCCGGTGACCCGCCCTCCGCTGATCACCACATCGGCGCTGACGTCTCCTTCAATGACGGCGTGCTCTCCCACCACGAGCGTGCCTTTCGTGTGGATCTCCCCTTCGAGCCGGCCGTCGATGCGGATCGTTCCTTCAAAGGTGACGATCCCCTTAAACTGAGAGCCTTTGCCGAGGAACGTGAACGATTCCTCGCCGCTCATCGTGTAGGGATTGTGTTCTTCTTTCTTGGACCACATGGGTTCTCCTTTATCCCACCGTCTTCATCGTCGAACTGACGCGAATAGGCGTGACCGAGCCGCCCGCTGGAGATTTGCCTGCTTCGGTCGGTTCGGCTTTGGCCATCTCCAGACTCCCGTTGAAGAGCACCCCTTCCTCGATGGAAAGGAGCGGCGCCTTGACGGAGCCGTTCAGCACGGCCGGCGCCTGGAGTCGGACCTTTCCGGAGGCTACGATGTCCCCCGTGATCTTGCCCCGGCTGATCACCGTGCCAGCGGTGACCTGCGCAGAAATGACGGCGTCCTCGCCGACGACCAGCACGCCTTCGGTGTGGATCTCCCCATCCAGGCGGCCATCGATGCGGACCGTCCCATTGTAGGTAATCACGCCCTTGAACTCGACGCCCCGGCCGACGAAGGCGATCACTTCCTCCTCCCCGACACCCACGGCCTGGCCCTCCACGTCCTCAGTCTGCTTCTCCTCATTTTTCCACATAGTGATCCTCCTTAGTTTTAATAAACTAGCTATTTATAGTTAGTGTTATCCTAAAATCATGTCGATGACTCTTTCAAGGTCGGCCGGCGAATAATAGTCGATGACGATCTTCCCTCCCGTCTTGCCGTGGATCAACCGCACCTTCGTGCCCAGCCTCCGTGACATCCGTTCCTCGATCTCGCTGGGCCGGTGGCTCTTGCGGGCGTTGTTCGAGCGGCCGGCGCGCTGGGCGGGCCGGACCAGGCGCTCAAGGTCCCGCACCGACAGCCGCTCCGTCACGGCCCGGCGGCCCAGGCGAACTTGCTGCTCAGGATCGGAGACGGCCAGCAGAACCTTGGCGTGCCCCCATGACAGCTGATCGCTTTCGACCCATGCCTGCACCTCGGACTGGAGCGCCAAGAGCCGCACGGTGTTTGCGATTGAGGACCGCTCTTTCCCCAGCGCCCGCGCGACCGCTTCCTGCGTGAGCCCGAATTCCTTTATGAGACGCTGATAGGCCCGCGCGGCCTCCATAGGGTTCAGATCCTTGCGCTGAAGGTTCTCTATCAGCGCCATCTCCATCGCCTCGGCATCGGTGGCCGGGCGAATGATGGCCGGAATTTTCTTCAGGCCGGCGAGTTTGGCCGCGCGCCAGCGCCGCTCGCCAGCGATCAGCTCGTATCCGCCATCTCCAAGTCTTCGCACCAGGATCGGCTGCAACACCCCCTTCGCTTTGACTGAGTTGGCCAGCTCTTCCAGTTCGGCCTCATCGAAGACACGGCGCGGCTGGAAGGGATTGGGCGAGACCAGGGACAGCGGAACGTCCTCGATCTCGTCCCTCCCCGGCGCGTTGCCGACCGGGATCAGGGTCTGTAATCCTCTACCGAGCGCCTTTTTTTGCATGTGCCAGAACTTCCTTGGCCAGGTCCAGGTACGCCTGCGCCCCGGTCGAGGCGACATCGTACATGAGTACCGGGGCCCCGTGGCTCGGGGCTTCCGCCAGCCTGATATTGCGCGGGATCACCGTCTTGAACACCTTGCCTTGAAAATACTTATGTATTTCTTCTGCCACCTGCTTGTGGAGATTGTTCCGTCCATCGAACAGCGTCAGGAGGATTCCCTCTATGGCCAGCGATGGATTTAAGGACTTGCGCACCATCGCGACGGTCTCCATCAATCGGCCCAACCCTTCCATCGCATAAAACTCACACTGCGCGGGAACCAGCAGCGCGTCTGCCGCTACCAGGGCGTTCACCGTCAGCAGCCCCAAGGCCGGAGGACAATCCACTAGGACAAAGTCATATTGGCCAGCGATGTCTTTCAGAACTCCCCGCAGGACCAGTTCCCGGTTCTCCAGGCTGGCGAGCTCGACCTCCGCCGCGGCGAGATCAGGCTCGGACGGCACCACTTCCAATCGAGGAACGGCCGACCTGACCAGGACTTCCGAAACCTTCCGGCCCCGGATCAGGGCATCATAGGTCGAAAGCTTGGTCCCGTCCCGATCAACCCCGACCCCGCTGGTGGCATTGGCTTGCGGGTCCAAGTCCACCAGCAGGACCGTCCGTTCCGCTACCGCCAGTGAGGCTGCCAGGTTGATAGCGGTTGTGGTCTTGCCGACTCCCCCTTTCTGATTGGCGATGGCTAGGACTCGCCCCATGGACCGGCTTGGACCTCCGAAAGGGAACCATGCTAGCAAGTGGCCGTGAAGGTGTCAACGGCGTAGGCATTCCTTTGTTCCACGTGGAACATTAGGTTGGCTGAAGGAGAGTGAGGGTGCGTGGGGCGTTGGTGAAGGGGAGTATGAAGGACGCCTCTCGGATGAGCCGATACCCGGGCGGGACCTCCTCCTGCATCGGACTGGCCCGAAAAAGCAGGACCTGTCCGCCTGGCACTAGGAGACGCGGCGCTTCTGCGAGGACAAGCTCCGGTCGAACGGCCCGGGCTGTCACAAGATCAAAGGGGCCGGGCTGGCTGGGTTCAAGGTTTTCGATCCGAGCGATCAGAACCGCGACCCCAGCCACTCCCAGAAGCCCAATAACATTATGGAGAAAGGCCGCCTTCTTTTGGGAGGGCTCGAGCAAGGTGACGGCCAGGTCGGGACTCTGGAGTTTCAGCACGAGACCGGGGAAGCCGGCGCCCGTACCGACATCAAGAATCCGAAGGCTTGGGCCGGGCCGGATGAGCGTCTGGTCCGGCGCAATGAATTTCAAGGCGGCTAGCGAGTCAAGAAAGTGCTTGCTGATAACGTCGCGTTCGGTGGTCAGGCCCGTTAGATTGACCTTCGCGTTCCATCGCATGAGCTCCTGTAGGTAGCGGACCATCCTGGCCACGGTATGAGGCGAGAGGGGTATCCCCAGACGCAGGCCGCCCTCCATGAGGGCCGCGGCTGGCGTGGCTGGATCCGGGGTGGCAGGAGGGCTAGGCGACATGTTCCACGTGGAACAATATCAGTTTCGACGGGACCGCTCTAGCGCTACCTGAAGGAGTGAGACGGCGGCGGGGGTCACTCCCTCGATCCGGGAAGCCTGCCCCAGCGAGTGCGGACGGACCTTTTGGAGTTTCTCCAAAACTTCACGCGAAAAGCCTTTAACGCAGGTGTAATCAAAATCGCATGGGATTCTGCGGGATTCTAGTCGCTTAAAGTTATCCACCTCGTGGGATTGACGGTGGATATATCCTTCGTACTTGATCTGGATCTCTATCTGTTCCTGCACGGCAGGGTCGGGGTGCCCTTCCAAGCCAGCCAGCTCCATCACCCCTTCGTAGGCTAGTTCTGGCCGCCGGAGCAGACCGGCCAGGGTCGTATCCGGGCTCAAGCCTTCCAGGCCCAGCGCGGCCGCGCGAGCGGCCACTTCGGGGGTGAGCCTGGGCCGAGTCTTGAGAAGCCGTTCGCGTTCCCGGGCAATGGCATCCCGCTTCTTGCAGAACCGCCGGTAAGCACTCTCCGGAACCAGCCCCAGCCGAAAGCCGATGTCCGTCAGCCGGAGGTCGGCGTTGTCCTGACGAAGGAGCAGACGGTATTCAGCCCGCGATGTGAACATCCGGTAGGGCTCCCGTGCGTCCTTGGTGATAAGGTCGTCGATCAGCACTCCGATGTAAGCCTCCGACCGGTCTAGGATGCACGGGACTTCGTTCCGGATCTTAAGAACGGCGTTGATGCCGGCCATGAGCCCCTGCGCGGCCGCCTCCTCGTAGCCCGACGTGCCGTTGATCTGTCCGGCATGGTAGAGCCCTTCGACCAGCTTCGTTTCCATGGTGGGGTGAAGCTGGCGGGGTGGGAAGTAGTCGTACTCGACGGCATAGCCCGGCTTCAGCATCTCCGCATGCTCAAGGCCGGGAATGGTTTTCACGAACGCGGCCTGGACGTCCACCGGCAGGCTGGTTGAAATTCCATTTGGGTAGTATTCATTAGTGTCGAGACCTTCAGGCTCGATGAAGATCTGGTGCCGAGGCTTGTCGGCGAACCGCACTACCTTGTCTTCGATCGAAGGACAGTAGCGCGGCCCCGTGCCTTCGATCACTCCGGTGAACATCGGCGAACGGTCCAGGTTGTCTTGGATGATGCGATGGGTTTCCGCATTCGTGTACGTGAGATGGCAGCAGACTTGTGGCATGGGGATCTTCTCTGTACGGAACGAAAACGGCGTCGGCGGATCGTCCCCCGGCTGCGGCGCGAGGACCGAAAAATCGATCGTGTCCCGGTCGAGGCGGGGAGGAGTTCCCGTCTTGAGCCGGCCCAGTCCGAAGCCGAACTCCTTCATGCAGTCGGAGAGGTGCTCGGCCGGGGCCTCGCCGGCTCTGCCGGCTGGAAATCGATTTAACCCTACGTGAATTAAACCCTTAAGGAAAGTACCTGTAGTCAGGATGACGGCCCTGGCAGCAAGCCGCCCGCCGGCGCCGGTGACGACGCCGCTGACGCGGCCGCCGGCCGTCTCGATCCGGTCCACGGTCCCGCGCGCGATCGTGAGGCCCGGCTGTGCGCGCAGGGTCTGCTGCATGACCAGTCGATACTGTTTCTTGTCGCACTGGGCCCGCAGCGAGCGCACGGCCGGCCCGTTCCGCGTGTTGAGCATCCGGAACTGGATGCCGGTCTCATCGGCATTGCGTCCCATCTCGCCGCCGAGCGCGTCGATCTCCTTTACGAGATGGCCTTTGGCGATCCCGCCGATGGCGGGATTGCAGGACATCTGCGCGATCTTGTCCTCCTCCATCGTGAGCAGCGCCGTGCGCGCGCCCA
>CAYYLQ010000037.1:0-8997 GCA_964472655.1 uncultured Nitrospirales bacterium
TCCGGATCATGACCGGCGCGCCCATCCCGAAGGGCGCCGACACCGTGCTGAAGGTGGAGGACACCGAAAACACGCCGACGTCGGTGAAGGTCTTCAAGGAGGAAAAGCAAGGCGCGAACATCCGGCCGCAGGGCGAGGACGTTCGCAAAGGCGACTGCATCATCCCCAAGGGCAAGGCCATCCGCCCGGCCGAGGCCGGCATGCTGGCCATCCTGGCCAAGTCGTTCGTCTTCGTCCACCAGCGGCCGCGGGTGGCGATTCTCTCGACGGGCGACGAGCTCGCCGACCTCGACGAGCGGTTCAGCGATGACAAGATCATCAACTCGAACAGCTACGGGATCGCCGCGGATGTGCAGGAAGCCGGCGGGCTCCCGATTCTATTAGGCATCGCCAAGGACAGTCCCGAGGAGCTGAAGGCGAAGATCCGCCAGGGCCTGAACGCCGACATCCTGGTGCTGTCCGGCGGCGTCTCGATGGGCGACTACGATTTCACCAAGCCGGTCTTCCAGGAGCTCGGCGGCGAGATGAACTTCTGGAAGCTGGCGATCCGGCCCGGTCAGCCCGTGGCCTTCGGCAAGATCGGCAAGACCCTGGCCTTCGGCTTACCCGGGAACCCCGTCTCCTCGATGGTCACCTTCGAGCAACTGGTGCGCCCGGCCATGCTGAAGATGTGCGGCAGCCAGGTGCTGGCGCGTCCGGTCGTCCAGGCGATTTTCCAGGAGAAGTTTTCCAAGCGGCCGGACCGGCGGCATTTCCTCCGCGGCATCCTCTGGATGGAGAACGGTATGCTGATGGTGCGGACGACCGGCAGCCAGGGGTCGGGCATCCTGACCTCGATGGTCAAGGCCAACGGCCTGATCGACGTGCCGGTCGAAGTGGAGAAGCTCAAGCCCGGCGACGTCGTGAACGTCCAGGTCCTAGGCGGCGGGTTCTGAGCGATGGCGCCGTCGCTGCCGCCCATCCTCTGTTTCGTCGGCCGCTCCAACAGCGGCAAGACCACGCTGATCGAGCGGCTCATCGCGGTGCTGGTCCAGGACGGCTATCGCATCGCCACGATCAAGCACGCGGGCCACGGCTTCAATCTTGACACCGAGGGCAAGGACTCCTGGCGCCACAAGCGGGCCGGCGCCAGCACTGTCCTCGTCACTACTAAGGGGAGTCTCGCGATGTTCACCGATGTGGACGAAGAGGTCGGCGTCGAGGAACTGCGCGACCGCTACGTGCGCAAGGGGATCGACTTGATCATTGCCGAGGGGTGGAAGCACGAGGGCTATCCCAAGGTCGTCGTGGTGCGCGACCACGTGGGCGAGATTGAAGTCTCGCCCGAGGGCCTGCTGGCGATGGTGTCCAACAAGCCGCTCGAGCGCGTCCCCAAGGGCGTGCCCGTGCTCGACCCGGACGACATCGCCGGTGTGGCCGCCGTGATCACCAAGCGCTTCCCACGCAGGAGCGGCTCACGGGTGTAATGCAGTTCCGGATTCCCAAGATCGTCCTGATCGCGATCGCGCTGGCGGTCCTCGGGGCGGTCGCGGGCGCCGTCGCGATTCCCCTCACCAACGCGCCGACCTTCTGCGCCACTTGCCACACGATCAAGCCCTCGTACGATTCCTGGGTGAAATCCTCCCACAAGGACGTGACCTGCGTGGCCTGCCATGTCCGGCCGACCCTGGAAGGGTTCATCGAGGACAAGGCCATCAAGGGCACCCACGATGTGATGGTCACGTTCTTCGGGACTCCCAAGAAGCCGGAGGATTTAAAGGCGACCGTCCATACGGAGGTCTGTCTCTCCTGCCACCAGAACATGCTGCGCATCTCCGAGATCACCACACGGGACCTTCCGGGACCGCTCAAGAAGGCCGGCCTGATCATGGAGCACCGCAAGCACATGGAGGCCTTCAAGAAGCGCGGGAAGGGCGAGGGCTGCACGACCTGCCACGCCACCGTCGTCCACGCGAAGCCGTACAAGGACTACAAGATCGTGGTCCCCCGCGGGCATATCAAGATGGACGACATTCCCAAGGCGGAAAAGGCGGCCATTGAGGCCACGATGGTCAAGGCGCACCGCGAACAGGATTGTTTCCGCTGCCACGACGGGAAGACCGAGTACGAGGGCAAGGTCCTGAGCCGCAAGTGCCTCACCTGCCACATCGACGACAAGCTCGAAAAATTTCTCTTCTAGCCCATTCTTGCAAAACCCATGGCTGACCCGATCGTCCAAGTCCGGAATCTGACCAAGCGCTTCGGCGACTTCGCCGCCGTGGACGGGGTGTCGTTCGAGATCCGCCAGGGCGAGATCCTCGGCCTGCTGGGGCCGAACGGCGCCGGCAAGACGACCACGATCCAGATGCTGCTCGGGCTGATCACGCCGACGGGCGGGGAGATCAGGATGTTCGGCCTGCCCTTCGACCGCCACCGGGAGGAGATCCTGGGGAAGGTGAATTTCTCCTCGACCTACGTCTCGATGCCGCAGGCCCTGACCGTCGAGGAGAATCTCCGGGTCGTCGCCCGGCTCTACGGGCTGGACCGGATCGCGTCCCGCGTAGACGACGTCGTCAAGCGGCTGGAGATGGAGGAGTTCCGGACGAAAGTCACCCGCAAGCTCTCTTCGGGCCAGATGACGCGGCTCTCGCTCGCCAAGGCCTTTCTGACCGATCCGCAAGTCCTGTTCCTCGATGAGCCGACCGGGAGCCTCGATCCGGACATCGCGGACAAAACGCGCTCGCTCATCAAAGAAATTCGGCGCACCTCCGGGCTGACCGTGCTCTACACGTCGCACAACATGCGGGAGATGGAGGAGATGTCGGACCGGATCATCTTCCTCCAGCGGGGCCGGATTGTCGCGGAGGGGACGGCCGCAGCCATCAAGGCGGTCTATGGAGAAACCGACCTGGAGGAAGTCTTCCTGAAGCTCGCGCGGACCAAGCAACCATGAGACTCCATCGCATCACCGCGTTGCTGTACCGCCACCTGTGTCTCTATAAGCGGAGCTTTCCCCGCGTCCTGGAGATCATCTACTGGCCCTTCGTGGACCTGGTCATCTGGGGCTTCATCACGCTCTATCTCCATCAGTTCAAGGACGCGCTGCCGAACTTCGTCCTATTTTTTCTCGGCGCACTCATTCTGTGGGACGTGCTGTTCCGCGCCCAGCAGGGGATCACCATCTCCTTCCTGGAGGAAATTTGGTCGCGCAATCTCATGAACCTGTTCGCGAGCCCTTTGGCGCCCGGTGAGTTCCTCGCCGCCACCATGGCCTTGAGCGTGGGCAAGGTACTGACGGTGTCCTGCGTGACGGTGCTCGCCGCGTTCGCGTTCTACTCCTTCAACGTGTTCGTGATCGGTCTGTCGCTGATTCCCTTCGTCCTCAACCTCATCATCGCGGGCTGGTGCGTCGGCATCCTTACGACTGGTCTGATCATGCGGTACGGGCAGGAGGTGGAGGTGCTGGCCTGGGGCCTGGTCTTTCTCTTCCAGCCGATCTCCTGCGTGTTCTATCCAATGAGCGTGCTGCCGGGCTGGCTCCAGGCGATCGCGCAGATGAACCCGGCGGCGCACGTCTTCGAGGGGATGCGCACAGTCATCACGACCGGCGCGTTTCCATTGTACTCGCTCGCCTGGGCCGTCGGCCTGAACGCGTTCTATCTCGCCGTACTGGTCTTCTGGTTCCACCTCATGTTCGCGGCCTGCAAGGAAAAGGGCCTGCTGGTGCGGGTGGGGGAGTAGGCAGGTTCTGTCGCAGCATCGTTTCCGTGCAGCTTGCCTCGCAATCGCCATACGCTTGACAGGTCGGGACGGGTAGCCTAGCCTGAAGTTTGAACTTCTTCTCCTTATCCAAATCTTAGGCGGGGCGCAACCCTTCGCGCGAAGAGGAACGCGACATGGCAGACCCCCGAAACCAGGCCCGAGAGTCCTCACGATATCGCGCGATCAGACGGGGCGCTCTTGCCTATCGGAGGATGCGGCAGAAACATATCTTTCGAATAGTCCCTTTCAGCAACAAGTGGCTGGCCGTCGTCTTTCTCCTGATCATTCCCTCAATCTACCTCGCCTCCTTTCTCTTCGCGCGAACGCACACGAATTACTACCTGTTCACCGGCCCGCAGGGCGGCACGCACTATGAGCTTGGGCCGCATCTGGCCGAGGTCCTGAACAAGCCGGACAAGCTGGAAAGATTCCTGCACCTGAACATCGTGCCGGACTTCTTTCCTCGGGAGTCTTGCGGGTCGCTCGACAACATCTTCTACATCAACCAGGGGCTGGCCCAATTGGGATTCGCGGAAGACGGCCTGCCCATGTATTTCGAGAAGCCGCCCAAGTGCTCCCTCGCATTTAACCAGAAAGAATTAAAAGGGAAGGTGCACAACGCCGAGATCCGGTTGCGCGCTCTGATGCCGCTGTATAAATCGCCCCTCCATATCGTGGCCAGAAAGGACCTGGGCATTTCCGACATCCGCGACATTCCTCCACGCGCCAAGGTCTATATGGGGCCGGAAGGCGGCGCTACAGCCATTGCCGCCGACTTGCTGCTCAACCACTACGAAATCCCCACTGATCGTCAAGGCAGGAATCTGAATTTCGATCAGGCCATGCATCAGATGATCGAGGGGAACATCGAGGTAGGCTTTTTCCTGGTGGGGCTGAACGCCGACGCGATGAAGAAGCTCTCCCAATACCCGCAGTTCAAGCTGTTGACTGTCGAACATGCGGCGAGCTTGAAATTCCTGTATCCCTATCTGGAAGTCATCACGATTCCGGGCGCCACCTATAAGAACTCGCCCAAGGACGTCACCACGGTGGGCACGAAGACCCTGCTGGTGACCTCGACCGATCTGAAAGACCACGAAGTGTACGCGATCGCTGACAAGCTGTCGCATAACATCCACGACATCATCAAAGACATCCCCTTCAACGCGACGAAGGTCACAGACAGCGATCCGCAGAAAGAGCTCTACTACCCGTTACACGAGGGGGCAATCCGGTTCTACAAACACGATCCGCCGTTTTTCCTCGACCCCCATGCACTGGCAGGCATCGGGAGTTATCTGACAGTTCTGTTTGCGCTCTACAAAGTATCCTCGCAGTTCATCAGAAACTACCGGGTTCATCGGATCCTGCATGCCGTGGAGCGGGCCGTACTGGCGTTTCACATCGTTTCGGATCAGCCGCGTTGGAAGCGGTTTGGGTGTTATGCCCGCAAATTGAACTTCAAGGCGCTGTCTATGCTCCGGCAGCAACGCATCACTGTGGACGACTTCGAGCGTATCAAAGAATACATCGAAGGGCACTCGCCGATGACTTGGTGACAGTGCAGAAAGGAGACGTCAGATGATTCTCTGTCCCATCGCCCTGGCAGTCGGTTGCAAGAAGTGTCCGGCCTTCTCGGTCTGCCCCCTGAAGGGCGTCATCGGCGATTATAAGAAGCCGGACGACCAGCCGACGAAGCCGCCGGCCGACAAGGCGCGATAAAAAAACCACCAGGCTGTGGCTGATCCCGGCCAATCTGCTCGCTCGTCCGTGACCGCTCTCGTTTGCTAACCGCTCAATATTCTTATTGTTCTTATTGGACTGTTCTCGCCAGCGAACGGCGCGTCTTTTGCTACGCTATAGGGTGGTTTACCTTGTGTTCCGGTGAGGGGGCCATCCTCTTGACAACCTCACCGCCGGGGTTCCTAATAGTAGTAACTTGCAGCGAATGGTATTGCCCCGATTGGGGAGGTCATAACCAACCGCATAACAACATAGCAACCCGCCTGGACGATAGAAAGGAGAACTGTGATGGGATCGGTAACCAGACGTCAGTTCCTCCAATTCAGCGCAGTCAGTGCCGCCGGGCTCGGCGCATCGAGCCTTGCGACGCTGGGATTCTCGCCCAGCCCGGTGCTGGCCGAGGTACGCCAGTACAAGCTGGCCCGCACCACGGAGACACGCAGTACCTGCCCGTACTGCTCGGTCAGCTGCGGCATCCTGATGTACAGCCTCGGCGACAAGGCCAAGAATGCGCCGGCCGAGATCATTCACATCGAGGGCGATCCGGACCATCCGGTGAACCGCGGCACGCTCTGTCCCAAGGGCGCGGGCCTGCTCGATTTCGTCCACAGCCCCAACCGGCTCAAGTACCCGGAGTACCGCGCCCCCGGATCGAACAAGTTCGTGCGCATCTCCTGGGACGAGGCCTTCGACCGCATCGCGCGCCTCATGAAGGACGATCGCGACAAGAACTTCATCGCGAAGAACGCGGACGGAGCGACGGTCAACCGCTGGCTGAGCACGGGCTTCCTCGCGGCCTCGGCCTCGAGCAACGAGACCGGCTACCTGACGCACAAGGTCATCCGTAACCTCGGGATACTGGCGTTCGACAACCAAGCGCGTTTTTGACACGGCCCCACGGTGGCCAGTCTGGCCCCGACGTTCGGCCGCGGCGCGATGACCAACCACTGGGTTGACATCAAGAACGCCAACCTGGTTCTGATCATGGGCGGCAACGCCGCGGAAGCCCACCCCTGCGGGTTCAAGTGGGTGACCGAGGCCAAGGCCCATAACAAGGCCCGGCTGATCGTCGTCGATCCGCGCTTCACGCGCTCGGCGGCGGTGGCCGACCATTACGTCCCCCTGCGCGCCGGCTCCGACATCGCCTTCCTGGGCGGCGTCATCCACTACCTGCTCACGCACGACAAGATCCAGCATGAGTACGTGAAGGCGTACACCGACGCCAGTTTCCTCGTGCGCGCCGACTATACGTTCGAGGACGGGCTGTTCTCGGGGTACAACGAGGCCAAGCGCAAATACGAGAAGGATACCTGGATGTACGAGCTGGGCGCGGACGGCTACGTCAAGACTGATCCGACACTCACGAACCCGCGCTGCGTGTTCAATCTGTTGAAGGCGCATTTCGCGCGCTATACCCCTGAGGTCGTGAGCGGCATCACTGGCACGCCCAAGGAGCAGTTCCTCAAGGTGTGCGAGATGATCGCCGACACCGCGGCGCCGGACCGCACCATGACCATCATGTACGCGCTCGGCTGGACCCAGCACTCGGTGGGCTCGCAGATGATCCGCACCGCGGCCATGGTGCAGCTGCTGCTGGGCAACATCGGCATGGCCGGCGGCGGCATGAACGCCTTGCGCGGACATTCCAACATCCAGGGCCTGACCGACCTCGGGCTGTTGTCCGAACTGCTGCCCGGGTACCTGTCGTTGCCGAAGGACCAGGAGACCGACTACAAGGCCTACATCGAGAAACGCGCGGCCAAGCCGTTGCGCCCGAACCAGTTCTCGTACTGGCAGAACTACGCCAAGTTCCACGTGAGCTTGATGAAGGCCTGGTACGGCAATGCCGCACACAAGGACAACAATTGGGCCTTCGACTACCTGCCGAAGCTCGACAAAATGCATGACATGTTACAGGTGTTTGAGGACATGCATCAGGGCAAGATGAACGGGTATTTCTGCCAGGGCTTCAACCCGCTGGCTGCGTCCCCATGCAAGGCCAAAATCGGGCGCGCCTTGTCGAAGCTCAAATATCTGGTGACGATCGACCCGCTGGCGACCGAAACCGCGGCCTTCTGGCAGAACCACGGCGAGTACAACGACGTGGATCCGGCCAAGATCCAGACCGAGGTGTTCCGGCTGCCGTCCACCTGCTTCGCGGAGGAAGACGGCTCGCTGGTGAACAGCGGCCGCTGGCTACAGTGGCACTGGAAGGGCGCCGAAGGGCCGGGCGAGGCCAAGGCGGACACCGAGATCGTCGCCGGCATTTTCGTGAGGCTGCGCGAGCTCTATAAGAAGGAGGGCGGCGCCTTCCCTGACCCGATCCTGAACGTCACCTGGAATTACGCGATCCCGTCGGCGCCCTCGCCTCAGGAGATTACGCGAGAGATCAGCGGAAAAGCATTGGCCGACCTCGAAGACCCCAAGGACAAGACGAAGGTGCTGCGCAAGGCCGGCGAGCAACTGGACGGCTTCGGACAGCTCGCGGACGACGGCAAGACTTCCTGCGGCTGCTGGCTCTACGCCGGTTCCTGGTCGGAGAAGGGCAACCTCATGGCGCGGCGCGACAATTCCGACCCGAGCGGGTTGGGCAACACGCTCAACTGGGCCTACTCGTGGCCGGCCAACCGCCGCATCATGTACAACCGCGCGTCGTGCGATCCCTCCGGCAAGCCGTGGGACCCGAAGCGCAAGTTGATCGGCTGGAACGGAACCCAATGGACCGGCGTGGACATACCGGACCTCAAGGCGGATTCCCCGCCGGCGGACGGCATGAATCCGTTCATCATGAACCCGGAGGGCGTGGCGCGCCTGTTCGCCTGTAACAAGATGGGGGACGGGCCGTTCCCCGAGCACTATGAGCCGTTCGAGTCGCCGCTCGACGTGAATCCCCTGCATCCCAAGAACCCGAAGGCCAAGAACAGCCCGGCGGCGCGGGTGTTCAAGGACGACCTGGAGCAGTTCGGCGACGCCAAGGAGTTTCCGTACGTGGCGACGACCTACCGGCTCACCGAGCATTTCCATTTCTGGACCAAGCACACGCGCCTCGGCGCCATCATGCAGCCGGAGCAGTTCGTGGAGCTCGGTGAGGAACTCGCCCAGCAGAAGGGGATCAAGAGCGGCGACAAGGTGCGGGTGCGGTCGATCCGCGGGTTCATCAAGGCGGTGGCCGTCGTGACCAAGCGCATCCGGACGCTGGACGTCCAGGGCAAGAAAGTCTACACGGTCGGCATCCCCATCCACTGGGGCTTCCAGGGCGTGGCGAAGAACGGCTTCATCGCCAACACACTGTCGCCATCGGTGGGAGATGTGAACACCCAGACGCCGGAATTCAAGTCGTTCCTCGTCACCATCGACAAGATCTAAGGGAGGCGGCAATGGCACTGCAATCACTCGACATCACGGCCCGTTCGGCCACCACCACACCGTCGCCGGGGGTGCGCGAAACGCAGAAGGTGGCGAAGCTCATCGACGTCTCCAAGTGCATCGGCTGCAAGGCCTGCCAGGTGGCGT
>CAYYLQ010000038.1:0-8016 GCA_964472655.1 uncultured Nitrospirales bacterium
ATGCAGACCTGGAACCGGCCGGATCCGCTGACGCGGGATCTGATTCACCTGCTCAACGCGCGGCGCCACGACCACTGGGACGTGGACGCGGCGCTCGACACGCTGGCGGAGTTGATCGCGGTGGGGCGGGAGGACGAGATTCTGACGGTGCTGGCGGCGCTGGACGAGGACATGGCGGAGTGGCTGTTCGACCTGCTGGCGGAGGCGGCCTCGACGGCGGGGGCAGAGGGGGCGGGGCTGGGGGCGCTGCTGACGCTGGCGCTGCCGCTGGGGGCGAACTTTGGGCAGCCGCTGCGGTTGACGGTGGACCCGCGGGAGACGGCGGCGCTGCTGCGGGGGGCGCTGGGGCTGGCGGCGGAGAGCCAGGTCGTGGTGGAGCCGAAGCTGCTGACGGACACGACGCTGGAGCGGCTGACGCTGCAGGAGGTGCACGGGCACGTGGGGGCGCTGTTCGGGCCGGGGCGGAGCCGGCCGCTGGCGGCGCGGCTGCACGTGCCGGTGGAGCACACGGTGTACCTGGTGTTTGGGGTGCGGGACGCGGAGGGGGAGGCGCCGATGCCCCAGGAGCTGGGGCCGGAGGCGCAGGCGGCGCTGCTGGCGGGGCTGCGGGGGCAGTGCGCCGACCTGGCGGCGGCGCCGCATCTGCTGGAGGCGCCGGTGTACGCGGCGTACGCGCTGTTCGACGCGAAGAATACGGGGGGGTTGCAGCGGCTGGCGGACGAGACGATTGCGGTGTGGCGGGAGCTGACCCCGGAGGTGCGGGGGCGGGTGATGGTGCATCTGCACACGCAGTGCGGGAACGGGGTGTACATGCCGGTGTGGACGGACCTGCTGGACCCGGCGGGGGGCGACGAGGCGGGGCCGCTGTGGACGTCGCCGGACGTGTGGGTGTTCACGGCGGACCTGCCGATCGAGTGGCCGGGGGAGGTGCTGACGAACCGGCTGATGGCGGAGGGCTGCACCCGCTTCGAAAACCACATCGTCGAAGCGCCGGAGAATTAACTCATTCACGCTCAGGTCAGAATCGCGCCCCCATAACCCACGACGCGATTCACGTCTCCGCTGACGTCGGCCGACGTCGCATATCGAACGACGCTCACCTTGCCGGCGCCCAGTCCCTTTGCTGTGAACAGGACGGCGGTGCTGGGGACGTACCCGCACATCGTAATCTGATGTTCCTCGACCGTCCGATGCAGGTGCTCGCCGTCCAGGGTTTGGACGGCGTCCAGCGCTAACCGATCCTGCCGATGGGCGAAGGCTTCGGCGGTGAGTCCGGCGGGAGGCGACTGGCCGAAGCCGGGCCCGCAATGCGTCAGGTCCGTGCTGGCGATCAATAAGGGTGAAGTCGGGGCCTCTTCCATGATCGCCGCCAGTGCGAGTCCCAGGGTCCTGCAGGTCTCCAGATCGCGGAAGCCGACGACGATGGGGAGGATCTGGATGTCCGGCCGCAACGCGCGCAGAAATGGGAGCTGGACCTCGAGGCAATGTTCGTGCTGATGGGCGAGATGATCGGGTTGGGCCTGGGGGCAGCGTGCCAGAAGCATCCTCCCCAGGTCGGCCGCGATCGTCACGGCTCCCCCCGGCAGCAACCACTCCCCTTCGCTGTAGACCGAGAGCGGCGGTCCGTATCCCGTATGATTGGGACCTACGAGAATGGCGGTTGAGGGAATCGTGATTCTGCTGTAAACGGCTCCGGCGACGGCTCCCGAATACATCAATCCGGCATGGGGACAGACGACGGCTCGTGCCGGAAGGCGCGGCGCATCGGGCTCGAGCAGAGCCTGGACTTGTGCCTGCAGGCGGTCGGCGGCGTCTTCGTAAAACCGTCCCGCGCAGGCGGGAAGGCGTTGCGGGGGCAGGGAGGCCATGGCTTATGCAGGACGCTGCGCGACGAGGGCGGCGGTGAAGGGTCCTCTGTGGGGAACTTGCGCGCCTTCCTGGTAAGCGAGCACCCGCAGTTCCCCGAACAGTGAGAGCAGTTCATTATGGTTCAGGCAGAACTCGCGCCGTCGAGGGTGACCGAACCGTACATGATTGTCGATGAGAAAGGTCTCGTAGACGAGGACGCCGCCGGGCTTCAGCGCGCGCGCGATTTGTGGCGCCAAGTCTCGTTGCAGATAGTAGAAGACGACGATGAGATCGAATGCAGTGGGGGGAATCTCGGGCGCCTGCTCAAGGTCGACCAGTCGCGTCGTGATGGTGGCGAGTCCCAACGGTTCGGCGGTGGAGCGCAGTTCCTTAAGAGCCTCGACATCTCTGTCCCAAGCATCGACCAGAAAGCCTTCCCGCGCCAGATACACGGAGTTCCGGCCTCGCCCGCAGGCCAGGTCGAGCGCCCGGCCCGGCGCGTAAAACGGCCGGTGCCGCAGGAGCCATTCGGCCGGCCGTACGCCGTGCGGGTCATCGGCCGCCTGTCGGGTGATTTTCGCGCCGGTGGACTCACGGACGCCCTTGACCGGAGGCTTCAACTTCCGCACCCATAACGTGACTTCCGCCACGGGGAACTCCGCCAGGATGGCCTGTGCCAGCCGTTCGGCCATGGTTTCCAGCAAGCGGAAGCGCTGAGTCTGCACGATCGCCAGGACCTGCTCCGTGACCTTGAGGTAGTCCACCGTCCTGGCCAGATCATCCGCCGCCGCCGCCGGCGCCATGTCCCGGGACAGTTCGAGGTCGACCGCCATCGGCTGAGGCGCCTCGCGTTCGGCTTCCGAGACGCCGCAATAGCCTTGGAATTCCAGCCGTTCGATGATCAGCCGATCGTCCATGTGTCGGCGCTCCGCGATTGAAGTCCCACGGAAACGCTACCTAGAGCGGTTCGACAATGTCAAGGCGCCTTGGTTTCCCCTTGACTAATCTTCGAAGCGGCACCTACAATTCTAAGAACCATGAGTGAATTCACTCACTTCAACGAAGCCGGCCGGGCGCGCATGGTCGACGTGTCAGGCAAGGGAGCGACGCTCAGGACGGCGACGGCCCAAGCGCGCATCCTGATGCAACCCGAGACGCTGGAGAAGATCCGGCGCGGGAAGATCGCCAAGGGGGATGTCCTGGCCGTCGCCCAGACGGCCGGCATCATGGGCGCGAAGCGCACGCCCGAGCTCATTCCCATGTGCCATCCGCTCCTCATCACCGGCGTTGACATCGATTTCAAGGAAGATCCTCAACCGAACCGTGAGGGGCTGTGCAGCATCACGGCGACGGCGACCGTCAAGACCACCGGGCAGACCGGCGTGGAGATGGAGGCGCTCGCGGCGGTGACCGTGGCGGCGCTCACGATCTACGATATGTGCAAGGCCGTCGACCGGGGCATGGCGTTCTCCGACGTCTACCTGCTGGAAAAGGCAGGCGGGAAATCGGGCGCATACACCAGGAAGCAAGCATGATCACGTTGAAGTTGTTCGGACTCCTGAAGACACTGGCCCGCAATCAGGCCGAGGTGAGCATTACGCTCAACGGAGGGCGGACGGTGGGCGATCTGATCGACCTTCTCGACAGGGACTATCCCGAGATGGCCGAACTGGTGCACAAAAAGAAAGTCCTCGTCTCCGTCAACCATGAGGTCGCCCACCCCGACACCGTCATTAACGAGGGAGACGAAGTGGCCTTGCTGCCGCCTTTCGCCGGTGGGTCGCCGGCCGAATCCGATGCGATGTTCGTGCGGGTGCAGCGGGAGGACTTCTCGATCGATGCCGAGCTTGCCCGCGTGCGCGCACGCTCCAACCGCATCGGCGGAATCGCCATCTTCCTTGGGATCGCCCGGGACCGCTCCAAGGGCCGCGACGTGAGCGGCATCAAGTTCGAGTACTACGAAGGGATGGCCCAGAAGAAACTGCGGGAAATACGGGAGCGGGCCCTCAAGGACTTCGACGTGATCGAAATCCTGCTCGTCCATCGCTACGGCGACATCCAGATCGGCGAGAACATCGTGTTGGTGATCGCCGCCGCCGAGCACCGGGCCGAGGCGTTTCGCGCGTGCAAGTGGAGCATCGATGAACTGAAGCAGATCACCCCGATCTGGAAGCTCGAGAGCACGCCGGAAGGCGAGGTCTGGGTGGAGGAGCATCCGTGAGCACGACACCGCTGAAAAGCGAACTGCCTGTCGTGCAGGATACGTTCGGCCGGCCGCTGCGCAGCCTGCGTCTGTCGGTGACGGACCGGTGCAACCTGCGCTGCAAGTACTGCATGCCGGAAGAGGAATACACCTGGCTGCCCCGCGAGACCCTGCTCACGTTCGAGGAGATCACGACGCTGACGGAGTTCTTCACGGAACTGGGGGTCGACAAGGTCCGGCTGACCGGCGGCGAGCCGCTTCTGCGCAAGGACCTTCCCACCCTGATGCGGATGCTGCGGCGGAATCCCCGCATTAAGGACCTCGCCCTGACGACCAACGGGGTCTTGCTGGCCGAGCAGGCGCAGGCGTTCTATGACGCCGGACTGCACCGCGTGACCGTGAGCCTGGACACACTCAAGCCCGAGCGGTTCAAGGCCTTGACAAGACGCGACACGTTTGCGAGCGTGCTCGAGGGCATTGAAGCGGTGAGGCGGGTTGGCTTCACGGGCCTGAAGCTCGATACCGTCGCCATCCGCGGATACAACGACGATGAACTCCTTGACTTGATCGAGTACGGCAAACGGGTTCAAGCCGAAGTGCGGTTCATCGAATACATGGACGTTGGGGGCGCGACGGACTGGTCCATGGACAAGGTGCTCTCCCGTCAGGCGATTCTGGCTTCGCTGGGGCAGCGCTACGGGCGTATCGCGCCGGTCATCGAAGACAGCTCGGCGCCGGCGCAGCGGTTCGCTCTGCCGGACGGGACGACATTCGGCATCATTTCCTCGACGACGGCGCCGTTCTGCTCGACCTGCGACCGGAGCCGGCTGACTGCCGACGGCATGTGGTTCCTGTGCCTGTACGCCACGGTCGGGGTTGATTTACGGCAACGACTGCGCGCCGGCGCCTCTCGCGAAGACATCAAAGCGCTCATCCTCGCCGGCTGGCAAAAGCGCAAGGACCGCGGCGCCGAACAACGGAAAGAGCTCGAGCGGCACGGCATCCGAGCGAGGCTGGTCGAAATCGAACGGCTTCGCGAAGACCCCCGTCTCGAGATGCACACCAGGGGGGGATGAGCGGGTTGCCTGCTCACCCCGGTCTCTCCTTTCTCCTTCTTGGTTTGTTGCTGGGGGTGAAGCACGCCCTCGACGCCGACCATGTCGTCGCGGTCTCGACGATTGCCACTGAGAATCGCAGTCTGCGGCGGGCATGCACCATCGGCTTCTGCTGGGGCGTGGGCCATACGGTGGTGCTGCTGGTTGCCGGCCTGGCGGTTCTCGGGCTCCATCTCGCCATTCCGCATGACATGGCCAGGTTGTTCGAAGCCGGCGTAGGGGTCATGCTGGTCGGACTCGGCCTGTCCGTCGGATGGACGCTCCTCCGGGAACGCGTGCATGTCCATACCCATACCCACGACGACGGCACCGGCCATCTGCACGTACACTCCCATCGCGAGGGGCGCGGCCATGCCCACCTGCATCGGTATCGGCTGGAATACACCTCGCTCGCTGTCGGAATGATGCACGGGCTTGCCGGCAGCGCCGCGCTGCTCCTGCTCGTGCTCTCGACCGTCCGTTCACTCAGGGACGGGATGCTGTACATTCTGATGTTCGGGGCGGGCTCGATCGCCGGCATGGTTCTGCTGGGCGTCGCGCTGAGTGCCCCGTTTGCCTTGACTCCTCAGCGGCTCGTCCGGGCACAGCTGGTGTTACGGGCCCTAGCCGGCCTTGCCAGTGTGAGTCTCGGGGGACACATGCTGTACGAGTTCCTTTCGACGTGAAAACCGGGGGAAATTCCCTCCTTCGGACCAGCCCCTAGCGTAGGTTTGACATTGACTTATACCCTTGGTTTGTCTACTCTAGGCACGTTTTGTCTCGAATACACGGTGTCGGTACCATTAGCACTGCTGGGGATATGCGTCCTCGGAACATTTAGGGGTTACCTGCGACTTTTCCCCGATCTTCCTCCGGTTGTGGGTCAGGCGGGGAGGGCAATGAATGGTTATCGCTGTCGGGGCCAAGACGGATGTCGGCTTAAAGCGGTCCCACAACGAGGATGACTTCTGCGTCGATTCCGACTCGGGACTCTACGTCGTGTGCGATGGCATGGGCGGGCGAAACGCCGGAGAGGTGGCCAGCCGGTTGGCGGTGGAGACCATTCAGAAGCATTTCAAGGAGGCACAAGCCAACGAGAAGCTGCCGCTAGTCGGGGACTACGACCGCCAGTTCTCAGCCAAGACCAACCGGCTGGCCAGCGCGATCCGTCTGGCCAACCAGATCATCCGCAAGGGAGCGAAGGACCACCCTGGCCAGGAAGGGATGGGGACCACGGTGGTGTCGGCGGCGCTCAATGGCCCGGTGTTGTCGGTTGCTCACGTCGGAGACAGCCGCATGTATTTGGTCCGTGGCGAGGCCATCAAGCCGCTGACCGCCGACCACTCTCTGGTTGCGGAACAGGTCCGCAAGGGCATGATGACGGAAGAGGAGGCCGAACGGTCCCCCCAGAAGAACATCATCACCAGGGCCTTGGGAGTGGAAGATACCGTGGATGTTGAGTTGGACGAGGTCCCCTTGATGCGGGGAGACGGCGTTCTGCTGTGTTCGGATGGACTCACGCGGGGCGTGCAACCTGCCGAAATCCTCGACGTCATTCGCCGCGAAAGGGAACCGCAAGCCGCTTCTGATCGCTTGGTCGAACTGGCGAATGCGGCCGGCGGTCTGGACAACACCACCGTGATTCTTGTCGTTGTGCAAGACGCAGCCGGCCAAGGTCCCTGGCAACGCGTTTGGAAGTGGTTGATGAGCTGAGGGTCAATGCTACGGGCATGGGGGAGTCGTGACGATGGCAAAAATTTTCCTAAAGTTTAACGAGCAGATCCTCAAGGAGATCCCGCTCGAAGCGCCGCAATTGACGATCGGCCGGAAACCGGATAACGATCTCGTGATCGATAATCCGGCGGTGTCGGGGCACCACGCGAGGATCATCAAGGAAGAAGGGGCATTCTTCGTCGAAGATCTGGGCAGCACCAACGGCACGTTCCTCAATGACGCGAAAGTCCAGAAACAGAAATTGAAGAACACCGATCGTGTCGCGATCGGCAAGCATGCTCTGATTTACCAGGATGAAGTTGCCGCGCCGCCGCCGCCTCCCCCTCCGCCTAAGGAGTCCGCCTCTGACAAGACGATGATTCTGGATACCGCGAAACAAAAGGAACTCATGAAGGCCCTCGGGACCGTGAAAACTGCGGCGGTGGAGGCGAAAGTCGGGTGGCTAACCGTCGCGACCGGCGATACGGACAAAAAGGAGTACGAACTCACCGGCCGGCTGACTGTCATCGGCAAGGAAGACACCGCGTCGGTCAAGCTCACCGGGTGGCTTGCCCCCAAAAAGGCGGCACTGATCAGTCGCCGTGGCCCGGCCTACATCATCATACCGGAGGAGGGCGCCAAAAAGATCACGATCAACGGCGAGGCCGTTCCGGGGCAGCGGGAACTGCAGGACGGCGACGTCATCATCTTGGCGGGAGTCCATTTCCATTTCGCGCTGAAGGAACCGGGCAAGTGAAGCCCGGCAAAGCGAGGCGCGCCTAAGCTTCCATGGCCAACAAGAAAGAACAGCTCAGCACCGATCTGGCCAAGTTCGTCGAGCAAAGCCAATGGGCCAAGGCCGTCGTGTGTCTGCAGGGGCTGGTTGAACTTGAGCCGACCAATGCGAACGCTTACCTTCGCATGGGGGACTACAACGCCAAGGCCGGGAGCAAAGCCGCGGCGGTCAAAGCCTACTATCAGGCGGCCAAGTTGTTCGTGGATTCCGGCTTCTCAGTCAAGGGCATTGCGACCTACAAGATGATTCTCCGGCTGGCGCCTGACGAAAAACAGGCGACTGAGCTCATGAAGGCCATCAACTCGAATCCGGCGGTCACCGGTGCGGCTTCACCACCGCCTCCTCCAGCGCCGGCTCCGGAG
>CAYYLQ010000039.1:0-7982 GCA_964472655.1 uncultured Nitrospirales bacterium
GCGATGGCCGGCCGGATGTGCTCGATCCGATCCACGTCGGGACGGTCGAGTTTTTCCAGGAACATTCGCGCATAGGTGGACAGGGATTCGATGTAGCGCCATTGGCCCTCGGCAAAGATCGTGTCGAAGGCCAGCGAAGATTTGCCGGAGCCGGACACGCCGGTAATGACGGTTATCTGGTCATGCGGAATTCGCACGGACACATTTTTCAGGTTATTCTGCCGCGCGCCCGTGATGATTAGCTCGTTCTGGGATGCCATGGTTTTCTTCGGTGGCTCTTTCTTAAAGACCGAATCTCACGATGGTATCAGGGTAAACAGGGAGGCGCAACCACGCGATTACCAACCGAATCCTCTGACAGGGGATGAAAGTTCCTGTCAAATTAGCGCCGTGCAACTTTCTTATTGTTTTCCGTTAGGACTTGCAATACGATTGCGAAACTGCACAATTCGATCCCGTTCCGGTTCTTGCCTCGAAGGGGCTGCAGAGATCATGCAGGTACGTTTCTGGGGAACGCGCGGGTCCATCGCCGTGCCGGGAGAGAAAACCTCCAAGTACGGAGGGAATACCTCGTGCGTGGAGGTGCGCGCCGAGGACGGGACGGTGATCGTCTTGGACTGCGGGACCGGGGCCCGGGAATTGGGTCAACACCTTCTCAGCTCCGCAGGGGGAGCCCTGCGGCTCCACGTGTTCATCGGCCACACCCATTGGGACCACATCCAGGGCTTCCCGTTCTTTGCCCCGGCCTTTCTGCCCGATACCGAATTGAACATTTACGCGCCCGCGGGCTTTCAGCGCCGTGTGGAGGACGCCATCGCGGGCCAGATGCAGTACTCCTATTTTCCCGTCACGCTCCGCGACCTACGCAGCCGCATCCACTTCACCGAATTGGAGGAAGGGTTCTTCCACATCGGTGACGTGCTGGTCCAGACGCAATACCTGAACCACACCGCGCCGACGCTCGCCTACCGCATCTCCAGCGGCGGCGCCACCGTGGCGTACGTGACGGATCACGAGCCTTTCTGGAAGCCGACGGGCCGGGCGTTTCGCCATCCCGGCGATCAGCGGCATCTGTCTTTTCTGGAAGGAGCCGATCTCATCATCCACGACGCCCAATACAGCGAAGAAGAATACGCCAGCAAGGTCGGATGGGGGCACAGTACCGTGGAGTACGCCACCGACATCGCGCTGACCACGGGGAGCAGCCGCCTGGCGTTGTTTCATCACGACCCCGCGCATGACGACGCGACGGTGGCGCGATTGGAGGCGATGGCTCGGGAACGCGCCGCCGCGGCGAGCCGATCGCTGGAGGTATTTGCGGCCGCGGAAGGGCTTGCACTGGACATACGCGGAAGCGGACGCTCAACCCCCGTCGCTCCGGTGTCGGCTCTACGGCACCCACCGGTTGCCGGCAAACGCGTCCTTGTGGTCAGTCCCAGCGAGACCGAGATCGCGACCATCGGTCAGATGCTGACCGAGGATAATCTTGTCCTGCTGCCCACGTCCGACATGAGGACTGCTCTGGCGAGCGCTCCGGAAGTCTACCCGGACATGGTTATCATCGACGGCCAGCTTCCGGACGGTGATGGCGCGGACTTGATCAAACCCTTGCGCAAGCAGATGAAGTGCCCCGATCTGCCGATCATTCTGCTGACTGAAGGAGTGGATGCGGTGGACGATGAACGCATCGGCGGGGCGGCGGCCGCCGACTGTCTGGCCAAGCCCTTCAGTCCGCCGATGCTCCGTACACGGGTGCTGGCGTGGCTGACCCGTGCCACGACGTCGGAAAGCCCTCGGGTCAGTGCCGGCATGGCCAGGCGTTCGACCGACGAACGTACGCTCGACGCCATAGTCGGGGGCACGAAGGGGGCCGCCGCCGCAACCTATGCCGATACCCTCGCGACGATGCCGCTGTTCCAGCCGCTGGACCGGGAGCAACTACTGAATCTGGTTGCTCAGGCCACCGAAAAGGTCTTCACGGCGGGCAACGTCGCCATCTACCAGGGCGAGCCGACCGATTTGCTCTACGTGGTGCTTTCGGGACGGATGCGCGTCCTGCAGTCGACGTTCGAAAACCCCCTCGCCGGCCAGGTTCTCGCGGAAGTTGGCTATGGGGAGATTTTCGGCGAACTGGGGGTACTGACCGAGCAGCCGCGGTCGGCGACGGTCGTGGCGGTGGAGCATACGCGCTGTCTTGCGCTCTCTCCGGACGATTTCATGCAGATCCTGCAGCGGACGCCGGACATGGCTATCGGCGTGCTTCGGTTGCTGGCGCGGAGGCTGTATAACGCGGACCGCCTGCTCGCGCGCTATGCGCCTGATCCGCTCACGGGCCTTCTGGGCAGGCGAGCATTCCATGATCATTATCAGCGCCTGGCGGCCGGGCCCCGGCGCCGCCGCAGCGGCGTGGTGCTGCTGGTCCTGGATGTCGTCCATCTGAAGACGATCAACGATCGCTTCGGCTACATGGTCGGGGACGAGGTCCTGCGGGCCGTGGCCGACGCGCTCAAGGAAGCGACCCGCACCACGGACCTTGTGGCCCGTTACGGGGGAGACGAATTCGCCGCGCTGTTGGTGGACACCGGTCCCGCCCATATCGACGTGATCGTCAACCGCGTGAAGGAGAAACTCTCCGACTTGGCCGCCCGCCGCGGTCTCCCCCTGACGGTTCAGTGCGCGATCGGCGTCGCCGGCAGTCAGGAGCCCCCTGCGACCGCCGACGAACTCTTGTGGGTCGCGGACGAAGACCTTCGCCGCCGATAATTTTCCTCGGGCGCCATCTCGCCGGCTTCAGGCAACCCGCCGAACGCTTCAGATTATTTGACAAAATCGGTCATGTGACATAGAATCCAACCTTTCCGAGGAGGAGAGGATTGGACGAGAGCTTCTTTAGAATCAACCGGTTACCGCCTTACGTGTTCAATGAAGTGCAGGCGCTCAAGCTGCAGGCACGTCGGCGAGGAGAGGATATCATTGACTTCGGCATGGGCAATCCCGATGAGCCGACGCCTCCGCACATCGTCGACAAGCTCATCGAAGCCGCCAAGAACCCGAGAAACCATCGGTATTCTGCCTCACGGGGCATCACCAAGCTGCGCCATGCGATCACCGCCCGGTACCGGCGCAATTACGGCGTGGACCTCGATCCCGAGACGGAAGCGATCGTCACGATCGGCTCCAAGGAAGGGCTGGCGCATCTGGCGCTGGCGATGGTGACACCCGGCGACGTGGTGCTGACCCCCACGCCAACCTACCCGATCCATCCCTACAGCGTCATCATCGCGGGGGGCGAGGTGCGCGGCATTCCGTTACGCCAGGACAGCGATTTCTTCGAGGACCTGACGAAGGCCTACCGCCGGACGCTGCCGCGGCCCAAGATGCTGATCCTCAACTTCCCGCACAACCCGACCACCGCCGTCGTGGACCTGGCGTTTTTCAAGAAGGTTGTGGCATTCGCGCAGGAAAACAACGTCTTTGTGGTGCATGATCTAGCGTACGCGGACATCGTCTTCGACGGATACAAGGCGCCGAGCTTTCTGCAGGTGCCCGGCGCCAAGGACGTGGGCGTGGAATTCTTCACCCTATCCAAGAGCTATAACATGCCCGGCTGGCGCGTCGGCTTCTGCGTCGGCAATCCCAAGATGGTCGGGGCGCTCCAGAAGATCAAGAGCTACCTCGATTACGGCATCTTCCAGCCGATTCAGATCGCCGCGATCATCGCGTTGAACGGGCCGCAGGACTGCGTGCAACAGACCATCAAACTCTATCGGGACCGCCGCGATACGCTGGTGGAGGGGCTCAATCGCATCGGGTGGAAGGTCGAGAAGCCCCTGGCGACCATGTTCGTCTGGGCCCCGATCCCGGACGCGTACCGGTCCATGGGGTCGCTGGAGTTCTCCAAGCTGCTCCTGCACGAGGCGAAAGTGGCGGTGTCGCCGGGGATCGGGTTCGGCGAGTACGGCGACGACCACGTCCGGTTCGGTCTTGTGGAGAACGAGCATCGCACCAGGCAGGCGGTCCGCGGCATCAAGAAGGCGCTCAAACTCTCCGGCGGGGAAGAATAGGCGGGCGACTTCGTGAAGGACCGCATCGCAGTCGGCTTGATCGGGTTCGGCACTGTGGGGACCGGCGTCGCCAAGGTACTCACCTCCAATGCGGGAGCCATCCGCCGGCGGCTTGGTGTGCCGCTGGACTTGGTCAAGGTCGCCGATCTCAACCTCACGGCGGACCGCGGCATCGCCCTTCCGGCGGGTGTTCTGACCGCGCACGCGCGCGAGGTCATCGAGGATCCCCGCATCGATATCGTCATCGAACTGATCGGCGGCTACGATCCGGCCAAGCGGTTCCTGCTCGACGCGATTGCCAAGGGCAAATCCGTTGTTACCGCCAACAAGGCGCTCCTGGCCGTCCATGGCGAGGAGCTCTTCCAGGCGGCCGCGCGCGCCAAAGTCGACATCGGCTTCGAGGCGAGCGTCGGCGGCGGGATCCCCATCGTGCGCTCGCTGACCGAAGGGCTCGCGGCGAACCGCATCCTGTCGCTGTACGGCATCGTCAACGGCACGTCGAACTACATCCTGACCAAGATGACCGAAGCCGGCCGGTCGTTCGACGCGGTGCTGGCGGAAGCGCAGAAGGCGGGCTACGCGGAGGCCGATCCGGCCTTCGACATCGCGGGAACAGACGCGGCCCACAAGCTGGCGATCCTGATCAATCTTGCGTTCGGGACGCCGGTGAATTTCAAGGATGTGTATGTGGAGGGCATCACCGGGATCGCGCCGATGGACATCGCCTATGCGACCGAGTTCGGGTACACGATCAAGCTGCTGGCGATCTCGAAGTTGCACGAAGGGGGTGGCGGAGGCGAAGGCGCTGAAGTCGAAGCGCGCGTCCACCCCACGATGATCGCGAGCGATGCGCCGATCGCGCGGGTGGGCGGCGTGTACAACGCCATCCAGGTCACGGGCGACGCCGTGGGCGACATCATGCTGTACGGCCGCGGCGCTGGCTCGCTGCCGACCGCCAGCGCTGTGGTGAGCGACGTCATCGACATGGCGCGGAACATCCTCAGGGGGTCGGTCGGACGCGTCCCGTCATGCGCGTTCCAGACGGATCAGCGGCGGCCGCTGCGCATCCGCCCGATCGACGAGGTCGGCAGTCTCTACTACCTGCGGTTCATGGTCCTAGACAAGCCCGGGGTGCTTTCGCAGCTCTCCGGCGTGCTGGGGAAGCACGCGATCAGCATCTCGTCGGTCTTGCAGCGGGGGCGCAAGGACGGGCAGACCGTGCCGGTGGTCATGACGACGCACTTGGCGGTCGAACGCAATATGCAGGCGGCGCTCAGAGAGATCGCGACGTTCCCGTTCGTGTCGGGTCAGACCACGCTCGTCCGGATCGAAGGTGAGGATCGGTGATATGAGCGCCTGGCGAGGGATCATTGAAGAGTACCGGGCGTACCTGCCCGTGAGCGTATCCACGCCGGTGGTCACGCTAGGGGAGGGGAATACCCCGTTGGTGCGCGCGCCCCGTCTCGCTGAAGCGATCGCACCGGGGCTCGCTCTCTATCTCAAGTTCGAGGGCGCCAACCCGACCGGCTCTTTCAAAGACCGGGGCATGACGCTGGCGATCTCCAAGGCGGTGGAGGAGGGCGCGCGCGCGGTCATCTGCGCCTCCACCGGCAACACGTCGGCGGCGGCGGCCGCTTACGGCGGCCGGGCCGGGCTCCAGGTCTACGTGCTGATCCCCGAGGGCAAGATCGCGCTGGGCAAGCTCGCGCAGGCGATGATGCACCGCGCGACGGTGCTCCAAGTCCAGGGGAATTTCGATCAGGCGCTGACGATCGTCAAGGAGATCTCGACCAAGTACGGGATCATCCTGGTGAACTCGGTCAATCCGTACCGGCTGGAAGGACAGAAGACGGCGGCGTTCGAGGTCTGCGATCAACTGGGCGACGCGCCGATGTACCATTTCCTGCCAGTGGGCAATGCCGGTAACATCACCGCGTATTGGAGGGGGTACCAGGAATACCACCGAGACAAGAAGTGCATGAGGCTCCCGCGCATGATGGGGTTTCAGGCTGCGGGCGCCGCGCCCATCGTATTGGGCCATGTCGTGGAGAAGCCCAAGACGATTGCGACGGCCATCCGCATCGGCAACCCGGCCAGTTGGGTGCAGGCGGTGAAGGCCATGCAGGACTCGAACGGCAAGATCGATCTCGTGACGGACGAGGAGATTGTGGAGGCGTACCGGATGGTGGCGGCCTTGGAGGGCATCTTCTGCGAGCCGGCCTCCGCCGCGTCGGTCGCCGGGGTCATCAAGATGCAGAAGGCGGGGCTGTTCAAGGACGGCGAGTCGGCCGTGTGCACGCTGACCGGGCATGGCCTCAAGGACGTGGACATTGCGATCTCGGTGTCGCAGAAGCCGACGACGATCCAGGCCAACATGGAAGACGTCGTGAGGGTCCTGGGCTACTGACTGCTTTTTTTGCGCGGGGAGGGCGCATCCGGTTCGCATGAAATACGTGATCCTGCTGGGGGATGGGATGGGCGACCATCCGTTGGCGGAACTTGGAGGGCGGACGCCGCTGCAGGCAGCCAAGACCCCCAACCTGGATTTTCTCGCCCGTCACGGCGAACTGGGCCTGGTCAAGACCACGCCGGATGGATTCTATCCGGGCGGCGATGTGACACAGTTGGCGATCCTGGGCTATGACCCGAAAAAGTATTACACCGGGCTTGCGCCGCTGGAAGCGGCCGGTCTCGGCGTGGCGCTGAATCCCGACGATGTCGCCTACCGGTGCAATCTGGTCACCTTACGGGCGGATACCGGCGGGTACGACGTGAAGAAGCTGGGTCCCCACGCCGTAATGGAGGACTACAGCGCCGGCCAGATCGACTCGCTCGAAGCCAAGGAGCTGCTCTACGATGTCAACGAGCAACTGGGGACAGAGGTCGTGCAGTTCTATCCCGGCGTGTCATACCGGAATCTCATGGTCTGGGCAGAGGGCAAGCACCGCGTGACCGTGACGCCGCCCCATGACATCGCGGGTAAGCCGGTGGGCGACTTTCTGCCGAAAGGGGACGGCGACAAGGTGCTGCGAGCCTTGATGGACGAGGCCCTGGCGATCCTGCGCGGCCATCAGATCAATAAGGATCGGATCGAAGCGGGCAAGCCGCCGGCGAACGGCATCTGGCTGTGGGGCTACGGCAAGGCACCGAAGCTACCGAAGTTGACGGAGCGCTACGGCCTGTCCGCGAGCATGATCTCGGCGCTGGACCTGCCGCGTGGGTTGGGGCTCACGTGCGGGTTTGAAGTCGCGAAAGTGTTGGGCGCCACGGGTTCCGTGGACACCGATTATCTTGGGAAGGCCGCGTGCGCGCTCAAAGAGCTGGAGAAGCGGGATCTGGTGTATATCCATCTGGGGGCGACGGACGATGCGAGCCACCAGGGCGACGTGCAGGCCAAGGTGCGGGCCATCGAGTCGTTCGACGAGCATACGGTGGGAACCCTGCTGAAAGGGCTGCCGAAGCTGGGACCGCATCGCGTGCTGGCGGTCTGCAACCACGCCACACCGGTCGCGCTCCGGTGTCATACGAACGATCCGGTCCCGTTCGCCCTCTATGAAGGACCGGCATCCCGCGCTCGCGCCGATGCGGATCGCGGCTTCAACGAGACGGATGCGCAGACCACGAAGACGATGCTGGCCGATGCCACGAAGCTGCTCGGCAAGCTGATCGGAAAATGAAGGAATGTGTCGGTGGCTTTAGTTGTTCAAAAATTCGGCGGGACCTCGGTCGCAAACGTCGACCGGATCAAGCACGTGGCGCAGCTGGTCGCCAAGAGCCGGCGGGCGGGCGACACGGTCCTGGTCGTGCTCTCCGCCATGAGCGGCGAAACGGACCGTTTGATGAAGCTCGCGCACGACGTCGCTGAGTTCCCCGACGAGCGGGAGATGGACATGCTGCTCTCCACCGGGGAGCGCGTGA
>CAYYLQ010000040.1:0-7500 GCA_964472655.1 uncultured Nitrospirales bacterium
AACGGGTGCCGCGGATAGGTCCGCACCATCACGAACCACCCCTTCTCCGACTGCAGCAGCGTCTTTGCACTGTAGCCGTACGCCGTGCTGGCTGAATCGAAGACCCGTTGCAGGTACACGTCCACTTTGTTCTCGATGACGAATTTCCAGGTGTCCGTGAACCGCTTATCCCCGGTCATCTCCTGCCACTTCTGGGCTACGATGATGTAGGTGTCCAGGTCGTTGCGGGTGTCGTAAAGGGGCTTGATGCCGCCCTTCCACACCTGCAGCCAGGGATTCGAGCACGAATTCGTCATCTCGGGATACGTGAACTCCATCCAGGAGTTGATCGCCATGGCCACGTCCGCGTAGTTCACCCCGGACGTCATCTCCAGGTCCTGGACCACGATGCATTCGATATTCGGGTCTACGTTCTTGACCATGTCGTAGTGGTACTTCGAGTTATTGAGCAGGTTCACGTTGACCGTCCACAACACCTTTGACGGGCTCGGCATGTGCGTCTTGCCGGTGAAGACTTTGCGCCCGTACTTCGGCGTGTTCACGATCAGTCCGCGGTCCCCGTGGTTCCAATACGCGGGCTCTTCGCCGTAATCGTAGTATTTGGTGCGGATCACTTTGCCGTGCGCCGTGGGATCGAGTTCCAAGTCGAACGCGTCTTCCGCGCCCCAGGCTCCGATGCCCGCACCGGACCACGGCGTGCCCTGGCAGACACCGGTCTTGTAGTTGCCTGACCAGTTATGTTTGCCCGAGCCAAACTTGCCGACGTTGCCGGTGATGATGACGATCATCGCCGCGCCGCGGCCGTTCGCGGTCTTATGGAACCAGTGGTTCGTGCCTTCGCCGCTGTGGATCGCCGACGGTTTGATCGTCCCGCAGTCACGCGCCCAGCGCACGATCAGGTCCTTCGGCGAGTTCGTGATCTGGTGCGTCGTGTCCAGGTCGAAGTCCTGCACGTGGATCTTGTACATCTGGAAAATCGGCATCACGTCCACGTTCTTGCCGTCCAGCAACGTCACCCGGTACGTGCCTTCCAGCGCGGCGTCAATGCCAGCCTTCGTTTGGTGAAAGCCTACGATCTCCCGGTGCATGGGCACCGGCGCGTTCTTTGCTTTGTCCCACACCATGAAGTCGCCCATGCGCTCGCGGTACTTGGGATTGACCGACTGCACTTTGGTGGTATAGCCCTGGTGCAGGTCGAACAGTTTGTAATCCTTGATGACGTCCTTCGGGTCCAGGTAGGTCAAGGTGTCCGCGCGGACCAGGATCGGCATGTCCGTGAACTGCTTGCAGAAGTCCGCGTCGTACAGGTTCTCGTCGAACAGGACCTTGATCGTCCCGAGAAAAAGCGCCCCGTCCCCGCCCGGACGACAGGGAATCCAGTAATCCGACTTCGAAGAAGTCGGGCTGTATTCCGGTTTAATGGTCACGAGCCGCCCGCCGCGCTCCATGCCTTCGATGAACCAGTGGGCCTCCGGCATCTTGTGTTCGACGAAGTTCTTGCCCCAGCTCGTATGTAATTTGGTGAAGCGCATGTCGGCATGGTCCACATCCGACGTCTGGACGCCGTTCCAGAAAGGATCTTCCGGAGGCTGATCCCCGTGCCACGTGTAGCTCGACCAGGTCCGCCCGCCCACCGCCTTGTCATGCTCCACCTTGCGGACATAGGCATCGAGCTGAGCTAGGTTCGCATTGGCCATCCGACCGAACCCGATCTTGCCGATCTGGCCGAGGGCCGCCATGCCCGGCCGGTACTTGAAGGTCCGCGTGCCGCCGCCCTTCATGGACTCAATCATTTCCGGTGGGTAGCCCTGCTCGCGCAGGCGCCGCGCGCCCGCCTCGCCCGAGTACCGCTCGGCAATCTTCAATTGCGCCTTGGCCAGGTACGTGGCGACGGTATCCCAAGAGACGCGCAACATGTCGTCCTCGCCGCGGCTGGAGAACTTGTACCGGGTTTTCACTTCAGGGCTCAGCTCCGGGCACCCGTCGTCCACCCAGGCCTTCCAGCCCTTGCGGAGCATCGGGCCCTTCAAGCGATAGGGCCCGTAGACGCGCCGATGGAACGTGTAGCCCTTCAGGCACATCCGCGGATTCCATGAAAACGTGCCGCGGTTGCCGTACAGGTCCTCATAGGTCTGGTGATCGTAGTTCTGCTCGACCCGCATCACCACGCCGTTGCGCACAAACGCGCGCACGCGGCACTCGTGCGTGTCGTTCGGCGCGCAGCAGTATGTGAACGATGAGTCGTAGCGATACTGATCGTGATAGACGCGCTCCCAGGAACGGTCCGGATACTCGCCGAGGGGGTTGCCCACCTCGATGACCGGCTGCAGGGCGGTCAAGGCCAGCGCCTTGTCGGCGATCGCGAGCGCGGCGATCGTCCCTGTAGTCGTCTTCAAAAATTGCCGCCTTGTTAAAAACATCGTCTGACCTCCTTCGCTGATATGAAACCAACGACCTTGCCGAAAACAGTCCGTATCCACCAGGATGATGGCGGACCTTGGACCCGTCGCAGAGCCATCTCACCCCCTTTCCGGCTTTTAATATCCCTCACTTTTATTCCTCTTGAAAAAAGCGGACTATTGCCTGAGAGGATGAATTTTACGTGGATTGCAGGCTTTCAACTACCCGATGTGATTAGAAAAGCCTGAAAACGGGCGGCTGCAAGGCCAATTGTCACGGGGCGGTAACGCCAGCATGCAAGGCCGACCATGCAAAACTCTCGGAAGGGCTAGGCTGAATGTTGGAGCGTTACGCCGAAGAGGGATGAGCAAGCGCCATCACCGCAGGCGTCGCAAATCCGAGCTAGGACGCCCGTTGGCCCGTGAGGTAGAAAACGACCGCTTCGAGCCGGCTGGAAACGCCGATCTTGCGGAAGATGTGCTGGAGGTGGGCCTTGACGGTGTCGCTGGAGAGGCAGAGCGTGTCCGCTATTTCCTTGTTGGACTTCCCCTGCACGAGCAAGTCAACGATCTCGCGCTCACGCTGGCTCAAGTTCCGTCCCGAGTAATTCCCGGACGGCCTGGGCGGCGCCAACGGGGAACTCCCCCGCAAGCGCGCCAGCACGACGGGATGCAGATTCGCCAGATAGGGAGAGGCGAGCTCCACGCCATCGTGGGTTGCGCGGATGATCTTCACGAATTCCTCCGGGGTCGCGTCCTTGACGATATACCCCACAGCGCCGGCCTGGATGCCCTGCAACACGCGATCGTCGTCGGAGTAACTCGAGAGCACCAGCACCTTGATGCCCACCAGCGCCTTGCTTAGGATTCTGGTGGCTCCGATGCCGTCCAGTTTGGGCATCTCGACATCCATCAGGACCACGTCCGGCCGCAGGGCCTTGGCCTGCTCGTAGGCCTCCTGGCCGTCGCCCGCCTCGCCAATCACCTGGAGGTCTGACTCGTGCTCCAGGACTATGCGCAGACTTTGCCTAAACAGGCGCTGATCGTCCGCGATGACTAATCGAATAGACACAAGAAGACTTTCGACGCTTGCGCGGCGCGTGACTATCACCCAAACGGGTGAAAGCTGGCAATACGCACAGACGACTACTGCCCAAAGGGGTTGATGGCGTGGTGCGTTAGGACGCGCGGCGGCCGGTGAGCAGAAAGACGACCGCTTCGAGCCGGCTTGAGACACCGACTTTACGGAAGATGTGCTGAAGGTGGGCCTTGATGGTGTCGCCGGAGAGACAGAGCTTATCCGCTATTTCTTTGTTGGACTTCCCTTGCACGAGCAAGTCAACGATCTCCTGTTCCCGTTGCGTCAAGTTCAGTTCCAAGAAGTTCGCGGAAGGCAGGGCTGGCGCCGCGGTCTGTTGCCCCCGCAAACGCGCCAACACGACGGGATGCAGGTTGGCCAAGTACGGCGATGTGATGTCCACGCCATTGTGGGTTGCGCGGATGATCTTCACGAACTCCTCCGGGGTCGCGTCCTTGACGATGTAGCCGACCGCGCCGGCCTGGATGCCGTGCAGCACTCGCTCATCGTCGGCATAGGCCGACAGCATGAGGATTTTGATGGCGGGCCGCTCCTGGACCAGCAGACGCGTCGCCGCAATGCCGTCCAGCTTGGGCATCTCGACGTCCATCAGGACCATCTCGGGCCGCAGGGCTTTGGCCTGCTCGTAGGCCTCCTGGCCGTCGCCGGCCTCGCCAATCACCTTGAGGTCTGTTTCGCGATCAAGGGCGATGCGCAGGCTCTGCCTAAACAGGCGCTGGTCGTCCGCGATCAGGAGTCTGATCGACATGGCGCACCTCCATGGGAATGTCGAACGCGAAACGCGCTCCTCCTTCGGGTCTGTTCCGGGCGGTGATGGTCCCCTGATGGGCCCCGATGATGAGGCTGCAGAGATGCAGACCCAGACCGGTCCCGCCGCGCGTGGGAGTGGAAACAGGCCGGTTCGGCTCGAACAGCGTCTCCAGAGTGGCCGGATCAAGACCTCGGCCCTCGTCTTCCACCACCACAACCGCACGGCGATCCGGCCCTTCGCCTTGGACGGACACTTCGACCCAGATACCTCCGCCGGCAGGCGAATTCTTCACGGCGTTGTCGAGGAGATTGACCAGTACCCGCAGCAGGCGGCGCTGGTCCGCCAAAATTTCAACAGGCGGAGCTTCGACGGAAACGGACAGTCGCCGGTCCAGTACTTCCGTCTTCATGAGGTCAATGGCTTCGCGGACCACCGCGTCCAGTGTAAACCGAGAGTAGGACAGCGGGAGCTCTCCGTAGGCCTGGCGGTACAGGTCCAGGATGTCCTGGACAATGCCGACGGCCAGCCGTGCGCCCGTATGGAGGTCTCCCAAGAGTTGCTGCGCCTCGGAATTGAGCCGGAAGTCCGACGTATACTGCAGGCCTTGCAGCCCACGCTCGAGCCCCACGAGGGGCGTCCGCAGATCGTGCGCGATGCTGGTGGCGATCCGAGTCAGTGCCGCTAGGCGCTCAGCCGGGACCAGCCGGCGCTGCATTTCCATCATGCTCCGACTCAGGACGCCGACTTCGTCCTGCCGATCGGCATCCGGGATGGTCGCATAGCCGGTTTCGCCGATTTCAGTGGCGGCTTTGGCGAGAACGCTCATCGGCTTCGTGACGGAGCGGGCCACGATGATGACGCCGAGGCCGGTTAACAGAAGCGTCAGCACGGCGCCCACGGCGACCACGTTCAGGAGTTGCGCCCGCTTTCTGTCGGTGATCGCCTGCCGGGCCTTTATGATCTGCGACGACTCCGCCTCGATCTCCCCCAGCAACGACGAGACGGCGCCCACTAGTTCACGCCCGCGACCGTTCTTGAGGTACAGCACACCCGCATCGCTCTCGCCTGCCTCCATGCGGGCGAGAATCTGTTCTTTCTCCTGAACGAACCGGCGGGTAAGGGATTGCACCTTCGCTACCCGATCGCGCTGGGCTTGGGCGGGAGAGTATTGGACGAGACGGGCAAACTCAAGTCCGGCCAAGTCGATATCCTCTTTGGATTCAGCATAGGGGGCCAGGAAGGCTTTGTCCCCCGTGATGAGATAGCCGCGGAACCCGTTCTGCATTGCCAGCAGTAAATCCATGTACCAGACTGCCTGGTTTCGAATGTGGTTCGAACGCATCGTTAGTTCTGCCGCGTGTTCGAACTCGTTAAAGGCCTGCAAGGTGAGAGTCGCGCCCACGACCAGGAACAAGAAGGGCAGGGAGAAAATCATGACCAGCTTGCTGGTCAGGGTCCTGTCGAGAAACCAGGCGCGGATGGCAGACAGCATGTCCCGGTACCCCTGAAAGATCTAACACCACATCCCGTAGGATGAAAACACGAAGGGGTGCCGGCAGTCAATCACCGCGATATGTCTCATAATCCGGTCGTGTCGATCGTGCTGTTGTCAAACGGGGAGTACTCCAGATAGGTAAACCAGAGCCCTCCTTTGCCTGTCAAAATATCATAATCAAGCGTAATCACGACGTTTTCTCCGTGCCATTCTATTTGTTTCTGACTTCGTTCGGCCTTTGGCGGCTTGCCGTATTGTTCCTCAATCCACCGTATCAACTTCTCACGGTTCTCTTTTCCCTCGTACCAAAGCTGAATGTTCCCCAGTCGGTCCTTGTAAAAGCGGTACACTGTCTTGGTGAACGTCACCCCGTTCCGTACAACCACTTCGCCAGGATTCTCGTAGACCACCACAAAGGGCGATGGGCTAGCAAGTACCGGATCCGTAATGCGTTTCAACGAAGGATACTGGCTGCTGGAGGAGCCCCACGTGTACCCGTTGAATCCATTGGGCTCGTTGGTGATTCTCGCCGCCCCAACAGGTGCGCCCCCAAGCCCCGCCAAGAGGAAACACAGCGCGATCGGCAACCCCAGCAACCGGCATGGTTCGGTATGTGCCCGCATGCGACCGCCGCAGCCTCCTGAGTCCCAATGCGTTACTTGCAACAACGGCCGCGGTATTCACGCGCGTCCGTCTCCTGAACGGATTTTTTCGTCTTACAGTCCGACCCGCCTACGACCGCGACCATGACATCACCGGCCCCCTCCGTGTACTTGTCCTTCGAATCATCGACTTTGATCTCAAATGTCGCGGTCCACTCCCACTGCCCGCCCATGTTCTTCAGAGGCAAGCGGCCGGCCTTCGCCTGCTCGCATGCCAGGCTCCATTCGGGCAACCGGCACAACTTCAGGCCCGCGGCGGCACAGGCCATTTCGGCTTTACGAAAGGAGCCGCTGAACGTCCGGTTCACATCGATGCAGAAGCCGCCGCCTTCCGAAGCTACTCCCACCATCCCTTGCGGACAGGACGTCGGCGCCGTGGTCGGAATGGAACGTGCGCCTTCATCGGCGCCGTAGCCCATGCCCGGATGCGTGATCACATTGTCGCGCGTGCCGCCTTCGCCGCCGCCGATTTTCACCTCCGTGGTCTTAAACCGGGCCGTCGTGCGCCCGATCGGCGTCGTGACCTCCACCGTCACCTCTCCCGGCGGCAGATCCAGCGGCACCTGGATGGGTACGGCCAGCTCCTTCGGCTTGCCCACGAAGAGCTTCACGTCGATGCTCGGCACGCTCAGTTTGACACTCGCGCCCACCAGGTTCTGCCCTTTGAACTTCAGCACGGTGAACGCGCCGGCCGGCACCGTATCCGGGAGCACCTCGCTCACCTTCGGCTGCATCTGCTCGCGGGTCCCCCGCGTCACCGAGAGCGTCACGTCCGTGCCGGGACTGTTCTCGAACATGGAGACCAGGCCGTTGTCGTCGATCGTGTACAGGAGCTGGCCGGCCTCATCGGTGAAGCGCTGGGCGGCGCCCGCCTGGGACACATGCAGCCAAAGAAGAAGCCCCATGACCGGGATAAAACTGCTTACACGACCTAAAACATCCATAAAGTCTTATACCATAAGTCCTTGGGCTGCACGTAAAACACGAAGGGCGGGAAACCCTACTGGCTCCCCGCCCTTCGCACGACCCTATGACTCGGCTCTTACAGCCAGGTCACGCGTTCCGCCGGCCGGATGTAGATGGGCTCCTCCACC
>CAYYLQ010000041.1:0-6590 GCA_964472655.1 uncultured Nitrospirales bacterium
GACCGCGTACATGGTTGCACAGCAGGCCTGGAAGCCGGTCACCCCTCCGCCCGTGGCGCCGCCGGCGCCTGCGCCTGCGGGCAGCCCCGCGGCGGCCGCCGCTCCGGCCCAGCCCTCCGGCTTCAAGGCGGAAGTGAACAAGCCCGCCGTGCAGCGCGTCATGGCCCAGCAGGCCGCGATGAAAGCCAAGCAACAGCCCTCGAGCGCTCCCCCCACCATGGATCGGCAGGCCCTGGAAGCGGCTGGCATGCAGCCTCCGCCGGCGGACCCCGGCTCCAAACCACTGGTGAAAGTTCCTGATCTTCAAAACCTCGGGTCGGGGATCGGCGACGCGCTCCGCACCTTCCGCGAGGCCGCGAACGACGTGAAGCGGGCGATCGATCCGTCGATGCATACGATCAAGGCCGAGGTGGAAGCCGCGCAGAAAGAGATCCAGGGATCGATCGATTACGTCAAGGAAAGCCCCAAGGTCGAAGAACCTCCCAAGTAATGCCTGCCCTCTCTCGTTCCTACAGTATGCCTGGGGCGCTTTTTCTCATCAGTTTCATCCTCACCGCTTGCATCGTGTCTACGGACCATCGGGAGCCCACGCCGGCGCAGGTGATTCCGCGGCTGACGGCGGTCCTGAAGGACCCGAACCCGGAACTGCGCCGCACGGCCGCGCAGTCCCTCGGCAAGATCGCGCGTAAAGAGGCGGGGCCGGCTCTCGTCGAGGCCCTGCGTGACTCGGACGCAGGCGTGCGCCGTCATGCCGCGTGGGCGTTGGGCGCGATCGGCGCGGACGCGCTTGGTCCGGACCGGTCGCCTCTCGCCGCACTCCTGTTCGACGCCGATCCAGACGTGCGCGAGGCCGCGGCCACAGCCCTCGGAAGGACAGGAGACACGCAAGCCGGCATCGAGCTGCTGCTGGAACGGTTGCAGGAACCGGGGACTCCGCCCGACGCCAAACGGCTGGCCGCCGCGTCGCTGGGCGGCATGGAAGCGCGCCCGGCCGTGGCGGCATTGATCAGGCTGCTGTCCGATCCGGATGCCCGCGTGCGGCGATGGGCCGCAGCGGCGCTGGGCGAGATCGCCGACGATCAAGCCGTCAAACCGCTCGGCGCGCTCCTGATGAAAGATTCTGAGCCGGGCGTCCGCCTGGAAGCCGCGTTCCGGCTCGGCAAATTCGGAGGTTCCGCCGCCAGGCCGGCCCTGAGCGCGGCCCTGAAGGACGCCAACGAGGATGTCCGGCGCGTCGCCGCCGCCGGATTGAAGGAGCCGTGAAGCACCGGTCGCCGAAGCCGATTCTCGGGGTGGACATCGACAACGTCCTGGCCGATTCGGACGTCCAGCTGCGGGCGATGATCCGCGAGATGTGCGGGATCGATATCCGCGCGGAGCAGATGACCCGCTACGAGTACGAGGCGTACGGGGTCACCTGGGAACAGCTGGGCGAAGTCTTTCGGCGGTTCAATGTCGACACGTGCCGCACCCTGAAGGTCGTGCCCGGCGCCAAAGCTGCGATGTCGCGGCTCGCGCGCCGGTACGAGATCGCGCTCGTTACCAGCCGCAACCCGGAGTCCAAGGCCGGGACGGAATACTGGCTCAAGACCAAGGGCCTACCCTACGACCAGCTCCACTTCAACGACGAGAAGCACGCGCTCGGTATCTCGTACCACGCCTTCATCGAGGACCGCCACGAGCACGCGCACCGCATCGCCACGACCGGAGCCGCCGTCTATCTCTTGAGTCGTCCCTGGAACGATCGCCCGCTCGCCCACCCCAACGTCCGCCGCGTGGACACGTGGGAGGAAATCCTGCGATACCTGCTGTAACGCCGTTCCATGCGCATCGTCGCCCACATCGACATGGACGCGTTTTTTGCGGCGGTGGAAGAGCGGGACACGCCGCGCTTTCGCGGGCTGCCGATCGCCGTCGGCGCCAACCCTGACGGCGGCAAGGGTCGCGGCGTCGTGGCCGCGGCCAACTACAAGGCCCGCGCCTACGGCATCCATTCCGCGCTGCCGATTTCCCAGGCCTGGCGCCTCTCGGAGGACGCCCGGCGTCACGGCAAGCCGCCCGTCCTGTTTTTGAGGGGGGACATGAAGAAGTACGCCGCGGTCTCGGAACGGGTAATGGCGATCATCCGCGGCTTCGCGCCGGTGGTGGAGGAAGCGGGTATCGACGAGGCATACGCGGACCTGAGCTTCGCCGGCTCCTACGAAAAGGCGGAAGCAGTCTGCCGCGCCGTTAAACAAGCGATCCGCGAGAAAGAGCGGCTCACGGCCTCTGTCGGCATCGGGCCCAACAAGTTGATCGCCAAGATCGCCTCCGGTGAAAACAAGCCGGACGGCCTCACGGTCGTCCGCGAGGAGGAGGCCGAGGCGTTCCTCGAACCCCTGCCCGTCCGCAAGATGCGCGGCATCGGCCCCAAGACCGAGGCCGAGCTGGCTAAGCAGGGAATCACGCTCGTGCGCGACCTCAAACGGTTTTCGCAGCTGGAACTACAGGAGCGGTTCGGCAAGCGCGGGCTGGACTTCTACGACGAAGTTCGCGGGCGGGACGAGGCCCCGCTCCAGGAGCACTCCGAGCCCAAATCCATCGGCGAGGAGGAAACGTTCGATCGGGACACCCGCGACGCGATGCTGCTCGGCGAGCGCCTCAAGGCGCTCTGTCAGGAAGTCATGAAACGCTTCGCCCGCGACGGCTTTGAAACCTTCCGCACCGTCGTCGTGAAGATCCGGTTCGCCGACTTCGAAACCCACACACGCACCCATACGCTGCGAAGCGCCGCCAGCTTCGCGGCGGTCCTTGAACGTGAAGCCTTGAAGTTGCTGCTACCCTTCCTGGACCGTCGCGAAAATCCGCAGCGCAAAGCGATCCGGCTCGTCGGCGTCCGCGTCGAGAAGCTGGAGTAACGCAACAACTCTTTCAGTTGGCCGGCGCCGCCGCGCCGCCGTTGACCTTGCGCATCCAGTAGAGAATATCCTCTTGACGCCGGGCGAGGTAGGGCGTGAGGCGGATCGGATCGTGCCGACGAGGGGATGGCAGCACAGCGGCGAGCAAGGCCGCCTCATCCTCGGTCAGCTCGGCGGCGGATTTCCCGAAGTGGTGGCGCGCGGCCGCCTCGGCGCCGAAGATCCCGTGCCCCCATTCCGCCACGTTCAGGTACAGCTCCAGGATGCGCGTCTTGCTGAGACGCCGCTCGAGCTCCCACGCGAGCAGCGCCTCGCGGGCCTTGCGCAGGAGCGTCTTGTCGGACGAGAGATAGAGGTTCTTCGCCAGTTGCTGCGTGATCGTGCTGCCGCCCCTGTGCAATGTGCCCTTCTTCCAGTTGCGTGCGAACGCCTCCTGGAGCCCCTCCCAGTCGAAGCCATAATGCTGGTAGAACGAGGCGTCTTCGGCCATGAGGACGGCTTTTTGCAGATTGGGCGAGATGTGGGCCAGCGGCGTCCAGGCGCGGGAGACCCCGAAGGGCAAGCCCTTCTCGGCGGCCTCGGCGCGGCGCGCCTCGATCAGCGCGGTGGTAGTCGGATTGGACTTGACGAGGCCTGCGACGTCCGGCAGCGTGACGAACCAGTAGCCCACGATGCCGGCCGTGGCCAGCACAAGCAGGAAAATGAAGACGCGTATGAGTCGAAGCGGCCGCGTGGGAGGTTCAGAGCGCCCGGGCTAGGCGGATTTCACGCCCTTCTCGTGGTCCCTGATGAGGAGCGGTTCGGTCTTGCCCTCGATCACGTCTTCCGTGACCACGCACTCGCGGATCTCGCGCTGCGAAGGGATTTCGTACATGACGTCCAGCATGACTTCTTCGAGGATGGAGCGCAGGCCGCGCGCGCCGGTCTTCTGCTTGAACGCCTTGCGGGCCACCGCCACGATGGCGTTCTCGGTGAACTTGAGCTTCACCTTCTCGAAAGCCAGCAGCTTCTCGTACTGCTTGAGCAGGGCGTTCTTGGGTTCCGTCAGAATGCGAATGAGCGCCTTCTCATCCAGCTCCTCCAGCGTCGCGGCCACCGGCAGCCGGCCGACGAACTCCGGGATGAGCCCGTACTTGAGAAGGTCTTCCGGCTGCACCTGCGCCAGCAGGTGGCCCAAGCGCCGTTCGTGCTTGCCCCGGATCTCCGCGCCGAAGCCGATGGACTTCTGGTTGAGCCGTTGCTCGACGATGGACTCCAGCCCGACGAAGGCGCCCCCGCAGACGAACAGGATGTTCCCCGTGTCCACCTGGATGAACTCCTGGTGCGGATGTTTGCGCCCGCCCTGAGGCGGCACGTTGGCGACGGTGCCCTCGATCAGTTTGAGCAGGGCTTGCTGCACGCCCTCGCCCGAGACGTCGCGGGTGATGGAGGGACTGTCGCTCTTGCGGCTGATCTTGTCGATCTCGTCGATGTACACGATGCCGCGCTCGGCCCGCTCCACGTCGTAGTCGGCGGCCTGCACCAGCTTGAGAATGATATTCTCGACGTCCTCCCCGACGTACCCCGCCTCGGTCAGCGTCGTCGCGTCGGCGATCGTGAATGGCACGTCGAGGATGCGCGCGAGCGTCTGGGCCAGCAGGGTCTTGCCGGTGCCGGTCGGGCCGATGAGGAGGATGTTGCCCTTCTGGAGTTCGACGTCGTCCAGCGTCGTGGACGAGATGCGCTTGTAGTGGTTGTGGACCGCGACCGACAGGACTTTCTTGGCCCGCTCCTGGCCGATGACGTACTGGTCCAGGGTGCGCATGATCTCTTTGGGCTTGGGGAGCTTGGACGAGACAGCCTCCTGCCGCTCTTCCAGGTCCTCCGCGATGATGTCGTTGCAGAGGTCCACGCACTCGTCGCAGATGTAGACCGTGGGCCCGGCGATCAGCTTGCGGACCTCCTCGCGGCCCTTCCCGCAGAACGAGCACCGCAATTGGGCTTCGGTCTTTTCTTGCTTCGCCATCGCCCTCCCTCGATAAGACCTACTTTACTATATCAGAATTTTTGTCGGATCCATCCTTGGACGGCTTGAGGCTCTTCGGCGGCCGCACGATGACCTCGTCCACCAGGCCATAGGCCTTCGCTTCCTCGGCGGACATGAAATAGTCGCGTTCCGAATCGCTATGGACTTTGTCGACCGGCTGGCCGCAGTGCTTCGCCAGGATCTCATCCAGCCGCTTGCGGATCTTGATGATCTCCTCGGCCTGGATGCTGATGTCGGTGGCTTGGCCCTGGAACCCCCCGCTTGGCTGGTGGATCATGATCCGCGCGTTCGGCAGCGCGTAGCGCTTGCCCTTCGTCCCGGCCGCCAGCAGCAGCGAGCCCATGCTCGCCGCCTGGCCCACGCAGATGGTGGCAATGGCGGGCTTGATGTACTGCATCGTGTCGTAGATGGCCAGCCCGGCCGATACCATCCCGCCGGGCGAGTGGATGTAGACGTTGACGTCCTTTTCCGGATCTTCCGCCTCCATGAACAGGAGTTGGGCGATGATGAGGTTCGCGACCGTATCATCGATCGGCTCGCCGATGAAAATGATGCGGTCCTTCAGCAGGCGGGAATAGATGTCGTAGGCGCGTTCGCCTCGGTTGGTCTGTTCGATGACCATCGGAATGAGCATTTGAGCGGACTCCTTCATGGCGTTCATTATCTCACATTTCCGTCAAAATTCATCGGGTATGTTCAGACTTGGATGATGGCTTTTTCATAGACGAACTGCAAGGCCTTCTCCGCCAGGATGCGGGCCCGCAGGTCCTCAATGGCGTCCTCGCCGCCGGACTTGAGCATCTTTACCACTTCCGCGACGTCGACCTGCATCGCCCGCGCCATCTGCCGGCATTCCTCCAGGATGTCCGCCTCGGCCACGGCGATCCCTTCCTTCTCCGCGATGGCCTCGAGGACCAGGCCCAGCTTGACGCGCTGCTGCGCGGTCGGCAGGCTCTCCTCGCGGAACTTCCGGGCGTCGAACGCGGGCAGGCCCTCGCCTCCCCCCTCGCCGTGCGACGCCAGATGGCGGAGGCGCTGCTGCCGCGTCCGCTCCGAGTGGACCATGGCGTCCAGTTCACGCTGGACCAGCGACTCCGGGACGTCGAAGTGATGAATCTCCACGAGCCGTTTCATGAGCAGGTCCTTGTATGCCTCTTCAATGTCCTGCTGGAGGCTGCGCTCCAGCTGCGCTTTGACCTTGTCGCGCAGCTCGGCGAGCGTCTTGTACTCGCCCAGGTCCTTGGCGAACTCGTCGTCCAGATCAGGCAGGACTTTGTGCTTGATGGCCTGCACCGTGCCCCGCACCGTCAGGCTCGGGCCGCTGGCCTCGAACGCCGCATCTTTTTTCTTGCCGAGGATCGCTTCGTCCAGCACCGCCCCGTAGATCGGGGTCTTGTCGCCAGCCCGGAGGAGATGGGTTTCAGGCTTGAATCCGCTAGGGGCGTTCGCCCCCTCGACCTGCGCGACCGCCACTTGCACGATGTCCTCCGCGGCGACCTCCCGGTCCTCCTGGACGGTCTCGATCTGGGCGTGCTGGTGACGGAGTACCTGCATCGCCTTGTCCAGTTCTTCCTCCGTGATTTCCCGCTTGTCCTGCTTGAGCGTGCTGCCTTTGTACTCCCGGAGCTCGAAGACGGGCTTGATCTCGACGGTGGTCGTGAAGACGA
>CAYYLQ010000042.1:0-6582 GCA_964472655.1 uncultured Nitrospirales bacterium
TCCGGATACTCGCCGAGGGGGTTGCCCACCTCGATGACCGGCTGCAGGGCGGTCAGGGCCAGCGCCTTGTCCGCGATCGCGAGCGCCGCGATCGTTCCCGCGCTCGTCTTCAGAAATTGCCGTCTTGTTAAGAACATTGATTACCTCCTCGTTGAAAAATCAACTCTCCATGATTGCTTGAACGCCCATCGCCTCAAAAATGTCCCACCTCCCTTCATTAGCGAAAGTGCGTGAATTCGTGATGGACGAAAGCGATTGACAGTAGGTTGGCTCCATTAGCTCTTTAGAATGTATCAATTAGTGTGCCTTATGCTATTAATCAGCTAACCTAAACGGACTATAGTTCTAACTAATTGATAAACATATTTGTTTTGGTTTCTCTGATCGGATTTCGGCAGGCTTCTTGCGGAGGGGCCAAGGCACAGACGCAAGCCTGGACTTGCGTATCTGAGCGGGAATGATGATTAAGTTATTGAAAATACAGCCTAAAAGTCATGAAAAATTTGACTTGCACAGACTCGAATCGTGGATTTCGCAGCGTGAGGACTAGCCAATGACGGTGACTTGCTGAGAAGTTGTTACGATGCTCGGACGGTATTCCTGCCTTCCGCCCCTTTCCCCAACGCTCAGGCTTGGGTCAGACCTTCCGGCAATCGGCATGCTCCGTCCAAGGAACAGGGTCAACTACTTACGCTCTAGGGCTGACTTACGAATCTTCTTTGAGGTAGCGTTTCATGATCTGCTGAAAGTGCTGGCGGGGCACTCCGCTGTCCTGAGCGGCGCGGGTCACATTCCCGCCGTGAGCCGCCAGTTTCCCCTTGATGTAGCGGAGCGTGAAGGCTTCGAGGATTTTTTCCTTGGCCTCGGAATAGGGGAGGCGCAGATGCTCTTCTCCAGACAAGCCGTCCGCCGCGGCCGAGCCTTCAGAGGCGGACGGCAACAACGGCGCCAACTCTTTCGACGTGAGACGGTCGCCCGTGCAGAGCATCACGGCCCGCTCGATGACGTTCCGAAGCTCGCGGATGTTCCCCGGCCACTTGTATGCCACCAGTTCGGTCACGGCCGACGGGTGGAGATCGGCGACGGCTTTGCCGAACTCGCGCGCAAACTGAACTAGGAAATGGCGTGCCAGCAGCGGGATGTCCTCGAGCCGGTCCCGCAAAGGCGGCACCCGCATGGTGACAACATTGAGCCGGTAGAAGAGGTCCTTGCGGAACTCCCCTCGTTCCACGCGGGCCTCCAAGTCCTGATTGGTGGCCGCAATGAACCGCACGTCTATCTTCTTGGACCTCGTCCCGCCCACCGGCCGCACCTCGCCTTCCTCGATTACTCGCAACAGCCTGGCCTGAAGCGACAGCGGCAGGTCGGCGATCTCGTCCAGGAACACGCTGCCGCCGTCGGCCAACTCCAGCAGGCCCATCTTGTCCGCCACCGCGCCGGTAAAGGCCCCTTTGACGTGGCCGAAGAGCTCGCTCTCGATCATCCCTTCGGGAAAACGCGTGCAGTCCACCACCTGATACGGCTGGTCGTGGTCGGGGCTCAGGTTATGGATGGCCCGCGCGAGCAACTCCTTGCCCGTGCCGGTCTCACCAGCGATCAGGACGGTCGAGCGGACAGGAGCCACGTCCTTTACCATCCGCAGTACATTCTGAAACGAAGGGCTGACGCCGATGAGGGTCTCGAAACCCTCCGGCGGAATGGCCATGCGCCGCAATGCCCAGTTCTGGTGCAGGATCTCGGACATGCGCATCGCCCGATGAATACGGGCGGAGAGGATTGGGGGGTTTATGGGCTTCGTGATGTAGTCGAACGCGCCGTGCCGGATCGCCTCCACGGCCGTGTCGATCGAATTCAGACCGCTGATCATAATGACGGGAATGGAAAGATTGAGGGCTTGGAGCCTCTTCAGAAACTCGAGGCCCCCGATGCCCGGCATCCGCACGTCGGCCAAGACCAGGTGGATCGCTTCCTGCGCAATGGCCTTGAGCGCGCCCTCGGCCCTGGCAACCACCGTGAACTCGACGGTGCGGCCCTCGTCGGCGGCGAACTCCTGTTCAAGCGAGCGAAGCAGAATCTCGGCGTCGGCCGCCTCGTCGTCCACCAGGAGGATACGAAACACATGCTGCTTGTCTTTGGTCACGGTTACGCCCTTTCCAGTATTTCGGCGGCCGCTCTGAGTTCCCCATACAGGGGCATGATAAAGAAGAAGGTCGTCCCTTTTCCCGGCTCCGACTCGGCCCACACACGCCCTTGATAGAACTCGATGATCTTCTTGACGATGGCAAGTCCGATACCCGTGCCCTTCACATCCTTCTGGTAGAGCCGTTCGAACGGCTCGAATATCCGTTCCCGGTCGGCGGGAGGAATGCCGATGCCGTTGTCCCGGACAAAGAGGACGGTCTCGCGTGCCGTCTTGCGCAGGCCGATTTCCAGTTCCGGAGTGCGCCCCTCCGCGGAAAATTTGAGCGCATTGCGGACCAGATTGTCCAGCACCTGAAACAGGTGGACGCGGTTGCAAGCCAGCTTCGGAAAGCCCTCTGCCACGTGCACCTTGGCGCCTTGCCGCTCGATGTGTTCTGTGCAGCCCTTGATGACGTCCCGGATCACTTCGACCGGGTCCACGGGCTCGACGGTCCCGCGGACGGTTCCGACACGGGCCAGTTGGAGGACCTCTTCAATCCGGTCCATGAGCTGCTGGCCGTTGTCCCTGATCCACGTCAGATACCGATCGGCACGTTCATCGAACCGTCCTTTGTAATCCACCTGAAGGATCGAGGCTAGTTCGGCCATCCGCCGGGCCGGCTCCTTCAGGTCGTGCGCAATGTTCGCCGCATAGCGCTCCAATTCCTCCAAACGGTTCTGCAAGTCCGCGCTTTGTTGCTGAGCGGCCCCTACCACACCTCTGGTGCGCAGGTTATGATCGGAGGGGTTCTTCTTGGGCCTTTTGGGCATGCTTCCATAATGACATACTCGTTCTTAGCTGTCATTAGAGGGGGATTCAATTTACCCAGTACTGCCTTGCCCCCATCACTTGACACCCATGGCCTCATCCCATACTGTCGGCCAGGAGCTGTTAGACATGTCGGTGCCCTCGAATATCCTCGCTGCCATCGCACACCCGAACACGCTCGCCTTTCCGGAAAACCAGGCGGCCGTGCAGGCTCTCGCTCGCTCGAGCACGACGCTGGTGGCCGCCACCCACCCTGCCGGCACGGTCTGGCACCCTTCCAACACGTCCCAGACCGAAGGCCTGCGCATGCTGGTGACCGCGAGCGGCCATGGCATCGTCTATGGCGAACACGGCAACCGCATTCTTTACGTTGACCCTGGGGGGACGCCTCTCCACGAATGCGCCTGGCGGGCCGAGGACCAGGGCCCACCCAAGCTGCTTCACGCTCGTCTGCACCTGGATTGGGGCCAGTGGGTCGGCATCAAGCCGGAAGGGCTGGTCAATGTCGCGAGCTTCGATATCTCCAAGAAACCCGGCTGGCAGAAGCTGACCACCAAGGACCTGCAGGGGATGGCGGCTCAGGCCCTGGGCGTTACTCCGGACGAGATCGGCTTCTTCTATGACGACAAGAGCCTGACCCTGGACCCGCAGGGCCGCGTGACGATCCGCCATCGCAAAGACGCGTTCTATATACTGGAGGACGGCAGCTTCTCGCGGCCGCGCTTCATGGCCTGCATGGGAGCCATGCACTGGGAACAGATCGACTTCCTCCCCGTGGTCGAGCTGTTCCAATCGCTCCTCGCCGGAACGGGCAGCGCCGCCTTCGAATTAATCCGCGGCCTTTACGACGACCAGCACGAGAACCACGGCCCCCGTCTGCTCCGCTATCGGGGCATCCCCACGTATCCCTCTCCACAGGCGTTCCAGCTGTTCTCGACCTGCTTTGCGCCTGAAGTCCCCGGCAGCGCCGATCCTCTTCCTCTCTTTATGGACCCGGCCCGATCAGCCGAAGTCGCGTGGCGGCCGCGACCGGATGCTCCGCGCCGCTACTTTGATACGGAACGGGGGTTGTGCGTCACCGTTACGGCTGGTGCAGTCACAAAGGTCACCAAGCGGAACGACTCAGCCGCGCTCCCTTATGGCCGCCCCAGGAAGGACGGCTTGGCTCCCGGGGGCCGGATGGCGGGGACAACCAAGACGGCGTTGCAGCTCCAGGACGGAGATCGCAGAGAGGAACTTCCTCTTCGGCCGGAATGGGGCGTCACACGAACGAACCCTCTTCCCGAACGGCTCGCTTCCGCTTTCACGTGGCGGGAGCTTTTCCGGGGTGGAGCGCCTGCACTCGACGCCAGACGCGCCTATTTTTCCGTGCCCCTCTATCCCGATGACGACCAGGTGGTGGAAGACGCGATGACCCAGCCCCTCGCGCTGGAGCAGATTCGGGACTATCTCGAACGCCTGGCCGCCGCGCCAGGAAAATCAGGGTCTCCCGGCAACGTGCTCATTCACGACTGGGATCTTCTCCTGTCGGAGCTCATCGACGGCGTGGACAACAAAGACTACACCGTCCTATACACGCGTCCTGAATTCGCACAGCGCCAAGCCCAGCGATTATGGGACCAGGCCGCAGTCGCCGGGAATCTTCCCGCCCTCCGGCGCGTGTCCTTTCTCACGGCCGACCGTCACCAGGACGCCGCGTACGCTCAGCCACATGGGATGATCTACCGGTGGATTCCGTTCGAGCGGTACCGGCAGCGGGCCGACTGCGAACGAACCGTGGCGGCCGTGTCGAAGGCGCTTGCCTCCGGCGGCCACGCCGTGCTCGCCGGGCCGCCCTGGCTGGGAGAGGCCTGCTCCCGCGTCTCACTTCGCCTGCTGGGCTCGGACCCGATCGCCGAGACCGCCGGTGTTCGCATGCACCAGGCCATCCTGCCGAAGGCGCGGATCAACCCGGAGACCACGTTGTATCTGGTGGAGAAGGCTTGACTGCCGTAGGCGGTCGCTTTACCCTCCCTCCATGGCGAATATCTGGAATACGTGGAACCGCGAGCACTATCTCGGCCTGGTCCCGTGGTGCTGGATCGAGTTCGAAAGCGCGGAACCGCCCGGCCCCTTTCCCTTCATCGGCGGCGTCGCTCCCGAGGTGGTCGCCGGCCTGCACGAGGCCCACAGCCTCATGCAAAGCGCCGTTGACACGGCGATCAGCGACGTCTTCGCCCATCGGGGTCCGCTCGACGATCCGGCACGTCGCGCCCGCCTCGAAGACGCTTACGCCGAAGTGGTTCGCTCGCGCCCTCACCTGAGCGCGCACATCCGGTGCGGGCGAAAGCCGGACGGCACGTTCCAGTGGGAATATCCGCGTGATCCCGCAAAGTCGGCGACGATGTGCTACGGGGGGCTCCGCGTGTTCAACGCCGTCACGCGCCAAGCCGTGCCCTTCGGTTTCGACCGGACGCCGGCACCGGTCATCGGGAAATTCATCGGCCTGCTGGACGGCACCCACACAGTCGGCGAACTGCGCGCGGCAGCCGACACGTCCGGGCCAGGCCAGACGGGAACCCTGACCAAGTTCCTAGAACTATTGAACGGAATGGAGTGTCTGACCATCTTGCCGCGTTCGTCGCTGCCGGCGCACTGGCTCGCCGCCACGCAAGACCGCGACGTCATCTTCCTCGGCCATGCCGCCCTCCTGTACCGGCAGAAGGAGCAATTCTTCCTCTTCGATCCCTGGCTGATGCCCTGGCTGGCCGAATCGCCCATTCCGTCGCTGTGGGGTGGGCTGCTCCCGCGCCCCTCCGCCGTCTTCCTCACGCACGACCACGACGATCACGTGGACCCGCGGACGCTGCTGACCATGCCGAAGGACGTCCCGGTCATCGTGCCGAGCCGGAAGAATCGCCGCGCGCTGTACTACGACTATCCGGCGCTCCTGCGCGAGATGGGATTCACCCGCGTGATCGAGCTGGCGCACGGCGAGACCTTTCCCTTCGAGGGCGGCTGCGTCGCCTCGGTCCCGTTTTTCGGAGAGGACCCCTGCGACATCGAAATGCCGCGGAACTGCTACCTGGTCTCCGACCGGGGCCGCAACGTGCTGGCGCACGTGGATAGCGGCCCGACCAATACCGGCTGCTCGGCTCTATCGGATGGCGTCATTGAACGGCTGGTGAAGGACTATGGGCCGGTCGCGACCCTCTTCGCTTCTCAGCAACAGCTGAAGGAACTCCGGACGTACGCGGCGCATGCCTGCCTAGCCCCTCCGGGAACGTGGCTAGAGGCCGGAGAGAACGGGTACCTGACCAACAAGTATCTAGCAGAGCTGGCCACCGCCGCGAAAGCGCGGCTGTTCGTGTCGTACGCCACCGGCGGCGCCGACTGGTATCCGGATCACTTGTCCTTCACGTTCAGCCGGCGCAACCCCGCCCGCACCGCGCTCCTGACCGCCAACTGGGAGCCGCCGGACGCGCTCCAAGACCTGCTGGCGCCGGCCGGCTGCGGCTACCATTACGCCCATGCGCTCGACATCTTCCGTCCGACGCCGGACGGCGGCACGACGGTGGTCTCCACCGGCGAGACGCTCTTCCCGCTCAACCTCTACCGGCTCGACCACGGCGACCCGCCGTTCCTAAAGCGGT
>CAYYLQ010000043.1:0-4536 GCA_964472655.1 uncultured Nitrospirales bacterium
GGAAGGGAGGCTGGACATGTTACTCACGCGAAGCTTGAGGGCGATTCTGCTGGTCACGGCATTGGGCCTCTCCGGCTGTGCCAACTCGCCTGGAATGTCCACGGACGTGTATCCCACGCCCAGACCGCAAGACTTGCCTATCGGGATCGAGGACGGATTGATTGCCCGCGATTGGGACGGCGGATTCCCCCTGCGGTGGTTCGCGTTCCTGCTGAATCCACTGGGCATCGCCGGCGATCTCATCATCAACCAACCGATGTATCTATTGACGGCTCAGGAGGCGGAGTTCTGGGGCTACACCAATCAGGACAATCTTTACCGGCAACGCTTCCCCAAATACCAGTACAGCTACGACACATTCTTCTATCAGTATCAGCAGTACGACGAAGGGAAAAAGGCTCGGGAAGCGCAATCGCCTCCTCCGGCTCCATAAGGAGCCTGTTTTAGTCCTCTGGTCTTCGATACCTCCAGGTTGCTCTGCTCCTGCTTGATCGCGGGGGGCCTCCTCTGCCTGTTAACAGCGTGCGGCGGCGGCCCCCCGGAATCCTCCTCGCAGGCGCCAGTCGCTCCCCGTATCGTCCCGGTCCCGGCTTGGAACCTGTGCGACCGCCGGGAAACCGTCCTGATGAACGAAGCCGGACGACAGACCGAGCGCGTTCCTTGGGGACTCGGAGAAGAAATCATCGCCTACCGCCGGACAGCCGACCGCGAGAGCGAATATCATTTGTTTTTCGACGACCGGGGCCTGCTGGTCGGCTATATCGGCATCCTCTATAAGGGGCTCGACCTCGCCGGCCAGCCCGCCTATGCGGCCTGGGTGGCCAAGCAGATCCCCACGGAATTTCTCCTGCCGTCGGGAGCTGCCGGGAAAAACCCCGGCCTGCGCACCGGACGTCTCTACGGCGATCAAGGACCGCGCGTGAGCGGACGGGCGATCGTGATTCCCAGCGGAGACCGCCAGATCCTGTATATCGATTCCAACGTGCTCACTTCTTACGCGACCGAACGCGTGGCCGTCGCCCCTCTGCTCACTCCGTATAAACCGGAATATCTCCGCCGCATCCTCCCGCCGACCGAGGCCGCGTCCCGGTCCGCCTATGGGCCGGCCGACCGCGAGAGCCGGGACTTCATCGCCCGCCAGCAGTTTTCGAAAGGAGAGGTCGCCCACTTCGGCCTGTGCGGGGAGCACGCGATGGACGTCGCCATTGAAGCCTATCGGCGCGCCATCGAGATCGGCCTGAGCGAGCCGCTCTATCAAGCCGAGGCCCATCACCGGTTGGGGCTGTCCTATCGGGACAAGGGCCTCCTGCCGCAGGCGGCGGCCTCCATCGAGGCTTCCCTGAAGATCCGGCCGGCGATCCCGGAAGTGGTCAACCATCTTGGAAAAGTGTACGCGCTCATGGGGAACAAACAGCGGGCGGTGGAGGCCTTCCAGACGGCCATCGGCCTCAAACCGAATTACGCGGACGCGCATTTCAACTTGGCGGAAGCCATTGAAGACACCCAGCCGCGCCGCGCCCTCACGGCTTATGAGAACTACTTGGCCTACGCGGAGGATATCCCCGGCGAGAAAGCGCGCATCGAGAAGGTGGAAAAACGGATCGAGGCCCTGCGGAAAGCCGCGAAGTGATCAGATGTCGCGGCGGCCGTCCAACGACTTGATCAAGGTCACCTCGTCGGCATACTCGAGATCCATGCCCACCGGGACCCCGCAGGCGATCCGGCTGATGCGAATCCCCAGAGGCTTGATCAGACGCGACAGGTAAATGGCCGTGGCTTCTCCCTCAATGGTTGGGGACGTGGCCACGATCACCTCCTCGACCTTGCTCTGCGCGATCCGATCCATGAGGTCCTGCACCTTAATGTCGGCCGGGCCCACCCCGTCCAAGGGAGAGAGCGCCCCGGCCAGCACGTGATAGAGCCCCTTGTACCCACCCGTCCGCTCGATGGCGTGCAGCGTGGTCACGTCTTCGACGACCACCACGCGGGTCGCATCCCGTGCGTCGTCCCGGCAGATGTCGCAGAGCGCGCCCTCGGCGATGTTGCGGCACTGGCGGCAGAGCCCCAGCCGCTCCTTGACCGCGCGGATCGTCTGAATGAGACGATCCGCGTCTTCGCGCGGCTGCTTGAGGATGTGGAAGGCCAGCCGCTGGGCGGTTTTCCGGCCGATCCCCGGCAAGCCGGCGAGCTCCCGCACAAGCTCCTCGAGAATGCCCTTCCGATCCATCATCAGAAAAGGCCCGGGATCTGGAGCCCTCCCGTGACCCCCTTCATCTCCTCCGCCACCATTTCGCGGGCCTTCCGGAGGGCTTCGTTCACGGCGGCGACCACAAGGTCCTGCAACATCTCGGCGTCGTTGGATTTGAGGACTTCCGGATCGATCCTCACCGAGACGATCTCCAGCCCGCCGTTCGCGACGACGCTCACCATGCCCCCGCCCGACGACGCCTGCACGGTCTTCGTCGCCACCTCCGCCTGAACCTTGGCGAGCTGCTCCTGCATGGCCTGAGCCTGCTTCATGATGTTGCCGAGATTCCCCATCCCTCCGAACATCCCCTTGTTAGACATCTCAGTCTCCCTTGCTCTCCCGCTCGGCCCGGGCCTGGTTCCGCCGCACGTCCTTGACCTCGCCGCCGAAGACCGACAGGACTTCCTTCACGAGCGGATTGGCCAGCACCTCGTCGCGAAGGCGGCGCTCCGTCTTCGTTTCGCGCGCGCGCCGGAGATCCGCCACCGTCGGCGCCTGTATTCCTCCATCCAGCGCCACCAGACGCAAGCGGACGCGCCGGCCCGCGAGCGCCGCGCACGCGTCCGAGACCGCCTGCAGAGACGCCTCCTGCTGAACCATCTTCATCGAGACGCCGGACGCCGCGGGAAAACCGATCGTCACCACGTCGCCCGCGATGCCGACCATCGCCGAATCTTCGAGAAACGCGCCGATGTTGGGCCGCTCGGCTTGAACCTTTGCAACCACCTCCTCCCATGCCAACGCGACCGGTTCTGAAGAAGCGGCCCCGGCTGCCGGCGCCGGCGGCGCAGGCTGGGGCGGAACCGCCTTGGGCACCGGAGGCGCGGTAGCGCGCGTCGGCTGCGGGACAGGTTTGGCCTGCGGAGCCGAGACCTTGGCGTCCGGCCGCGCGGGCGACGCTCCACTCTGCTCGCTCCCCACGCGGCAGGCCCGCACGACAGCCATCTCGACGACGTACCACGGATGCTGGCTGGTCCGAATCCCGTCCTCGGCCTCCAGGAAGACGCGAAACAGTTCCTGAATGTGGTCCAGGGAGAGCCGTCCAGCATCGGCTTTGATTTCCGCCTGTTCTTCCGGGCCGAGTTCAATCAGGTCGCCGGCGTCGGCCACCACCTTGGCGACCAAGAGATGGCGGACATGCTCCATGAGTTCGCCGGAGAACTGGCGGACGTCGCAGCCGTGATCTTGTACCGCGGCCAGCGCGCGGAGCGCGCCCGCCGCGTCGCGCGCCAGGGTTGCATCAAGCACTCCTCGGAGCAGTTCGTGGGGGACCGAGCCCAGCAGGGTCATCAGATCGTCCGCCGCGACGCGCTTGCCGCCGAAGGCCACAGCCTGATCCAGGAGACTCAGCGCGTCCCGCATGCTCCCGTCAGAGGCGCGCGCGAGCGCGCTCAGGCTGCGCTCATCGATGCCGATCCCCTCCGCCTGCGCCACCCGCTTGAGGGTGTCGATGACTTCGCGCCGGGGAATCCGCCGGAACGTGAAGTGCTGGCAGCGGGACAGGATGGTCGGGGGAATCTTGTGCGCTTCCGTGGTCGCGAAAACGAAGACCACGTGCCCCGGCGGCTCCTCCAGCGTCTTGAGCAGGGCGTTGAATGCGGCCGTCGAGAGCATGTGGACTTCGTCGATGATATACACGCGGTAGCGGCCGCGGGCCGGGCCGGTCTTGATGGTCTCTCGCATCTCGCGGACATCGTCCACGCTGTTGCTGGACGCGCCGTCGATCTCCATTACGTCGAACGACGTCCCCGCGCCGATCTCCCGGCAGCTCGCGCACGTGAGGCAGGGAGTCGGCGTAGAGCCCTTTTCGCAATTGAGGGCCTTGGCCAGGATGCGCGCCATGGTCGTCTTGCCGACGCCCCGCATGCCGGAGAACAGGTAGGCATGGGCCGTGCGGCCCGACGCGAGGGCGTTGGTGAGCGTCTTGACGACGTGAGCCTGGCCGGTGACCTCGGCGAACGTCATCGGACGGTGCTTGCGGGCGGAGACTTGGTACTCCATCAGACGCTATTTACCGGGGCCAGGTGATCCTGCGGCACAAAGAAGGGCCTCCTTACCGTTGCTTCCTTCCGGACCTGGCGGGGTTCAAAGGTTTCTTTTGCACAGGGCCCGGCCCCTTTGTAATCAACACACCCGTGCTGGCTCGGAGTGGCGGAGAGGGTGGGATTTGAACCCACGGTCCCCTTGCGAGGACAACGGTTTTCGAGACCGTCCGAATCGGCCACTCTCGCACCTCTCCGGCCGATCATTCGCACTCTAAATGACCAGAGTGCTGAAATCAAGTCGCC
>CAYYLQ010000044.1:0-4037 GCA_964472655.1 uncultured Nitrospirales bacterium
CCGCAATGCTCGCCGAGCTCCCGCAACCGGTTCGAATTGGAGCTGTTCGGGGAACCGATGACCAGGATCACGTCCACCATTTCGGTCAGCTTCTTCACCGCATTCTGCCGGTTCTGGGTGGCGTAACAGATGTCCTCTTGGTGAGGCCCCTTGATCTTCGGGAAACGCCGATGCAGCGCGGCCACGATGTCCCGGCATTCATCAACGCTCAACGTGGTCTGAGTCACATAGGACAAGGTGCCCATGTTGTCGACCTGCAGGTTCTCCACGTCCGCCACGGAGCTGACCAGGTGGAACTTATCCGGAATCTGGCCCAGCGTCCCGATCACTTCCGGATGGCCCGCATGGCCGATCAGGATCAACTCATAGCCCTGCGTGTAATCGCGGTTGACCTCGTTATGGACCTTGATGACGAGCGGGCACGTCGCGTCGATGATCTTCAAGCCGCGTCGCCCGGCTTCTTCCCAGACCGACTTGGCGACGCCGTGCGCGCTGAAGATCACGGTCTGGCCGTCCGGAACTTCGCTGAGCTCCTCTACGAACACCGCCCCTTTCACTTTGAGCGAGTTGACGACGTGGCGGCTGTGCACGATCTCGTGACGGACATAGATGGGCGCGCCGTAGGCCTTGAGCGACAGCTCCACGATGTCGATCGCGCGGTCCACGCCCGCGCAAAAGCCCCTGGGATTGGCGAGATAGATCTTCATGGGTCGTTTCGTTTCTTTACCTTAAGACAGCCCGCAATAGCAACTGCTTTTGCTCTCTTGGTGGCGCGCCCGCCCGGATTCGAACCGGGGACCCTCAGCTTAGAAGGCTGATGCTCTATCCAACTGAGCTACGGGCGCAACCGCAATATGGTCGGGGCGAGAGGATTTGAACCTCCGACAGCCAGCTCCCAAAGCTGGTGCGCTACCAGGCTGCGCTACGCCCCGACGTCACTTCGCCAAAATAATCGCCTTCGCCTTATCCAACGCGCGCCGCCGGTGGCTGATGCGGTTCTTCTCTTCGGCCGTCAGCTCCGCCAGCGTCTTGCCGACCTCCGGCACGCAGAAGACCGGGTCGTACCCGAATCCACCGCTCCCGGCTTGCGACTCGGTGATCCGGCCGCGCAACTCGCCTTCCACCACCTGCTCCCGCCCGTTCGGGTCTACCAACGCAATCACGCATACGAACCGGGCTTCCCGCTGAGGCAACGGCACCCCTTCTAGAAGGAGCAACAGCTTGCGTACGTTATCCTGAAACGTGCATCCCTCACCCGCAAATCGAGCCGCGTAGAGACCCGGCTGCCCTCCCAAGGCATCCACCTCAAGCCCGGTGTCGTCAGCCAACGCCGGCTTGCCGGTAAACTTGGCGGCCGAGCGGGCTTTCTTCAACGCATTCTCCCGGTAGGTCGCCCCGTCCTCGACCACTTTCGGAGCCCCGGGAAAATCAGCGAGCGATCGAACCGTAATGGGGAGGTCCGCCAGCATTGCGCGGATTTCCTCAACCTTGTGCCGGTTGCCGGTCGCCACCACCAATTCGATGATCAGCGGAGCGCTCCCACGAGATCCTGCTGTATCTTGACCAGAGCCTTGATTCCGTTCCAGCCCAACGCCAGGAACTTCTGCAACTCCTCCTGTGAGAACGCGCACCGCTCCGCGGTTCCCTGAACTTCCACGAACTCGCCCTTGCCGGTCATGACCAGATTCAGGTCCACATCCGCGAGGGAATCTTCGGCATAGCACAGGTCGGCCAACAGTTCCCCTCCCACCTTGCCGACGCTCACCGCCGCGAGATAGTCCTTTAACGGGTTCTTCTTGATCAGCCCCTTTTCACGGACCACGGCCACGGCGTCGGCCAAGGCCACGAAGGCTCCCGTGACCGAGGCGGTACGGGTTCCCCCGTCGGCCTGGATCACGTCACAGTCGATCCAAAACGTCCGCTCGCCCAGTTCGTCCATGTCGGTCACGGCCCGCAACGAGCGACCGATCAAACGCTGGATCTCGAGCGTGCGCCCTCCCTGTTTTCCCTTGGAGGCCTCGCGCTGTACCCGCTCCGGCGTGGCGCGGGGAAGCATGGCGTACTCGGCCGTTACCCAGCCTCGATTCTGGCCCCTGAGAAAGGGGGGGACTTTTTCCTCGACCGACACGGTGCAGATCACTTTGGTCTCGCCCATCTCGAACAACACGGAACCTTCCGCGTGCTTGATGAAGTTGCGAGTGATCTTCACCGGACGGAGTTCATCGGCCCGGCGGCCGTCCACGCGCAGCAATGCCGATCCGCTCATGGCGCCATTATACCTGCCATCCCCTAAGGGCGCAATTCATTGACTCATTCGGGAAGCCGATGTAGAGTGACCGCATTCATGCTCGATCCGCGCCTGATCAAAGAAAACCCCGATGAGGTTCGCGCCCGCCTGGGTACGCGCGGCCAGGACATTGACTGGCAGGGGCTCCGCAAGCTGGACCAGGAACGGCGAGAACTGCTCGCCAAAGTGGAAGAACTGCGCCACCAGCGCAAGACCGCTTCCGACCGGATCGCCAAGCTCAAGCGGGGAAAACAGCCGGCTGATTCCCTGATGGGGGAGACGAAGGCCGTCGGCGATCGCATCACGGTGCTCGAAACCTCGTTGCGTGATGTGGAAGAACGGCTGAATACTCTCACCCTCAGGATTCCCAACGTGCCGCACCCCTCCGTCCCCGTCGGCGCGGACCCCTCCGCGAATCAGGAAATCAGGCGGTGGGGAAAGCAGCCCGCCCCAGGATTCGCCTCCAAACCCCACTGGGAGATCGGCGAGGCGCTCGGCATCCTGGACTTTGCGCGAGCAGCCCGCATGACCGGCGCCCGGTTTGCAGTTTACAGAGGAGCGGGTGCACGCCTGGAACGGGCGCTGACCAACTTTATGCTGGACCTGCATACGACCGAGCATGGATATCAGGAAGTCCTGCCTCCCAGCATCGTGAACATGGCCAGCTTGATCGGAACAGGCCAACTTCCCAAGTTTGAGGCGGATCTCTTCAGCGTCTCGGATGAACCCCCTTGGCTGCTGAGTCCGACGGCCGAAGTGCCGCTGACCAACCTCCATCGGGAGGAAACGTTGAATGAAGGCGCACTTCCGTTACGGTACACGGCCGGCACGCCTTGTTTTCGTTCCGAGGCCGGCTCGTACGGGAAAGATACGCGCGGCCTCATCAGGCAACACCAGTTCAATAAAGTCGAGTTGGTCGCCTTCAGCCGCCCCGAAAACTCCTACGATGAACTCGAGCGTCTGACAAGCAACGCCGAAGAAGTTCTCAAGAGGCTGAATCTCCACTACCGCGTGGTGTGCCTGTGCACGGGCGACATGGGATTCGCCGCCGCCAAGACTTATGACCTTGAAGTCTGGCTCCCCTCGCAGGGCATTTTCCGCGAGATCTCATCCTGCAGCAACTGCGAGGCCTTCCAGGCCCGACGAGCCGGCATCAAGTACAAGCGGAAAGACGGGAAGTCTGACTTCGTGCATACCTTGAATGGCTCGGGGCTGGCCGTGGGAAGAACGTTCGTGGCAATCCTGGAGAACTATCAGCAGCCGGACGGGTCGGTGGTCGTACCAGAAGCATTGCGGCCATACATGGGTGGGCTGGAAAAAATTACGAAAGAGACGAGCTAGCTGGGCTTGATGTAGAAGAAAAGACTACTTGTGGCACTGCATATCCCGTCGCATTTGATCGAAGCTCCGGGTCGGGTCAAGCATGGTATGGAGGGGTGGCTGAGTGGACGAAAGCGGCGGCCTTGAAAGCCGTTGAAGGCCTCGTGCCTTCCGTGGGTTCGAATCCTACCCCCTCCGCCATCCCGGGCTTGTTCGACCGTGAACCCGACTTTCCTTCCTTTCGATTGACCCAATATGCAAAAGTTGTTATTTTACCCGCAATTCTGGACACCTCTGCCCATGCCTGACGAAAAAAAGATGATCGGCCGCTACGAAATCCGCGGCACCCTGGGCAAAGGCGCCATGGGAGCGGTGTATAAAGGCTGGGACACCCGCCTGGAACTGGACGTTGCCATCAAAGTCCTCCTGC
>CAYYLQ010000045.1:0-3706 GCA_964472655.1 uncultured Nitrospirales bacterium
TTCTCCGTGGCGGTGACGACGCCCTTGGCCTGCAGCCGCTCCACGACGTGGATCGTGTAAAACGTCCGGTCCGCCTCGATCACGGCATGGATGTAGTCGGCCACGGTCGCCGGAGAGAATGTGACCTGATCGCCGGGCCCCTCGGCGCATGACGAGACGCCCCCGTACGCCAGCACTGCAAGGAGCAGCGCGACCGTTCTCACCACGCACGGTTGTCCACTCATGGTGTCCCTCCTTTTCCAGGCCTCCGTTCCTTCTTGAGAGGAATTATACCCCCCTTTCTTCATGCGGGGGGCGCGGCGGGGGAAGACCGGGCGGAGACCCCGCTTCTTGAAAGCGCGTCCCCCCTCTGTTAGAGTGCGGCATGATGCTGCCGGTTCCGGAGACCCAGAAGATCCGGGCGCTGATCCGCCTGCTGTCCGACGAGGACGAGCGGATTGCCTGCACGATCGCCGGCAAGCTGACCGAGATCGGCGACCCGGCGGTGCCGCTGTTACGTGAAGCCGAGATCGAGCAGCCCGAAATGGCCGCGCGCATCAGCGCGGTCCTGGACGACATCCGGGCGCAGCGGCTGGAGAGCGAGTTCCACGAGCTCTCCGCCTGCGACGACGAGGGCCTCGACCTGGAGGCCGGCGCCTTCCTCATCGCGCGCTTCGCCTATCCCGACCTGGACGTCGCCGCGTCCGTGGACGTGCTCGATGCCATGGCGCGGGAAGTGCGCGAGCGCCTGGGGCGCAAGGCCTCCGGCGAGGAGATCGTCAAGGCCATCAACCGGTACCTGTTCGTCGAGCAGGGCTTCGCCGGCAACACCCAGGAGTATTACGACGTCGACAACAGCTACCTCAACCGGGTCCTCGAGCGGAAGACGGGGATCCCGATCAGCCTGAGCGCGGTGTACCTCTTGATCGGCAGGCGGCTCGAGCTGCCGGTCTTCGGCGTGGGCATGCCGGGGCACTTCCTCGTGAAGTACGAGGCCGACCGCTACCGCATCTTCGTGGATTCCTTCAACGGCGGGGCGCTGCTGACGCAGAAGGACTGCGCGCGGTTTCTGGACCAGGCCGGCTACGGCTTCGACGAGCGGTACCTGCAGAAGACGCCGTCCCGCGCGATCCTCATCCGCATGATCAAGAACCTGGTCGCCCTCTACAATAAAATGGACGACAAGGCCAAAGCCGCCCGGTTGACGCGCTTCATCGAGATTTTGGGCCTGCCCGAGAAGGACGAGTAATCTCGATCTGCATCCGATCGTTGGCCAGCGTGATCCGGCCGCCGAATTCCCGCCCCGCCTGAGCCTTCACGTCGTACCGTTCCGCCACCGGATAGAAATGGGAGAGGACGAGGCGCCGCACGCCGGCCTCCCGCGCCACGCGCCCGCAGTCCCGCGCGTGCATGTGGCCCCTGCCCGGCCGCTGGACTGGAAACGAGCAGTCCAGCACCGCCGCGTCCGCCCCTCGGCACAGCTCGACGAGCCCCTCGCAATATTCGGCATCGCCCGAGTAGGTGAACACGGCGCCGTGGTGCTCCACGCGGTAGCCCTGGCAATGGAGGCGGGAGCTGTGCACGACCGTCCCGGCCGTCACGCGGGTCCGGCCGATCCTGATCGTGCGATCCGTCAATTCCGTGACCGTGACCCGGAACGGCGCCTCGGAGAAGCCCGGCATCGCCTTCAGGAGCGCGCCGAACAGGCGGCGCGTGCCGCGCGGCCCGTAAATCGTGAGAGCCGGCCTGGGCGCGACGAACTTCGCGTGGAACAGGGCGTCGAAGAAGAACGTGAAGAAGTCGGCGAAGTGATCCGTATGGTGGTGGGTGATGAACAGATGCCGTAGGCGGTGGCGGTCCGCGCCGACCTTGATCAAGTTCATCAGCGTGCGCGCGCCGAAGTCGAAGAGCAGGACGTGGTCGGTCTCCACCAGGTAGCCGGCCGCGGCGCGTTTCGGATGCACGTTCGTGCCGGAACCGAGCACGGTCAGGCGCATGACAACCCCACGCGGCTATGTTACCATTCGACGCCGGTTTTCCAAACGAGAGCAGCCCGTGACCCATAGAGACCACATGCAATGTGCGCTCGACGAAGCGCGCCTCGCGGCGGCGGCGGGCGAGGTGCCGATCGGCGCGGTGCTGGTCGTCGGGGACGCCGTGGTCGCCCGGGCGCACAACCGCCGGGAAGTCTGGCAGGACCCCACGGCCCACGCCGAGCTGATCGCGATCCGCGAGGCGGCGGCGCAGCTCCGGACCTGGCGTCTGGTGGGCGCCACGCTCTACGTGACGATGGAGCCCTGCGCGATGTGCATCGGGGCGGCGATCCTGGCCCGCGTCGAGCGCGTGGTCTTCGGCGTCCGCGACCCGAAGGGCGGCGCCTGCGGGTCGGTGCTCGCTATCCACGAGGAGCAGCGGCTGAATCACCGCATCGAAGTGATCGGCGGCGTACTGGAGGAAGAGAGCCGGGAGTTGCTGCAGGGATTCTTTAAGGGGCTGAGGGAGAGGACGGCGGAAGAGATTTAGACTTTACTGGTGGTATTGGATATCCGCCGCGATTTGATCGAACGCGGCGGCTCAACAAGTTCGGAGGAGAGGTGGCCGAGCGGCCGAAGGCGCGGCATTGGAAGTGCCGTATACGGGAAACTGTATCGTGGGTTCAAATCCCACCCTCTCCGCCACCCAGTCTAGAGCCCACCGGCGCTCTCGCCGGCGCTTGGAGAATGCCCCGATATTCCGGCGAGATAGCGTGCCTCTCGCCCGCATTCAGCGCAGGAATTCGTCTGCGTTGAGGTGAATTGGGGGCTTCTCTAGGGCTTTGCTCTACAGGGCAGTTTGGAAGTACAGTTTTAGGCCTTCCGGAGCAGTTTTTTAGAGCATAAAAACAAGGTTATACTCGTAGGGTAATAGTTTGAAATTGTCTCGAAAATCGACACCGGAACGATCGGGGCAGGTGTTGCCGCCTCGACGATCAATAGGCGCGTTGGAAGTCGCCCTTGCTCAGCACCCGCACAATATCAATGCGCGCGCCTGCGCGACGGAAGATCACGCGGTAATCACCAGCCCTGAGCCGATAGAGCGGGTCTTTGAAGCCCTGGAGCTTCTTGATGCGTTTCCCGTCAGGGATCGGATCCTCCGCCAGTCTGCGGCAATCGGCGAGAATTTGCTCGGCATGTTTCGCGGGGAGCGCGTCCAGGTCGTCCTGCGCTTTCTCGGAGAGAAAGACCTGAAAGGTCACGCGGATGTGGCTTTCAGCTTCCGGCGGCGGTGGGCATAGTCGGCCAAGGATATCGTCCGGCCGGCTCGGATATCCTTCAATCCCTCTTCGATCTTCTTGCGCAGCGTCGGGCTATAGGCCAGCAGGGTATCCTCGAGATCGTCTTCGCTGACCGGCACCAGCATGGCGGTGGGCCGCCCGTGCGTGGTGACCAACACGGTGTCCCCTTTCTTCACGCTGCGCAGCACGGACGACGTCTTGGCTTTGAGTTCTCGGACGTTGGTGAACTTCATGCGTTCCTCCATTGGTTACAAGTGTGACTACAGCATAGCCTGTGGTGGGAAGGGAATCAAGGGGGAGTGCGCGGCCCAGTAGTTCACCAGAACACAAAATGTGAGCTATCTTTACGGATATAGCGGGAAGAGCAAATGATATCGAACGTTCAAATCCTTTGCGCTCCGCCACCCAGTCTAGAGCCCTCCGCTGTCGTATGATCGGGCCATGCCTCTCCTT
>CAYYLQ010000046.1:0-3121 GCA_964472655.1 uncultured Nitrospirales bacterium
GGGGGAGCTTCGTCAAAGCCGCCCAATTGCTCGTCGAGTTGGACCATACCGAGTACGTGCACGCCGTGAACCGGGCCAAAGCCAATCTGGAGGCCGCGCGGGCCAACGTGGTGAGCCAGGAAGCAACCATCCGCAATGCGAAGCTGAACCTGGACCGGATGCGGTCCCTTATCAAGGACCAGTACATCTCGCAGCAGGATCTGGATAACGCCCAAGCGGCCTATGACGTGGCGGTCGCGCAAGTGGACTCTTTGCGGGCGCAGGTGCACCAGATGGAGGTGGCGCTTCAGCAGGCCGGGACGAGTCTGACGTACTCGTACATCCGGGCGCCGTTCGCGGGGTCCATCTCCACGCGCAATCTCGACGCCGGCGCTTTCGTGTCGGGCTCGACCGGCAGCACCTCCACGTTGTCGCGCGGGATCTTGGTCCTGCAGGACATCACGACCGTGCGCGTCCTGGTGGACGTGGTCGAGAAGGATGTGCCGTTGGTGAAGATCGGCCAGCCGGCCGAGCTCCGCGCGGACGCCTATCCGGGCCGGGCTTTCACCGGCAAGGTAACGCGCGTTGTCCAGGCCTTGAACCCGAGCACGCGGACCATGACGGTGGAGGTGGACATTCCGAACCCGGACCGCGCCCTCAAGGGCGGTATGTTCGCCCGGGTGGAACTCCTGGTCGGCGTCCATGCGAATGCGCTGCAGATCCCGATCGACGCGGTCACCCGGTTGGAGTCCGACCAGTACGTCTACACCGTGCAGGACGGCAAGGCCCGGAAAGTGCCAGTCGAACTGGGTATCCAGAGCGACGGGTTGATCGAGATCGTCAAGGGGCTGGCGGGCACCGAGCCGGTCATCGTCTCCGGCAAGGACCTTGTCACGGACGGCGTCAAGGTGGACCCCAAGCCGATGGACGCGGCGGCGAAACCCGCCCCGCCGGCCTCGCCCGCGCCGTAACCCTCCGTATGTGGCTGACCCTCCTCGCGCTCCGCAACCGCATTGGTATCCTCATGCTGTCGCTGGCGATGGTTGTGCTGGGGGCGACCTCCCTGGATCGCCTGCCGCGCGATCTCTTTCCACAGATTCAGGTGCCGGTCGCCTTCGTCGGGGTCATCTACAAAGGCGCGCCGCCCATCGACATCGAGCAGAGCGTGGTCTATCCCATCGAAAAGGCGGTCAGCTCCGCATCGAACGTGGAGCACGTCGAGTCGTTTTCCAAGCAGGGCATCGGAGCGGTGCAGGTGTGGTTCAACTGGGGCGCCGACATCAACGTCGGCCAGATGGAGGTGATGCAGCGCGTCACGCAGATCCTCAACCAGCTCCCGCCCGGCATCCTCCAGCCGTTCATCGTCAAGTTCGACGTCTCCAATATCCCGGTCGCCTTCGTGACGGTCTCGGGCGGCAATCAGGATGAACGCGCCCTCTACGATCTGGCGTTCAACACGATCGCGCCGCAGGTCGAGCAGCTGCCCAATGTCGCCGCGGCGACGGTCGAAGGCGGCAAGGTCCGGCAGATCAACATCAACTTGGACCCCGCGATGCTGCAGGCGCGGGGGCTCTCGATCCTGGACGTCATCAAGGCGGTCAAGGCGTCGAACGTCATCCTCCCTTCCGGCGACCTCAAGGCGGGCAACCTCGATTACAATGTCTTTACGAACAACCAGTTCAAGACGGTCGAGCCCATCAACGACGTGATCGTGAAGGCCACGGCGGAAGGCACGCCGGTGCGGGTGAAGGACCTGGGCACCGTGACCGACTCCTCGGACATCCAGACGAACATCGTGCGGACGGACGGCCAGCGGTCGGTCTACCTGCGTGTGAACAAGCAGCCCGCCGCCAACACGGTGGAAGTGGTGGACGCGCTCCGCAAGGCGATGCCGAAGATGATCGGCATCCCGCCGGGCGTAAAGCTGGGCGTCTCGTTCGATCAGTCGGTGTACATCCGGCAGTCCATCAAGAATCTCATCGACCAGGCCGTCGAGGGCTCGGTGCTGGCGGCCGCCGTGATCTTCGTGTTCCTGCGCAACGTCACCAGCACCCTGATCATCTCGGTGGCGATCCCGCTCTCCGTGCTCGTGACCTTCATCACACTGTATTTCACCGGCCAGACCCTGAATATCATGACGATGGGCGGGCTGGCCCTGGGCATCGGCCGGCTCGTGGACGACTCGATCGTGGAGCTGGAGAACATCCAGCGGCATCTGAACATCGGGCAGTCGCGCTGGGAGGCGGTCCTGGAGGCGGCCCGCGAAGTGGCGATGCCGATTTTCGCCTCGACCGTGACCACCGTCGTGGTGTTCCTGCCGATCCTGTTCCTGGTGGGCATCGCCAAGCTCCTGTTTATCCCGCTGGTCTTCACGATCACGATCGCGCTGTTCACATCCTTTTTCATTTCCCGGACCGTGACGCCGGCGCTCTGCTACAAGTTTGTAAAACCCGAGCTTGAGGCGCAGCGTTCCCTGCCGTCCTGGCTGGCCCGGTTCATGGACTGGAGCAGAGCCCGGTACGAGCGGCTGGACGCCCGTTACCAGGAGTTCCTCATCTGGGCGCTGGCCCGTCGCCGGACGTTGATCGTCGCGGTCGTTCTGATCTTCGTCGGCTCGCTGGCTCTTGTGCCGCTGATCGGGAGCGAGTTCATTCCCGTCACCGACGAAAGCCAGTTCCGGATCATCGTGCGGGCCCCGGTCGGCCAGCGGGTGGAGAAGACCGAGCAGCAAGTGGCCGAAATCGAGCGCGTGTTGCGCGAGACGATCCCCCCCAAGGAATTGGAAACGGTCGTCTCCAGTGTGGGAGTTCTGCAGCAGGGGCGGTCCTCCCTCTTCAATCCCAACACGGGGCCGCACACGGCGTTGGTGCAGGTGTACCTGGTGTCGCCGGGCAAGCGGACGCGCAATCAGATTCAGATCATGAACGAGGTGCGGCCCAAGGTGGTCAAGCTCTTCCCCGGCGTGCTGACGATCTTCGACCCCGGCGGGATCGTGAAACGGGTCACCAGCTTCGGCTCGCAGGCCGCGGTGGACGTGGAGATCTACGGGTACGACATGGAAAAAGCCCGCCAGGTCGTCCGCCAGGCGGACGACATCATGCACAAGGTCAAGGGCCTGGCGGACATCCAGATCAGCCGGGAA
>CAYYLQ010000047.1:0-2906 GCA_964472655.1 uncultured Nitrospirales bacterium
AGAGATTCGTGGTGACGAGCACATCGAACTGCTTCGGGTTGCGGATGAGCTGCATCGCGCAGTTGTCCACGTAGAGGTGCGACAGCTCGACGTCCGGATAGCCCTTCGCGACGGCGATGACGACGCGGCGCCAGAGCTCCGAGGACTCGAGCACGTTGGCCTTGTCCACGGACATGACCTTCTTGCGGCGCTTGCGCGCGGCCTCGAAGGCGACCTTGGCGATGCGGACGATCTCCGGCGTCGTGTAGACCTCGGTGTTGACGCCCTTCTCGCCGCCTTTCGTCTTCGTGATGCCCTTGGGCTTGCCGAAGTAGATGCCGCCGGTCAGCTCGCGGACGACCAGGAGATCCGTGCCGCTGATGACCGCGGGCTTGAGCGTGGAGGCGTCCGCCAGCATCGGGTAGAGCTTGGCCGGGCGCAGGTTGGCGTAGAGGCCGAGTTGCTCGCGCAGGCCCAGCAGCGCGCGCTCCGGACGGACGTCATAGGCCAGGCCCTCCCACTTGGGGCCGCCCACGGCGCCCAACAGGATCGCGTCGCTCTCCTTGGCGAGTGTCAACGTGGCGGCGGGAAGCGGCTTGCCGGTCTTGTCGATGGCGCACCCGCCGACGTCGGCCTGCGTGAACTCGAAGCGGTGGCCGAATTGCTTGGCGACGGCCTCCAGCGCCTGCAGGGCCTGGGGCATGATCTCGGGCCCGATCCCGTCGCCGGGCAGGACTGCGATCCGCGCCTTCATGACTTCAGGAATCCCGCCAGACGGGCGTACGCGAAGACGCCGCCGGCCTTGATGATCTCCAGCACGTCGCCCAGCGGGCGCAGGCCGTAGGTCTTGCCGGACGTCCGGTTCGTCAGCGTCCCTTGCGGCACGTTGATCTCCAAGTCGTCGCCGGTCTTGATTTCGCCGACCAGCCGCTGGGTGGCCTCGAAGGGAATGAAGAACCCGCCGTCCACGCTGTTGCGGTAGAAGATCCGCGCGTAGGACTCGGCGACGACCGCCGTGACGCCCGCGATCTGCATGGCCTCGGGCGCGTGCTCGCGCGAGGAGCCGGAGCCGAAGTTCTTCCCCCCGATCACGATCTGAAACGGCGAGCGGTGGTCGTTCTCCGGGACGAACTTGACGTTGCCCTGCGGCAGGCCCGCGGCGGCATCGGGCACGCCCGACAGCGCGTACTTGCCGTAGAGCTTGCGTTCCTCCGGATCGCTCAGGCTGTAGACGAGGTGCTTCGCCGGAATGATCTGGTCGGTGTCGATGTTGTCGCCGAGGACGTAGGCCTTCCCCTTGATGATATCCTGCATCCCTTACAAATCCTTTCCCTGCACGTCCTCGTCTTCAGCGCGCCAGGCCGGGTCGACGATGCACAGAAACACTAACTCATCGCGGCCGGTGTTCTCCAGGTGCTGCACCGCCCCGGGCGGCACGTACAGGGCCTGCTCCTCGGCCACCGATGTCGTTTCGCCGTTCACGTGCATCAGCCCCCGCCCGCTGATGAAGTAATAGACCTCCGAGGTCTTCAGGCGGTGCGGTTTCGACGCCGTGCCTCGCGCCAGCTTGGCGTGCGCCAGGCTGTACCGGATGGCGGCCGGATCGCGCGACGGATGGAGCAGCTCGCGGAGGATCGTCTCGTCCCCGGCGAGAATTTCCCGGCAGGCTGCAAGCGATTTAGTGAGCACTCACAGGAACTCGCGAGGGTCGGTGATTTCCCCCCTGATCGCGGAGGCCGCCACCGTGTAAGGCGAGGCCAGATAGACCTGGGCCGTCTTCGAGCCCATGCGGCCGGGGAAGTTCCGGTTGGTGGTCGAGATGCAGACTTCGCTCCGGTTCAGCCGGCCGAACGTGTCCGACGGGCCGCCCAGGCAGGCCGCGCAGGACGCGCCCTGCGAAATCTTGGCGCCGGCCTGCTGGAAAATCTCGACGAGCGTTTGCCCGTCCAGCCTGGTCGCCGCCAGGCCCTTCGCCACTTCGGTCGTCGCGGGCACGATGTAGGTGTCGGTCTTCACGTGCTGCCCCTTCAGGATCTTGGCCGCCTCCAGGAAGTCGTTGAGCTTGCCGCCGGTGCAGGAGCCGATGTAGGCGCGGTCCAGCTTGACGCCCTGGCACTCCCGCGCCGTGCTCCGGTTGTCCGGGGAGTGCGGCTTCGCCACCGTGGGCTGGATGTCGGCGGTCTTATAGCGCCGCACGCTGTGGAAGCGCGCGTCCGGATCGTCCGCGACCGGCTGGTAGGGCTTCGTGGTCTTGGACTTCACGAAGGTCTCCGTGACGGCGTCCACGGGGATCATGCCGTTCTTGCCGCCGGCCTCGATCACCATGTTGCAGAGCGTCATCCGCTCCTCGATCGAGAGCGACATGACGCCGTCGCCGGCGAACTCCATCGCCCGGTACGTCGCGCCGTCCACGCCGATGTCGCCGATGATGTGCAGAATCAGGTCCTTGGCCATCAGGTACGGCGGGAGCGGCCCCTCGAACTCGAAGCGCATGGTCTCCGGCACCTTCACCCAGAGCTTGCCGATCCCCATGATGAGCGCCGCGTCGGTGTTCCCGATGCCCGTGGCGAATTCGCCGAAGGCGCCGGCCGTGCAGGTGTGCGAGTCGGTCCCGAAGAGCACCTCGCCGGGGCGGGTATGCCCTTCCTCCGGCAGCGCGATGTGGCAGACGCCCTTGTACTTGTCCGTGCCGACGTCGTAGTAGTACGGCAGGTCCTGCTCCTTGACGAAGGCGCGCAGGACGTCGATGTTGCGGTGCGCGTGCTGGTCGTTCGTGAAGATGTAGTGGTCCGGGATGACGACGACCTTCTCGCGGTCCCACACCTTGGCGGTCGGGCCGAACTGCTTGCGGAAGATGCCGATCGTGCCCGGCCCGCAGACGTCGTGGGTCATGAGGATGTCCACGTCCACCCAGATGTTCTCGCCCG
>CAYYLQ010000048.1:0-2587 GCA_964472655.1 uncultured Nitrospirales bacterium
AGGCAGGAGACGCAGCGGTTCATCTCCTTCTCGATCAGCGGGCTGAAGAACTCCTTCTGATACACCCGCTTGGTGTCATGGAAGACGCTGGTGGTGGGCGTGTACCGGTGCGAGAAGTCCTGGAGATCGCAGCGGCCGCCCTGGTCGCAAATCGGGCAGTCGAGCGGATGGTTGGCCAGGATGAACTCCAGAACGGACTTGTGGGCCTCCTCCACGACGGGCGTATTGGTCCGGACCACCATGCCTTCGGCGACCACCGTGCTGCAGGAGGTCTGTAGCTTCGGCAGTTTCTCCACGTCGACGAGACACATGCGGCAGTTGGCGTCGGGCTTGAGCTTGGGGTGGTAGCAGAAATGCGGGATCATGACCCCGAGCCGCCGCGCGGCCTCGATCACGAGCGTGCCCTTCTCCACCGCGATCGGCTTGCCGTCGATCAGGATGTTGACCATCTCAGCCATGGATCTCTCTTAATGCCCCACCGAAATCAATTCGGGCGCAGGCTGCGGCCGGAAGGGGCAGCGCTGCTCCCTAATATGCGCCTCGTATTCCTCGCGGAAATACTGGAGCGTGCTGGTGATCGGCGCGATCTCGGCGTCGCCGAAGGCGCAGACCGTGCGGCCCGCGATGTTGCCGCACAGGCGCAGCAGGGTCGCGAGATCGTCCATCTTCCCTTTTCCGTGGTCGATGCGACGCAGGATCTGTAGGAGCCACATGCTGCCTTCCCGGCAGGGCGTACATTTGCCGCAGGATTCATGGTTGAAGAAATGCAGGAGATTCTCCGCCGCCCAGACCATGCAGGTGCCTTCCTCCATCACCGTGATGCCGCCGGATCCCAGCATAGAACCGGCCTGCGCGACCGATTCGAAGTCCAGCTTCACATCCAGATGTTCCTGGGTCAGGAACGCGGCCGACGCGCCGCCCGGAATGAACGCCTTAAGCGGCTTGTCGCTCCGCATGCCGCCGGCGATGTCGTAAATGATCTCGCGGAACGTGACGCCCATCGGCACTTCGTAGTTACCCGGCCGTTTCAGGTGCCCGCTCATGCAGAAGACCCGCGTGCCGCTGCTCTTGGGCGGGTTCCCGATGGATGCGAACCACTCGGCTCCCCGGTTCACGATGTGCGGAACGTTGGCTAGCGTCTCCACGTTGTTGACCACCGTCGGCTTCTGAAACAGGCCGTGCGTGGCGGGGAACGGCGGCTTGATGCGGGGCAGGCCCCGTTTGCCTTCGAGCGATTCGAGCAGCGCGGTTTCTTCCCCGCAGATGTAAGCGCCGGCGCCGCGGTGCACGTAGATATCCAGCGCGAATCCGATCCCGAGGATGTTCGGGCCGAGGTAGCCAGCCTGGTAGGTCTCCGCCAGGGCGCGTTCGAGGATACTGGCGCCGAGCACGAATTCCCCGCGGATGTAGATGTAGGACCGGTGCGCGCCGATGGCGTAGGCGGCGATGATCATCCCCTCGATCATCTGGTGCGGGTCGCGCTCCATCAACTGGCGGTCCTTGAAGGTGCCCGGCTCGCTCTCGTCGGCGTTGCAGACGAGATAGCGCGGCCCCGGATGGTCCTTGGGAATGAACGACCACTTCACGCCGGTCGGGAAGCCGGCGCCGCCGCGGCCCCGCAGTCCAGACTTCTTGACCATCTCGATGATCTCGGCCGGCTGGATTTTTCCCAGGACCTTCTTGAGGGCCTGGTAGCCGCCCGCGCGCTCGTAGTCGGCGAGCGAGCCGCTGTAGCCCGGCTGGGACATATTCTTGAGGAGCAGCAGTTCGTGCGTTGCCACGTTTTTCCTACTTTGCCGTCGGCTCAGGGAACATGAACGGCCCCGTCGCCAGCGGGCACTTCCCCTCGCGCTTCACGTCGTCCAGGATGCGGTTGACCTTGTCCTGGGTCAGCCGCTCGTAATAGTTGTCGTTGATCTGCATCATCGGGCCGGTCCCGCAGGAGCCGAGGCACTCCACCTGGCTCAGCGTGAAGAACCCGTCCGGCGTCGTCTGGCCGGTCTTGATGCCGAGCTTGGCGTGAATCCATCCTAGCAGATTATCCGTGCCGACGAGCGCGCACATCAGCGAGCGGCAGACCTGGATGTGGTGCTTGCCGATCGGGCGGCGGTTGTACATCGTGTAGAACGTCACGGTCTCGTACACCTGCGGCGGCGTGAGGTCCAGGAGCCCCGCGATCTCCTTCATCGCCTCCTCCGACACGTACCCCTGCTCCTCCTGCGCGAGCCAGAGCAGCGGCAGCAGAGCCCCTCGCTTCTCCGCGTAGCGGACGATGATCCCTGGGATCTTTTCTTGAGCGGCCTTCGAAAAGACGGTGCTCACCGGTCGCACTCCCCCATAACGACGTCGTAGGTCCCGAAGATCGTCACGATGTCGGCGATGAGATAGCCGCGCGCCATGTGGTCGAACGCCCCCAGGTGGACGAACGAGGGCGAGCGGATCTTCATACGGTAGGGCTTCGGCCCGCCGTCGCTCACGATGAAGAAGCCGAGCTCGCCCTTCGGCGCCTCGGAGGCGCAATAGGTCTCGCCTTTGGGCGTCTTGAAGCCCTGCGTGAAGATGATGAAGTGGTGGATCAGGCTCTCCA
>CAYYLQ010000049.1:0-2428 GCA_964472655.1 uncultured Nitrospirales bacterium
GGCCAGCCCAAGTCCTTCCGGGAGCTGGCCGAGACGACCCATTTCCACTTCTTCACGATGCCGGTCGTCTTTCTGATCCTGTGCCACGTCTTTTACCTGACTATGGTGAGCCAAACAGTGAAAGTAAGCATGACCCTGTTGGCTTTCAGCGGCGTCGCCATCGATCTCGCCTCGCCCTGGCTCATCCTCTACGTGAGCCCGCACTTTGCCGTAGTGATGCTGCTCGGCGACGTCCTCATGGTCGGCACGTTCCTAGTGATGGCCGGCGTGCCGCTGTACGAGATGTGGATCCTCAAGAAGCGTTTGATGGCCGAGGGGCACTCCGTGGAGTAACCATGAGACGCGCCGCCGGCGCCTTGCTGTTCCTTTGTTTATTCGGTCTGGTCTGGGATGCCGCGACGGCCGAGGCCAATCACCTCCAAGTACGCACTCCGTACGCTCTAGACAAAGGAGAACTGGAGGCGGCCTACTGGCTGGACGCCTTCATCAACACGCCGATCGCCACGTCCGCCGGCCCCTTTCCCCGGCAACATCTGCTGCGCCATACCGCCGAGCTTGCCTATGGCATCACGGACCGCTGGTGGATCGAAGCCTACGCGGATTTCGAGAATCCCACGCGGGCTGGGATGGAACAACTGACCTTGGTCAGCCATCGGTACGAAACCGTGTACCGGTTTCTGGACCGACACGGCTTCTGGCCGGCCGCCGCGCTGTACCTCGAATACAAGGTGCCCTTGCGCCGTTTCGAGCACAACGACACGGTCGAATGGAAACTCCTGCTGGAGAGCCGCATCGAGGACTTCATGATCAGCTTCAACCCGGTCTGGGAGCGGGAGTTCAACGACGCTTCCCGGGTCCGGTTCGGCTACGAGAGCGGGTGGTACTGGTTCACCAAATCATCAGTACGCTTGGGGATCGAGGGCTTCGGCCACTTCGGACCGATCGGCAGCTTTCCGACGACGAACTTCCAGAGCCACTCCTGGGGCCCGGCCGTCAAGTTCAAGCTCGGGCCGGTGGGCTGGGACCTGGGCATGCAGTTCGGGTGGACCGGTGCGAGCGACTACGCCGTCTTCAAGAGCATCCTGGACTTTGAATTTTAACGCGCTGCCCTCATCACCGTCCGTGGAACCTATCCATCCTATTCGCCTCAAGCCGGGAGAACAGGATCGCTTGCTGGCCGGGCACCCATGGGTGTATCGGAATGAAGTAGCGGGGTGGCCGCCGAGCGTCGAACCCGGCGACCTGGTTGACGTCGTCGACAGCCGCGGGCGCTTCTTCGGACGCGGCTATCTCAATCCCCGCTCCAGTATCGCCATCCGCCTGTTCGGGCGCGACCGCCTCCCCATCGACCAGGACTTCTTCACCAACCGCATCCGCCAAGCCCAGAGTTGGCGGGAAAAGACGTTGGGGGGGAGGACTGTCTACCGCGTGGTTCATGCGGAAGCGGATGGGTTGCCCGGGCTCATCGTGGATCGCTACGGCGACGCGCTGGCGATTCAGGTTCTGACCGCCGGGATAGACCGCCGCCGTGATTTCATCTTGAAAGCCCTCCAGGAAGTCCTCACTCCCCAGGCCATCGTGGCCCGCAACGATTCTCCGATGCGCGAACGCGAAGGTCTGGCTCGGGAACGGGGTGTCCTCTTCGGAGAATTGCCGCCTGAACTCATCGTGCAGGTGAACGGCCTGGACGTAGCGGTGGATCTTCTGGAAGGCCAGAAGACAGGCCTGTTCCTGGACCAGATCGACAACTACCGCCTGCTCGAACGGCTGGCGGACGGGACGGCAGTGCTGGATTGCTTCTGCTATACGGGCCTCTGGGGCCTCCATGCCGCCCGGTACGGGGCCGCCCGCGTGACGGGCCTCGACCAATCGGCGCCGGCCATCGCACGGGCAACGGCCCTGGCGGAGCGCAACGGCCTGGCCGATCGCTGCACGTACCGAGCCGGCAACGTCTTCGACGAGCTCAAGGAGCGGGACCGCCGCCGCGAGTCCTTCGGCCTGATCGTCCTCGACCCCCCCGCTTTCGCCAAAACGCGAGCCCGCGTGCCGGAAGCCGTCGCGGGCTACAAGGAAATCAACCTGCGGGCGATGCGGCTTCTCCATCCCGGAGGCTTTCTGGTCACCTGCTCCTGCTCGCACCATCTGACCGCCGAGCAGTTCCGGCAACTCCTGGGGGACGCCGCACGGGACGTCCGCCGCACCGTCCGGCTCGTCGCGCAGGGTGCTCAGGGACGCGACCATCCAGTGCTTCTCGGAATGCCAGAGAGCGAGTATCTCAAATGCTTTGTTTTCCAGGTGTTGTAAGCGCGGCGTGCGGTTGACTGCCCCCTGTCGGTATGTTAACGTCAGGCCGTTTCTGCGGCGGCGGAATGGGCGATTAGCTCAGTGGGAGAGCGCTTGCTTCACACGCAAGAGGCCACAGGTTCAA
>CAYYLQ010000050.1:0-2399 GCA_964472655.1 uncultured Nitrospirales bacterium
TCTTCTGCACGTGCTCCTCGACCGGGATGACCCGCTTGCCCTTCATGTGGCCGCAGCGTTTGGGCCAGACCTGGTCCTCGAGGAACATGCCGGCGGCGCCGGCGTCGAGCAGCTCGTTCACCGTGCGGATCACGTTCAGCGCGTTGCCGTAGCCGGTGTCCGCGTCGATGATGATCGGAATCTTGACCGAGGCGCAGACCCGTTTTGCCGCGGCCACCATCTCGGTCTGCGTGAGGTAGCCGAAGTCCGGCAGCCCCAGTTGCGTGGCCGCCACGCTGTAGCCGGAGATGAAGGTCAGCGGAAAGCCCGCGCGCTCCACCAGCTTTGCGCCCAGGGCGTCGTACACGCCTGGGAAAATGAGCGTCCGCTCCTTCTCCAGCAGGGCGTGAATGCGGGTTTTCGCGGGCATGGCGCGGTCATTGTAGAGACCTGAGGCCTGCGGGTCAACCGGTTTGCGCGATGACGATTGCGCTAGAACACGGGAGCGGTTATGATTCTGGGCTCGCGACCCGGAGAAGACCATTGCTTTCAGGAGGATTGAAAATGAGGACTGCGAACGTGATGCTGCCCGCGTTGGTTGCGGTGTCGCTGACGATGGCCGGCTGCGCCGGGCACCACGGCTCCGGCATGGGGATGCATTCAGGGGAAGCCGTGATCGAGCGGGGGATCGCCGAGACGAACGCGATGGTGGACCAGACGGTGAAGGATCCCGAAAAGGCCAAGCAAGCCAAGGCGATCCTGCAGGACATCGTCGCGGAGGTCAAGAGTTCCGCGCAGGCGTCGCGCGCGTTTCACGAGCAGATGATCGTCCTGAACGCCGATTATGACGCCAAGCCGGAGCAGTTCACGAAGGTTCTGGACGACATGAATAACGCCAGGATGGCCAGTTCCACGAAGATCCTGGGCCTGCGCTTCAAGATGAAATCGCTCCTGACCGCGCAGGAATGGAACGAATTGACGGGCGTGATGGACAAGACCCGCAAGCGCTACCAGCCGAAAGAGGGAGGCATGTGATCCGGGTCTAAGGAGGTGTCTGATGGGACCGGCCAAAGTCATTGTGAAGGGTAATGCGCTCTATGATGCCAAGACCGACAAACTGGTCAAGGACGGGCTTTCGACCCAGAAGGCACGGGAGGATTACGCCGCGCGCCATTACATAGCCCTGCCGGTCGTCGATAATGCCGGCCGGCCCTGGGTGCTTGACGGGGAGCCGGTGTACTGCCTCCGCGGCTCAAAGTTCGAAACGCTCCATGATGAGGCCGCCCACGTGCGGCGGTGCCCGGACTGCGGCGGCATGGCCGTGCCCAGCGACGAGGTCACGCTGGAACGGGACTGCGTGCGCTGCACGCAATGCAGTCACGAGTTCGACGCCCGCCTGGAGATGATGGAAAGCTAAGGCCGTTCGCGGAGTCGGTTCTCGAAGGGAGCAAGCTGCTTCAGGAGGTCGGGGACGCGGGGATCGTCCTTGAGCGAGTCCAGGTTGGCCTTGACGCAGGCGAGCGCGCCTTCGCCGGCGGCCTGGGCTGCGAAGATGCCGGCCTTGAGGTCGGCGGCCATGGGCGGCGTTGCAAGAGGGATCAGCGCCAGGAGGGCCTCCATGCCCTGCACCGCCAGCTCCGTGATGGCAAGGGGGACCGCGATGGCGACGCTGAGGGCGTCTTTGAGCGCCGCGTCTCGCCCGGGATCGATCATGGGGCGTTTGGCGTTTCGGAGCACGGCGTCGTAAGCCTCGGCGTCCTCGCGGATCGCGGCCTGGAGCCGGTCGCGGAGCTGGATCAGGAGGTCGTGCCTGGCGCGGAGGGCGGCCGCCTTGTCGAGCCGGGTTTCCTTTTCGAGTAACCGCCCGCTCACCATCACGCCCACAGACATCGCGGCCGCGCCGGTCATGGCCGCCATGCTCCCTCCGCCCGGCGCTGCATGCGGGGCCGAGACAGCTTCCAGGAACGGCCCGACCGTGGCCGAAACGTCCTGCGTCAGGCCCTGCGCCATCCGCGCTTCCAGAACCTGGCTCATCGAGAAGTTCTCCAACATCAGGTAGTGCGCGGCGACCTGCGCCACGGCCGCCTCCGGGATCAGCCCGATCACTTCGCTGCTGTGGACGGCGACACCGTGCCCGGCGGCTTCCGCCTTGACCGCCTCGAACGCTTCATGGACGGAGGTCTCTTCGTAGTTGGTCAGGTTCATGGAAACCTGCACGCACCCCCGGCTCTTCAGATCGATGCCGACCGCCTTGACGAAGGGGAGCCCGCCGTTGGAGGCACGGACTTTGAGCGCGATGGCCTTGGCGAGATCCAGGTCGATGGCGGCGAGATTCACGTTGTACGCGATCAGCGGCCGGCGAGCTCCCACGATGGTGGCCCCGGCGGTGCGGTGCAGCTTCGCGTCCCCGAAGTCCGGCG
>CAYYLQ010000051.1:0-2135 GCA_964472655.1 uncultured Nitrospirales bacterium
CCGGTCACGACGCAGTTCTTCTGGACGACGAACGGCATCGCGGTCGTGTCCTTCTGCCTGACGCTGGTCATCTTCTTCCTCATCCCGCGTATCGGCGCCGGCTTCTTTCAGAAGAATCGGATGGAGCTGATCCGCACCTCCGGTTTTTCCGAGAGGGTGGACCTGGGTGTCATCGGTTCGGTCAAGCTTGATCCGACTGTGGTTATGCGGGTCGAGTTTCCGGACCAGCGCGGTCCCGTCCTGGACGCGCTGTACTTCCGTGGCGCGGCCTATGACACCTACGATGGACGGTCCTGGGCCAACCGATCGTCGGCCCGGCGGATGCTGGAACGTACGCCCGACGGCGTCTTCCTGGTGTCCACGCCTCAGGCGGCGGCTGTCGCCGAGTCCAACGGCCTGCGCCAGGAGATCCTTATCGAGGCACTCGATACGACCGTGCTGTTCGGGGCGTCGTTCGTCGAGGCGGTCAAAGGCGGTTTTCAGGTTGTGCAGGTGGATGGCGTCGGCGGTCTGTCCTTGCCCTACCAGACGTCGGCGCGGTTTCAGTACAGCGTCCGCTCCATCCCGGATCGTCTCCTGGAGTCGGATCGGACGGCGGACTCCTTCAGCTATTCCGACCTCATCAGAAAGCGCTTTCTGCAACTGCCGGACATGAGTCCTCGCGTGGAGGCGTTGGCGCGCGAGGTGGCCGGGACAGGTCAAACCCCGTATGACATGGCCAGGGCCGTCGAGCGGCATCTCCGCCAGAACTACCAGTACAGCCTTGATGTCGGCACGTCCGTTTCGGCGAGTCCCGTGGAAGATTTTCTGTTTACCCGCAAGACGGGCTACTGCGAGCACTACGCGACGGCGATGGTGGTGATGCTCAGGACCTTGGGCATCCCCGCTCGTTTGGTCACCGGCTTTCTCCCCGGCGTGTGGAACGATTTCGGCAATTACTATTCGGTCCGTCAGCAGGACGCGCATGCCTGGGTGGAAGTGTATTTCCCCCGTTCCGGATGGGTGACGTTCGATCCGACTCCGGCCGTGCCCGCCGCGGTGCCGTCTTTCTTTTGGAGAATCGGCAAGGTCGTGGACTCGGTCCGTCTGAAATGGGACCGCTATGTCGTCCAGTACAGCTTGCGCGATCAGATGGCCGCCGCCAAGAGCCTCCGGGAAGGAGGCGAGAAGGTGCGAACGGAGGTGTCCGGCCTTCTGTCCGCGCTGACCGGCAGTCTGGCGTCCGTTAAGGCGTGGCTGACTGAGTCGGCGAGCGCCTACGGATGGTTTCTGGTAGAAGGCCTGGTTGCCGGCGTGCTTGTTGCAGGATTCATCCTGGCCTGGAACAGGCTGGGGCGGAGCGGCAGGGCGCGCCATGCGGACCCGCGCACGGCCCGGCAGATCGCTGCGGTCCAGCTGTATGAGCGGATGCTTCGGATTCTGGCCTCCCAGGGGTTGCTGAAGCCGCCGGGCGCGACGCCCTTGGAATTCGCCCGGCAGGTGGCGCAGGAGCGGAGCGAGACGGCGCGGTATGTCGAGCCATTGACCGGACTCTATTGCCGGGTACGCTTCGGCCAGGTCCCATTTTCATCCGATGACGCCAAGCGAGCCCGGGAGTTGCTCGACGAGCTCCAGACCGCAAAGCGCTAGGCGGAGGCCGATCTTTCCTTGACAGGAGAGGGGGGTGGGGGTCTACGATAATCGCAGGCTAAGCCGATCCATGCGCTTGAGATTACAGGGCCACCGTCTCCTCCCAATCCTCCGTCTCACCGGTATTTTTCTCACGGGCTTCTGCCTAATGCTGACCGCGTCGGCGGGGACCGGCAGGGCCGAGGAGAGTCCCCGAGGGGCGGTGCACATGGGAACCTATGAGGGCGTCATCAATCCGGTGACGGCGGAATATTTCAATCATGTGTTGGCCGTGGCTCAGGAAGCGGGCGCCACGGCCGTCGTCCTCCGGCTCGACACCCCAGGCGGGCTCGACACGTCCATGCGGCTCATCATCAAAGACATCACGGCCTCTCCGATTCCGGTGATCGTCTACGTGGCGCCGAGCGGAGGACGGGCGGCCTCGGCGGGAGTTTTCATCCTCTACGCCGCACACATCGCGGCGATGGCGCCGGGGACGAACGTGGGCGCGGCCCATCCCGTGGCGA
>CAYYLQ010000052.1:0-2041 GCA_964472655.1 uncultured Nitrospirales bacterium
CCGCAGACGTCGTGGGTCATGAGGATGTCCACGTCCACCCAGATGTTCTCGCCCGGCGCCGCGTGCTTGCGCCCCGCGTGCCGCGCCAGGACCTTTTCCGTCATCGTCATGCCCATAAGAAGGTCATTCTAGCGTGAGAAGCGCGCGGAGTGCAATGGCCGCCGCGACGGGCCCTCTCCCGCTCAAGTGGGCGCGGGAGGGGTTTCGTCCGCGAAGGGCCCCCTCCCGTCAAATTGACAAGGCGAACGGCGTTCGGCTATCGTAATTCATATGCACGTGAGTCCCAACGCCGGCGCCGGGGGCGATCCCGGGCCGATCGCGATACCCAGCGTCATCCCGCTGTTCCCGCTGCCGAACGTGGTCTTTTTCCCCCGGACCTATCTGCCCCTGCACATCTTCGAACCCCGGTACCGCCACATGGTGCGGGACGCCGCCGCCTCGCACCGGATGATCGGCATGGTCCTGCTCAAGGAGGGCTGGGAGTCCGACTACGAGGGACGGCCCCCGATCTTCCCGATGGGCGCGGTGGGCCGGATGGTCGCCGTGCAAAACCTGTCGGACGGGCGGTTCAACGTGCTGCTCCAGGGGCTGCGGCGGTTCGAGATCCAGGACGAAATCGACATCGAGTCGTACCGCCAGGGCAAGATCCTGCTCAAGGATTTTGCCCCGCCGGAGGCCAAGCTCCCGGCCGAGCTGCGCGCCGACATCCTGAAGATCGTCGGCAATTTCCTGCTGTCCCAGGAAGGCGGGATGGCGCTCACGAACTTCCTCAAGCAGCCCGTGGACGATGAAGCCCTGGTGCACAATCTCTCGTTCGGCCTGGACTTCACGCCGCTGGAAAAGCAATTCCTCCTGGAGGCGGACACCTTGGTCCAGCAGGCCCGCCGGCTCCTCGATCTCCTCCAGTTCAAGCGCTACGAGCGGAACGATTCGGCCGGCTGGGGCTGACCGTGGGCGGCTCCTTCGCCATCGAGGTCGAGCGCCTCTCTAAAACCTATGAGGGGCCGGTCACGGCCGTCGAGGACGTCTCCTTCCAGGTGTCCCCCGGCGAGGTCTTCGGGCTGCTGGGGCCGAACGGCGCCGGCAAAACCACGACGCTACGCGTCCTGATCACCGTGCTGCGTCCGTCCGGCGGAACCGCGCGCGTCCTGGGCATGGACGTCGTCGGGCGGGCCACCGCCGTCCGCCAGGCCATCGGCTACGTGCCGCAGGAGCGGGCCATTGACCGGTTCCTCACCGGGCGCGAGCATCTCCAGTTGCTGGCCAGCCTCTATCACATCCCCAAGGACGAGGCGGCGGCCCGCATCGAGGAGGTGCTGAAGCTGGTCAACCTCGAGCACAAGGCCGACGACGTGGCGCGCAACTACTCCGGCGGGATGAAGCGCAAGCTAGACATCGCCTGCGGATTGATTCCCCACCCCCAGGTCCTCTTCATGGACGAGCCCACGCTGGGCCTCGACGTGGAGAGCCGGTTAAAGATCTGGGAGCACATCCGCGAGCTGAAGGCGCGCGGGATCACCATCCTGATCACGACCAACTACCTGGACGAGGCGGACCAGCTCTGCGACCGTCTCGCGATCATTGACGGCGGGCGGGTCAAGGCGATCGGTTCGCCGGGCGAGCTCAAGTCGGGCCTCGGCGGCGACATCGTGACGCTCACCCTGGCGGCGGGCGATCTGGACAAGGTCGAGGCGCTGGCCCAGGCCGTGAAGGGCCAGGCGGGCGTCAAGGCCGTGAGCACCAAGCAGCACGTGCTGGACATCCGGGTGGCCTCGCCGGAAGCGGTGCTGCCCGCGATCCTGGGCGCCGTCGCGGCGCGCGGCTGCCGCCTGGAGTTCGTGGACTATCATCGGCCGCGCCTCGACGATGTCTTCCTGGCGCACACCGGCCGCAGGATCAAAGAGGAATAGATGCAGATGTATCTGCAAGAAGTCGGCGCGCTGACGATGCGCTGGGTGAAGCGGCTGAGCCGTGAGCGGTTCAGCATGCTCTTCACGCTGGCCCAGCCGATGGTGTTCTGGCTGATCTTCTTCGGGAACCT
>CAYYLQ010000053.1:0-2031 GCA_964472655.1 uncultured Nitrospirales bacterium
CGTAGCGCGCCTTGATGTCCTTCTCCTTGTCGTCTTTCGGGTCCTCGGGATAATCGGGGACCTGGTACCCCTGGTTCCGCAATTCCTTGACGGCCGCTTTGATTTGGGGGATCGAGGCGCTGATGTTGGGCAGCTTGATGATATTGGCTTCCGGCGCCTTGGCGAGCCCCCCCAATTCGGCCAGATCGTCCGATTGCTTTTGTTGCGCCGTCAGATATTCGGGAAAGACGGCGAGGATCCGTCCCGCCAGGGAGATGTCCCGCAATTCGACGGACACGCCGGCCACCTTGGTGAAGGCGTTGATGATCGGCAAAAACGAATAGGTCGCCAGCATCGGCGCCTCGTCGGTCTTCGTATAAATGATTTTGGATGCTTTAGTCGTCATGTTTCTCCTCTTTCACCATCGTTAGTTCAGCGCGTTCAGCGCCGATCCCGCCTTGAACCACGCAATCTGCTGCTCCGTCATGCTGTGGTTCGCCCGGATGGTGAGCGCTTGTCCATCCGCCCTATGGATTGTCACCTGCACCGGCTTGCCCGGAGCCAAAGCGCTTAGCCCCGCCACGCTGATGCGGTCTTGCTGCTCGATCTTCTCGTAGTCCTTCGGGTCGGAGAAGGTTAACGCCAAGATCCCCTGTTTCTTGAGATTCGTTTCGTGAATGCGCGCGAAGCTCTTGGTGATAATGACTTTGACGCCCAGGAACCGGGGCGACATGGCGGCGTGCTCGCGGCTGGAGCCCTCGCCGTAGTTCTCGTCCCCCACCACCGCCGAGCCGATGCCCTTCGCCTTGTAGCGCCGCGCGATCTGGGCGATCGTCAGGCCGGATTCGCCGCTCAGCACGTCGGTCCCCTTGCCGGGCTCGGACGAGAAGGCGCTGTTGGCGCCCAGGAACACGTTGTCGCTGATCTTGTCCAGGTGGCCGCGGAACTTGAGCCAGGGCCCGGCCGGCGAGATGTGGTCGGTCGTGGTCTTGCCCTTCGTCTTGATCAGGAGCGGGAGCTTCTCATAGTCCTTCCCGTCCCAGCGCGGGAACGGCTGCAGCAGCTGGAGCCGCTCGCTGTCCGGGGGAATCTCGACTTTCAAGGCGTCGCCGTTCTCCGCCGGCAGGACAAGCCCTTCCTCGCCCTTGGCGAAGCCCTTGGCCGGCAGCTCGTCGCCCTGCGGCGGCTCGAACTTCAGCTCCTTGCCGTCCGCGGTCTTCAAGGCGCCGTGCACCGGATCGAAGGTCAAATCGCCGGCGAAGGCGTAGGCGGTCACGATTTCGGGGCTGGCGAGAAACGACAGCGTCTCGTTGAGCCCGTCGTTCCGGCCCGGAAAGTTGCGGTTGTACGAGCTGATGATCGAATCGGGGCGGCCCTTCACGGCGTCCGCCCTCTTCCACTGGCCGATGCAGGGACCGCAGGCGTTGGCCAGCACGGTGCCGCCCATCTCTTCGAAGGTCTGCATGAAGCCTTCCCGCTTCATGGTATGGAAGATCCGCTCCGAGCCCGGCGTCACGAGGAAAGCGGCCTTGGCCTTGAGCCCGGCCTTCAGGCCCTGGCGCGCGATGTGCGCCGCGCGCCCGATGTCCTCATAGGAGGAATTCGTGCAGCTTCCGATCAAGGCGGCCTTGAGCTGGACCGGATAGCCCTTCTCCTTCGCCTCGGCCGCCATCTTGGAGATGGGCCGGGCCAGGTCCGGCGTGTGCGGCCCCACGACGTGCGGCTCGAGCTTGGAGAGATCGATCTCGACGACCTGGTCGAAATGCTTCTCCGGCGACTTCAGCACCTCGGGATCGGCCGTCAAGAGTTCGCGGTTCGCCTCGGCCAGCTTGGCGATGTCCGCCCGGTCCGTCAGATTCAGGTAGGCCACCATCTTCTGGTCGAAGTGGAAGACCGAGGTGGTGGCGCCCAGCTCGGCCCCCATGTTCGTGATCGTGCCTTTGCCGGTGGCGCTGATGGTCTCGGCGCCGGGCCCGAAGTACTCCACGATCTTGTTCGTGCCGCCCTTCACGGTCAGCAGGCCGCAGACGTAGAGGATCACGTCCTTGGGCG
>CAYYLQ010000054.1:0-1718 GCA_964472655.1 uncultured Nitrospirales bacterium
TGAAGACAAGGCGGTGCTGGAATTCTTCGAGACCTCCGGCCGCAACCTTCTCGCGCCATTAGGCCACAGCGGGCGTCCGGCACCACATCGCGCTCTCCATCGTCGGCATCGATCGGACGCCCGACAATGGCTATTTCCGCGCCAAGGTCGCCCAAGAGCAACTGATCGAGGCCTCCGGCATCCCCTACACCATCATCCGCTCGACCCAGTTCCTGGAATTCCTCGGCGGCATCGCCGCTTCAAGTGCGGATGGAAACAGAGTCAGGCTTTCGCCCGGCCTGTTCCAGCCCATCGCGGCGGACGACGTTGCTCCTATGGTCGCTGAGGTGGCGCTCGCGGCACCGCGCAACGGCATCGTCGAGATCGCCGGCCCGGAACGAGCGCCGTTCAACGAAATCGTCGCCCGCTATCTGAAGGCGGTCGGCGACCCGCGTGCGGTCGTGCGCGACCCCGAGGCCCGCTACTTCGGTGGCCGGGTCGAGGAGCACTCGCTCGTGCCGTTGGGCGAGGCGCGCCTCGGCCGCATCGGTTTCAATGACTGGCTCCGCCGCTCCCTACCGCAAAAGTAAGTTCGCGAGGCAGGGGAGCCGCCCAGATGACGCAGGGGGCCGGACCGGCGATCACTGCGCGTGCACCTGTCTCTGCTTGTCCGAAGACTACGCCTTTCGATCCGCGATCAGGTCGGTCGGGATGAGGGCGTCCTACAGTGGATTTGTATCCACGCATTTGTCTCAAGGAAGGAGAACACCGATGTTCACGAGATTCCTCTGCGGCGTGGCCTTCGCCGCGCTCTCCGTCAGCGTAGCTTCAGCCGATGACTTGCCTACTGTACTGATCTCTACTGAGAAGTCCAAGGTCACGTTGGTCTTTGATCACGCCCTGCCCACTGTGCCCGGCAAGAGTATGAAAGGCGTGCTGGTCGAATACCAGCCGGGAGGCTCCAATCCCGCGCATACCCATCCCGCCTCGGCTTTCATCTATGCCACGGTCCTGGAGGGGGCAATTCGTAGCAAAGTGAATGACGGTCCGGAACAGGTGTATCGCGCCGGCGAGAGCTGGGCCGAAATACCGGGCGATCATCATGTCGTCAGCGCCAATGCCAGTGACACGCAACCCGCCCGCCTGCTGGCCGTGTTTGTGGTCAATACCGACGCAAAGAAACTGGTCACGCCAGACAAAGAATGAGACGCACCAGTGCACATGAGAGCGCGATGCATGGGAATTTCACCACTAAACATGCATCAACGCGACCGATTTCCATAGTGGAGAGCGGGAGGCGGGCGGACAGCCGCTGCACACTGTTCCTCCTCCCGCTCTCGCAAGGGAACACGCATGGCCCCACGCGTCAATGATATGGAACCATCACCCACAACGGCATCGGGGCTGCGCGCGGCAGGGCAAGCGAAAGAGGGCGTGCTGACCAACCGCCCTGTCTTGATCGTCGGGGCCGGACCCACCGGTCTCGTCCTCGCGCTCTGGTTGACCCGGCTCGGCATCTCGGTGCGGATCATCGACAAGACCGCTGAGCCAGGCCCCACCTCCCGCGCCTTGGCCGTACAGGCGCGGACGTTGGAGTTCTACCACCAAGTCGGCCTGACCGACGCGGTCATCGCCGGCGGCGTGAAGATTGCGAACCTCAACTTCTGGGTGAAGGGTGCCCGTACGGCGCGCGTGCCGTTACAGCGCCTCGGAGAGGGGTTAAGCCCCTACCCCTTTGC